>JBNRMP010000001.1:0-38177 GCA_050309685.1 Anaerohalosphaeraceae bacterium
TAACGGCAGTCTCCTGTGTAAAAGAGCATGTTCCAACCCTTTTATCGAAGAGAGTGCCGTTTTTTATTGAAAAAATCACCATCATCGTCCAAAATCCCACGCTAAAAAGTCAGTCAACTTGAGTTATTAATAATCTTGCGAAGGAGGGAAAATTCTCTGCAAAAATGAAATTTTTTTGAGATTCGGCTCGATTTATCTTCAGCCGACCGGCAGGGCGAACGCCGAACGCCGGTTGCCGTGCTCATATCTGTTGGATGCTTCGCCACTTACAATCGGCTCAGCGCAGGCCGCCGCGTCCGGGCCCCCTGGCCCACCCGCCGAAAAAATTATTCCTCATAACTGATGTATCTTGATCTTTATTTGCAGGTAAAATGAATTCCGGCATTGAAACGGCTAAAATGTTGCGCGAAAATAAACTCACCTCCTTATCTTAAGGAGGGGAGCCGAAAGGGCCGGCAGAAGTTTGAAAACCATAAAACAAATGCCATTATTTCCTTTGCGGCTTCTGGGGTTATATGCAACTGCAAGCCGGTCTGTTTTCGGCTAAGTCCTATCTGGATTGGTCCTGATTCTCGTGTCTCAGCGACCCCGACGAACCCTTTTTTCTTTTCACCGTTTCTTCTCCGGTTTACAATACCCGCATGACAACGACGGTATGTATCATTGGCGCGGGGCCGGCGGGGCTGATGGCGGCAATTGCCGCCGCCGGTCACGGTGCCCGAACGGTCCTGCTGGAGAAGAACACCACCGCCGGCCGCAAGCTGCTCAAGACCGGCCGCGGACGGTGCAACCTCACCCATGAAGGAACCATCGACGACTTCGTGCGGGCGATGGAACCCTTCGGCCGCTTCCTCAAGCCTTCCCTCTATGAGTTCGGCCCCGACCAGGTCCGCCGATTCTTCCTCGACCGTCAGCTTGCCCTCAAGACCGAGAAGGACGGCTGCCTTTTCCCGATTACCGACCGCGCAACCGATGTGCTGCGCATCCTGATCGATACCGCTCGTCGGGCCAACGTCGCCTTCGCCTATGGCCGCACCGTCGAGCGGGTCGAGGCGTTCAGCGGCGGCTTTCGCATAACGACGGCTCCGCAGACCTTCGAGGCCGACGCCGTCATCATCGCCACCGGCGGCAAAAGCTGGTCGTTCACCGGCTCGACCGGCGACGGCTGGCGGCTGGCCGAGACCTTCGGCCACACGATCACGCCGCCGCGCCCGGCTGTCTGCCCCGTCGTCACCCAGGAAAGCTGGCCCGGCGACCTGCAGGGCACGGCCCTGCCCTTCGTGCGTCTCGCCGCCCGGATCAACAGCCGCCGCGAAACGTTCGACGGGCCCCTCATGTTCACCGGCGAGGGGCTCGGCGGCCCGGTCGCCTTTGATCTGAGCCGGGCCGTCACGGATACGGTCTGCGGTCGGGGGCAGCCCGTCCCAATCACACTCGACCTGTATCCCGCCGCGGACGCCGCCGAGATGGACCAGTGGCTCATCGGGCAGTGCGCGGCCAATCCCCGACGCGAGCTGGCGGGCCTGCTGAGTGTCCGCTTCCCGCGAAGCCTGTCGATCCGGCTCGAAAAGTTTATCTCGCCGGACCTGCCCGTCATCGCAGGTCACTTCAGCAAAGACCAGCGTCGCCAACTCGTGCGGCTGATCAAGGAGATGCCGCTGACCGTTTGCGACCTGGCCCCCCTCGAACAGGCCACCGTCACCCGCGGCGGCGTGGCGCTGGACGAGATCGACGCGAAGACTCTGCAGTCGAAGCGACGGCCCGGTCTGTTCTTTGCCGGCGAGGTCATCGACGCCGACGGGCCCTGCGGCGGCTACAACCTCCAGATCGCCTGGTCCACCGGTGCCCTTGCCGGCCGCTGCGCCGCCCAGGCAGGGCATCGACAACCGTTCGTCGCCGGTGAATGAGGGAAGAACCTTGGTGTACCACCTGTTACACGGTTTTCAAGACGGCCTGAAACAAATCGGCTTTTACGCCTGGCAGGAAGTGTCGTTCCGTTGCATCACGGCCTTTCTGACCGCTTTTGCCGTGTTTCTGGCCATCGGCCCGCAGATCATACGGTGGCTCAAATCGAAGAACATTAACGACAAGCCCGAATTCTTTTACGACAACATCAATGCGCTGAATAAAGGCAAGTCGGGCATTCCTACGATGGGCGGGCTGATCATCCTGATCGGGATGCTTTCGGGCACGCTCCTGTGGGCGAAGTTCGACAATCCCTTCATTCACAAGATGATCTTCGTCCTTCTCTGGTACGGCGCCATCGGTGCCGCCGATGACTGGCTCAAGCTGACTATCCCCAAGGGGGCCCGCCGCCGCGACGGGCTCAAGGCATGGGAGAAACTGCTCTTCCAGTGCGGCGGGGCCGGCTTCCTGTTCCGCGACTTTGCGAACATCGAGGACGCCAGGCGGCTCTGGCTTCCGTTCTACAAGTACGGAATTGGGCGTTCGTCGTCCTGTCGGTCCTGTATGTTACCGCCGTGAGCAACGCCGTCAACCTGACTGACGGCATGGATGGCCTGGCGACGGGCTGCGTGAGTCTCATCGCGCTGGTGCTGATCCTCCTTAGCTACATCGCCTCGGAAACGATGGCCGCCGGCGGTACCTGGGCCGGATACCTGCTGCTGCCTCACATCCCGCGGGCAGGGGAACTGAGCGTCTTTTATTCCGCCATGCTGGGAGCGTGCCTGGGATTTCTGTGGTTCAACTGCTACAAGGCCGGCGTCTTCATGGGGGATACGGGATCCCTGCCGCTGGGGGCGGCGATCGGCTGCGGGGCCGTCGTTACCCGGCACGAAATCCTGCTGTTTGTCATCGGGGGGGGTGTTCGTCATCGAGATGGCCAGCGTTATCCTGCAAATCGGCTGTTTCCGGTTGACCGGCGGCAAACGACTGTTTCGAATCGCCCCGATCCATCACCATTTTCATGACATGGGCATCCCCGAATTCAAAATGTGTTTCGTTTCTGGATTTTGGCCGTGATCTTCGCCGTAATTGCCCTGGCTACCTTAAAAATCCGCTGATCGGTCAGCCTGGGCGATTTCAGGACTTGCATCTGGACAATGGGAATCGGTGAGCTTATAGTGTGAGCCATGATGGGATTTGCGGGTGTAAAAAAGGTGCTGGGGGTGTATACGCGGCTGTTCGCGGTTTGGGTGATTCTCTTTGGAGTGCTGGCATATGTCTTTCCGCGGGCTTTTCTGGTCGATCCGAAGTGCAACCTCTGGTTTTTTGCCGTGACGATGTTCGGGATCGGGGCAGTGCTCCGACCGGCCGACTTCCGGGAGATCCTTCGGCGGCCGGGGATTGTCGCGCTGGGATCGGCGGCCCAGTTTATCTTCATGCCGTTCGGGGCGTTTGTGCTGGCGCGGCTCTTTCGCCTGCCGGACGATCTGGCGGTGGGGCTGATCATCGCGGGCTGTGCGCCCGGGGCCATGTCCAGCAACGTCATGAGCTACATCGCCAGGGCCGATACCGCCTATTCCGTCTCGCTGACGACCGTCTCGACGCTCCTGTGCCCGCTGCTCACGCCCGCCCTGACCAAACTGCTGGCGGGCTCGCGCCTGCCGGTCGAGTTCTGGCCGATGTTCCGCGACATCATTTTTATGGTCATCGTGCCGCTCGGGGCGGGGTTTGCCGCGCGGGCCTTGTTTCGCGGCGCCGTGGAGAAGATCAAAGAGGTTTTTCCTGCGATCTCCGTTACGTTCATCATCTTCATCTGCTCCTATGTGATCGCGAATAATCGCGACCGCATCATTCAACTGACCGGCGTTGCGCTGACGGTCGTTATCCTGCTGAATGTCTGGGGTCTGGCGGCGGGCTATCAAACCGGCCGGATTTTCCGCCTACCCATCCCCCAGTGCCGAACGCTTGCCATCGAGATCGGCATGCAGAACGCAGGTCTGGGCACGGCCCTGGCCATCCAGCATTTCGGTCCTCGCGCCGCCGTTCCGACGGCCCTCTTCGTTTTCACCTGCATCATCACCGCCTCCATCCTCGTCGAACTCTGGAAGCACAGCTCGCCCGAACCGTTCCCCGCAACCGGCGCCCCCGAGAAAAGCCCCGAAAGCGAAGGAGTTGTACCATAAGGGGACTTCTTCAGGATTTTTAGGTTTTATGCTTGATTTGTATAATATACATAGATATCCTATGTATATAAGAGTTAGGTATAAGGTACCTGAGTATGAACATTACGAAAGATTTGATTGCCGCCTCCGCGACACCCCTGATCCTTTCGATCCTAAGTGAAGGCGACAGCTATGGTTACGCCATTATTAAGCGGGTCAGAGAGCTCTCCGGCGGGCGGATACAATGGACTGACGGCATGCTCTATCCCGTTCTGCACCGTCTGGAAAAGCAGGGCTTGATCGAGTCGGAAATCCGGCATTCCGAGCAGGGACGCCTGCGAAAATATTACAAAATTAAACAAGAAGGCACCCGGGAGATGGGGGTCTACAAGGCGCAATGGGAAACGGTCTATTCAACGTTACAGAAGGTTTGGGAGAGTAAACATGTTTAACCTGAATGAGGCGGTTGAAAAGTGGCGCAGAGACTGTGCGGATCAGCAGACCTTTACCGGCGGCGATCTGGAGGAACTGGAGGGGCATCTGCGGGAAGAGACGGATCATCTGATCCTGGCGGGACTGAGCGAGGAAGAGGCGTTTTTGGTGGCCGTGCGGCGGCTGGGGGATACGCAGAGCCTGGGGTGGAGTTCGGCAAGGTCAACCGCGGCGAGGTCTGGAAGATACGGCTGTTCTGGATGCTGGCGGGCATCTTCCTCGTGATGGCGGCACAGTCAGCGGCGGGAATTATTTACGCCGGCGTCGACCTGCTTCTGGTCCATGTCCGCCTGAACATGTACCTGGCCGGTTCGATCGGAGTCATCGTCAACATCTGTTTTTTCTTGTTTCTGCTGTTTGTGCTCTTCAAACTGATTCGGCGAATGTCCGGCCGAATGTACTGGCAAAACAAGCCTGTGTTGCTCCTGCTATTCTCGGCGTTTGCATTTCTTTTCCAGATTTTCTATTTTAGCTTTTTTACTTTTTCCGATATAACAAGGAAAAGCTGAAAACCGGGGACAGTCACCGGTTTTTTGGCGAAAACAGGTAACTATCTCTATTTTTGAGTTCAAGGGAATGAACGGGTTTTCAGGGAAGAAATATCATTTTATAGGGATTGGCGGGATCGGGACCAGCGGGCTGGCCAAACTCCTCATCCGACACGGGGCCATCGTCTCCGGCTCGGACATGGTGGACAGCGCAGTGCTGGGCGAGCTCTCCCGCAAGGGGGCTCAAATCCGGGTCGGTCACAGCGCCGATAACCTCGCCCCGGACCTGGACGCGGTGATCATCAGCGCCGCCGTCACGGCGGGCAACCCGGAACTGGCCCGAGCGGGGGAACTGGGCCTCAAAATTTACAAATATGCCGAGATGCTCGGTCTGATTTTTGAGGAGTACCGGGGCATCGCCGTCTGCGGCACCCACGGCAAGAGCACCACCAGCGCCTGGATCGCCTGCGTCCTGCAGCAGGCGGGACTATCCCCCAGCTTCATCATCGGGGCGGACATCGCGCAGCTCGGCGGCTCCAGCGGGGTAGGCAACGGAAGCAATTTTTTTGTCGCCGAGGCCTGTGAGTACGACCGCAGCTTTCTCAATCTTCACCCGCAAATCGGGGTGATGCTGAATATCGAGCAGGATCATCTGGATTATTACCGCGACGAGGATGAGATCGTTGAGGCGTTCGCCGATTTTGCCTGCGGCATCAAACCGGGCGGGGTGCTGGTGGCTAACGGCCGCTGTCGAAATGTCGCCCGTGTGCTGCGGCGGCTGGGACCGGAGACCAAAGTCATCACCTTCGGCCGGGAAGAGGGCTGCACGTTCAGCGCCAAAGGGCTCAAGGTGGTCGGCGGGCTGCACGAGTTTGACCTGTACCGGGACGGGCATGTGCTGGGACGGACGCGAATCTCGGTCCCCGGCCTCCACAATGTGGATAACGCCCTGGCGGTCGGGGCGACGGTATCGTGCGCGGGGATCAGCGACGAGGATATCCTGCGGCTGCTGCCGGGGTTTACCGGCATCGACCGACGGCTGATGCTCAAAGGCCGTTTCGGCGATGTAACCATCCTGGATGACTATGCCCATCATCCGACGGAGATCCGGGCCTCGCTTCAGGCAATCCGTCAGCGGTACCAGCCCGAGCGGCTCTGGTGCATATTTCAGCCGCATCAGTACAGCCGGACCCGTTTTTTGCTTGATGATTTTGCGGAAAGCTTTAAGCTGGCGGATATTACGATTGTACCGGAAATCTATTTTGTCCGGGATACGGCCGAGAGCCGCCGGACCGTTAACGCCGAGACGCTGGTCGAGAGGATCGGTCTAAACGGCTGCGAAGCCCTGTTTATCCGGGACTTTTCGGGGATCGTGGAACATTTGAAAGCAAACGTCAAAGCCGGCGACCTCGTGGTGACCATGGGGGCCGGGACCATTTGGAAGGTGGCCGATGACTATATTCAGTGGCTTAGAGAGCATTGTCAAGGAGAACTATCCGCTTAAGGAGTTTACCTGGTTTAACCTCGGCGGCAGCGCCGATTACCTGATCCGGCCGAAGACCGTGCAGGATTTGCAGGAGGTGTTGCGGCGATGCGAGGAGAACGGACTGCCGGTGCGAGTGCTGGGGCTCGGCTCGAATCTGCTGATCAGCGAAGAGGGGGTGCGAGGGGCGGTGATCCGGCTGGAGAACCCGGAGTTTTGCAAGACGCAGCTTGATGACGGGACGCTGACGGCCGGTGCGGGTGTGAATCTGGGCAAGCTCGTGCTCGACACGGTCCGCCAGGGGCTCGGCGGGCTCGAATCGCTGGCGGGCATCCCGGGGACGATCGGCGGGGCGGTGAAGATGAACGCGGGCGGACGCTTCGGCGATATCGGCTCGGTCATCCGCAGCGTAACGCTGATGGACAAGAGCGGCAACGTCTTCGAGAAGTCCAAGCCGGAGCTGGTGTTTGACTACCGGTGGGTGAACATCACGGCGAGAGTGATCCTGGCGGCGACGATCGACCTGACCCAGTCCGATCCGGACACGCTGCTGCAGACGGTCAAGGAGGTTTGGATTTACAAGAAAAACTCGCAGCCGCTGCATACGCATAACGCCGGGTGCGTCTTCAAGAACCCGCCGGGCGGAACCTCGGCGGGGACGCTGATTGACCGGGCGGGGCTCAAGGGCAAACAAATCGGCGGGGCCGCCGTCAGTGAGAAACACGCCAACTTCATCGTGACGGAAAAGGGGTGCACCAGCGGGGACGTCAAGCAGCTCATCGAGCTGATTCGCGAGAAGGTGCGCGAGAAATTTGATGTGGAGCTGGAAACGGAAATCGAGATCTGGTAACAACTGAAAGCAGGGATGCTTCGATGAGTGACACAATGAATCTGAGGGCTCCGGATTTTCGGCCCCTCTTCGATGAACCCGGGACAGGTTGCGGGAATGACAAAGAGCGGCTGTGCCGCGCCTATAAAGAGTTGCCCCATGACTGAGAAGACGGAGTTTCACAAAGTGGCGGTGCTGGCCGGCGGGGTGGGGTCCGAACGTTCCGTGAGTCTGCTCAGCGGCCGGACGATCTATGAGGCGCTGAAGCAGACGAATCTCGAAGTCCTCATGGCGGATATTACGCCGACGGACCTGTCGATCCTCGACCGGACGGATATCGATATGTTCTTTTTGGCGCTGCACGGCGAGTTCGGCGAGGACGGCCGGCTCCAGCGCATTCTCGAAGAGCGGGGACTGGTGTTTACCGGTTCCGATTCGCGGGCGAGCGAGCTGGCCTTCGACAAGAGCAAGGCCAAGTACCGGCTGTCCGAGGCGGGTGTCCCTACGGCCCCCGCCCTGTACCTCGATACGCTTTGCCCGACGTTCGACCCCGAACGCCTGCAGGCGATGGGCGCCAGGTTTGTCGTCAAGCCGCTGCGCCAGGGCAGCAGCGTCGGCGTGCGGATGATCGAGGGGGCCGATGGAGTGGAACAAGCCGCCCGGGACTGTCTTCGGCAGTACGGCGACTGCATGATCGAACGGTTTGTGGCGGGGCGGGAGATCACGGTCGGCATCGTGGACGGCGAGCCGCTGCCGATCATCGAGATCCGCCCCAAGACGGCGTTCTATGACTTCCATGCCAAGTACGAGGACGACGGCACGGAGTACCTCTTCAATACGGTCGATTCGCCGGAATTGGTAAAAGCGATCCAGCAGGCCGCCCTCGACAGTCACAACGCCCTGGGCTGCCGGCACCTGTCTCGCGTGGATTTCATCCTGTCGGACGATGGGCAGTTTGTTGCGCTGGAGGTCAATACGCTGCCGGGCTTTACGAGTCATTCGCTACTGCCGATGGCGGCAAAGCGGGCCGGAATGCCGATCGATCGGCTTTGCCTGCGCATCCTCCGCTCGGCATGGAGGGATCGGCGCAGGGATTAGAACGACCGCGGATGTTGCGGGTTATACGGATTTTTTATTGTCGAGCAAATAGATCGTGGCGAAACGGAAGAAGACAAAACGAGATTCCGAGTCCGGCGGGCTGCTGGCGTGGTTTACCGGGGAGAAGCCCAAACGCCGCTCGAAGCCGCAGCCGGTGAACTGGAAACGGCGGCTGCTGGTCTTCGCGGTGATCTTCGGCTGGATCGCCGTCGGGGCGGGTCTGGCCGTGGGCTTCTACTACATGAAGCAGTACATCGCCAAAAACGGCCCGACGGCAGGGCAGACCGGCCCTTGGGTGCTGATCGATCCGCCCGCCTGGCTCTCGCAGGACTGGATCGCCGAGATCGAGCGGACCGTGGGCGGTGTCGAGTTTCCATTGGAGGCGTCCTCGGCACGGAACATTTGCGAGCGGCTGGAGTCGCTTTCCTGGATGGTCGATATCAAGATCCGGACCACCCCGGAAAGGCACGAGGTCCGCGCCCGGTATCGTCGGCCCGCCGCCAGAGTACGGCTCGGGGGCGAGCGATGGGTCTATCTGGATGAGGAATTGTTTGTGCTGGACTACCTGCCGCTGTCGGCGTTTCCGGTGGTGGAGGTCCGCGGTCTCAGCACCCGCAGCATGCCGGGTCCCGGCAGCGAATTCCATTCCGACAGCGCCAAGGCCGCCGTCGAACTGCTGAAGTATATGGAGCAGATGGATCAGAAAGTCAGTCCCGAAAAGCCGCTGCTGGGCGAGATTGAGTATCTCGATGTGAGCAACTACGGAGGCCGGCGGTCCGCCTCGCGGCCGCACCTGGTTCTCAAGGCCCTCGACGGCACCGAAATCCAGTGGGGGGCCGCCTGCGGTCAGTCCGCCCGCTACCTTGAGGCCGGCGATGTTGAAAAGCTTACCAAGCTCTACAACTTCTACCGCCAGAACGGCAACACCCTGCTGGGCAAGGTCAAATACGTCGATCTGTTTACCCCTCTGACCCAGCGTCCTCGCCCGCAGTAGGACCGATTTGCCCCGTTGTATTCTTCGCTCGGATCAATTCAGGCAAAATGGGCTTTGCCCATGCCGTTTTTTCTTCTTCGCTGCTTCACCTGAGCCGGAAATACACCGCCAGTGAGTACAGCACCGTAACCGCCGAGGCCGTCAGCAGGGGCGCCAGCACAAACCAGATGGCCTGCTCAGGCCACACCGCTCCCAGCAGCACGGCGATGGCTGCCGCCTTGAAGATTACGCCGCCGACCGCGTGCGTCCGCGCCCAGACGGCCTCATTGCTGAGCGTCCACGGTGTGCGGATGCCGATGAACCAGTTGGGCCGCAGCCGGGGCAGCAGCGCCCCCATGCCGAAGAACAGTACCCCCATCGCCAGCGGCATCAGCGCATTGATTGAAAGCCGCACACCGAGGTTCCAGGCGATCATGAACAGGTGGATCGCCAGCATGAAGCCCGCCAGCAGCAGGATGAACCCTTCATAGTAGACGTAGAACCGGCGGATGTTTTTGCGCAGCGGATCGATCCGCACGATGGCGTACAGCAGCAGCACCTCGCCGAGCGCGACGGCGGGCATGAGGAACAGGGCGACGGATTTATTCATGGTGTCGTCCGCCTGTCCCCGCGCGTTCCAGTGCGAGGCCATTCGCTCGGGCATCTTCGGATAGAAGATAATGCTGACAAAAAACGCCGCCGCCACCGTCGCCCAGATCAACACCGTCATCGTTCGTATTTTCATTCTAACACCCCTTTTTCAAAACATCGTATTCGGGCTTCATGCCGCGGATTGTTGCGTCACCGCTTATCCGTTCGAAGAACAGGTATTGTTCATCGTCGGTGATCCGGATTTTGGAGTGCGTTTCTGCGTTGCCGCCGGGGTCCATGAAGCGGTCTTCGGTAAAACGGTACACGATGACGCCGATGAAGACGGCGGCAAAAAGAAGGGTCAGCAGCAGGTTGATCAGGGCGAGGCGATCCGAAGGGGCCGGCGGCGGGGCGCTCGTTTTCGGGGTGCTCTCCGCCAGCAGTTCGGCGTACTCTTCGGCGGGCCCCATGTCCGCGACAATGGTGTCAAACGCCTCCTGGGTCCGATCCGATTCGGGGAGCGCTTCAAACTTCTGTTCCAGGTGGCGGCGCACGTCGGCCAGCAGTTCTTTTTTATTCGGGCTGTGGACCGTCGTCAGTTCGTTTTCGATCTGCCGGAGGTACTCATCCCGGATCTGCCGCCACTGATTCACTGCTTCGTTCATGGATTGGCTCCTTTGCGCACCTTGTCCACGCTTGCGACAATCATATCCCAGTGCTCGTTCATTTCTCCCAGCATGCACCGGCCCTGCTCGGTGATGGTGAAATACTTCCGCGGCGGACCGTCTTTGCCGGCCTCAGTGGTGCTCTGGGCCAGTCCGTCGGCCTGGAGGCGGGCCAGGATCGGGTAGATGTTGCCCTCCCGCAACGTCAGGCCTTCGATCTTCTTGAGTTCCTGCACCATCTCGTATCCGTGACACCGGCCGCGGGCCAGGAAATTCAGGATAATGATATCCAGAAGTCCTTTTCTTAACTGCGTTTGCCAGTTCTGCAAATCCATCGTTAGACTCTGAAATAGGTATCTTTGGCAGTATACTATATAGCAGTATAATGCTGCGAGATTTGATTGCAAGGATCATTTATCACTTTTTTACGAATGTCTATAAATGCTTATTGGGCCGCCACTTACCGCCGCCCATAAAAAAAGGGTCAGGAGCCGTTTCGTTTTCCGACAGAGTGTCCCCGCCCGCGGTAGGGCCGATCCCTCGCTTGTAGTTCCCTGTCAGGGAGGGTAGAATAGAAGCCAATGACCGAGACAATTCCCATTGATGCGATTGTTGAACTTGATCGGCTGAACATGGCGGATTTTATCAGGGCCCTTGGAGGGACGTTTGATCCGGGACGGCGCCGCCGTTGTTTACACGAGGAGATCGAGAGGGGAGCCCGGTTTATTTTGGCGCGGCGAGGAGGCACGCTGGCAGGATATATCGAATACCGGATGCAGGAGAGACAAACGCTGAACATCGCATCCATCCAGGTGCACCCGCAATTCAGGAACGGCCCGACCCTTCGCCGCCTCCTGTCCGCAGCCTGTGATCGCCTTCGCAAAAATCCTCCCCGGAAAGTCAGTACTTCCGTATATGTGAACAATTCGCTTTCCAAAAAACTGAATAGCCGGCTGGGATTGAAGGAAGTCGGGAGGGACGGAGAACGAATTTGCTTTCAGGCCGACGGCGAAGAGTTTATGAAGCACCTGGCCCGCTTTGTGAAGAAATAAAACCACCGATTTTTACCCGCCAGCCGTTACCATGCAAAGTTGAATATCCGCAAACTTGTATGGTAACAGAAAGAATAGAGGTAGACTATTTCCCGCTGGCCATGGCTTTGAGGAACTGGGTGTTGTTCGGGTAGGTCGCCAGCAGCTTTTTCATGGCCTCGGCCGCCTGTTTGGGGTTGTAGCTCGACAGCACGCGGCGAAGCGTGGCCAGGCCGCGGGTCTGGTCGGGGGTGTAGAGGGCGGCCTCCTTGCGGGTGCCGCTGGCGGGGATGTCGATGGCGGGAAAGATGCGGGCCTCGGCCAGCGAGCGGTCGAGAACGATCTCACTGTTGCCGGTGCCCTTGAACTCCTCGAAGATAAGCTGATCCATTCGCGAGCCGGTGTCGATCAGGCAGGTGGCGATGATCGTGACCGAGCCGCCGTTTTCCACCTTGCGGGCCAGGCCGAAGAGCCGGCGCGGAATCTCCAGCACGCCCGCCTCCAGGCCGCCTGTCATGGTGTGGCCGCGAAACTCGCCTCGGCGACCGCCGGCCGTGTTGAAGGCCCGCGCCATCCGGGTGAGCGAGTCGATCACGACGACGATGTCGCGACCGCATTCGAGCTCGGTCTGGATATGGGCGAGCATCAGCCGGGAAAGCTCCACGTGTTCGCGGGCCTCGTTGTCGATGGTGCTGGCGACGACCTGGGCCCGGCTCACGGCCCGGCGAAACAGCGTTACTTCCTCCGGGCGTTCATCGATCAGCAGCACGAGGATGCGGGTCTCGGGTGAGGTCTGCTCGATGGCGCCGACGATCTGTTCGAGCAGAACCGTCTTGCCCGCCTTGGGCGGCGAGACGATGAGCTGACGGGTGCCCTTGCCGATGGGGGCGATTAAATCGACGATCCGCATACTCTCGTTGCCGCTGGAGCCCAGGTCGAACCGCTCGCGCGGATCGACGGCGACCAGATCGGCGAAGCCGGGCCGCTTGGCGAAGGCCTCGGGCATCATGCCGCAGACGCTCTCAATGGCGGTCATCACGCGTTTGCCTTTGTGCAGCTCGACTTTGCCGGTGACGGCGGCGCCTTCCGCCAGACTCATGCGGCGGACCAGCGCTGGCGCAACGGTAATCTCCATACGCTCAGCGCGGTAGGACCGCTCGGCGGTTCGGATCGCGAACTGGTGATTCGGCAGACGCTTCAGTATCCCGGTTATAATTTCTTCGGCCACGTGTTATTCCTTCATCCAATATCAGAAAATGAGAGGGTTAGAATCGATTTTGACATCATAATCGGGGCATCGCTTTCCGACAAGACTCAATTTTCGACAGGATGCTCATCCTGCCGTGAAACGGATATTTTTTTGGTGCAATTTTTATGGATTCGGTTAACATATGTCAGTTTTCAGAACAAACACATTAGTTTAGGAGATTTTGCTATGAAGAAGATCGGGTATGCGATGTTGCTGTTGGCGGCGGCGATTCTGATGACGGCGGGCGGGTGCGGCCGGGATAAGGACGAGCCGACGACCGGTCAACCCGTCTCGGATTCCACGCTCAAATCGGAACTCAGCCAGTCGATCGAGGAGATTCGGGCCAAGGTTGAGTCCATGGACCTTGAGCCGCTTCGCCGGACGGCGCTCAAGTACCGCGATGCCCTGAAGGAAAAGCAGGACGACCTCAGTCAAGTAATGGAAAAACTCAAGAAGCTCTCGATTACGGAGCAGATGTCCGAGGAGGCCCAGGGCATCCGAAAGGAACTGGAACAACTTACCTCCTCCGTCAGTGCGCTCCAGGAGCGGTTTGCAGTGTATGTCGAAGCCATCGCCAAGAAGGGCGGTCAGGTGGACGACATGACCGTGGAATAGCGGTAAGTCATTAGATGGGCGGCCTTTAAAAATAAGAAAACATCAGGTAACGCGTGTTGCCTGATGTTTTCCGGAGGGGAGAAAACTCTTGCATCCCTAATATCGACCACACTCTGCTGAGAGCTTTAAAAAATTGGCCTCGTTTGGGCATTTGTACGCTCTGGTCGGCGTGCCGGTTCGGGGGCTGTAGCATAAGTCCTTTTCTTAAAAGGAGATAGGGCAAGTCAGCGGGTTTTGCGAAGCCATCGCAGGCGGAAGACGTCGCGGATATTCTCGATAAAGACGATACCCATCCGCCGTGTGGAGATGCGAAAGCTCTTTTCGTATAACTCCCTTGAACTAAGGGGTTTGCGGTGTTTGGCTCGGCCGGTCAGCAGGCCGGCGGCCAAGCCGACCATCGCTCGTTTGACCCGTTTGGACGTCATCGGACCAAAGCCCTCCGGGCTGCCTGGCGGAGTTCTTCGCCGGCGAGAATCTGTTGGCGTTCGGGGAAGAGTTGCCGGCTTTCGAGGACCCGGACATCGCGGTCGTAGTACCGGTTAACGGCGCTGATGCCGCCTTCGACGAGGCCGGCGGTTTTATAGCCGACATCGAGCAGCCAGCGGCTGACCTGGTCGTCGTATTCAGCGGGATAAATCAGGGCGATGACCCAGCGGTCCTCGTCGAGGGCCGCCAGACTGACCCGGGCGCGGGACGGCGGGGCGGTCTCCTGTGCCAGGCGGATCAGGGTTTCATATTCCCCGCGGGCCGTATCGATATTATCCGCATAGAAGAACATGCCCGCTTCGAGGTGGAAGATCGAGGGGTCGACGCCGCGGAGGTCCATCGTGCCGTCGGGCTGGGCGCGGTAGATCTTATAGATGCGGATATCCTGCGTCGGGTCCTCTTCAAGCAGGGCGGCGACCTCCTCGGCCCGGAAGCCCACGCCGGTGTGGTCGCCGAAATCGATAATATAAAGGCCCGTATATCGCTCGGGATTCGGTAGTTCCGGAAGTTTCATCTTTTATCGCCTTTCAATTCCAGTTTTCGTCAAATCCCATTATACCACGCCTGAGCGGTCATGAAAAGCGGCTGGAATAAATCTTAAATCACCCCCCTTCGCCGGTCGGCTGCTTTCTTTTTGGAAGGGGGCGGGAATCGCAAAAAAATCTTTGAAATGCGGGGATTTTGTGTATACATTGGCCGGTTAGAGGCCCTCTTTGATGCGGAGGAGATTAATGTTGGGGGACTATGGCGAATTTTGCCGATGAATGAAGTGACTGGAACAGATAACCTGAACAGGAGGCATATTATGGGTCGTGTAGGAAGCGGTTTCGGGCGATTTTTTCGGGCTATTGCATCGGTAATCACGCTGGGGCTGGTGCGGTTCAGCGAGCCGATCGAGCGCAATCCGGAGGTGGTGGGGCTGGACTATGACGAGGTGATCCGGGAAAAGGCGCGGGCGGCGCAGCTCCTCAAGAACGCCGTGGGGGACCTGATCGCCCAGCAGGAGATGAAAAAGCAGAAGATCGAGGCGCTGACCAGGGAGATCGTCGAACTGGAGCAGGAGAAGGCCGGGGCGCAGGCGCTGGCGCGCGAGCGGGTGGAGGTGCTGCGGGCGCAGGGGCTCGGCGATGAGGCGATCCTGAAAGACGGCGAGGTGACCCAGTACCAGACGGCTTATACGGACGTATCCTCGGCGCTGGAGGAGAAGAAGTCGCGAGTGGGGGACCTGGAGAAGGACGTGGAGCACCTGCAGGGGGCAATCGATCAGCATGTGGCCCAGGCCCAGGCGCTGGCGCGGGAGGTGGAGAAGCTGCGGTCGGAGAAGCACGAGGCGATTGCGAGCATCGCGGCGGCCCAGCAGATCGACCAGATCAACGAGGCGCTGTCGGGGATCTCGACCGGCGGGGCGGACGATACGCTGGCGCGGCTGCGTCGGCAGCGGGCGGAGGCCGAGGGCCGCGCCCGGGCGGGCACGCGCGTGGCGGGCGTCGATGTGAACCTCCAGCGCGAGAAGCTGCGCAAGGCGGCCGTGCGCTATACGCAGAACGCCGACTTCCTGCGGGGGATCGGATTGGAGGTGGGCAAGACCGCCGAGACGCCGGCCCCGGAGAAGGAAGCGACAAACGCGCCGATGGACGTCAGGTTGCCGGAGGAGGAATAGCCGCCGCGGCGGAAATCCAAAATACGGAAATGTTCAAATCGGATGTTCCCGTTTGCGCGGGAATGACAAAATATTGCATACAGAAAGAGCGTAATGAGCGGGCCGGGGTATCCTTTTAAGAAGCGGCTGGAGCGGATTCTCAACGCGGGGCAGTCGCGGAGTGTTGCACTGACGGGCAACATCTTCGACTGGTTTCTGCTGACGGACGACAAGGGCGAGGAGACGTATGTGCCGGTGCTGGACCTGCTGACGCGGCGGTGGGGGCAGCCGGAGCTGGCGGGCTTCTGCCTGGTGGTCTATGAGCTCAACGGGCCCATCCGCATCCTGCGGCCGGAGGACGCCGAGGCCCTGCGGAAGGGCTGGACGGGGCTGCTGGGCGGCATCAGCGACAACGAAGCGGCGATCCGCAGCCTGGCGGGCGAGCAGACCCATCACGGCTTTCTGGCGACGCAGTTCGAGCGGGCGCTGACGGAGGCGAAGGTCAACCCGACGACGGCGCTGGAGTTTCTGCGGCAGCTTTGCCTCGTGTCGCGGAGCGAGCGCAACGGGCGGCCGCTGCTGGACAAGCGGCTGATCATCATCATCGAGGGCGCCGATATGCTCATCCCGCAGGGCGAGATCGGGCGGCTCTCGGAGGCGGACCGGCGGCGGGTGATGATCTGCCGGGACTGGTTTTGCGACCCGGGGTTTATGAACGGCGGCGACTCGGTGATTTTGCTCACGGAGTCGGTCTCCCGCCTGAACGCCGAGATCGCGCGGCTGCCGCAACTGCTGGAGGTGGAGATCCCCGCGCCGGACCTGGAGCAGCGGAAGTATTTCATCTCGTGGTTCAAGCGAAAGCCCGCGGCAGGCGCGCCCCTGCGGCTGTGGGGCTCGCAGACCGAGCTGGCCCAACTGACGGCGGGGCTGTCGCTGCAGGCGCTGATGCAGCTTCTCAAGGGGGCGGCCTACTCGCAGCAGACGCTCGGCGGCGAAGACGTGGTGGCGAAGGTCGAGGCGTTCATCCGCTCGCAACTCGGCGAGGACGTGGTGGAGTTTCACAAGCCCCGCCATACGCTTCAGGACGTGGTCGGCAACCGGCGGCTGCGGGCGTTTCTCCGGGAGCATTTCATTCCGCGCCTCAAGAGCAGCGGGCGCGGGGCAATCGGCGGGGCGGTCGTGGCGGGGGCGCTGGGCTCGGGCAAGACGTACCTCTTCGAGGCGCTGGCGGGCGAGCTGGGGATCGTGGTGCTGGTGCTCAAGAATCTGCGGAGCAAGTGGTTCGGCGAGACGGACGTGGTGTTCGAGCGGCTGCGGCGGGTGCTGGAGGCGCTGGGCAAGGTGCTGATCTTCGTCGATGAGGCCGATACCCAGTTCGGCGGCGTGGGGGCGGATACGCACGAGACGGAGCGGCGGCTGACGGGCAAGATCCAGGCGATGATGTCGGATACGCGCCTGCGCGGGCGGGTGGTGTGGCTGCTGATGACCGCGCGGGTGAACCTGCTCTCGCCGGACCTGCGGCGGCCGGGCCGGGCGGGGGATCTGATTATCCCCGTTCTGGACCCGGAAGGCGAAGATCAGGCGGACTTTGTGAGGTGGGTGCTGAAGGCGGTGCGGGCGCGGCCGTCGGCCCGACTCGTGGAGAAGGTCTGCGATCTGACGTTAGGGTACTCGGCGGCGGCGTATGACGCGATCCGCCGGGAACTGGAGGCGGCGGGTGAAACAAAATCGCTCTCGGAGGCCTCTATCCTGGAGACGATTGAAAACCGGCTGCCGGCGGATATCGAGACAACACGGCAAAGGCAGACGCTCGAGGCGCTGATCAACTGCACGCACCGACAGCTTCTGCCCGAAGGGATCGAGGACGTCGCCCGACAGCGGGAGATGTGGAGAGAGGAGCTGAGAAGATTCAATGCAGGAATGTAGAATGTGGGGATGGGGGATGAGGCCGGAATAACCTTGTAAAGGAGAAACCGATGAAAGAAGTATCGATCGCGCTGTCGAGGCGGATGGTGGAGTTTCTGCAGATGGAAAAGGGGATGGACCTGAAGGAGATCGCCCGGCTGGCGGGGACGACGCCCAAATTCGTCTCCGAAGTGGCGGCGGGACAAAAGCCCTTCAAGCAAAGCCACGTGGATAAGATCCAGGCCGAGACGGATATCTTTCCGGCCATGGCGGCGGGGCTGGTCAGCGAGCTGATCGCCTCAAAGACGAAGGAGGGACGCAAGTTTGTCGTCGAGAAGAGCAGGCAGGGCCAGAAACTGCTCAAAAAGAGCACCGGGGCCGTGATACAGCTTATCTGCTCGATGGCGGCCGAACACGCGGAGAAGAAGAAATAATTCAGCGCGGATTTGCACAAAGCAATGGAACGGTTTGGGGGTTGCGATTTGTTCCGCGGCGGCGGACAGGGGGTCGGCGGCGAAGAAAACGTTGAGTAAAAAAAGCCCCGCCGAGGGGCGGGGCTTTGCTCCTTCTTTCTTTATAGTTGGGCCGCGAGGGCGGCTATTCGACGAGGTAGGACTTGTCGGCGGGGAAGGAAGGGCCTATGTGGTTTACTATGATGGGCGCGTTGGCATTGTTGAAGAAGTAACTGTCCGCCACGAGACGCGTTCCCACTGCGCCGCCGCTGCCCTGGAGTGTCAGTTTGCTATGGGGCATATAAAGAACACCGCCCTTTTTCGTGGCGGGATCTCCAATCTTCGTATCGTTACTTCCGGTAATCGTTGCGGGTTCGTCGTTGGCCTGATAGATGGCGATATCCTGATAAGCCGAGTGCCCCGTCAGCTGGAGAGTACCGCCGCTGACATGGATAGCTCCATCTGCTGTCTTCATGATATGCAACAGGACATTTTCTCCCTTGAGCGTGCCATTGCTCATGTTTAAGCCGCTGCCGCCGATCTGATATACCCCATTGGGGACGAGGGTTACCACCGTGCTGCCGCCCTTGATCTCAATCCCGCCCGGAAAACGACCCGGCTCAAGAGTATAGGTTCCATTGAGCGTCAATATAGCATTGTCGTTGGCGGGCGCCATCGAAGATTTCGGCAGCGGGGTGCTGTCCAGTTCGATCAGTTGGGGCAGATTCTCATAGGGGTCCTTGATCCTGTCCGCCCCGGGGTGGAAATCGGTTGAGGGGGACGGAGTGTAACTGGGGTCGGTGCTGGCGATATACACACTGCCGGCGCTGATCTGTGTATCCGGGCCATCGAGAGAAATGGCCCTCGAATCGCTCGAGTTGACATGGATCGAGCCGCCGCCGTTGACCTTGATGGCGGTACTGCCGCTGGCATAATCGGTTTCAATGCCTATGCCGTCTTCTCCAAGGGCGATCATGCTTGCGCCGTAGGCATCATAGACTTTGGCGGTCGCGAACCGCTCGATGCGAGAGTTTGCCGCGTTGAATATACTGCCGAAGAGCAGTGCCAGTGGGGGATTGGAAGTGCCGTCCTTGCGGGCAAAAACTTTCAACGCGTCAGGCAGGAACTCGACTGTCGAGAACTTTGCCGTCCACTGTGCTTCCGTAAAGAATTGTCCGTGGGGGTAAGTCGGGTTGGTGATGAAGCGTCCGATCAGAATATCGTTGTTTGCCGTCAGGAGAGTGACCACATTATCGTCGCCTTCATCTTCCTGCGCTGCCTTGTGATAGGCGGCATAATCGGTGGCGATCCGAATACCCTCCGCCTGGTCCACGGCAACAAACCGGGCGCCGGCGAGGGCGGCGGCGTCGGCGGCGTTCTGGAGTTGGTTGGCGGTGAGATAGACATGGACGGCGTCGAGGTCGTGCCCGCCATAGCGGAGCGAACGACGACATCCGTCCGACGCGAGCCGAGCCACTGGGGCGTGACGGTGATCCGAGGCAGCCGGGTCGAAGAGGCAGAGGTGAAGCTGGCCGAGTAAAGCCGCCGCGAACCGGGCGGATGTCATGGATAGAGAAGAAATTGAAGCCGCCGCAGATTACACGGATTAAAAATATTTCCGCCTCCGAGGACACAGCGTGATAAGAGAAGAAATTCTAACTTACTCAAGCAGGCAAGATGGATGGGGATAAGGGGTTGAATTAAGAATTCAAGATTAAGAATTCAAAATTTTTTAAAGGGGTTTTTCATGAGAGCGACAGAAAAGGTGGTGTTGGGGGCGAGGATTCAGGCGCTGGCGGCGGTGCTGGCGTGTGTCGTGCTGCTGGCGGGCGGGGAGGCGTCGGCGGTGCTGACGGCGGCGGCGGGGAACAACCAGGCGATCACCATTGTCCACGGCCAGTCACAGGTGTTCGAGGCGCCGTGGCGGGTGGCGCGGGTGGCGGTGACGGACCCGGAGATCGCCAACGTACAGGTGCTCACGCCCAGCCAGGTGCTGATCCAGGGGCTCTCGCTGGGGACGACGGACCTGATTTTGTGGAACGAGGATGAGACGCAGATCACGCAGCGGCCGGTACGGGTGGTGCTGGACGCGGAGAATTTTCAGTCGACGCTCTCGTCGCTGTTCCCGACGTCGGATCTGAACGTGATCCAGTCGGGCGGGACGATCGTTGTCCGAGGCCGGCATCGCAACGCGATTCACGTGCAGCAGCTTCGCGAATATCTGGACCGCAACGAGGTGCCGTATATTGACCTGACGGAACTGGCGGGGGTGCAGCAGGTGGAACTGCAGGTGCGGATGGCGGAGGTTAACAAGAGCGCCCTGCGGTCGCTGGGGGTGGACTGGACGGTGGCGGGGACGGACTTCATCACGGGGATTGCGCCGGGCGGGGCGCTGTCGAGCGAACTGACGTGGTCGCCGGGGTCGATCAATTCGTATGAGCTGGGCTCGCGGGTGACGGCGTTCGGGCAGATCACGAGCGCGGATTTGGTGTTCTTTTTGGATGCGCTGGAGGAGAACCAGTACCTGCAGATGCTGGCGACGCCGACGCTGACGGCGCTGAGCGGCGAAGAGGCGCGGTTCCTGGCGGGCGGGGAGTACCCGATCCCGGTGGTGCAGAGCGGGACGAGCGACGCGATTACGATTGAGTACAAGCAGTACGGCGTGCAGTTGGCGTTTCGGCCGACGGTGCTGGGCGATAATGTGATCAAGCTGTTCGTGGCGCCGGAGGTGAGCGAGATTACGAACGTGGGCAGCGTGACGCTCAACGCGATTACGATCCCGGCGCTGGTGACGCGGCGGGCGGAGACGACGATGGAGTTGCGGAGCGGGCAGAGCTTCGCGATGGCCGGGCTGCTCAAGCAGAACGTGGACGCGATCCACCAGTCGATCCCGCTGCTGGGGGATCTGCCGGTGATCGGGCCGCTGTTCCGGTCGGTGAGCTACCAGAAGGGCGAGACGGAACTGCTGATCCTGGTGACGGTGAACCTGGTGGACCCGCTGAATATCGATCCGGACGAGGCGCCGCTGCCGGGCGTGGCGCACGAGGCGCCCGACGACTGGGAACTGTATATCGAAGGCCGAACGGAAGGGGACCGTCCGGGCAAACTCAACGAGCTTGACGCCCAGTGGCTGCGGGACCTGGGGCTTGACCGGCTCAACGGGCCGGGGGCCTGGGACCCGTACTATGAGCAGAACGTGCCCCCCGCGGAAGGGTACAAGACCGGCGGGCCGTTCGGTTGGAATGTGGAGTCGGTGTTTGGGGGGGCGCATCCGGCGTAGGATGGGCCTCATGGGACAAGGGAACACACACAACTGCATGGACGTGCACTTTGACGATGAGGTGTGACTATGGCAATGAAAACGAAGATTTTTCTGTTGAGCCGGGACCCGGAGACGATTGAAAGCGTCAAACGGGTGGCCCAGAACGGCTCGCCGATCGAGGTGGACGCGGTGTTCTCGGACGTCGCGGCCGCGGAGACGTATCTCAAAAGCTCCGGGGTGACGGCCGGCCTGGTGGATATCGATCCGAACGGCAAGGAGTCGCTGACCCGGCTCGAATCGCTGGTGGCGGCGCATCCGCATTTGTGCGCGGTGGTGCTCTCGCAGGAGATCTCGCAGGAACTGATTTTGCGGGCGATGGAGGCGGGGGCGCGGCACTACCTGCAGAAGGGAACGATCCAGCGGGACCTGTCCGGGGTGATGAGCCGGCTGCTGAGCCAGGTGCAGATGCGCGGTCGTCAGGGGTCGGTGCTGACGGTGTTCTCGGCGGGCGGGGGCTGCGGGGCGACGACGGTGGCGCTGAACCTGGCGATGGAGATGCGGATGAGCACGGGCAAGCCGGCGCTGCTGATCGACCTGGACCGGTGCTACGGGGCGGCGGCGGCCTACCTGGATCTCAAGAGCCGCTACGGGGTGGACGATGTGCTGGGATTTGACGGGCGGATCGATTCGAACCTGATCCGCTCGAGCTCGTGTTCGTACCTGGAGGATTTCCACGTGCTGCTGAGCCCGGCAGGCAAACGCGGGCTGGGGACGCCGCCGGGGCCGATCCCGTCGGAGACGCTGCGGTCGGTGCTCCAGGCGTGTCGTCAGGCATACGGGTACACGGTGATCGATGCGCCGCGGTTGGACGAAGAGACGGTGAAGTGCCTGAGCGAACTGAGCGACTTTACGATTGTGGTCTTCCAGATGACGCTCAAGGACCTCAAGCACGCCCGCTCGATCCTCTCGACGATCAAGGAGACGGGGGTTCCCGAGCAGAAGATCATCCCGCTGGTCAACCGTTTCGAGAGGCGGGGAGCGCCGATCAAGCCCGAGGACGGCCGGAAGGTGCTGGGGATCGAGACGCTGTACCGCATTCGCAGCGACTGGCGCAACGCGATGAACTGCCAGACCAAGGGTAAGACCCTCGCGGAGGCGGCCCCGCGCTCGAAGATGCGCAAGGACTTTGTCAAACTGGTCAACGAACTTCAGAATAAACCGAAAGACTAAAAGGAAGGGGCCGGAGGCATGTGTGCGATGGAGCGAACGGAAGCCGGCGATGCGAAACTGACGGACAGAAAAGCGACCCTGAACAGCATCCGGGCGAAGATTCACCGGCGTCTGCTGGGGCTGCTGGATCTGTCGGAGGCGCAGATGCTCTCGACGGACAGTCTCCAGCAGGAGATCAGCGCGAAGATCGACACCCTGCTCGGACAGGAGAATTACCCGCTGTCGGGACCGGAAAAGCAGCAGCTCCATATGGAGGTGATGGACGAGATCTTCGGATTGGGGCCGCTGGAGCCGCTGCTGCGCGACCCGCTGGTCAGCGATATCCTGGTCAACGGATACCGGCAGGTGTACGTGGAGCGCCAGGGGCGGCTTGAGTCCACGACGGTTACCTTCCGGGACGATGCCCACCTGATGCGGGTGATCCAGCGGATCGGCACGAACGTCGGGCGGCGGATCGACGAGAGCGCGCCGATGCTCGACGCCCGGCTGTCCGACGGCTCGCGCGTCAACGCCATCATCCCCCCGCTGGCCCTGGACGGACCGGCCCTGAGCATTCGCCGCTTCGGGACTAACCCGATCGATATCAAACGGCTGCTGGAACTGGAGACGTTGACGGACGATATGGCCTTCTTCCTCGAGGCCTGCGTGCAGAGCAAGATCAATGTGCTGATCTCGGGGGGAACGGGCTCGGGCAAGACGACTCTGCTCAACGCCCTCTCACGCTGGATTCCGGCGGGGGAGCGCGTGGTAACGATTGAGGACGCGGCCGAACTGCGGCTTCAGCGCGTGCACGTGGTGCGGCTGGAGATCCGACCGGCCAACATCGAGGGTAAGGGGCTCGTGGTGCAGCGGGACCTGGTCCGCAACAGTTTGCGTATGCGGCCGGACCGCATCATCATCGGCGAAGTCCGCGGCGACGAGGCCCTGGACATGCTCCAGGCGATGAACACGGGGCATGAGGGCTCGATGACGACGATTCACGCCAACAACCCCCGCGACGCCCTCCGCCGGCTCGAGAACATGGTCAGCATGGCCGGGATGAACTTCCCCGTCAAGGCGATCCGCGAGCAGATCAGTTCGGCGCTGGACATTCTGGTTCACATCAGCCGTCTGATCGGCGGACGCCGAAAGGTCGTCAGCATCGCCGAGATCACGGGGATGGAGGGCGATACGATCTGTCTCAACGACCTGTTCAGATTCCAGCAGCAGGGCGTGGACGCCGGCGGCCACGCCTACGGCCGGTTCGAGAGCTGCGGCGTGCGCCCCCGGCTGATGGAAAAACTGCAAGCCCAGGGGACCGACATTCCCGCCGGTCTCTTCCAGCGTCGGGTGCTGGAGACGCACACCGCGACCAAAGAGAAAGAGAAATAAACGCCTATGGATATTCAGCAGCTTATCAACCGAATAATTACGGTGGCCGTTTTCGGCCTGGTCCTGTCGCTTTGGTGCATCGGCGTCTTTCTCTGGCTGGGGCGCTACCTGGTGAAACTCAAGGCGGTCCAGAAGCGGCTGGGGATCACGCCCGAGGAAAGCCGGGACTCGGAGGTACTGCGGCTCTGGCGGGACGTGCAGATCAAGCGGGAGGCCGAATACTTCGAACGGGACCGACCGCGGTCCCTGCGCGAACGGCTCGATCAATGGATCGAGGATGCCGGCTGGAACGCCTCCCTTGCAAGCGTGATACTCTGGAATGTCGGTCTGGCCTTCGCGGCCTTCATTTTCACCTATATACCGACGAAAAACCCGTGGATCGGAAGCTGCGCCTCGATCGGGGCCCTCTACATCTTTGTCCAGTACACCCAGAACCGGGTCATGAAGCGGGCCAATCTTTTCGAGCGGCAACTGGTTGACGCCCTCGGCGTGGCCGCCCGGGCGCTGCGGGCGGGACACCCTCTGGTGGGGGCCTTCCAGCTCATCTCCGAGGAGATCGGCGACCCGCTGGGCAAGGTCTTTCGGCAGATCTACCAGGAGCAGGCGTTCGGCAGCGACCTGCGCGAGTCGATCCGCACGGCGGCGAGAATTGCCCGAAACACCGAGTTCAAGCTTTTTGCCACGGCCGTGTCGGTTCAGCTTCAGAGCGGCGGCAACCTGGCGGACCTGATGGACAGTCTTGCCGCCGTGGTGCGTGCCCGCATCCGTCTCAACAAGCGAATTCGTGTACTGACGGCCCAGACCCAGTTCAGCAAGGTCGTGCTGATCTCGATGCCTTTCCTTATGTTTGTCCTGCTCAACCTTATGAACCGGGAATACATGCAGCCGCTGTATGACAACCCAAGCATCCTGGTGGCGGCCTTTATCAGCATCCTGATGGGCTCGTGGATGATGAATAAGATGATCCGGATAAAATATTAGCGACAAGGACGCGTGCGATGAATTTGCTGAATTCTGAAAATCTCTACATATCCATCCTGGTATTCGTGCTGGTGGTCTCGTTGGGGGGGCTGGTCCTGGTGATCCGCGGCCACCGGCGCAAGAAGATCGAGAACCGGATGCTCGGGCTCCTGGAGGACAATCCGTTCCAGCCGAAGAAAAAAGCCGACGGTTTGCTGGCGTTTCTGGTGCGGGTGGGCAACGTAGTCTCTCACGGGCGCTCCAGCACGGCCCTCTGGGAGCAGATGATCCAGGCCGGGTATATGAGCTCCTACGCCCCGACGATCTATACGGGCGTCAAGCTGCTGCTGTTTGCGGTCGGTCTGGCGGCGACCTCCCTGCTGCTGATGGCGGTCCCGAATGAGATGGACCCGTTCTCGCGGCTGATGACGGCCTTTATGGGCGGGACGGCCCTGTTCTTTCTGCCCAACCTCGTCATCCTGTACCGGCTTCGCAAGCGGCACGACGAGATCTACCGCAACCTGCCGCAGGCAATCGATCTGCTGGAGATCTGCGTCTCCTCCGGGCTGGGACTGGATATGGCGTGGAACATCGTGGCCGACGAGGTCCGGCAGGTCAGCCCGGTCCTGTCCAGCTCGATGTCCCTGACGAATTTCGAAATGCACCTGGGCGTCAGCCGCATCGAGGCGATGAAACACATGGCGGAGCGCACGGGCGTTGACGACCTTAAGTCGCTGGCGGCGATCCTGATCCAGACCGACCGCTTCGGGACCAGCATCGCCGATACGCTGCGGGTGTTTGCCCAGTCGATCCGCGAGGAGCGCAGCTTTGCGGCCGAGGAGGCGGCGGAGAAGATGGGCGTCAAGCTGCTGATCCCGATGATCCTGTTTATCTTTCCGGCGACGCTGCTGGTAATGGCCGGCCCGGCCGTGATATCCCTGAAGAATGCGTTACAACAATAAATCAATCGATTGGAGAGCGAACATGAAAACCCTCAAGGCAGTTTGTGCGGTGAGTTTACTCTGGGGCCTCTTTCTGGGCGGCTGCTGCGACCGGCAGACCCGGCCGGAGGCGACCGTGATTCCCATCGACAAGGACGCGGTCAACCGGGCCATCGTCGGCGTCTATTCCGACCAGGCCGTCGAGAATGCGGTCCTGGCCCAGCATACACTCTATCCCTACCACTTTGTGGACAACAGCGCGGCCCTCAATCCCATCGGACAGCGGGATCTGGATATCCTGATTCGGTTCTACAAGGAGAATCCCGGCCGGCTGATCGTGCAGCAGGGCGACGTCGAAATGCCGCTCTACCAGGCCCGCCGCGAGGCCGTCTATGAGCGAATGGTGCAGGCGGGAATCCCCCAGGGGGCTATCCGCATAACCGAGGGGATGCCCGGCGGCGACGGGATGTCCTCCGGTTCCGTGATCGATGTGCTGATCAAATCCAGAGAAAAACCCGAGACCTCTCGTTATGAGGGCGGCGCCGCTCGGGTTGTATTCTAACCGGTTGCGGAGAACGTCTCATGCTTAGACTGTTTGCGGGCCTTCTCCTGGCGGGAGTTCTGGCGGCGGCCGGCTGCACGGCGACGACGGCGCCGGCCGTAAACACGCTTGAGCCGAAATCGCCCGATTTTCTGTTTGATGCGGATCGGCCCCCGACCGCCAAAACGCTCTATGCCCTTGCCGACATCATGGCCGCCCAGGGACGCGACCGGGAAGCCGAACGGCTGCTGGAGCGGATCATCGAGGACTTCCCCAAATTCCTGCCGGCCTACAGCCGCCTGGCCGAGCTTCAGATGCGGGCCCGCCGCTTTCCCGATGCGGCCCATACGCTCTCGACCGGTCTGAAGGTCAGCCCCGGCGATCCGGTTCTGCTCAACAATCTCGGGATGTGCCGACTGCTCCAGAAGGATTATGCAGCGGCGCTGGATGCCTTCACCCGGGCCTCGCAGGCCGCTCCCGATAACCTGCGCTACCGCTCCAACCGGGCGACCGCCCTGGTCCTGCTGGGGCGACGGGAGGAGGCACTGGCCCTCTATGAGCAGATCCTGCCCAAAGAGGAAGCGATGGAGAACGTACAGATCCTCGATTCAATCCGGTGAGGCGGAAAAAGCCCCCAATGCCTTCAGGCATCTTTGGGGAAGGCCGTGCGGCCGGATGCCTTGATTCCGCAAGCGTCCTTTTTTATCGGAGCTTTAAAGGCGACCGTACAAATACTGACCTCTTTTGGTCGGGCTTTTCCGGCCGGACGCACAGCATCTCATATCTCCCCCCTCAGGATAGTGAAAAGCGGCTTTCGAGGCAAAGCTTCCGATAAAACAGAGATTCTGCAACCGATTTGATGCCGCCTCCTCCATAATAATCCCTACCCTTTGGAGCGAATTTTCGTACACCGGCCGAACTCTACTGAAAAATCCCGCTAAAAACCCCCTCCCTCTTTACCGATACCTGCCCCGAGAGACCCCGAGAAATATCGGATATAAGGTTTGTGATTCGAAAGGTCAGGATTGTGACAAAAGCAGCTCAGCTCGTTCGAAGGCCCCTCGCCTGTGCCGATTCCGCGCCGGATTGCATTGTCGATGGAGAGACTTCCCTGCAGGAGGCGGCTAAGATCATGCTGGCCGCGGGAGCGGATACGCTGGGTATCAGAACGTCCGATTCGGACCGTCCCTTCGTGGTTACCCGCGAGGTCCTTCTTGAGGAACTGCTCAGGGAACTGGATGCCATCCAGGAGAAGGTCAGCGACCTCCAGCAGCAACTGGAGACCCAGATGGCCAGTCAGATGGAGCTGATGGAGATCGGGGCCGCCTGCATGGCGGAGACGGAGCGGGCCCGCCTGATGACGGCCGTCAACAACCTGACGGAGGGGATGATCCTGATCAACGCCTCGGACCGCATCGAGATGGTCAACCAGCCCGCCCGGGCTTTGCTGGGTCTCTCGGAGACGGCCGGCGCGGATGAGATCGGCGAGGCGATGGAGCGATTTGGATTTCTTCAACTGCTTAAGCTGCCCGATTTCTCGCGGCAGTCCGGCGGCGAGTTCGACATCCGTTCGGAGCAGAGGCGGCTGCTGCGGGTCCGCTGGAGCCGTATGCGGGACGAGTCGGACCGCGGCCTGGGCCAGGTGATCTTCATGCGGGACATCACGGACGAGATTTCCGCTGAAAATACCAAGAACGAATTCATTACCGCCATTTCCCATGAGCTGTGCACCCCCCTGACGAGCATTCAAAACTCCGTCTCGAACATCCTGGCGGGGGTGACCGGCAAGATCGCGGATAAGACGCGAGACTACCTCGAAACGATGAAGGACGACTGCCACCGTTTCGCCGATCTGATTAACGACCTGCTGGACATGGCCAAGCTGGAGGCGGGCAACATGCCCATTGCGCGGCGGGTGCTGAGTCTCGATACGCTGGTCCGCAACACGATCCGGGAGTTTGGCCAGACGGCCCAGAAGCAGGGGATCCGGCTGGGCAGCGAGATTCCACATGCTGTGACGCCCGTGTACGCCGATATCCGGCGGATTCGGCAGGTGCTCGTGAATCTCCTTCGCAACGCCCTCCAGTTTACCCCGGTCGGCGGCCAGGTCACGGTGACCCTGTTCGAACGGCACAACGAGGTGGTGGTCTGCATGGAGGATACGGGGGTCGGCATCTCGCCGGAAATGCAGAAACTGCTGTTTACGAAATTCTATCAGATCGCCCGCCAGGCGGGGCCCGGCTCCAAGGGCAGCGGCCTGGGGCTGGCGATCTGCAAGGGCATCCTCGAGATCCACGGCGGGAGCATCTGGCTCGAAAGCGAGCCGGGCCAGGGGAGCCGGTTCTATTTCTCCCTGCCCAAGATCAATCCCGACGTCATCCTCCATCGCCATCTCGAATCGCTCTGCGAGGAGAGTTCGGCGGCGCCCTCGCGTTTCGGGCTGGTCCTGATCCGATTCGAGACCGCCGACGGCTCGCCGGTCAGCGGCGAGGTGCGGGACGCCGCGGGGGCGGTGATCAGCGAACTGCTGACCCAGAGCCGCTTCCTGCTGGCCTGCGAGCTGGACCTGGCCCTGCAGACGCAGGATTGTGAGGCAATCTATATCGTCAACCAGTTTGCCCGCCAGCAGATCGATGTGATTTATACCCGCGTGAGGAAAATGGTTGAGAGTCGGATCAAAAAGAGCTTTTCTCATCTGCCGATTGTGCCGATGACAGCATTGGTCAGATACCCGGAAGAAGGCAGGAGCCCTTCGAAATTAATGACAAAGGTGCAAAAACAGATAGCTCAGTTCCGTCAGCCGGCGTAGTTTCCCGGCGACAGAGCAGGGAAGGAGAAGATGCGATGTTTGATTTCTTCGGAATCAAGAAGCGTACCCGGAAAACCAAGATCCTTGTCATTGACGATGAGCCGAATATCGTCCAAACCCTCAAGGACCGGCTCGAGATGAACGAGTACGAGGTCGTGACGGCCAGCAACGGCCGCGAGGGGCTTCAACTGGCCGAGAAAGAGAATCCCGATGTGATCCTGCTGGATGTGATTATGCCGGTGATGGATGGGCACGAGATGCTCGAAACCCTTCGCCAGCAGCCCTGGGGCCAGGACATGTCGGTCATCATGCTTACGGCCCGCAGCCAGACCCAGGACATTGTCCGGGCCAACTCCTGCGGGATCGACGACTATATCGTCAAGCCCTTCGACCTGAGCGAGCTGCTGGAGAAGATCGAAAGCATCGTCGAACAGCGAAGAGCGATTGCCCGATAAACCCTCCTTTCAAAGGTTTTCCCGATAGGCCGGTCCGTCGCGGTTCCGGCCCCCAAGCCCGGTCTGCGGGCTTTTTTTGTGCGCCCGATCCGCCGGCGGGGGCTCGCCTACGGTGCGTCCCCCCAGTTCACCGACGTATCGTTGACGCTCCGCAGTTCCACCCGCGCGATCTGCCAGTTCCCCGCGGCGTTTTTGGCATATTCGAGGCCCATGTTCACCAGCATCAGGCCGCCGGCCATGGGGTAATCGCTGCGCTGCTGGTCCATGAACACCCGCAGTCTCAGATCGCTTCGGGCCCGGTTGCCGTCGATTTCGATCGTGTGGGATTTGACATGGATTGCGTTAAACGCGATGCGGCCCAGGATATGTTCGGCGTAGGACAGCAGGGCCTGCCGGTTGGGGTGGGCCGCGTCGAAATAGTTGTCGGCGATCATCGGCTCAATGCTGCGAACGCGGCCGGCTGCGACGGAGCGGCGGCAGGTATCGATGACCGCCTCGATTTTCTCCTTGTCCGTCTGGATGAGCCGGTCGAGCCCCAGGCCCAGTCCCGCCGCCAGAACGGCCGCCAGCATCGGCCAGTAGCCCCACTCGGGCCGCGCCTGTCGGCAGATGCCCGCCGCGACCAGCAGGAAGGCCGAGACGCTGATCAGCAGCCAGGGGGTTTCGAAAATGTTCAGCATGCTCGTCCTCACATTTCAAATTTGAGTGTCTTGAGCCGCTCGTTCTCCGCCGCGTCCGTCAGGTCGTCCCGCAGGGCGGTTACGGTGATATAGCCGTCAAACAGGGCCTTGGTGTCGATCCCGTCCTCCCGGTTTTGGGCGCCGGGGATTTTCTTGTTGCGCGAGGCGTGAAAGGCCGGTCCGCCCTTTTCGGGCGGCGGCAGAAACTCCTCGTGGCCGATGGTGGACTGGCGGACGACCCGAACCCCCTTGGGGCGGCCCTCGGAGAGGCGGGGGATGTTGATGCTGATGACCTTGCCGGCGGGAACGGGCAGGAGTCGGCGGATCACCCGGCCGGCATAGTCGGCGGCCTTCGCGAAGTCCATCGGCTCATCGACGGCCGCGCTGACGGCAATGCCCGGCAGGCCGTAGAAGGCCCCCTCGATGGCGCCGGCCACCGTGCCGGAGTAGAAGACATGAATGCCGACGTTGGCCCCGTGGTTGATGCCGGAGACGACGAGATCCACCGGCTCATCGCGGGGGACAAGTTGGTTGAGGGCAAGGTTGACGCAGTCCGCCGGCGAGCCCTCCACGCTGTATCCTTTGAACTTGCCGACGACGTCCACCTGGGTACAATCCACCTCACCCAGGGAGATGCTGTGGCTCGTGCCGGAGCGGACGTCCGAGGGGGCGACCACGGTGATTTTGCCCAGGTCCCTGAGATACTGGTACATCGCCGCCAGGCCGGGGGCAAAGATGCCGTCGTCATTGGTCAGAAGAATATGCATCCTGTTTTTACCTTTCTTGGTGTTAAGAGGACTTCTCTACTGTAGCCGGTTTCGGCCGTCCTGTCAATTGACCTTTTGGAAAGCCGGGGTATAATGGGCGGGATGATCCGATTGTGGAACCAGGAAACGCGGGGAACAATCCCGGTGATGAGCCGCGACGAGGTGCGGGCGCTGGACGCCTGGGCCATCGAGACAATGGGCATTCCCGGGGTTGTGCTGATGGAAAACGCCGGACGCAGCGCCGCCGAGGTCCTCTGGCGGCAGTTGGAGGCGTCGGTCTCGTCCGCCGCAGTGATCTTCTGCGGCGCCGGCAACAACGGCGGCGACGGCTTCGTCATCGCGCGTCACCTGGCCAACCGCGGTGTCTGCGTCCATATTGTCCTTTGCACCCCTCCCGAAAAGGTTCGCGGTGATGCGCAGGTTCACTTCGATATCGCCCGGGCCATGGGGCTTGCCATCGACGTGCTGGACCCGGCTTCGGACGACCTGCTCTCCCGCGTTCGCTCGTGGGCTGACGGGGCTGACTGGATTGTGGATGCGTATCTGGGCACGGGGCTCAGGGGCGAAGTGTCGGACCCGGCCGCCCGGCTGATCGCGGCCATGAACGCGGCAGGCAAGCCGATCCTCGCGGTGGATATCCCCTCCGGCCTGGACTGCGACCGGGGCATTCCGCTGCCGGTCTGCGTGGAGGCGAAGATCACGGTAACCTTCGCCGCGATGAAGCAGGGCTTGGCGAGCAATCCTGACGCCCGCCGGGCCGCTGGCGAGATCTACGTCGCCTCCATCGGCATCGATCCCGCCTTTCGCCGCGCATAAAAAAAGGCGGCACGCGCGGCCGCCTTTGAGTTGCGAATTTCCCCCCGCTCTACTTGCTGGCCAGCGCCTCGTAGCCGAGCAGGTAGAAGAACTGCTTCTGGCTGAAGGTCGGCACCGACAGCCGCCGGGCCTTTTCAAGGGTCTGGTCGTAGGTCTGCGAGGAAGCCATCGCCTGCTCGTACCGCTGGCGGGCGCCGGGGTCCAGGTCAAGCTCGTCCTGGCTGGGCTGGACCGGCTTGGCGGGGGCGTGCCCGATGACAACAAAATCGGTCTCCACCGTCACTTCCTCTTCGATGATGCCGCCCCAGCGGAGGATCATCTCTTCCACACGCTGCCGGCCGTCGCTGTCAATCCTGCCGTCGCCGTTCAAGTCGAAGTCCCCGATGATGACAAACTTGTTGCTCGTCTGCGGGTCCCAGACCAGGTTGGCCACGATGTCCTCCTGTACGATCGGATTCTTGATCGAGGAGCGGGTTATGCGGGCGGCCGAGACGTTCTGGTTGACCTGGAAGACCTCGATTTCGGCCTTGCCCTTGCCGTCTTCGGGGATCGGAACGCTGCTGTCATAGACGGCGAACGTCAGGCCGCGGTAAACGTGATTCTCGGCCCCGACATTCAGGTAAACGATCCCGTTCTGCAGGTCCACCTGGATGATGCGGGCGTCCCGTTTGAAGGCGGTCGCGGCGGTATCGGGGCTGGGTTTAATGGCATCCAACTGCGTCAGGGCCGTCTCCAGCGATTTTTCTGTATCCTCGAGCTTGGCCTGGAGCGATTCGAGCTCCAACTGTTTCTGCTTGAGCCGGGCCTGTTCCTCTTCAAGCCGATCCTTGTAGGCCTGTATCTGCTCCTCGGTGGAATTTTCCATCATCCGTTTGAGTTCGTCATACTTGGCCTGGACCTCGTCGCGGTCCTTCTGGAACTTTGCGGCCATCTCACGAAGGCGCTGCTCGGTGAACAGAGCATCCTGTTTGGCGGCGTCGAAGTTCTCCTGCAGGGCCTGAAGCCGACCCTGCGTCGCCGCCAGTTCCTGGCGGGTGGCGTCCAGGGTGGATTTGAGGCCCTGGACGGTCTGCAGCAGCGCAATGCCCTGTACGCCGTAGGCCGGATTGGCGTCCCGGGCCAGCATTTCGTTGAGCGACGAAACGGTCATAGCGATCTGGTTGAGCTTAACGTTGGCGGGCATCTCCTGCTGGGGCTGGCCGGCCACCATTTCGACCAGCTTATTGTAATTCTCGTTAAGGGTCCCCAGGTAGCTCTTGCCGCTTTCGGGCTGGCCGACAATCTTGGCCAGGTTGGTCTGCTCGCTGCGGTTGGCAATCCGCTCGATCTCCGTATTCTTGTTCTCATACTGGGTGCGGAATTCCTCGGCCTTCAGGTAGAAAATAACGGCGGCCGTGGCGGCAATCAGGAACAGGGCGACAAAAGTGATGAGGGAATATTTCATTGCGTTACTTTGGGCGGCTCGGACAGCCATAATAGATACTCCTCGTCTTGAATAAACGGATACCTGATCGATAATTTCGCCCCTTCAGGGACCGGGGCACATTCAGGGAATGTAGTATGCTTTGAAAAGCGCCTTTCGTCAACAAAAAAACAGCGTTTATAAGGATTTACGTTTCGGAGCTGTTGCATTTTCCGGCTGTTTGCCCCTATAATCAGGGGGTCTATTACGGAAATTTTTTATCGATGATGTAAATTAACATGGGTAAAATGGGAAAATTGTTCATACTGGTGGGGCTGGCCTTCATCGGGGTCGGCCTGCTGACTTTGCTTTTTGAACGGCTAGGGCTGTTTCATTTGCCGGGGGATTTCGAGTTTTCCGGCCGAAACTGGAAGGTCTATTTTCCCCTGGCCACCAGCGTGCTGTTGTCGATCCTGCTGACGGCGCTGTTATGGCTGATTCACTGGTTGAACCGATAATTGATCCGATAACAGGAATTTAAGATGGCGGCAAAAAGACAGAATGCGGAAGCAGCCGGAGCGGGCGGCTCAAAAAAAGAACGCCTGCAGAAGATTCTCGCTGCCGCGGGGATCGACTCTCGGCGGAACTGCGAAAAGCTGATCCTTGAAGGGGCGGTAACGGTCAACGGCAGGATCGTGGATGAGCTGCCTGCCTTTGCCGATCCCCGGCAGGACGATATCCGCGTCAACGGCCGGCGAATCCCGAAACCGCAAAAGATCTATTTTCTCCTGAATAAGCCCAAAAGCGTCATCTGTACCAGCCGTGACCCGCAGGGCCGTCCCAAGGCGGTCGATCTGATTGACACGGATGAGCGGGTGTTCTGCGTCGGCCGCCTCGATGCCGACACGGTCGGGGCGATTATCCTGACCAACGATGCCGAGTTGACCAACCGCCTGACACATCCGAAGTACGAACTGCCCAAGACCTACCTGGTCCGTTTGCGGGGACAGATGACGCCCGAGGATATCGAACAGCTCAAGAAGGGCGTCTGGCTGGCCGAGGGCCGAACCGGCCGGGCCGCCGTCAAGGTAATCAAAAAGCTGCGGGAGGAGACGATCCTCGAGGTCCAGATCCGTCAGGGGCTCAACCGCCAGATCCGCCGTTCCTTCGCCCGCCTGGGCTACAAGGTCCGCGAACTTAAGCGGATCAAGATCGGCAACCTGACCGTCAAGGGCCTCCAGACCGGCGCCTACCGCCGCCTGACCAAAAGTGAGGTGGAATACCTCTACCGCGCCACAAAAGCCGGCGAAAAAGACTGAATCGCTTGCTTTCCGCTAAACGGGCGGGTGTTTCTTCGGCAAACGGGCGGTGCATGACTTGCTATCTGTTTTTGGAACTCGCATCCTCAGCGGCCGTTTCAGCGGTTTGCTCTTCCGGGCGGTGTTGAAGGGTTGCCGTGATGACCAGGAAGTCTGCCGTTTCGTCGTCCTGCTCGCCGGCCACGATTTCCGGAATCCCGTTTTGCAGGCAGACGCCGCCTTCCCATGCAAAGCTGTTCAGACTGAGCGGTCTGCTGACACCTTTCGGGTCTTCATCAGGTTTTGGGGGCTTTTCAAAGGACGTCTCTTGATACTTACAACGTAAGCTGATTGAATTTTCGCTGTTCACATAGCATTTGACGTTCAGCCGTTGTCCCTGCTCGTAGGGATTCCACCCTGTAATTTCAACGGCTCCTGAATTGGGATTGACTCGGGTTTGGCTGAGATAGATAGTCTTTTCCTGCTGACTTTCACTTTCCTGGTTGTGGCCGACTCCCGCCTTCATGCCGGAAGTGACCCGTCCTTTCTCCTCATCCCGCAGGCACCAAAGCAGGTTCAGCGTCGAGATTCCCTCCGGGTTTTGACCGAGTATTTGACGCCGGACTCATAGAGGGCATCCACCTGTACTTCCACCCGGAAGACCTCAACAAGCACCTGGGCGTTCTCCCATGGGGACGCTCCGTTGCTCCGTGAAGAGCGGGCCGCGGCTGACGACGCGGCAAGCATCAGAAACGCCGACAAACACAGAACACTCACAATGGTTTTTTTCGCTGCCATAATTGCCTCCGGTAGCCGACTTGCTGTTTATTTATCATCTTAGACGCATATCTGAAACGTTTAGTTGCATAAAAAAGGAGAAAACATCTTAAAACCGGTGAATCCGTAGCTGTTTGGCTCGTTGGAGAACATTTTGTAAACTTTACCAGCACAACATGCCTCGTTTCGCCTGGTCCGGGCCGGTTCGCCCATTACCGACCCGGACACCTTTTCAGGCCCTGTTCAAATTTGTGTTGAATCCGGGTTGCATGGCCCTCTGCGTGTTTATAAAAATAAACACACTTCCTAACTTATTTTGTGTAAGGCATTTGCGCATAAATAGAGAATTCCTAAATTCACAGAAGGGCATTTCCGTGTTGCTATTTATCAACATGAGAATCTTTAAGGGTTGTCTGTGCTAAAAAAATTTGTTTTATCGGTCTTTTGATAAACTGTTTATTTTGATGTATTTACAAGCCACGATGTGAAATCGGGAAAGATTTGGCTGTGCTGGCACACCGGTTGCCCCATATATACGTCATTCTTGTATCGGGTGATGGAAAGCGACTGATTTTGAAAGTGACCGGCTTGGCCGGAGGAGAGTGATGAGCGGAGCTGCTCGGAGGACAGCTCCTTTCTTTTGCGCACCTTGAATAATCTACAAAATCAATCCTCTTTGTGTTGGAGTGGCACCCTGAGCACCAACAGCCCATGCATCGCATCCATGCCGACAGCCCTTACCGGCTGGCGGGTCAGGATCAGGATGAGCCCGGAGCGGGGGAAGTACCAGCCGCGGTCGAGCGAGTAATTGACATAAAGGCCCGCCGGCAGACCATAGAGAATTTCGGCAGGGCGATTGCCGATCCGGGGCGGCTGGATGTGCGGCCCGCCGGCGGCTGTTGCCCAGGTCCGGGCGTTGGACCCGCCGCTGCGGATATGTTCATAAAACCGCTCCATCAGGGCCGCATCCGGCAGGGGGGTGGCGATCCTCAGGCCGGCCGCGGCGGCCCCAAGGGTGCCGTCGGCGTGTTTTTCCAGCTCAACGGCTGGCTCCAATTCCAAACGGTTCACCAGGTCGCGGACGGGCTGCCAGTGGCCGTACTCCTTCAGCTCGGATGATCCCGCCGCTACCCCATTCGGCTCAATGACGATCTGGTGCAGCACGGACTGGCTGTACTCGCCGCCGATATCTTCAGCCGCCCAGATCACGCTGCCCGACTTGCCCAAAAACTCAAACGTCTGATCGCCGTGGGTTGAGCCGAAAACGGCAGGCACCAGCAAAGCGGCCATTACAAACTGCGTTCTCATGGATGTTCCTCCAGTTGAAAAACCTCTTCGACCTGTTTGTTAAACACCCGTGCGACCCGGATGGCCAGGGCCAGCGACGGGACGTACTTGTTTTGCTCCATGGCGAGGATCGTCTGCCGCGTCACGCCGACCCTGTCCGCCAGATCCTGCTGGGTCATCTCGCCGGCGTCAAACCGCAGCCGCCGGATGGTGTTGGTAAGCAGGTCCTTACTCATGGTCCTCCCTTGCCAGCCGTAGGAGAATGAGGGATTCGATGCCTTTGGCGATAAACAGGCCGATGAACAGCATCAGCGGCAGGAAGATAACCGGGACGCTCCCCTGGCCGCCGACGAGAAAGAAGGCGGCAAAGGAGGCAATGAGAAAGAACAAGACAAAGGCTCCCGTGCCGTAGTAGAAGGCCTGCCCGAGCAGGAACCGCTCCCGCTCGTCGTACTGCTGCGCTTTCCTGTTTTTCCGGCGGTAAATAAACAGTCCCGCCGGGATGCCGGTGATCAGGCCGAAGATCAGGTAGTCGATTCCGCCAACATCGCGTGCGAACAGGTATAAAAAGCCGGGTACGGCAATCAGCGCCATGATGCTCACGGCCGCCAGTTGTGCCCAAGCGCGTCTTTTCAATCGGTTCATGCAGCGCCTCCTTCCGGTTGCGGATTTCCCTTGCCGTAGAGGACCAGGGTCGTCAGGGCCTGGACAAAAAAGGCGGTAATGAAGGCGATCATCCAGATCTGCGGCAAAACGTTGGCGCTGATCAGGCTGTCCGGTCCAACGTAAATCCAGATTCCCATCGAAAGCAGTCCGAAGACGCCGTAGGAGGCCGAAAAACCCGCCTTCGTGGACTGAACATGGATAAGCCGGTCGCGTTCATCGGTCTGGACCGCCCCGGGTTCCTTCTTGAAGATGGCCGGGGCAAAACCGGCCAGCCCGGCGATGCCCAGGAAGGCCAGCCCGGCCCACGCCCTCGGAAATCCGCCCATAACGTAAAGAACCGGGACGGCAGTTGCGCTCAGGACAATCCCGAGCCCCGTGCAAATCACTGTCATCCATGCCATTTTTTGTACACGATTCATAATCCTGTCCTTTCCTAATGTATATTGAACTTGACTTAATGTATGGTATTATTTACATAATGTCAAGTAAATTATACATTAGAATTTAAAAATTTTTTCTTGGGCTTTTTCTGAGATAACTGTTTACGTTATGCTATGTTCAAGGCGAGGTAGAAAGTTTATTTCTTTTTCAGCAGTTGTTTTGGAGTTCCAATTCTGGCTAATCGAACGGATTCTCCTTGAAATTGGTAGAGGATCACAATGTCCTCGTAGATATAGCAGGTATACCAACCCTCTCCAAGTGCGGCTATCTTGTTGACTGTAAACAACTGAACTTTTGCATTTTTAAGGTAACGCCAATTGGAACTTGATCCGGTTGACATCCCAGTTATCGCCTTCGATGCGTTCGATGACCCATGCGATGGTATCGCTGAATGTTTGTCGCAGCACGCTC
>JBNRMP010000002.1:0-16743 GCA_050309685.1 Anaerohalosphaeraceae bacterium
GAGCGTGCTGCGACAAACATTCAGCGATACCATCGCATGGGTCATCGAACGCATCGAAGGCGATAACTGGGATGTCAACCGGATCAAGTTCCAATTGGCGTTACCTTAAAAATGCAAAAGTTCAGATTGAACTTCAAAACCCCCCATTGTAAGGATCGGGGCGAGTTTTACAAGGATTCTTTTGGACCCTCGCGGAGATGACAAAGCAGAGGATCAACAAATTAAGGATAAAGATGGTATAAAAAGAGGGACCGGCAATTTGTCCGCCGGCCCCTGTGCCGATGTTTCAGTTTTCCGCCGGTTTTATGAACGGTCCCGGACTTGGCCCTTCAATGACGGCATTTCCATCCTCGTATTGTATTCCGTCCAGGACCCCTCATAGAGGCGGACGTCGTCATAACCCAGGATGTACTTCATCACCATGAACGTCAGCGTGGCCTCCCGGCTGGGATTGCAGTAGAGCACGATGTCGTCGTCCTCATCGACGCCGGAACAGGGCTCTATCCGTGTTTCTCGATCAGGAATTAACCGAATAGACGTAAGCGGAAGACGAAAAAAACATCACTTAAAGCAGATAGCATGTATCCTGAAATCTCAAAAAAACGGAAAATTTAAAAAATCAGAAAATTTCTCTTGAACGGAAATTTCAAAAGTCGTATAGTGTGTTTCTGTGAATAGTAACAATATAACAGCCCGTTTGTTCTGGTGGTGGTGTCCTCTGGCGAGAGCCGGCGGGCGTTAGGGCTGATTCTGCAGTTATTTCAGTTACCTCCAATCGCGACCGAAGGCTCCCGTCTTCGGTCGTTTTTTTTATCCCCCACTAAGCGAAAAAAGGAAACCATAGGAACAGGAATCAAAAATGCAGGACTATCGAAGACAGATCGAACAGGCGCGACCGGGACAGATCATCCCGATGATCCGGGAGATGGCCTTCTCCTGCCCGGTGGAATATTTTGCCCGGCTCAGCGACTACGGGCGGGTCAAACATTGCTGCCTGCTGGAGTCGAAGGATACGCTGACGGAGGCGGACGGCAAGGAGCTGACCTTCGGCACGGCCAACCCGGCCCTCTATCTGACGGGGCGGGGCGACGGTTTTCGGGTGGAGGCTCTGACCCCGGTCGGCCGGCGGATCATCGGCTACCTGCAGGACCATAGGGAGCGGTTCGGCTTCTGCGAGACCGTTGAGTTTACGGACCGGTACATCACCGGCACGATCCGCCGCAGCCGGGGCGTGCAGGACGAGGAGTCGCGGCTCAAGAGCGTCAGCCAGATGGATGTGATCCGGGCCGTTGCCTTTGCCTTCAAGCTGGCCAGCCCGCCGTTTCGGGTAACGTGCGGCCTGCTGGGGGCCATCAGCTATGATTTCATCGACCAGTTCGAGAATCTGCCGGCCGGTGCAACGGACGTCCTCGAGAATCCGGACTACGAACTTTACTTTGCGGACAACATCTTCCTGATGGACCACCGGGCGGGCAAGGGGTATGTGGTGGTCAACGCCGTGATCACCGACGGCGACCGGCAGGCGGTTTACGAGGAGGCGATGGAACGCTTCGATTATTACGACCGCATGGCCCAGGCGCCGCGGCCGACGCCGCGCGATCCCGAGGACAGCGACGATGTGCCGCAAACGGATACGGATCAGGCGACCTACGAGCAGATGGTGCGGGCGGGCAAGGGGCACATCGTTAACGGTGACGTTTTTCAGGTGGTGCTCAGCCGCACGCTGATAGAGCCGTGCCCCGCCGAGCCGCTGGATGTCTATCGGCGGCTGCGGACGCTCAATCCCTCGCCGTACATGTTCTACCTGAACACGCCCGCTACGGTCCTGATGGGGGCCAGTCCCGAGCTCAACCTGCGCGTCAGCGGCCGCCGGGAGCGCGTGGTGGAGATCCGACCGATTGCCGGGACCAAGCCGCGGGGCCGCGTGAACGGGCGGATCGATCCGGATACCGACGCGCGATACGAGGCCGAGCTCAAACTGGACCACAAGGAGCTTGCCGAACACATGATGCTGGTGGACCTGGCCCGCAACGACATCGCGCGGGTCTCGCAGCCGGGCAGTCGGGTCGTGACGGAGATGCTCACGGTCGAGAAGTACGAGTCTGTGATGCACCTGGTCAGCAACGTCCGGGGCAAGCTGCGAAGTGATTTGGACGCCCTTAGCGCCTACCTGGCGACGATGAACATGGGGACGCTGACGGGGGCGCCGAAGATTGAGGCGATGAAGATCATCCGCCGTCTGGAGCGGACCCGGCGGGGCTATTACGGTGGGGCGGTGATGTACCTGACGGTGGACGGGCAGTTCGATAGCTGCATCACCATCCGCAGTCTCCAGATCCGCGGCCGCATGGCCTATATCCGCGCAGGCGCGGGCATCGTCCACGACAGCGTGCCGAGAACCGAGTTCGAAGAAACGAACCACAAGGCGTGCTCGTGCCTTCGGGCCATCCGCTCCGCCGCGACCCGCCAAGCCGCAGGACAGGGGGTATAACCATGCAAAAGGATCAGACCATGGAAACAAAAGCCGTCAACGTACTGTTTATCGATAACTTCGATTCATTTACCTACAACCTGGTGGATGAGTTCGCCAAGCGCCGGTGCGTCACGCGGGTGTACCGGGCAAGCACGCCGCTGGGCGAGCTGATCCGGGCGGCCGACGAATTCGGGCCGGACCTGCTGGTGATCTCGCCGGGGCCGGGCCATCCTGACAGCGCGGGCGTCTCGCCGGCGGCGGTGGACTACTTTAAGGACAAGCTGCCGATCCTCGGGGTCTGCCTGGGCCACCAGGTGATCATCCGATGTTTCGGCGGGGAGGTGGGGCATGCGCCGACCGTCATGCACGGCAAGTCCTCGCGGATCACCCATACGGGCGGCGGGGTGTTCGAGGGACTGGAGAATCCGCTGCAGGCGGGGCGCTATCACAGTCTCTGTGCCGTGACCCTGCCGGACTGCCTGGAGACGACGGGCTCCTTCGAGGGCGTTGTCATGGGCGTGCGGCACCGGCGTTTTCCGGTTTACGGCGTGCAGTTCCACCCGGAGAGCATCCTGACGCCCACCGGCGGCAAAATCATCGAAAACATGCTGAGGATTGCCCGCGAGTACGGGCAAAGAACCGTAACGAGGATGGGGGAGTAAAACGGAGGCAAACATGACAAAGATTACGCAGTACCTGGAGATCATTCTGGAGGGCAACGACCTGTCGTTCGATCAGGCCCGCCATCTCCTCGACCTGATCTTCAGCGGCGACGTGGCCGAGGTGCAGATCGCGGCGTTTCTGGCGGCGATGCGGGTCAAGAAGGCGGCCGTGACGGAGATCGCCGGGCTGGCGACTTCGCTGCGGGAACATGCTGTGCGGGTCGAGACGGGGCTTGACAACCTGATCGACACCTGCGGCACGGGCGGGGCGCCGCTCAAAACGTTCAACCTATCGACCTCATCGGCGATTGTGGCGGCGGGAGCGGGCTGCCGCGTGGCCAAGCACGGCAACAAGAAGATCACAAGCGTCTGCGGCTCGGCGGACGTACTGACGGCCCTGGGTGTCAACATCGCGCCAGGGCCGGATATCGTCGCTGAATGCATCCGTCAGGCGGGCATCGGCTTCATGTTTGCGCCGATGTTTCACCCGGCGATGAAACATGTCCAGTCGGTGCGTCAGAGTCTCGACTTTCACACGGCCTTCAATATCCTCGGCCCGCTGGCCAATCCGGCGAGGGCTCGGGCCCAGGTGATCGGTGTCTCCGACGTGGCCCTCATGGAACGAATGGCCCAGACGCTTAAAATGCTCGGGGCCCGGCGGGCGATGGTCGTCCACAGCAACGGCCTCGACGAGATCAGCACAATGGGGCCAACGAATATTCTCTTTTTGCGGGAGGACGGCACGATTGAGGCCCAGGTGCTCACGCCCCAGTCGCTGGGGCTGCGGCAGGCCGACCTTAGTGAACTGGCGGGCGGCGACGCCGAGGTCAATGCCCGGATCGTCCGCTCGATCCTGGAGGGCCGCGAACAGGGAGCCAAAAAAGATATTGTGGCACTCAACGCGGCGGCCGCTATAATGGTGGCCGGCCTGGCCGAGACGTTCGCAGAGGGGCTCGAAAAGGCCCAGGCCGCCATCCGGAACGGCAAAGCCGCCGAGTGTCTGGAAAAACTGGTGAAAATCAGCAACGGCTGAGCGACGGAAAATTAATTTAAAGCAACCGCGAATGAGGCGGATTAAAGAAAGATAACAAGGAATCCTGATGATTTCACTGAAAGTCAAGATTTGCGGACTGACCAATCTTGAGGATGCCCTGGCGGCGGTCGAGATGGGAGCCGACATGCTCGGCTTCATCTTTTACCCGAAAAGCCCTCGCTTTATCGATTTCGAAAAGGCCCGCGAGATCATCCGCAAGATCCCGACCTTTGTCGATACGGTCGGGCTGTTTGTCAATCCCTCGGCCGAGCAGGTCCGCCGGGCCTACGCCGAGGGCTGGCTCAATTGGATTCAGCTCCACGGCGACGAGTCGCCGGAGTTCTGCCGGTCCCTTCTGTGGATGAACTGCAAGCTGATCAAGGCGATTCGGGTCCGCAGCAAAAAGGACGTGCAGCGGGCCGCCGAGTATCCCGCCGACATCATCCTCCTCGATCACTACAGCAAGGACCGTTACGGCGGCACCGGCGAGCGGTTCGACTGGTCGTGGCTGGAGCCGATGAATCAGCGGATCATGCTCTCCGGCGGCATCACCCCCGACAACGTCGTCGAGGCGATCGAGACCGGCGTCTATGGCATCGACGTGTGCAGCGGGATCGAATCGCAGCCCGGCCGGAAAGACCACGAAAAGATGCGGCAGCTTTTTGAGAATATCCGGCGGACGGCCGGAGGAAAGGTGAAGGCATGAAACACAGGGGACGATTCGGAACGTTCGGCGGCTTCTATGTGCCCGAGGTGCTCATCCCGGCACTCGAGGAGATTGAGGCGGCGTTCGAACGGTTTTGCGACGAGCCGGGCTTCGTTCACGACCTGGACGATCTCTATCGGTACTACGCGGGGCGGCCCACGCCGCTTTACCATGCCAAGCGCTTCAGCGAGCAAGTCGGCTTCAAGGTCTATATCAAGCGTGAGGACCTGCTCAACGGCGGAGCCCACAAGATCAACAACACCCTCGGGCAGGGCCTGCTGGCAAAGTACATGGAGAAGACAAAGCTGATTGCCGAGACGGGGGCGGGCCAGCACGGGCTGGCGACTGCCATGGTCGGGGCGCTGTTCGGCATGGAGACGAAGATTTTCATGGGCGCCACCGATGTCGCCCGACAGAACGTCAACGTTCACAAGATGCGGCTGCTGGGGGCAGAGGTGATTCCCGTCGAAGGCGGCTCCGGCACGCTCAAGGATGCCATCAACGAGGCCCTGCGCTACTGGACGGCCCACGTGGACGACACGTTTTACCTTTTCGGCACGGCGGGCGGCCCGCATCCGTACCCGACCATCGTGAAACATTTTCAAGCGCCCATCGGCCGGGAGGCCCGCCGCCAGTGCCTCGAACAGGCCGGGCGTCTGCCGGACAAGGTTGTGGCCTGCGTCGGCGGCGGCTCAAACGCCATCGGCATTTTCTCGGGCTTTGTGGACGATCCGGAAGTCGGACTCGTCGGCGTCGAGGGCGGCGGCAGGGGCCTCGACACGCACGACCATTGCGCCACCCTGTGCGCGGGCTCCGTCGGCATCCTCCACGGCGCCCGTACCTACCTGTTGCAGGACGAAAACGGCCAGATCCGCCAGACCGAGTGCATCTCGGCGGGTCTGGATTATCCCGGCGTCGGCCCGGAGCATTCATATCTTAAGGACTCGGGCCGGGCGGTGTACGAATCCGTTTCGGACGAGGAGGTGCTCGACGCCTTCGGGCTCTTCTGCCGCACGGAGGGATTCCTGCCTGCGCTGGAGAGTTCGCACGCCCTGGCCTGGGTTCTCGGGCAGAAGGGCAAGCTGCCCCCGGAGACCCTCGTGGTGGTGAACCTCTCGGGCCGCGGGGACAAGGACATCGGGATCGTTGAATCGTACAGACCGCTGAAAGGATAAATGCCATGGCCGGATATGCAGAGCTATTTTCAAAGACAGACAGGGCCGTCCTGATCCCCTTCTTCGTGATCGGCGACCCGACCTACCAGCAGAGTCTCGAACTGGTGAAGATGGCGATTGACGCGGGGGCGGACGTGCTCGAACTGGGCATCCCGTTCTCCGACCCGATTGCCGACGGGCCGACGATCCAGAGGGCGGACCTGCGGAGCCTGGCGGCAAGGATGACCCCGGCACGGGCCCTGGAGTTTATCGCCGAGGTGACGGCCTACAAGTCCGTTCCGGTGGGTCTGCTGGTGTACTACAACCTCGTCGTGCAGTACGGCGTCGAACGCTTCTGCCGCGACTTTAAGCAGGCCGGCGGTACGAGCATCCTCGTGGCCGATCTGAGTATCGACGATGCCGATGAAATCGCCTCCCCGGCCGCCGCGGCGGGGCTGGAGACGGTCTTTATGGTAACGCCCAATACCCCCGAGGCCCGTGTGCGGCAGATCGCCGCCCATACGACGGGCTTCATCTATACGGTCTCGCTGCTGGGCACGACCGGTGAGCGGGCCGGCCTCTCGGCCCAGGTCAAGCCGCTGGTCGCCCGCCTCAAACGCTGCACCGACCGGCCTATTTGCGTGGGTTTCGGCATCAGCACCCCCGAGCACGCCGCCGAGGTCGCCTCGGCCGGGGCGGATGGGGTGATTATCGGCAGCCGCCTCGTCAAGATGATCGAAGACAACCTCGGTAACCTCGATCGCGCGAAAGAGGAAATCTCCCGCTTTCTCCGGTCGGTCCTGGAAAAACTCGAAGGCATGGCGATTAAATAGACCCGGAAGGGGCGGCCGTTTTGCAGAAATGTTTAAAATAAAAAAATCTGCCGTTCCCCCTGGTGCGAGAACGGCAGATGGGGGTCATGCGGTTACACGTTTGCCGGTTCCAGCTTATCCTCCTTGCGGAAGGATTCAAGGGGCTGGGGTTCGGCCACCTTGCGGTATCCCAGGGCTTTGATGACCTCAAGGACCTCCGTCCAGGTGGGGAAGGGCCGCTGGTTGGCTTTCTTGTACTGATCGATCGCCATGAGGAAGTCAAACTGCTCGTCGGTCATTTGGCCTTCTTCGGCGAGCTTGCGTTCCTCCGTGCGGCGATGTCCGGGCCCGCGGCGTCGGTCCCAGCCGTTTCGCCGGTCCACCACGTTCTTGCGGCGTTCCACGAAAGTCTTTCGTCGCTCCGCGGTCTTTTCTTCCGGGTTCTCCGACGTCTTCAGATTTTCATCCTTCTCTGCCATAATTTCACCCTTTTGAATCAGTATATAATCCCGGTCATTTTCCGCCGGATCAGTCTTCCTCGTCAAGCAGATCGTCCAGGAGTTCCGGGCCGCCCCGGAAGAAGACGTCGAAAAACTCCTCGAAGGAAGCGTGAGAGGCGATCAGGGCATGGGCCTGGTCCAGGTCTTCCTCGCGGACGAGGATGGCGATCTGCGGCGTCCCGGCCGAATCGGCGGATTCCCGGATATGGGCGGGAATCCCGTTTTCCTCCAGCAGCGCCTTATTACGTCGGGCCAGTTCCAGGTCCTCGGCGAAGGCCACGGTGACCAGTTCCTTTTCGGAAAGCTTTGGGCCGTGGCGGCCTTTTGGGTTCTTTTCGTTCATCTTTAATCTCCAGGGAAACTAAACTCCTGTTTTTACCGTATCCGGCTCCAGCAGGAATCGTCATATCGACAGGCTCGATTAAATGGAAAAACCGCAAAAAGCCCTTAGCAGACTGAATTTGACCGTCAAAGGGTGTCGTTTGTAACGAATTTTTGGGTTATAGGTCCGGAAAATGCAAGATTTTGCATAATTTTGCCAATTTTTTTATTGCAAAGCCGTTTCTCTATGTTCAAAATACCCTCAATTGCGGTTTTGAGCATAGTTGTGCTCATTTGCATGGGAACCAATTTTAATTTACAGGGAGGTGCCACAATGGCAAAGAAAGCTTCGAAGAAAAAGAAAGGTGCGGCTGCAAAGAAGTCCAGCGCCAAGGAAGTCCTGGTTGTCGCCAGCAAGGTCAAGGCCTACATCAAGAGCAAAGGCATGATGACCGCCAGCGAAACCATCCAGGCCCTTAACGACCGCATCTACGCGGTACTGGATGATGCGACTGCCAGAACCGAGGCCAACCGCCGCAGTACGGTAAAGCCCCAGGATCTTTGATCCAGCGATATAGGTAGCCGCCTTATCTTTTTCAAACAAACGTAAAGCCGTTTTCTCCCAAGGGGAGAAAGCGGCTTTTTTATTTAAGTGTTAAGATGCGTAAGGAAAAACCTGTTTCTCGCACTACTCAAGTTTTTTCCACGTAATTTTTAAAAAAATTCTTAGGCGCTGCTCTTGACAGAATTTATAATTCGTATTGAATATGTAATAGGACAAAAAAACGTCAGATTTTTGCGAGCGCGAATATGGAAGGAACGAGTCAAACCAACAAGGATGCTGTGAGAAAGAGGGGGCTGCGATGAAGGTTTTCATGCTGGGATGGGAGTTTCCTCCGTTTATCAGCGGCGGGCTCGGCACCGCCTGTTATGGATTGACCCGGGCGTTAAGTACCCAAGGTGTCGATATTTCATTTGTTCTGCCCAAACCGATTGACGGCGATCAGGTGTCCCATGTCCGTGTGCTTAGCCCCAAGCAGCAGCGGCCGGCCCAGGAATCCGAGGGACCGGAAGAATCCCGCAATGGTTCTCATTTTAAGACGAAAACACTGAAAAACGTCCAGTTTCATGCGATTGGTTCGCCCCTTCAGCCCTACAAAACAGCCGAAGAATACCAAGAGAAACTGGAGAAAATTATCCGGAATAAGAAGCGGGCCGCCCGGAAGGCCCTCAGCGACAACCCGGTCTTTCAGCAGTGGCTCGAAGTGGATGAGGAAGTGCCCGCTTCCGGCGGGGGCAGCCACTACGGCGGCGATATGTACACCGAGGTTCACCGTTATGCCGCCTCGGCGGTCAAACTGGCGATGCGGCAGAGCTTCGATGTGATCCATGCACACGACTGGATGACCTATCCGGCGGGGATCGCCGTCTCGGCTGTGACGGGCAAACCCCTGGTTGTCCATGTCCATTCGACGGAATTCGACCGGAGCGGCGAGAACGTCAACCAGATGATCTATGACATCGAGCGGCAGGGGATGCACGCCGCCGATAAGATCATCGCCGTCAGCTACCTGACACGAAGCATCATTATCTCTCGCTACGGCATTCAGGGTGACAAGGTCGAGGTGATCTACAATGGGGTCGAGGCCGAGGAGGATAACCGTATCGCCGAAAACCGTGTCGGGATCCGAAGCGATGAAAAGATCGTCCTCTTCCTGGGCCGGATTACCATGCAGAAGGGTCCGGAATACTTTCTCATGGCCGCTCGAAAGGTCTTGGAGGAGATAGAAAACGTCAAGTTTGTCATGGCCGGGACCGGCGATATGATGCACCGGATCATCGAAATGGCCGCCCAGATGGGCATCGGCCACAAGGTGCTCTTTACCGGCTTCCTGCGGGGGGATGATGTTCGCAAGGTCTATCAGATGGCCGACCTGTATGTGATGCCGTCGGTCTCGGAGCCGTTCGGGATCGCCCCCCTTGAGGCGCTCAACCATGATGTGCCCGTGCTCATCAGCAAGCAGAGCGGCGTGGCGGAGGTCCTGACTCACGTACTCAAAGTCGATTTCTGGGATATCAACGAGATGGCCAACAAGATTATCGCCGTGCTCAAGTACCCGCCGCTGCAGATGACGCTGCGCGAGCACGGCAACTTCGAGGTCCGAAAGCTCAAATGGTCGGGAGCCGCCCAGCGATGTGTGCAGGTTTATCAGGATGTCCTGCAAACCGTGAAAGTTTAAAAAGTTAACAGCGCTGATGAATAGAGGAAGCCAGGATGCCTTCAGTTTGTTTCTACTTTCAGGTCCATCAACCGTTCCGTCTCCGCCATTATACCGTTTTTGACCGGACCCCCAACTACTTCGACGAGTTCAAGAACGCCTCAATCTGCCGGAAAGTCGCCAACAAATGCTACCTGCCGACCAACCGCCTCCTGCTGGATATGATCCGTCGCTACGGCAAGGACTTCTGCGTCTCCTTCAGCATCACCGGAGCCATCATCGAGCAATTCCATAAGTACTGCCCCGAGGTGATGAGCACGTTCGACGCCCTGGCTGAGACCGGCTGCGTGGAGTTTATCAATGAGACCTACTATCACAGCCTGAGCTTTCTTTACTCGCGCGAGGAGTTCTTCGAACAAATCCGGCAGCACCGCGAGCTGATCGGACGCCTCTGGGGCCAGTCACCCCGCGTCTTTCGCAATACGGAGCTGATCTACAACAACCACCTGGCCGAGACGATCGAGTCGCTGGACCTGTTCGACGCCGTCATCGCCGAGGGCGCCGACCGAATCCTCGGTCACCGCAACAGCAACTTCGTTTACCGGCCCCCGAATTGTCAGCGTCTCCGGCTGTTGCTCAAGAACTACTCTCTCTCCGACGACATCGCCTTCCGCTTCAGCAATCGCGGCTGGAAGGAGTGGCCGCTGGACGCCGCCAAGTTCTCCCGATGGATCGACCAGGTCAACGGCTGCGGGCACGTCGTCAACCTTTTCATGGATTATGAGACCTTCGGCGAGCACCAATGGGAGGATACGGGCATCTTCGAGTTCATGTACCATCTGCCCGAGCACATTCTCCGCCACCCGGACAACAATTTCAAGACGCCCAGCCAGGTGGTCGATACCTACCCGGTCATGGACGTCATCGACGTCCCCCACGTCATCAGTTGGGCCGATACGGAGCGGGACCTCTCCGCGTGGCTGGGCAACGCCATGCAGTCCAACGCCCTCCACGAGGTTTACAAGCTCGAAAAGCTCGTCAAGCAGACGCACAACGCGGCGATCATGGAGGACTGGAAGAAACTGCTGACCAGCGATCACTTCTACTACATGTGCACCAAGTATTTCTCGGACGGCGACGTGCATAAGTATTTCAACCCGTACGAGTCTCCCTATGACTCCTACATCAACTTCATGAACGTGCTCAGCCACCTCCGCGACCGGTGCAAGGAGGTCCTGATGGAAAGCGAACCGACGGCCGGCCAGGCCTCCTGAAGGGGCTCCTGCCGTGGATGATCGATCCGTGCCTGAAAATGCCGACCGTTCCATCCTTACCGTTTCGACGCACAACCAGTCGCTCGACGGGCTCCTCCGCAAGGAATGGCTCCTGACCAACAGCCGGGGCGGCTTTGCCTCGGGCACGCTGGCGGGCTGCAATACCCGGCGGTATCACGGCCTCTTGACCGGGACAATCCATCCGCCCGCCCAACGCACGACGGCCCTTGCCAACTGTCTTGAGACAGTCGATACCGGCGACGATCAGCTCCAGTTTTCCTGCTTCGAGTTTGATCGGACGATCCACCCCCGCGGCTGGGAATACCTCGTCGAGATCCGCGTCGGCTCGTCCGTCCGTTTCGAATACGAGCTGGGTGTAGCCCGGCTGATCAAGTCCGTTTATCTCCTGCCCGACAGCGACACGGCGGCGATTGTCTATGACTTTCGCGACCTCTGCCGCGGCTTTGAGTTCTCCCTTCGCCCGCTGATCGCTCTGCGCGATTTCCACGGCCTTCAAAACGCCGCGACCGATATGCTCTGCCTGGACCGCGGCGACCACACGGTGATCCGCTCCGAGACGGCCCCCGCCTCGCAGCTCAACCTCTGGTCGGACGACCTGGAGTGCGAGGCCGATCCGCAGTGGTGGTATCGGTTCTATTACCGCGTGGAGAGCTTTCGCGGACAGGATTGCTTTGAGGACCTCTGGGTGCCCTGCGTCCTGAAGACCCGGGTGGACAGGCCCGTGCGCCTCGTGCTCTGGGCGAGTCTGACCGAGCGGACGGAGTCGTTCGTCCGGCCTGCGGGGCTTACGGTGGAATCCGTGGAGGCATCGCTGACCCGGCGCGAGGATGAACTGACCCAAAATGCCTATGTCCGCGATCCTATTCAAAAGGTGCTCTTTTCCGCCGCCGGTCGCTTCCTGACGAAGCGGACCCTCGACGGCGAGGAGACATGGACGGTCATCGCCGGCTACCCGTGGTTTCTTGACTGGGGCCGCGATACATTTATCTCGCTGCCGGGTCTGTGCCTGAGTACGGGCCGGCTGGATGTCGCTTTGGGCGTCCTCAAGACGTTTGCTCGGGCGGTTAGTGAGGGCATGATCCCCAACCGCTTCGACGACTACGGCGGCCCGCCGCACTACAACAGCATCGACGCCTCGCTGTGGTTCGTCCATGCCGCCTTCGCCTGGCTGGAGGCCGGCGGTGAACGCGAGGTCTTCACCCATAAACTGCTGCCCGCCGTCACATGGATTATGGAGGCCTACCGCGAGGGCACGCGCTTCGGCATCCACGCGGACCGCGACCATCTCATCACCGGCGGCGACGAGGAAAGCCAGCTCACATGGATGGACGCCAAGCACGGTAATACGGTCTTTACGCCGCGCTACGGCAAGGCCGTGGAGATCAACGCCCTTTGGTACAGCAACCTGCGGCAACTAGCCCGTTACTTTGCCTCCGAGGACCCGAACACGGCAAAGGTGTATGAATCCTTCGCCGACCGCGCGGGCAAGAGCTTCAATGCGCTCTTCTGGAACGAGGAGCGTGCCTGCCTGTTCGACTGCATCTTCCCTGACGGCACGACCGACAGCGCCGTCAGGCCCAACCAGATCTTCGCCGTCTCCCTGCCGCACAGTCCGCTCGATGAGCCGCGTCAGAAGTGCGTCGTGCAGACCGTCGAGCGGGAACTGCTTACTCCCTACGGCCTGCGGACGCTGAGCCCCCGCGATGACCGCTACATCGGCCGCTTCGAGGGCGATGCCTTTCACCGGGACGCGGCCTATCACCAGGGCACCGTCTGGCCGTGGTTCATGGGCCCGTTCATCGAGGCCTATTTGAAGGTGCACCGTGACAGTCCCTCCGCCCGCAAGCAGTGCGCTGCCTTCCTTCACCCGCTGATCCTTCACCTCGTGGACGGCGGCTGCATCGGCAGCATCTCCGAGGTCTTCGACGGCGGCGTCCCGCATCGCCCCGGCGGCTGCTTCGCTCAGGCCTGGAGCGTCGCCGAGGTCCTCCGCGCCTGGCTCATGATCCAGAAAAACACGGTTTGAGATGGATCTTAAGAACTCAAGAATACAAGAAGACAGGGGATCAGGTTATCAGGTGTGCCGCCATCCGGCTTGTATGATTTACTGTATGGGCACTGCCCGTCCTATTGCTGTGGCGGAGCCTCTGTTGCGGGGGGACACGGACGGTACTTGCGATCCATCAGGAAGATGACCTTCTTGAAGACGGCAGGGGAGAGTTTCTGGCGGAGCATCCGCCGGGCCTCGCTGATCCGCGTTCGCTGGGTCAGGTGCGTAATCAAAATCGTCTCGTTGTTCATCCGCTCCAGCAGGGGGGCAAACTCGTCAATGTGCATGTGCCGCCCCGCGTCGGCCCGCTCCGTGTGCTCCTCTTCGAAGAACGTGCACTCGGCGATGAGGATTTTGCTGTTGGCGATGTAGTCGAGCTGCGAAAAGTCCACGTATTGCGTATCGCCCAGATAGCTGACCAGCGGAATCTCCACCGGCACATCGATCGTAACGCCCTTTTTCTTCAGCTCGACAATTTGCCTGCCGTCGAGACCGAGATATTCCGGTTTGAGCTTCTTGCGCCGCTCGATGAGGGCGTAGCCGACGGCCCCGCGGGTGTGTTTGACCGGAAACGCCCGCGCGACCAGGTTCGGCTTGAGCTTGTACTCGTCGCCGGGCCTGACGCCGATGAGCTTGGCGGGGATGCGGTTGCCGTCCAGCTTGCCGAAGGCATCGAGAATCTGCTGGATTCCGTCAATCAGGTTGGCCGGCGCCAGCACGACGCCCGCCGACTGGCCGCAGAACTTCCGGTGCGACAGGTGGTACGCGATGCCCGCCGAGTGGTCCATGTGCCCGTGTGTCAGCAGGACGTGGCTGATCGAGATCAACTGATCCGGCGCCTTGCCGATATCGAAGCAGACGTCCATTTGCGGAATCCCGATGACGGTCTCCTCGCCTGCGACTGAATAGCCGTAAATGTCCAGGTCGTCGATGGTCAGATGCGATAAGCTGTGGCTCGACATACGTTCCTTTCAAATCCGAGATGTTAGAGAATGGAATCGCCCCTGTCAATCGGTTTTTTCCTTCTCTTGTCTCACGGCTCCCGCTGTGGTATCCTTGGGGCATGCCCGATACACGAAGCCATCGCGGCCCCGCCCCCGCAGACGGGCGGCTCTTTGCCGACAGCCGGGCGGCGATTCTGCGCCGGGCCGCAAGCGATCTGTCCTGGCTGCTGAGCCGCGGCTATGCCCAGCCGGGCGCCGTCAAGCTGGTCGGCGACCGTTACGGTCTGAGGGCTCGTCAGCGTCTGGCCGTCCAGCGAAGCGTCTGCTCGGATGACCAGCTTGCCCGCCGCTGCCGCACGCGGCTGGCCGCTGAGGCGCTGGCCGGCAAGCGCGTCCTCGTGGACGGCTTCAACCTCGTCATCGTTCTCGAATCGGCCCTCGGCGGCGCGTTCCTCTTTGTCGGTCGCGACGGCTGCATCCGCGACCTGGCGGGCCTGCACGGTACTTACCGCATCGTCCGTGAGACGCCCGAGGCCCTGCGCCTACTGGCCGAGGCCCTGAGCCGCTTCCAGGTCCGCGAGGCCGAGATCCTGCTGGATCGACCCGTCTCCAACTCCGGCCGGCTCAAAGGACTCATGGAGGACTTCGCCGCCGAGCATGGTCTTCCGTGGCTGGTCCGGCTGGAGGACAATCCAGATATAATTCTTCGACAAAGCCCTGATCCCATCCTGACCGCCGACAGCGCCGTCCTCGACGAGTGCCCGGCCTGGGCCAATCTCACGGCCGAAATTCTACCGCATATTCCCGCCGTCAAATGCATTAACCTCTTTTAAGCTCAGGACTTAGGTTGTTTTCTCCGGATTGTCTGCCGGCTGTTAAAACGGGGTTTTTTCACGCACGGGATCGTTTTCGGACGATAGGAAAGGAAGAAAAGCGATTCTAAACTATAAGGAACCATGGATCCTATCCAGGAAATACAGACGACTATTCAGGGAGTTTTATCGATCTTCCTGCTGGGCAGCGGCATTGTGATATCGCTGGTCGGGCTTTTTCTATGGCTCGGCGGTCTCCGCTCGCTCCGCGTGCTGGCCGGGTTGTCGCTGGCCGGGGTCGGCTTTGGGCTGGCGTATGCCTTTGCCGTCGGCGTCATCCCCGTGCTCGCGGCGGCTGTGGTCATCGCGGGGGCAGTGGGCTTTGTCTTCAAGAAGTTCGCCGGGGCGCTGCTGGGGGTTCTGACGGCGGGGCTGCTGGCGGTGCTGTTCTACGCGGCCCCGGTGCTGATGGAGGGCGAATTCTGGCGGGCGCCTCCCGGGGTGCAGGAGCGGGATATGCTTACGGCGATGAACTGGATACAGGGATATATGAGTACGCTGGCCGGTCGTTTTGAGGAGCTGGTCCGCAGCCTGCCCGCGAAGGCGACGGTTGCGGGGTGGGTCTGCGCGGGGGCGGCGGGGCTGCTGGCGCTGCTACGGCCGCTGTGGGTGGCGGCCCTTTTTACGTCCTCGCTCGGGACGGCTTTCGTCGCGGCGGGACTGACGATCCTGCTGATCTTCAAGGGAGCGAGGCCGTTCGAATATGTCCGGGGCCACCCGCAGGCGCTGGGGCTGGCAGCCGGAGGCATGGTCCTCTTCGGGGTTGCGGTCCAGGCCCTTCTGTTCGGGGAGAAACAGAAGCTTGATGCGGCCCCGTTGAAACAAGCAATGCAGGGAGACAAGAAATGAACGTGCCGCTGATGATTCAGATGCTGGCCGTGTTTGCGGGCCAGGAGGAGGGGGCCGCCCGGGAGGGGGCGCCGATGGATTTCATCTGGCAGCAGATCACTTCGCTGTCGTGGTTCGAGGCCGTGATTGCCATTTCGTTCGGGATCGTTTACCTGCTCTACGGCTGGCGAATCTTCCGCGTGCTGGTCGTTATCGCCTTCGGCATGGGCGGGATGTTCCTCGGGATCTTCGTCGGGGACCGCACGGGCCATATCGTCTGGTGGGCACTGGGGGGGCTGGTGCTCTTTGCGTTTCTCTCGGTGCCGCTGATGAAGTGGTGCGTGAGCATCCTCGGGGCCCTGGCGGGGGGGATCATCACCGGGGGGCTCTGGCACGCGGCGGGCCTGCCGCCGCAGTATATCTGGGCGGGCGGCCTGGTCGGCGTCGTGGCGGGCGGTCTCATCTCATTCATCCTCCTCAAGATCTCCGTCATGCTCTTTACCAGTCTGGGCGGCAGTCTCATCACCGCCATAGGTCTGCTGGCCTTGCTCAACCTGTACGAGCTCAGTCTTGTCGAGCCGACCCATTATGTTCACAATCTCGTGTACGGCTACACCTGGTTTCTCCCTGCCACCATCATCCTGCCGACCCTTATCGGCATGTTTGTCCAGAACAAGTTCATCAAGCACGCGGACAAGTGGGAAATCTGATTGGAAAGCAAAAATCAAAAATTAAATATCAAAATTAAGGGCGGCTTCGCCGGGCTGATTTAGTTGGGATACATGCCATTTGGCCCTGTCGGGGACAAAAAAAGCAAAAATTAAAGGCATAACGGCGAAATTGGGCTGAAAATGCGGTTTTCTGAGGTTTTTAT
>JBNRMP010000003.1:0-37641 GCA_050309685.1 Anaerohalosphaeraceae bacterium
ATACACTCGGAAATGAACTTTCAGTTTGATTACCGGAACGGAGGTTATATAATTAAATAAAAAAGGATACCAAGGAGATCCGATGAAACACCTCGTGTTAATGTCGATTCTTTTTATTCTAATTTCGGGAGCGTTCCCCCTTCAGGCCGAGGAGATTCTTCTCAGCAGCGGCGGCCGGATCAACGCCCCGGTCCTCGCCGAGCGGGAAGGCGCCGTCGTCGTGGACCTGGGCTTTACGGCCCTGAGTATCCCGCGGGAAAAAATCCTTTCTATGACCTCCCCTGCCGATCCGAATGCCCTCGTTTTTGATGCCTCACTTTCCCCCGTCACGGAAAACGGCCTGTACTTTGAGTCGGCCTCCCTTACGCCCATGTCCCTGCAGCAGTGTTATAAGTCGGTCGCTCCCGCCGTGGTCAAGGTCTCCACGCCGGCGGGCCTGGGCTCGGGCTTTCTCATCAACAGCCGCGGCTTTGTCCTGACCAACTGCCATGTCATCGAGCAGGAGACGCATATTACGATCACGCTCTTTGAAGAAGGCACAAACGGCTTCGAAAAGAAGATCTTCAAGACGGTGCGCATCGCCGCTATCAACCCGTTTCTCGATCTGGCCCTGCTCAAGATCGAAACGGACGGCGACGTCGTCTTTCCCTACGTCCCGCTGGGCAGCAGCCGCCAGGTCCGGGTCGGCCAGAGCTGCTTTGCCGTGGGCAACCCGCTGGGGCTCGAGCGCACGCTCTCGGACGGCGCGATCACGACGATCAGCCGGGCCTTTGAAGGCCTGCTCTACCTCCAGACCAACGCGGACATCAATCCCGGCAACTCGGGCGGCCCGCTGTTCAACATGTCCGGCGAGGTCATCGGGATCACCAACATGGGGGCGATCTCGTTCGGCGGGCTGGGCTTTGCCATCCCTATCGATGCCGTCAAGGATTTTCTCAACCATCACCAGGCCTTCGCCTACGACCAGGACAATCCCAACAGCGGTTATCGCTACCTTCAGCCGGACGGTCGGGTGGACCCGGCCGATCCCAACTGGCCGGCAATCGAAGGATAAGCATAAAGCTCTGACAAATCGCGAAAAGGAGACACTATGAAACGCCCGTTACCGCGGCTCGCTCTTTTGGTTTATTTTCTTTTGTCCCCGGCGCTGCGGGGCGGAGAGCCCCTGCCGGAAACCGCCAAACTGCTGCCCGCCGAAACATCCGCCTACGCGACCGTTGACTGCTTTGAAGACTTTCGGCTCAGTTTTCAAAAGACGCCGCTTTATCAGATGAGCCGCGATGCTGCCCTGAAGCCGTTCATGGACGATGTGAAGAAGCAGTTCGAAGCGATGCTGAATAAAGAGGAGAGCCGATTGTCCGAGCTGATCCTGAAGGAGAAGGTTTTGCCGGAGGGCCGCATCGTGCTGGCCTCGATTCGCCCGGCAACCCCGGCCGGCAGCGACAAAGAGCCCGAGACGCAGCCGCTGGCCCTGATCCAGTGGGGCCGGCATACGGAGGCCGTAAAGGGGGCGATGGAGGAGGACATTCGCAGACAGATGCGCAAGGGGCTCCAGCGAAAGGAGGAATCCTTCCGGGGCATTCCGGTGATTACGGTCATTAAGCCGGCGGAACCGTCTCAGGAGTCTCTCGATATCTTTCCTGATTTTTCAGCGGATGAAGAGGTTCCCGCTTACCCCGGCGCAGCGCCGGAAATCTTTCAAAGGACAGCCGCACAGCCGGCGACATGGCACTATTGTTTTGTCCGGGATATTCAGATCATCAGCCGCGACCGCGGATCGCTGGAGTTCGTCATCGCCCACCTGCAGGGCGCCCAGGGCCGGACGCTCTACGAGAGCAAGCCCGCCCTCCAGGCGTTTCGAGCCCTTGACAACCGCCGGCCGATCGAATTTTACGCGGACACCGGCGGCTTTGCTGAAAAGTTTTCTTTCCTGTTCTCCTCGTCGGACGAATCACAGGCGGTGAAGGACCCGCTCGGTTTGGAGAGCGCTCAGGCCCTGCTGGGCGTCATTCAGACGGCGCCGAGTAAAACGGTCTCGTTTGATCTGAAGATACTGCTGTTCGCCCCGGCTCCCCGCAAGGGGCTGCTCAAGGCCTTCGAAATGGACTCCGCCGCCCCCGCCCTGCCGCCCTTTTTGGACCCGCAGGCCAGCCGGGTGTACTGGATCAATCTCGATCTGAACCGGGCCGCCGGCGAGCTGTTTCGGGCCCTGGGCAGCGCCGATCCGTCCATCGCCGCCGCGTTAAATTCGCCGCTGCTGCCGCCTGAGAGCCCGGAGGGCGGCATGTTCACCGCGCTGGACCTGGTCGCCGCGCTCAAAGGCCCGATCATCGTCTCCGAAAAGATCACGGCCGCCTCCGCCGGCGAGGATACCTTTACGGAGGAGCCGCTGTTCCTGATCGCCGTCAAGGAAAAGGAGACCCTCGCCTCGGCCCTGGCCCAGCTCCACGCTCATTTCATCGAGCCCCAGCGGCCCAACAGCCGCCGCGAGTACCAGGGCTACCCGCTGTACGTGATCCCGGCTCCCTCGTTCACTGCCGAAGGCGATGACGGCGAAGTGCCCACGGCGACAAAGAGCGACAATTTTGCCTGGTGTGTTACGGAGTCCTTCCTGGTGGCGGGCGAGGAGGGCTGTGTCGAACAGGCACTGAGCCGCATCAGCCACCCGACGGCCGACCGGCTGGAGGGACGGGACTGGTTTCAGCTCACCCGCCGGGCCCTGCCGGGACCGGTCGGCTATGCCTCCTTCGCCAACGGCCGAGACGCAGGCAAGGCGATGTGGCAATCGCTCAAGGAAGACGGGGCCGATATATTCTGGCCGCTGGATATCGATCTGCCGTTCGAGCCGGATCTTGACCTGCTGCCGCCCTTCCGGGCCGTCGAGAAATATTTCCATCCGACCGTCTCTTACATGCAGGTCCGCCCGGAGGGCTTTTTTATCGAAGTGCAGGAGCTTATGGCTACTTCATCAGCGCAATGATCTTGTCCAGGTCGTTGGGAACCTGCACGGGGGGATTGCTCCAGGGCCGCTGCATCCGGCTGTGATACTCGACCGTCGCGTTGGGGTCTTTGAGCAGGTGGCCGGTGAGGACGCAGGCGACCCGCTCATCGCGGCCGATGATACCCTCCGCCAGCAGGTGTTTGAGTCCCGCCACCGTCGCCGCGGACGCCGGCTCGCAGCCCAGCCCGTGTTTGCCGATCTGGGCCTTGGCGTCGAGGATCTCTTCATCCGTGACGGCCCGCACCACCCCGTCGCAGACCTCCAGGGCGCGGATGCACTTCTTCAGGTTCACCGGCCGGGAAATCTCGATGGCCGAGGCGATTGTATGGGGCCGGTAGTTGCGGGCATCAAGGTCGGCAAAGTAATCCTCGATCACCTTGTTGTCCACCTTGCCGCCGTTCCAGCGGAGCCCTTTGTGGTTGTAGAAATCGGTCAGCGTATCGGCCCCGGCGGCGTTGATGATCGCCAGCCGCGGGATGCGGTCGATAAGCCCCAGTTCCTTCAGTTCCGCAAACGCCTTGCCGAACGCGCTGGAGTTGCCCAGGTTGCCGCCGGGCACAATGATCCAGTCCGGCGTCTGCCAGCCGAGCCCTTCGAGGATGCGGTACATGATCGTCTTCTGCCCCTCCAGCCGGAAGGGATTGAGCGAATTGACGAGATAGATGTTCAGCTCGCGGCAGACCTCCTGCACCTGCTTCATGCAGTCGTCGAAGTCGCCGGCGATCTGGATCGTGAAGGCCCCGTAGTCCATCGACTGGCTCAGCTTGCCGAAGGCGATCTTGCCCTCGCCGATAAAGACGGTCGCCTTGAGCCCGCAGCTATGGGCATACAGCGCCATTGAGGCCGACGTGTTGCCCGTCGAGGCGCACGCGCTGGCGACGGCGCCGACCATCTTCGCGTGGCTGAACGCCGCCGTCATGCCGTTGTCTTTGAACGAGCCGGAGGGGTTCATTCCTTCGTACTGCAGAAACAGGCAGTCGGGCTTCATGCCCAACTCGGCGGCCAGGCCGCCATTGGGCTGGAGGATCGTCTGCCCCTCGCCGACGGTGATGCGGTATTCGTCTTCGCAAAACGGCAGCAGTTCGCCGAAACGCCAGACGCCCGAGAAGTCGAGCGGCCGGCGGCGAGCGGCCCACTTCGCCTCGAAGTCCGAAAGCTTTTGCGGCGTCTTCAGCCGGTTCCAGTCGTAGCGGACATCCAGCAGGTCGCCGCACCGCGGGCACTTGAAGAGAACCTCCCTGCGGTCAAACTCGGCCCCGCACTGAATATTGATACACTTTTGATACGCCGCATCCGCTCGCATACACACTCCAAAAACAAACCGCCGTCTCAACTTATCGTTACCGGCTGTGCCGGGTTCTCCTGTCCATTGAACGACAGGACCAGTTCGGGCAGTTCCGCCAGTCGCTCGATCACCGCCGTTCCCGCCGGCACGGCTTTGCCGTTGTTGGTATAGGCCCGCTTGAGCACGGGAATCATCCCGGCCTGCCTGGAGCCGATCACGTCCTTATCGATTCGGTCGCCGACAAATAAAATCCGCCCCGCCTCGACGCCGATCCGCCGAACGGCCTCGTCAAAGATCCGCCGGTCCGGCTTGCGGCACGGCAGCTCGTAGGAATACAGCCGCATCTCGAAAAACTCCAGGAGGCCGACCTGCTCCAGGTGTCGATCCAGGCTGGAACCGTTGATGAAGGTATTGGAGACGATCCCGAGCTTCAGGTCCATCGCCTTCAGGGTCCTGAGCGTTTCGACCAGGTCCGCCTCGATCCGCGCCTGCTCGGCCAGCGGCTGATACCACCGCCAGTTGAGCTCCTGCCACTGCGCCTCCGTAAGCGTAAAGCCCTTCCGGCGGCCGTAATGCTGCAGCGCCGTCAGCGAGTCAAAATCGTTGCCCGTTATCGTCGAGAGCAGTACCCGCAGGCGAATCGCGTTGGCGTTCCAGAAACGGTACCACGCAAACCCGCCGACCGGCTGCCCCTGCGATTTCAGAAACTCATAGGATTGCCTCGACGCCTTTTCGAACAGGTCGAATTGCCGCAGCGGCCCGAAGTCGATCAGCGTGTCGCCCAGATCGAACAGGACGGCCTGGATCTTCCCGGTCCGGGTCATCAGATCCTCGCGGGAGGCAGCGAATCGCCGAATTCCTTGCGGATCCACGCCTCCATCTCCTGGTCGGAAATGGCGGAGATGCGGTCGGCCGCATACTCGGCGTCGATCCGGTCCTTGATCGCGATCACGCGCGGGTCGTGCTTGGGGATATCGATCTGGAAGCGGTCCTCGATCCAGTGCTTGATTCCGGCGGCGCCGGTCTTGTCCGTAATCGCCACGCCCACGGCCCGTTTGAGGAGCTTGTGCGTATCGAAACAGTTGTAGATCTCCTCATTCTTGAGCAGCCCGTCGGCATGGATGCCGGCGCGGGTCACGTTGAAGTCTTTGCCCACCAGCGGATAGTTCGCCGGCAGCTCGAAGCCCAGCTCTTTCACGGCGTAGTCGGCCAGTTCGGTAATCGCCGCGTAGTTGATCTTCGGGTTGGTCCCGGCAAGCTGCGCATGTTCGATCACCAGCGCCTCCAGCGGCGGATTGCCGGTCCGCTCGCCGACGCCGAAGATCGCGCAGTTGGCCGCGCAGCAGCCGTACAGCCAGGCGACGGCCGCGTTGATCTCCACCTTGTGGAAGTCGTTGTGCCCGTGCCATTCGAGCCACTCGCTCGGCACGCCGATGGCGCGCAGGCCCGCGATCAGCTTCGGCAGCGACCGGGGCAGCGTCGCGTTGGGATACGGCACGGCAAAACCCAGCGTGTCGCACAGCCGCATTTTGACCGGGCTGTTGTACTGCTGCGAGAGCTTGAGCAGCTCGGCGGCAAACGGCAGGATGAAGCCGTCATAGTCGGCCCGCGTGATGTCTTCGAAGTGACATCGCGGCCGAATGCCGTTGTCCAGGGCCGCCTTGACGATATCGAGATAGGCCGCCATCGCCTGCGCCCGCGTCTTCTTGAGCTTCAGGAAGATGTGGTAATCGCTGGCGCTGGTCAGGATGCCGGTCTCCTTGAGTCCCATCTGGGTAACATATTTGAAATCGGCGGGCGTCGCACGAATCCAGCCGGTAATCTCGGGAAACTCGTAACCTTTCTCCTGGCACAGTTCCACCGCCCGGCGGTCCTTGTCGGAATACAGGAAAAACTCGCTCTGGCGGATCAGACCGGTGCCGCCGTCGATCTGGTGCAAAAAATCGTAGATGCGGGCCACCTGCTCCGGCAGATACGGCGGGCGGGCCTGCTGACCGTCCCGAAACGTTGTATCCGTAATCCAGAAATCAGCCGGGATCTCCATCGGGACGCTGCGCTCTTCGAACGCCACCTTCGGAAACTCCGAATAGGGAAACACATCCCGGTACAGATTCGGCTGGCTGACATCCTGCAACTGAATATTCCGATTCGCCATGAGCACCTCTCTCTCTTGAATACAATTTCCGTTTCACCATCGGCCGGCTCGGGCCGGCAATCCTCGCCAAAGAAGGCCTGGGATAGCCGAGGTGGGAGTCGAACCCACACGCCCTTTACGGACAGGGGATTTTAAATCCCCAGCGTCTGCCATTCCGCCACTCGGCCCAAATTACGTTTAATCGACAAGACAAGTTCGATAAAATCCGGGCACTGTATTATAGGGAATGGTCCGGGGATTGCAAGAAAATTGATCCGAACGGCAAGGCGGGTGCCTAACCTTTTTTATTCAAAATACTTGCGCAAAAACGGCCAGCGGGCGGGTCCGCGGAGAATCCATGGATGGCTCAGCAGTTTTTCCTTCCATTTTTCGACCAGAAAATGAAGTTTTATCTCCCGGAAAATGCCGCGAAGCTCCCGCTCCTGTCCGAAAAGGGTGCGGAAGGTCGCAAGCTCATTGCTGACCGACTCCCACTCCTTCAGATGAATATGGAGCCAGATGAGTGCAATTTGGTAATCCGGATTCTGCGGAGACTGGCTGATGGCAAAGTTAAGAAACTGGAGGGCCGACCGATAGTTTTTCCGGGCCGCCATGCAGAGGCCCAGACCATAGCCGGCGTTGTCATTCTGACGATCTTTCTCCAGAATCGTCATGAAACACCGGCAGGCCATGTCAAACTCGCCCAGCCGAGACAGCATCCAGCCGATCGAGAGCATCACGCTGACATCCTCCGGTTCCAGACGCAGCTCGTCCTCTGAATGGCTGACCGCCTCCTCGTAACGCCCCTTTTCAAAGGCAATCTGAGCCAGCCGGAAATGGGGACCGGGCAGTTCCCTGTCCAGTTCCGTTGCCCGCCGGTAGTCCTTTTCGGCCCGCTCCGATTCTCCGCGGCCGTGCAGGACCTCCCCGCGATAAAACCAGGCCGGGGCGAAATCCGCCTGAAGCTCGATGATCCGGTTGAATTTCTCCAGCCCGCCTTCAAAGTCCCCCGTCTCAAGCAGGAACAGGCCAAAATCAAAAATCACCTCGATGCAGCCGGGGTTTTTGCGGATCTCCTTGAGAAAATACTCCCTCGCCTCCTCGGTTTTGCCGCCGACCCAGCATGCTTGGGCGATCCGATGGCTGATCTGAGGATGATTCGGGTCCAGTTGTGCGGTTTTCTTCCAGCACCAGACGGCCCGGTCGAACATCCCCCGCGAAAACAGCGAATTGCCGATATTGTAGAAACAGATCGGACAGTCCGGATTGATCTGCTGGGCCAGGTAGAACATCTGCTCGGCATTTTCGTGCTGATCCATCTCCGTATAGGTGATGATCCGATTGCAATAACACGGCTCATAATTCGGATCGATAGACTCTATTTTCTCGAAAATCGCCAGGGCCCGGTCGTACTGGCACGTCCGCGTATAGTCCACCCCGAGCGAATTCAGGATTTCGATATCCTCGCCGCACAGTTCGAGGGCCTTTTCATAGCAATCGATGGCCTCCTCGTAGCGTTCGAGGGCGTCGAGGGTCAGGCCGACGTTGAAGTGCCAGGCACCGCAGGAGGGATTCATCGCAATCGCCGTGACCATCTTGTTAAGGGCCTCCGTCATCTGCCCCTTTTCATACAGCTCATACGCCTCGGAAGCGATCCGCCCCGCCTGATCCCAAAGATGACCTTCAAAATCCTCAAATTCCATCGGTTCCATTCCGAAATCTCCGCTCAGGTTAGCGATTTCATTGTCTTGACCTGCATCCTGGTCAGGCCCACCGGAATATCGGAGGTTTGGGGCGGTGAGTTTGGCAGCCGTCTCCCCGGCGGGCGGCCTCGGGAGAGAGGAAAAAAAGGTTGGCATTTTCCCGTTTAAGCCCTTATAATCGCAAAAGTTAAGGTTGGCCGCCCGGAAGGGGTTTTTGTTTCGCTTAAAAAAATTCCGGCGGGTGCGTCGGCGGCGTCCGATAACACAGTCGCCGAAAACCCGTTTCGCCCCGGGGCGGCACAAGGAAACTGTAACCGGAGAAAGGTTATGATCGAGGAAATTAAAGGTCAGTTGACGGCCGGGAAACAACGTTATGCAATCGTCGTCAGCCGGTTCAACGAGTTTATCACGTCTCGCCTGCTCGGCGGAGCCATTGACGCCCTCCAGCGCCACGGGGCTTCCGATGAGCAGATGACCGTGATCTGGGTGCCGGGGACTATCGAGATCACGCCGGTCGCCAAGAAGGCCGCCGTGAGCGGCAAATACGCGGCGGTGATCTGCCTCGGCGCCGTCATCCGCGGCCAGACCAGTCACTACGACTATGTCTGCCAGCAGATCAGCCGCGGTGTGGGCACGATCAATTACGATACCGGCGTCCCAACCATCTTCGGCGTCCTGACCTGTGAAACGATCGAGCAGGCAGTGGAGCGAGCCGGCACCAAGCAGGGCAACGCGGGGGCCTCGGCCGCCATGGCCGCCATGGAGATGGCGGACCTGATGCAGAAGCTGCAGGGATAACGGATGAGCGTGTTTGGGGGCCAAGGATGAACGTGGATCGAAGGACGAGAGCAAGAGAACTGGCCATGCAGGCCCTCTGCCAACTGGACGTGCAGGGGGAGGAGCTGATGCCTGCGCTGCACATGTTCTTTCGCGAGAACACGGATGATGAGATGGTCCTCAAGCTCGCCGAGAAGTGGACGCAGGGCGCCTGGCAGCAGCACATTTACTGCGATGAGCAGATCGCCCGCGCCGCCGAGAAATGGAAGCTCTCGCGGCTCTCCCTCGTGGACCGCAGCATTCTCCGGCTCGGCGTCTATCAGCTCCTCTGCTGCACGGAAATCCCCGACAAGGTCGTCATCAACGAAGCCATTGAACTGGCCAAGAAATACAGCGGCGCCCAGTCGCCCCGCTTTGTCAACGGCGTGCTGGACGCCATCCTTAAACAGAAGAAGACGGAGCCGGCCGCTGCGCCGGAGCGATAAGGCAACACCAACGCAGGAAGCTCTATGCCACGGAAAATCGCGGTGCTCAATCAGAAAGGCGGAGTAGGCAAAACCACGACGGTCGCCAACCTGGCGGCGGCCCTGGCCGGGACGGGACAGCGCGTCCTCGTGATCGATACGGACCCCCAGGCCCACCTGACGATTCATTTCGGGCTCGACGGCGAAAGTACCCCCTCGGGCATCTACTCCGTGCTCAGCGGCACGGCGCCGGCTGAAGAGGCCCTTGCCGAGGTGCGTCCGAACCTCTGGATGCTGGCCGCCGGCATCGACCTTGTCGGCGCGGAGGCCGAGCTGGTCAATGAGGTCGGCCGTGAAATCATCCTGCGCCGCCAGCTCGAAACGGTCGAGGACCGCTTCGACGTCATCCTGATCGACTGCCCCCCCTCGCTGGGCATCCTGACGCTCAACGCCCTCTCCTTCTCGCAGGAGGTTCTCATCCCCGTCCAACCGCACTTTTTGGCGCTCCAGGGCTTCGGCCGCCTGCTCCAGACCGTGCAGCTTGTTCAGCAGCGGATCAACCAGGAGCTGCGCGTCACGGCGATCCTTATGTGCATGTTCGACAGCCGCACGTCGTTGTCAACGGAAGTGAAGGACGATATCGAACGCTTCCTCGAGGCCGCCCGCCACAGCCGCACCCCCTGGTCCGAGGCACAGGTGATACCTGTGCACATCCGCCGCAACATCAAACTCGCCGAGGCCCCCAGCCACGGCCAGAGCATCTTTGAATACGAACCGACCTGCAACGGTGCGGAAGACTATCTCGCCGTCACCCGCCTGCTCTTTCCGAACGTATCCTCCCAACCGGCGCCGACGCTGACGGCCGCTGCGGAGATGCAGGGTGAAACAGCCGCCGCAGAGAACACGAACGCACTGTCCCCGAAGACCGCCGAGCAGGGATAAAAAAAGGTTGCTTCGTGGATGAAGGGAGAAGCAACCTTGAAGAAAATATATCAGTATGATCAGCAGTTAACCACGTCGCCGCTGTTTTGTCAACTCTTTTTTTAGCGCCGGGAAGAACTGAAGATGAGGCATTCTCGTTTTTGTCGAGAGAGGGAAAGAAAAGGTGAAGAACAAGAATAAGGCAGCAACCGCAATGCGGGTGCTGCTGATTTGCGGGGCGCTGGGGTGGGGGATTTCGGTGTTTGGGGTCTTTGCGCCTTGGATGTCGGTGAAGGAGCAACTGACAGGGCTGGGAGCACGACAGATCTCCGATGATCCCATGCTGATTTACTGGCTGCGGATGACGGCGGGAGCGTTTGCGGCAATCGGGGTGCTGTTTCTGATCTGCGCGATATGGCCGGAGCGATATCGAAAGGTCATTTTGCTTCTGGGTGGATTTCTGGTGCTGGAGGGAATAGTCCTGCTGGTGCATGGGCTGACGCTGGGGCTTTCACCGCTGCCATTCTATGTAGATACGGTGTTCTGTCTGCTGATCGGTGGGGGGATTTTGTTGGGGTACTTCCAGGCAGGAAAATGAAAGGACTCATCGTAATAGATGGGCAGGTTTCAAAAACTATACATGATGCCGGAGGCCTAAAACGTTAAACGCATTTGATTTACGAACTAAACCTTGGCGCACTCACCAACCCATTTGCCGCAAGAGCCGATAAAAGGTACTTTTATTTGATGATATAATACAATAAATATATTGTAAAATTTTCTTGATAATACAATAAATATATTGTATATTATGCCGATATATACAACATAAATATTGTATGCTGTTATTTCAAAAGTGTGCTGAGATGAACAACAAAAAGACAAAACTCGCTCGGGAACAACTTGATCTGGTTATGAGAGGTTTTGAACCTCTCAAGCGAATGCCTGCGCCTCGGAAAGGATGGATTCGAGCTGTTCGGGATACCCTCGGGATGTCGGCAAGGCAGCTTGCCGAGCGACTCGGTATTAAGCAGCAGCGGGTGGCGCGTATGGAGCGGGACGAGGTCGCCGGCCGGGTGACGATTCGGACGATGCAGCATGCCGCGGAGGCGATGGACTGTGTTTTTGTTTACGGGATCATCGCCAGGGACAGTCTTGAGGAGATTGTCCGACGGCGCGCCGAGATAGTGGCCCGGCGGCGCATGGCGCGCAGCAATCAGACAATGAAACTGGAGGCGCAGGGCCTGGGCCGGGAAGAACAGGAGGAAATGTTCAAACGGCTGGTAGATGAGATTGTTGAAACGCTGCCGAAAACCTTATGGGATGAACCGTGATGGAACTTGTTTATCCGGAAGGAACAACACCGCTTGATCCGAATGAAACGGAAGGCCTGCTACTGACACATATAACTACAAGGGCACAGCTTGACCGCTGGGAACAGGAGAATATCAATGAGGCCCTTGCGTGGCTGGAATCACGGAAACCCAAAGACATCCTGCAGGAACCCTTTCTGAAACAACTTCATAAACGGATGTTTGGATCGGTCTGGAAGTGGGCGGGGACTTTTCGACAGTCGGATAAGAATATTGGGATTGCCTGGCATCAGATTCCTGCTGCACTGAAAATGCTGTGTGATGATGCACAGAACTGGATTGACCACCAAACCTTTGAAGCGGATGAGATTGCCGCGCGTCTGCATCACCGGCTGGTATCCATACACCTGTTTCCAAACGGCAACGGTCGGCATGCCCGCCTGACGGCCGATGTTCTGCTGGAGCATACACTTAATCGGCCCCCCTTTACCTGGGGCAGCGGCAATCTAACCGCCTCCGGGCTGGGCCGCAAGCGGTATATCGAAGCGCTCCAGGCAGCAGACCGGGGAGATTACAGTCTGCTTTTAGCGTTTGTCCGGTCATAAAAACCGGTGAAAGTGATGAAACTTTTATAAAGCTTCCTGCCCCACCAGCGTCCACGGGTCCTCCAGCAGGTCGGCGATGTGGCGCAAAAAGGCGGCCGCCATAAAGTCATCCACGACCCGCTGATCGATTGCCAGCGACAGATTCATCCGCTTGCGCGTCGCCGCGACCCCATCCACCGGCACGCACTGGTCCTCGATGAAGCCGATTGACACGATCCCCGTCGCCGACGGCGGCGCCACGGCATAGAACCATTCGACCCCGTACATCCCCAGACCGCTGAGCACCAGGGTGGCGCCCTCGAAGTCATCCGGGATCAGCTTGTTGGCCCTCGCCCGTTTGAGCAGGTCGTCGGCGGCCTCGGCGATCTGCGTCAGACTCATGCGCTGGGCCTGGCGGATCACCGGTACGACCAGCCCCTGCGGAGCCGCCACGGCAAAGCCCAGCCCGATGGATTCGGGGATGACCAGCCGCCCCGCCGCCTCGTCGATCCGCGCCCCCGCCAGCGGATACTTCAGGATCGCCCGTCCCATCGCGTACAGGATCATATCGTTGGTCGTCACCCGCACTCCCGCCTGCCGGCAGTACTTCTTGCGCATCGCCGTCAGTTCCGTCAGGTCCGCCCAGACCGACAGGTACCCGCCGGCCTTCGTCTGCTTGGACTGCTGCATCAGCGAGCCGATCAGTTTCTGTATCCGCGTCAGCGGAATCGTCGTCTGCATGGTTTCCGTCATAAAAACTCTCTATCCGGTATCGGGTTTGCCGGTATTCTAAAAGGAAAGCTTTTTTTATGCAAGGACATTTCCCTTGTCGATAACATGGGCAGGGTCTATAATAAATAACCAAAATGTAACAACGATCTTTCAGGAGAACGATACGATGAAACGGATGCTTTGGCTGGCCGGACTTCTGGGCTTCGTGCTCCTTTTTTCCGGCTGCAACACCATTCGCGGTATGGGCGAAGACATCCAGTGGACCGGTGAACAGATCCAGAACGCCGTCAATTAGAACCCCCTCATCCCAAAGGAGACGCCATGGGACGCTTTGACACAAAATTCGCTTTGACCCTTGCGGTCGCCACCCTCTTTTTCGGCGGCTGCCAGAAGGCCTACTACAGCACCATGGAAGCCTTCGGCAAACACAAGCGGGAGATCCTCGTGGATCGGGTCGTTGAGGCCCGTGACGCCCAGAACGAGGCCAAGGAGCAGTTCTCCTCCGCCCTCGAACAGTTCAGCAGCGTCCTGAACTTCCAGGGCGGCGACCTCGAGGCCAGGTACGAAAAGCTCAAGGCCGAATATGAACGCAGCGAGTCGAAGGCCGGTGCGGTCAGCAGCCGCATCCGCGCGGTCAAAGATGTCGCCGGGGCGCTCTTTAAAGAATGGGAGGATGAGCTCGACGAATACACCAGCTCCGAGCTGCGGAGCAAGAGCGAACAGAAGCTTCGCCAGACCCGCAGCCGCTACAGCCAGCTCATCGCCGCCATGGAGCGAGCCGAAAGCAAGATCCAGCCCGTCCTGCGGGCCTTCCGCGACCAGGTCCTGTTTCTCAAGCACAACCTGAATGCCCAGGCCATCGCCTCCCTTCAGGATGAGCTGGATACCATGGAAGCGGAAATCGCGGTCCTCATCCGGGAGATGGAACGCTCCATCAACGAGGCCGATACCTTCATCCGGGCCATGACGATCGAGGAGATCCCCGAGCGGCAAATCCCCTGAGCCGACCGGCCTCGGGGCACAATATTTCTTCCGGATTCAGGCGAACTCCCTCGCCCCGCCGGCGAAGTATAGCGATTCGCTCTGATTTATGCTTTTAGAATTGAATGCTTAGTACTTGGAATTTTCCCGAAACGGGGTGTTAAGATGGAAAAAGCCAGCTTGCCGCATCCGGACCATGACCGGCATTTATGCAATCTGACCAATCTGCATTTTCACCAGACCAACTGGATCGAATATAAAAAACTGGTCGAAGGGGCCCGCTACATCTGCAAAAACTGCGGGCGCTGTGCAGCCGAAAAGGATCGCCTTTGCAGCCCCATGAAGCTGTAAAAAAAGCCGGCAAACCCGTGTTTGCCGGCTCAGGTGATTATAAAACGCTCGAAGAAAGTGAGGCTGCATTTCTGACAGTGTTTCCAATCGCAGGGCCCGTTGATCCGCGGCTAAGCAGCTTTACAACCGCCCATGGGACCTTTACCCGCGGACCTTTACCGTCCTCCGTCCCCCCGCCGCTTGCCCATTAGGGGTTTTGAAACTGAATGGCCAGACCGACCGTTGCATCCTGGAGCATGCGGGAGCGATCCACCCGGAGAATCCTGCCGGTCTTGATGCGGGCATACTGACCCTTCTGGCGGGCCAGTTGGGCCGTTCGCGGGAAGTTCAGTTCAATCTCCTGTCCGGCCCGCACCGGCACGGTCATTGGCGCCGTCACATAGGCCCCGCCCTTGCTGACGTTCACGCTGCGGCCGTTGAAAAAACGATTCGCCTGGGGCAGCCAGAGACTCACCGGCCAACTCAGATCCGTTCGAACATCCTGCCGCTGATCGACAAGCGTACTCTCCATAGTTCCGTTCTCCGATTGTCTGATTAGTTTCAAGGTCACCCTCTTTTTATCGGAAAAGTCAAACTGGATAATTTAGAAAAAATGGAGAAAATTTCAATTTAGGTAACATTCAAACCCTTACGGCGTGCCATGCCCTCTTCATGCTTGATTTTATCGGATGTTCTCAAACAAAGGGGAGATCTACTTTGTGTATTTTTCCAACACCTGCTCGATGTGATCGAAATTCATCTTGTTACAGACATCATCCGCCCCGGCCTCCCTCATCCAGTCGTTCTCCTCGTCTCTGGCCGAGATGCCGATAACCAGCATCTCGCCGCAGGTCTGACGGATGTATTTCACCAGCTCGACCCCGTTGCCGTCCTCCATCTCGAAGGCGACCAGCGCCGCGTCATAGGCGCAGGAGCTCAATTCCTCCCGGGCCCCCGAGACGGTCGTGCGGACGGCCACCTCGTGATTCTTCAGAAAAGCCCCGATCACCACCCGTGCAAACGTTTCCTGAGTTTCCACAAACAGTATTCTCATCAGAGGTTTTCCATAATCTCGTCTTTGGTTTTCTTCTGATAAAACATCACTTTCATGCTGCCCCACTCGCGTTTGTCGATCTCTTCCAGCAGGCCGTAGAGTTCCAGCACGACCGACCGCAGGTGCGTCCGCAGGATGACAATGCCTCCCTCTCTGACCTGGAGGTTGAGCAGTTTCATCAGGCCGTACACCGGCGAGCCGATGTCGCAGTTGGTGCTCAGCTCATACGGCGGATCGACAAAGACCAGGTCGTAGAGTTCCTCGTCCGCAGGCGCCCCAATCGAGAAGATATTGTGGCGGATCACCTTGCTCTCTTTGACAAAGCCCGCCTTCTCGATGTTCTTTTCGAGCAGTTCGATGGCCTGCCGGTCCCGGTCGATAAACGTTACGAACCTCGCCCCCCGGCTCAGGGCCTCCAGCCCCATCGACCCCGTCCCGCAGAACAGGTCGGCCGCCATCGCATCCTCCGGCAGGCCCCATTTCATCATAATGTTGAAGGCCGACTCCTTGACCCGGTCCGTATAAGGTCGGGTATCGCTGCCCCGCGGCGCCAGCAGTTTCATCCCCCGCTTGCTGCCTGCTATGATTCTCATCCGGTACTTCCGAAATTTTTATTTATCGTCTTGGACTCATATTATTGAATTTGAATAAAACGTATTGTGTCCGTTATTTAGAATATGTGCAAAAGAAAAATAGTTTTTATCCTCTTGTTTTCGCCCTTTGGAGACAGATTACGGCCTTTGGAGGTCTTGATAAGATTCATAGCGGACAATACGGATCAGATAGTAAAGTATTCGTAATGGATTCGGCTTTTTTCCATGTTAAGCGATTTTAGCATCTGAAGGACCGAATCCATCATCGGCGGCGGGCCGCAGAGGAAGATATGGGCATTGGGGAGGAGGGCGCCGGCGTGTTCCTCAATCAGTTCCCGGCTGATGCGGCCTCGCGGGTCCTGCCACGCCTCATCGGGCTGCGAAAGGACATGCACGACCTTCATATGGCCGGGCATCGCCGCCAGTTCCCGGGCGAAAATGATATCCCTCCGGGTGCGGTTGGCATAGAGCAGGACGGCCGGCCGGGGATCCTGCGTATCCCGGAGCCAGCGCATCATGCTCATGATCGGCGTGATCCCCACACCACCCGCAATGAAGAGCAGCGATTCGATGGGATAGTGCGCCGGTGAAAACCGCCCGTAAGGCCCCTCGATGAGCCCGCCGTCGCCGGGCCGGGTCCGGTCAATCGTATCCGTAAAGTTGCCCGACTGCTTGACGGTAACCTGAACGATATCCGGCCGGGCGGGAGTCGCCGAGATGGAAAAAGGGTGGACCTCCGAACGGAGGCCCGGGCGCAAAAGCGTCAGAAAAACAAACTGCCCCGGCTCTCGCTCCAGGGGCTTCTTGTCACAGGGCGTCAGGGTCAGCGTATAGGTGTCGTGCGTCTCCTGCGCCACCTCGGACACCGAGTAACGCCGCTTCAGGAACAGCGGCACAAACAGGTTGCGATAGGTAAAAAGACCTATTGCAAGGATGAAAACGCCCCCAAGATATACATCCAGGGCAAGGGATTTGAACGGCGCGGCGATAAAGCTTGCATAGGCAAATGCGAGGATGATCACGACAATCGCCAGCTTATGGGTGAACCGCCAGACGTTGTAATCGACGCCGAACGCATAGAACATGGCCGAAAACGAACTGATGAGCAGCGCGGCCGCCAGCGTGAGCTTGCCGAGGCCGAGCTGCCGGACGGTCCAAAAAGACAGCACCTCCGGAACCTCATCTGCGTAGGCAAGCAGCGCAAAATGGGCCGTCAGCAGCACAAAGGCCGCCAGGGCGATAAGCTTATGAAACTGCATGACGTGATCCAGGCCGAACGGCCGGTCGAGAAACCGAAAACGCGCAGCCAGCAGCGTCTGGAAAGCCAGCATCGCATATCCCGCAAAGCCGCACAGGGCAGTGCCCAGGTAAAACCGCGACATCTCGGAGGAAAACCAGGCCGGCGCCGTCAGGAAAACGGGCAGGAGCACGGCAATAAAATAAGCCGACGCCAAAACGGTCTTCACCGCCGGGCTCTCACATCGGCTTGTCTTCATCGGCGCATCCCGCATTTCGATTGAAGTCGGCGGCTTGTTCGCCTCAGGAGGCGCCCGCCGCATTCAGCCCGCCGATCAGCAGCAGGATAAAAGACAGGACCGCCACAGCGCCGTGAACCGCAATCAGCCACTTGGGCAGTTGGCCCTTGGAAAGATGGTTGTAAATGAGGACGAATCCTCCCAGGGCGGCAATGACGAAGCCGGCAAGGGCAAAGTTCCCCAATGAGGAGGTCCGGGCCGTTACGGCGGCTACGATCAGCAGGATCAGCGCCGTTGCCGCCGCCCCGCCGTGGACCATGGCCAGCGGCAGCGAGAGTTTGCCCCGCGCATACAGGGCCGCCAGGCCCAGTCCCAACGCCGCCGCGACGGCGAAAATAAGCAGCGTCAGAATAAGCAGCATTATTCTCCCTTTCCAAAAGAGTACACTCTAATTGTAGCAGCAGCGCCTCCCTTTGAAGCAGGGGAATCCCTTATAAAGGACCGGGGCAAATCCGCAGCCGGGCACCAGCCCTCGCCCGGAGAAACAAAACGGAATATTTCCGTTTCAAGGATTGACAGGGCCGAACCAATGTTCTATAATGTGGATGTACAAACGCTGATTTTGTTTTCGGAGCCGGAAGATGCGTTTACTGATCAGTCTCAGCGGAAGCAGTATCAACGAGCTGAAGTTCGACCGGGGACCCATCTACATCGGCCGTCAGCAGGGCAACCAGGTCTTTCTCCCTGACCCGGCCGTCTCCCGTCAGCATGCCGTCTTCTACACCACCCGCGACGGCGCCTGGATTCTCGAGGACCTCGGCTCGGCCAACAAAACCTATCTCAACCAGACCGCGATCCACAAATCCGAAGTCGAAGACGGCGACCTCATCCAGATCGCCGACTTCCAGATCCGCGTCAAGCTCGACGAAGACGAAAATCACGACACGATGCAGAAGGAGGATACCCTCGTCCCCGGCGTCCAGATCCGCAAGGAACTGCACACCGTCGAACGCCGACTCGGGGCTGCAGACGCCCCGCCGATCAAATTCTCCCCCAAACGGATTTTTGATTTCGAAGCGTTTATGAATGAGCTGGAGCCCCAGCGCTCACTGGAGGCGCTTTTCAAAACCCTCGAAGATGTCCTGATCCGCCAGTTTCAGGCCCTCAATGTTTGGGTCGGCCTCCGCCGTCAGTCCTCCGGCCCCTTCGAGATCCAGGGCGGGCGAAAGATCACCTCCGAAACGGTTCAGCGTCTCGACCTGGCCGTCCCCGAGAGTCTCGATGAGGCCCTCCAGCAGAAGCGTTATATGCTGATCCACCAGTTGCCCCGACCGATCATCAACCGGGGCATCCGCTCCGTAATCATCGCCCCCCTTCTGCACAAGCAGGAATGCTTCGGGGTTATCTACATCGAAAACTCCACCGAGCACTCCCACTTCAGTCTGGCGGACATCGATTATCTCCTGCTCCTGGCCGTCTATACCGCCCACCTCATCCGTCGAATAAAGTAAACAGCCCCTTTGCCCGTCGCAACATGGTTTAAGACATTTGAAAACGGGAGGCTCGCATTGACGAAGCAAACAACGGGCGGCCCTGACGCTATTGCGCCGGCAAAATCAGCCGGGTTTCGATTGTCAGCGGTCCGCTCTCGGAAATGCTCGGGTTCAGTGCGAGAATCTCTTTGTAGCGGCTCCCCTTGCCCAGTTGCCTTTGGGCAATGCCCCACAGACTATCGCCTTCTATCACTGTATAGATCCTCTGACCGGCCGCTGCCGCACCTGCCGCACTCGTCATACTCGTCGTACTCGTCATACTCGTCGTACTCGTCGTACTCGTCGCGGGGGCCGTTGTTCGAGGGACGGGCGGAACAATCGGAACCGATGCGGCGGCGGCCCTCGCCTCCGCCCGCTGCACCTGCGCTTCCAAATCGACCACACGCTGCGCAAGGGCCTGGTTCTCCGCTTCGAGGGCCTCAAGTTGTTTCGGGCAACTGCATCCCGCCAGCACCAGCATCCCCGCTCCCAACAATAGTGCAGCCGCCGTTCTCCGATTTCTTCCCTGATTCATCTTACGTCCTTTATCTCATTTGCCTGTTTGCTGTTGCAGCACATCTTTTGAGTTTATCGTCTCGCGTATTTCCCCATGAGCTGCCCCTTTGCCAGGATGTGTCCCTCCATGGCGCGTTCCAGTTCCTTTTTGGTTGCCGTTGACGGCAGGGCCAAAACCCGGTCCAGGGCATAGACCTTGAAGTAGTAGCGGTGCGTCCCGCTGGGCGGCGCCGGGCCGCCGTAGCCGACCGTGCCGAAACTCGTCGTCCCCTGCACACCGCCGCCGGACAGCTCGTTGTCGGCGGGAACATTCTCCTCCAGCGAGTTCGTCCCCGGCGGCAGGTTCCAGACCAGCCAGTGCACCCACGTTCCTGCCGGGGCGTCCGGGTCGTCGGCGATGATCGCCACGCTCCGGGTCCCCTCCGGCAGCCCTTCCTAACTCAGCGGCGGCGAGATGTCCTCCCCGTCCGCCGTGTACTTCGCCGGGATCATCTCGCCTTCCCGGAAGGCACTGGATGTTACCTTCAATGTCATCGTGTCACCTCTTTGGCCTGAAGAGACCGCCGGTTCTTCCTTGTTTACACAGGAACAGCATACGGCCAAAAACCCAAGAAGGGCAACAGTTTTTTTCATACTTATCCTTCCTGAAATCCCTGATATTCTGCGATCTGTCAACCGGTAAAGAACCGGACTATTTTACAGGAATAAAGTACAGGACTGACAAGGCCGCAATAATCCACATCGTCAGCGGAATGCTGAAGATCCGCCCGCGGAGAATCTGGATAATCGTGTGCGCCAAAAATCCAAAGGCCAGCCCGGTGCTGATCGAGTAGCTCAGGGCGATCATCACCATGATGATAAAGGCGGGCATGCCCTTCTCTATATCCTCAAAGTCGATCTCATGAATCTGCTTTATCATAAACAGGCCGACCATAATCAGCGCGGGGGCCGTCGCATACGGCGGCACGACATTGACCAGCGGCACGAACAGGGCAGCCAGCAGGAAACAGGCGGCCGTAATGATTGACGTCAGCCCCGTCCGTCCGCCCTGCTCGATACCCGCCGCCGATTCGAGGTATGTCGTGGTCGTCGAGGTTCCGCACAACGCCCCGAACATGGTCGCCATGGCGTCGATGCTCAGCAGCGTATCGATCTTCTCGATGCTGCCGTCGCTGCGCCGCATCCCCGCCCGAGGCGTAATCGCCAGCAGCGTCCCGATGCTGTCAAACATATCCATGAACATCAGCGTAAAAATACTCCCGATCATCCCCCACTTCATCGCCCCCGGGATATCCAGTTGCAGGGCCACCGGGGCAATGTTCATTCTCATCGACATGATCCGCGGCGGAATCGCCACATCGCCGGCAATCCCCGCCACCAGCGTCGCAAACAGGATTCCGATCAGCAGCGACCCCGGAAATTTGCGTATCTCCAGGATCACCATTACCAGCAGCCCCCCCAGCCCGATCAGGGCGGTCCGGGTGAGCGGCGCCCCTTTGACCAGCGTCACCGGATCGCCGATGACCAGCCCCATCTTCTGCAGGCCGATGAAGGTGATGAACAGCCCGATCCCCACCGCAATCGCCGAGATCAGCGAATGGGGAATCGCATCGACCAGCCTCTTTCGCAGCCCCACCACCGTCAGGATCAAAAAAAAAAGCCCGGAGAGAAAAACGGCCCCCAGCGCGGTTTCCCATGCGACTCCTTCGCTCTTTACCAGCGAGTACGTGAAAAAGGCGTTGATCCCCATCCCCGGTGCCATGGCAATCGGGGCATTGGCCACCAGCCCCGTTGTAAACGTCGAAAAGGCCGTCACCAGGCACGTCACCAGAATCAGGGCCGATTTGTCCATCCCCGCCTCGGCCAAAATATTGGAATTGACGAAAATGATGTAGGCCATCGTCAAAAAGGTCGTAAGCCCCGCAATCAGCTCCGTCCTGAAATTGGTCCTTCGCTGCTCGAGCTGAAAAAACTTTCCAATCATTCACATCTCCTCATTAAAAAAATCCACGTAAGATACACAAAGGCGAAAAACAGGTCTGTTATGCCTGTTTTCTGGCTGCTTTTCCGTTCTTTAATTCGGCATCACGAAAGTTTTTCTTGACAAATCGGACCCAATCCATGAGATTTAACAAGGTGCAACTGCTTCTTTGTCAAACTTCGCCGGATGCTTTCCAAAACTGTAACTTCTGCAACGGGAGGAACGTATGGAAACAAAGACGGAAATCTGCGGTCAGTGCATGTATTATTCTCAAAGCAACCCGGGAATGGGCGAATGTCGCCGATACGCCCCCGGGCCTAACTCCTCCTTCTTTGTCAGCCGCTCCGAGGCCACCGGCTCGATCAAAACCGATGTCCACTGGCCCAAGGTCTATGAGTCCAACTGGTGCGGCGAATTCAAGGCCAAATAGCCAATCGCCCGCGTTTGCAAAGCCCCTTTGGAGGTGAGATCAGGCCGTTCTCCGGTCGGGGGATGTTTTCGATTCTCCGGCCGGCCGCGAGGTTTTACGCCGCCGCAGGAACGGAGCTTGCCCGGAGTTCTGACTTTCCACTTTACATTCCCTCGCCCGCCCGATAGAATGTTGTTTTCGACCTATCCCGGCAATTAATGCCTAACCCCTTGCAGGAAGGCAACTTATCGCTCCGGTCGGCAGACGATAGGGCCGGGGCACAGCAATAAAGCGGTGGTTTGAACGATGGAAAAAGTAAAGATTTATGATACAACCTTACGTGACGGCATGCAGGCCGAGGGGATCAGTTTCTCCCTGGAGGACAAACTGATGATCGCCCGCCGGCTTGATGAGTTCGGCGTGGACTACATCGAGGGCGGTTTTCCGCAGAGCAATCCCAAGGAGGCCGAGTTCTTCCGCCGGCTCGCCGAAATCCGTTTCGCACATGCCCGCCCCGTAGCTTTCGGCTCGACCCGCCGGGCCTCCAACAAGGTCAAGGACGACCCGGGTCTCGCCGCCCTCGCGGCCAGCGGCATGCCCGTCGTAACCCTGGTCGGCAAAACATGGGACCTCCACGTAACCGACGTCCTGCGCTGCACCCTCGATGAAAACCTGGTCCTCTGCGCCGATTCCATTACATACCTCAAAAGCAAGGGCATCGAGACACTCTTCGATGCCGAGCACTTCTTTGACGGCTATAAGAATAACCCCGAGTATGCCCTTACCGTCCTCCGGGCCGCCGCCGAGGCCGGCGCCAACACCCTGGTCCTCTGCGAGACCAACGGCGGCTGTCTGCCCCACGAGGTGTTCGAGATCACGCAGGCCGTCTGCAACGCCCTGCCCGGCGTCGAGATCGGCATCCACGTCCACAACGACACCGACTGCGCCGTCGCCAATACGCTGGCCGCCGTCCGTGCGGGGGCCCGTCAGATCCAGGGCACGATCAACGGCCTCGGCGAACGCACCGGCAACGCCAATCTCTGCACGATCCTGCCGAACCTCACGCTCAAGATGGGCTTCGAAACGGTCCCTGCCGAGCGTCTCCGCGACCTCACCGATCTCTCCCGCTTCGTCTATGAGATCGCCAACCTGCCCCCCGTCCCCGGCATGCCCTATGTCGGCGAGAGCGCCTTTGCGCACAAGGCGGGGCTCCACATTGACGCGATCCGCAAGAACAGGCGAACCTACGAGCACATCACCCCCGAAGACGTCGGCAACAAGCGCCGCTTCCTCATCTCCGAGCTCTCCGGCGCCTCCAACGTGCTCGATAAGCTCGAAAAGAAAAAGATGGTCACCGACCGCGCCGTCGCCCGCAAAATTCTCCAGGCAATGCAGCACCTGGAAAATGAGGGCTGGCAGTTCGAGACCGCCGAGGCCAGCTTCGACCTCCTCATCAAGAAGACCCTGGGCACCTACACCCCCAGCTTCAAGCTGATCAATTACAATGTCAACATCGAACATCGCCCCGAGGGCGGGATGATCTCCGAGGCCACCGTCAAACTCCATGTGGACGGCGTCGTGGAGCATGTCGTCAGCGAAGGCGAAGGCCCCGTCAACGCCCTTGACGGCGCTCTGCGCAAGGCCCTCGAAAAGTTCTATCCCAACTTGCGCGGCATGTCGCTCATCGACTACAAGGTCCGCGTCGTCAACGCCCACGCCGGCACCGCCGCCCGCGTCCGCGTCGTCATCGAGTCCACCGACGGCCGCGACCTCTGGGGCACCGTCGGCGTCTCCGAGAACATCATCGAGGCAAGCTGGCTGGCCCTCGTGGACAGCGTCGAGTATAAGCTTCTCAAGGATTCCGGCGAGCTCAACTCATAGTCCGGACTCCGGCAGCATCATCCGACAAAAAAGGCGGCGCCCCGCTCCTTCCGGGGATGCCGCCCTGTTGACATAGTTTAAAAATCCGGCCGAAGGCCGTCCGCATTTTTAATTTTTGATTTTTGCTATGGTTTTAGAATTCCCAACCGATGTTCACGCCTGCCCCCCAGCCGTCGCCCGTCCACATCCCCTCCGCCGTGATGGCCGCGCTGGGACCCAGATCGACGATCACGCCGGCGTATCCGCCGAACCTCGAATCCTCTTCCATGTCGAAGGTCGTGTCCCCGCTGGCAAAGCTGACATCAAGCTCGCCGTCCAGGCAGTAAAAGAAAGGCCCGCCGTAAAGCTTCAGCCCGTCGAATTTAATCACCGGACCCACGGCCGCCATCAGCTCCCGGTAATCAAGATCGAAGTCGAACTCCTGCACCCCAAGCCCGAACTCGCTCAGGTTAAACGTATAATCATCATCAAGCTCACTCCAGGTCGCCTGGATCATGCACCCCCAATCCACCCGGTCGCCCCGTGAAAACGTGACCTTCGTCCCCACCGATCCGAGGAAACCGCAATTGTCGTCAAAACCCAGGTCGTCGATCTCCATATTCATCACCCCCAGCCGCACGTAGATCTCCCACCAGTCCGAGAGCCCGTACCCGACCCAGCCGTAATACCGGTTGGTCTCGACATCGTCCAGCGAAGTGCCCTCAAAATCCACCTCCTCATCCGAGATGAAGTAGGCCGCCCCCGCCCCCCATTTGCCGAAATCCAGCCCCGACGTCGGCGGTCCCATCAGGTCCAGCGCCCGCGCCCGGCCGACCAGGATCCCCAACACGCAAAGAAAAACTGCAACCCAACGCTTCTGCATGGCTCGCTCCTTTCAAAAAATGCCTGCATTTACAGCATCATCAATCCGATAAGATCGGCCGGAGTTTGGATCCCCTTCCTGCCGGGGTGTCGCCCTCTCTTTTTTAAGCCCCGATCTTCAGAATCACCTTGCCCGTCGTCTTGCGCCCCTCCAGCAGCGCATGCGCTTCGGCCGCCTGTTCCAGCGGCAGCACCGTCGAAACATTCAGCTTCAGCCAGCCCTCGCGCATCCCCTCCAGCACGTCATTTGCCCGCATCAGGAGTTCCTCGCGGTCCGCCGTGAAGGCCCACAGCATTCCTCCCGAGACCGTCAGCGCCCGCGGCATCAGCGCCATGGGTTCCATCGGCTCCGCCGGCCCGCTGGCGCTGCCGAACAGGCACACATGTCCCCGCATCCGCACCGCCTCCAGGTCCTTCGTAAACGTGCTCTTGCCCACGCCGTCAATGATGTAGTCCGCTCCCCTGCCGCCCGTCAGCCGCTTCACCGCTTCGGCGAAATCCTCCTGCGTGTACAGGATCAGTTCATCCGCTCCCGCCCGGCGCGCGATCTGTGCCTTCTCGTCCGTCGAGACGGTCCCCAGTACCCGCGCCCCGAGATGCTTTGCCCACTGCACCGCCAGCAGACCCACGCCGCCGGCCGCCGCATGGATCAGCACGGTCGTCCCCTTCCCGACCGGATAAAACGCGTGCACCAGGTAATGCGCTGTCATCCCCTGCAAGGGAAATGCCGCCCCCTCTTCGAACGAGACATCCTCCGGCAGCGGGATCAGCCGCGAGGCCTTCACCGCCGCGTACTCGGCATACGCCCCAAGTTCCCCGGCCCATGCCACACGATCGCCCTCCATCAGCCCCGTGCCCTCGTCGTCACGGATCTCCTCGATCACCCCCGCCCCCTCCATTCCCAATACCAGCGGCAGGGGCCGTTTATAAAAGCCCTTGCGGATGTAAATATCGATAAAATTCAGCCCCGCCGCGTGCAGCCGCACCAGCGCCTCCCCGGCCTTAAGCGAGGGTTTTGCCGTCTCTTTCGCCTTCAATACCTCAGGCCCGCCCGTGGCTTCAATTTCAATCGCTTTCATAACCCTCTATTGAAAACCGCCCTCGCCTTATTCATGGATAAGAAATACCCGCATTCCACTATAAGCAAAACCCTTGTTTTTTGAAAAAACTCGATAAACCGGACCTCGCGTTCTCTTGAAACAAATTCAGAAGACTCCCTTGCAAAACTAATTTCTTTAATTTTGGAAAGGGAGAGAAGATCTATCAAATCATTGCCTTCCACAGGGAAACAGCTTCGCCAAGCCCTCATAGGCCACATCTTCCGTCGTCAATTCTCTATAATTCCTTCCCGGCAGTTGAAAAAGACGGCGAAATCTGATAGAGTTTGCCGTTTCCGATTAACGCACTTTGGGAAGGAATCGGCTCAGTGACGGATGAGGCCAACAGGACAATTTTGCTGGCGCACGGCGGCGGCGGGCGATTGATGGAGGATCTGATCCGACGGGTAATCGTGCCGCGGCTGGGGCCGACGGACGCGACGCTAACGGATGCGGCAGCGGTGGACCTGCCGGGCGGGCGGATATGCTTTACGACCGACAGCTTCGTCGTCCGGCCGCTGTTTTTTCCCGGCGGCGACATCGGCAAGCTGGCCGTCTGCGGAACACTCAACGACCTGGCCGTCTCGGGGGCCAGGCCGGCAGCCCTGAGCCTGGGGCTGATTATCGAGGAGGGCTTTGCGATGACGGACCTGGAGCGAATTGTCCAAAGCGCCGCCGACGCAGCAAGGGAGGCAGGCGTGCGGATCGTAACGGGCGACACCAAGGTCGTTGAAAAGGGGGCGGCCGACGGGCTCTTCATCAACACAGCAGGCATCGGCGTGCCGATCGCGGGGGCACAGGTCGGCTTCGAGCGGATCGAACCGGGCGACCGGATTCTCATCAACGGCACGCTGGGCGATCATGGCATGACGATCATGGCCGGGCGCGAGGAGATCGGGCTCCGGTCGTCCATGCAGAGCGACTGCGCCTGCCTGAGCGGGCTCATTGAGGACCTGCTGGAGGCGCTGGGCGGCAAGATCAAATTTATGCGCGACCCCACTCGCGGCGGCGCGGCGGCAACGCTTAACGAAATCGCCTCAGCAGCCGACGTGGTTGTGGAGATCGAGGAGACCGCCCTGCCGGTCGAACTCGCTGTGCGCGGAGCGGCCGAAATGCTGGGGCTGGACCTGCTCAACGTGGCCAACGAAGGCAAAGTGATCGTCGTGGTCTCGGCGGAGGCGGCCGATGAGGCGCTGGCAATCTGCCGGCGGCATCCGCTGGGAAAAAAGGCCGCGATGATCGGGCAAATCGTCAAGCCCGACCCGTCACCGATTGTGGAACTCTTGACGCGGATCGGCGGCCGCCGGGTGGTGCAGATGCCCTACGGCCGCGAGCTGCCGAGGATCTGCTGATGCACGAGACGGCGGTAGCGGAAAGCATTTTGAAGACGATCCTCGACTATGCCGAGCAGACGCACGCGCGACCGGTGAAGGCCGTCATCTCGTGCGGCCAGTTCAACGCGCTCAATGACGAGGTGATGCGTTTCGCCTTCGAGACGGCGGCGGCGGGAACGGCGGCCGAGGGCATGGACCTGCGGATCAGGCACATCCCGCTGCGGGCCCAATGCAGGGCGTGCGGGCATGTGTTCGAGTTCGACATCTATCACCCGAAGTGCCCGCCGTGCGGGTCGATGGAGTTCGAGTTTGAGCCCGACGCCCCTCTGCTGCTGGAGGAGATCGAGTTCGAGGAGCCCGGCGACGAAAAATAAAAGCAGCCGCAAATTACACGGATTTTAAGGATTTAAAATGAAGGTTTCGCTGAATCAGAAGATACTCAGCCGCAACGAGGAGTACGCGGCGAAGAACAAGGCGCTTTTCAAGAAGCACGACGTGCTGTGTCTCAACGTGATCTCCTCGCCGGGATCGGGCAAGACGACGCTGCTGGCGCGGACGTGCGCGAACCTGAAGGGCGAGCTGACGATCTCGGTGATCGAGGGCGACATCCGGACGGACCACGATGCCCAGCGGATTCGCCGATCCGGCGCAGATGCCGTTCAGATCGAGACGCGCGGCGCGTGCCACCTGTCGGCCGAGCAGGTCTATAACGCGCTGAAGGCGCTCGATACGCAGGCGGCGGACGTGATCTTCATCGAAAACGTGGGCAACCTCGTGTGCCCGTCGGCCTTCGACCTGGGCGAGAGCGGCCGCGTAGTGCTGCTGAGCATACCCGAGGGCGACGACAAGCCCGCCAAGTATCCCGGCACGTTCGCCGGGGCGTCCATCGTGCTGATCAACAAAATCGACCTGTCCGATCATGTCGAGTTCAATCTCGAGCGCGTCATGGCGGATATCCGCGCCGTCAACCCGGAGGCGGCGATCCTCCAGGTCTCCGCAACCACCGGCGAGGGCCTCGACGCCTGGTACGACTGGCTGCGCGGACGGCTGTAATTGCCGCCAAAGCAATGCAAGCGTTCATACCCTCTATGAAAAAATAGATGCGGCGCCCTCGCTGCGATACAAAAACCGCAAACGGCATACAATAATCAAATCATTTTGAATAAGCTACTCTTCGGGCGTTTCGATGCGGATGCGGTTTCGATAGGCGCCCGCGGCATGGCCGACGGAGTCGAAGCCCCGCCCGACGGAGGTGGCCGACAGCGTCAGGTAAAAGGAGGCGACATACGGCTTCTCGCGTTCCAGGCTGAACTCGACGGCATTCTCCGGCACTCCCCAGCCCGCCGTCGGCGACGTCTGCATACTGACCTGCGCGGACCAGTCCTCAAATGTGATGCGGTAAACGGACCGCCCGCCAGCGTACAGCGTCAGTCCCAGCGATTCCCCCCTGCTTAGGGCCCCCTCGGCCAGCGTGGTGTATGGTCCCTTCTCAGCGCGTTTGGCCTGGACGATCCGGAACTTGTTGTCTCGATCCAGATAGGCAAAACGGGCAGGAAGACCAAAGGGGTATTCGAAGGGAAGCACCTCGATCCGCCGGTCAGGGCAGGGAGAAAAGGAAACGCTGATCGCTTCGCCCGCCTCGATCCTCAGATGTGAAAACGTGTTCAGATGGGAATAGACCGGCTGCGGCAGCCGGGTCCGCGCATCGATTGCAAAAACGCCTTCCTCCTCTCTCACCTCGAAGCAGCTCAGGCCGTCATATTCATATTCCAGATAGAGGCCGTTGGGGATGACCTTCATGCCGTTATAGAGGCGCTGAGGTCCGCACCGGTCGGATCGCGGGGCAAACAGAACCCAGCACTGATCCGGCGAGCGGCTGTACAACGTCAGCAGCGGCAAGACCTCCAGACGGCAGCCCCCGTGAGAAAACTCGACGCAGGCCCGCAACGCATCGACGGATACGCCGCCGGGCAGACTCAGGAAATGTTGCGGATTCAGCGGTTCGGAGGAGGGGCGAATCGTCGAATTGGCCGGCCTCGTCCCGGGGGCAAGACCGATCTGCGACCACGGCAGAAAAAAGCCCGCCGCCGCCCCGGCCAGCAGGAAGGGAACAATGAACAAGACATCGGTCCAATGCCCCGAGGTCCGGGCGCAGGCGGTCAAAAGCAGCGTCAGAAACAGGAACCACCCGATCAGGATGTACAGGAAGACCGGCCGCAGACTGATCGGGTACAGCATCTTCGCGTTGGCCGTGAACGTGAGCATAGCGGCGGCATAAAACAGCAGGACAGCCCCCGCTGACCGCTGCGGATGCTTATTCAGACCGACAAGGCCCAAAACCGAAATGGCAAACACAAACAGCGGGATCGTGCCGTTGGACCAGAAACGGGGCTCTCTCCACAAAAAACCGCCGGGGGAAATATAGAACCACCCAACCGAGAGAACCGCGTATCCCAGGAAAACAAGCCGCGCGGCGGGAAAATAGAAAAAGCGATTCCATTGCCCTCCCGCATTCGATGTGTCTTTCGAATTCGTCATCTAATCCCTTAGTAAGCCTGTTAATAGGCAGAATCCATCCGAATTACATATTAAATCGGAATTATTTGCATTTTCCCGGAATTTTTTTATAGTGAATGTTCAAGCAAAATAACGATAAATGAAATCTTTTATTCGGGGAATCATATGGACGCTTTTAACTATCGCGGGGGGCGGCTCTTTGCGGAAGCCGTCGATGTGGAAAAGATCGCCCAGTCGGTCGGCACGCCGGTGTATGTCTATAGCAAGGCGACGATCCTGGATCACTTCAATAAGATCAAAACGGCCTACCGTGAGGTGGAGACAACGATCTGCTACTCGATCAAGGCCTGCGGCAATATCCATATCCTGCGTCTGCTGGCCGACGCGGGCAGCGGATTCGACATCGTCTCGGGCGGCGAGCTGTTCCGGGCTCGCCAGACGGGCGTAGATATGTCGAAGATCGCTTACGCCGGCGTAGGCAAAACCGACCCGGAGATCATCGATGCGATGAACGCGGGGATCGGCTATTTCAACATCGAGTCCGTGGCGGAACTGGAGAACCTGATCGCCCTGGCCAAAAAGCACGGCAAGCGGCCGCGGGCCGCCCTGCGGGTCAACCCGGACATCCGGTACGATTCACACAAAAACATCACGACGGGTGTCAAGGAGACCAAGTTCGGCGTGGATATCGAGCGGGCGAGGGAGGTGTTTGCCAGGTACGGAAACAACGGCGCCGTCGAGATGTCGGCGATTCATCTGCATCTCGGTTCCGGCGGCAAGACCATCGACCCGTATGTAGAGACGGTAAAGAAAATAATGCCGCTGATCGACGATCTGCGGAGGCAGGGACACGCCATTGACACGCTGGACCTGGGCGGCGGCTATGGGGCCGATTATGAAAGCGGCACCGTACCCTCGGCGGCGGACTACGCGGCGGGGCTGGCGCCCCTGCTAAAGGCGGCCCGGCTCAAGCTGATCCTCGAACCCGGCAAGAGCATCATCGCCAACGCAGGCGTGCTTCTGACGCGGACTCTGTTCAAAAAGACCGGCGGCCGAAAGACGTTCGTCATCGTCGATGCGGGGATGAACGACCTCATCCGCCCGTGCCTCTACGAAGCGTTTCACTTCATCTGGCCGGCGAAGGTGGAGGAGCGATTTGTCCCCGAACGGCGGGAGAAAGACCTCCAACTGCCGGGGACCGAAAAGGTGGACGTGGTCGGGCCGGTCTGCGAGGGGACCGACTACTTCGCGAAGGACCGCTTCCTGCCGCCGGTGGAACGGGGCGACCTGGTCTGCATCTTCACCGCCGGGGCCTACGGATTCACGATGGCGAGCAACTACAACGCCCGGCCGCTGCCCGCCGAGGTGCTCGTGGACAGCGACCGATTCACCACCATCCGCCGCCGCCAGACCTACGACGACCTCATCGCCTTGGAAAAGTAAGGAAAAGTAAGTTTTTCCTTGAACTTTCGTATAGCTTAAGCTATACTATAGAAGGAGCCGGAATGCGGGAAGAAGCGGATTTTAAAGAGATTCTGGAGCTATTTGAATCGAAAGGATGAGTACTGGCCAAAATCTGGACTCCTTACCGTGCCTTTGTGAAGGATCAGGAGTTTCCGTTCCTGGTGCCCGTCCGCGATGGAAAGGTGGATATCGAATATGTCCGGAAAATCGAACAATTTTTCAAGGACGCAAAACCCTGACAAACCCTTTAAAAAAGGCGTTTTAGAAGAAGCCGCCGAACTGGCCAGGGAATATCACATCGTACTTGAACACTCCGAGCGGCTGGGGTTCATCGCCAACTCGCTGGAACTGCCCAATGTATATGCCGACGGCCGGACCGCCGATGCGTGCTACCGAGCCGCCCTCGAGGCCCAGACGGTCGCCGTCGCCGCCATGCTCGAAGCGGGCCAGAGTCCCCCGGTTCCCGCCAGCGCTAAAAAGCGGACGCTTCAGGTCAACGTCCGCCTGACTCCGGAGGAAAAATCGCTGCTCACCTACGCCTCGACGGCCCTGGGCTTTTCCGGCCTGTCCGACTTCATCCGCAACTCGGCCCTGGAAAAGATCTCCTCCTCCTCCGCCCGCCTGGAACGCCTGCTGAAACGATCCAAGGCATCCTGAAGACCGCTGGGCTATGGACAGCGACCAAGACCCGCTGATTAAGAGTCAGCGGGTAAGTAAGGCATACTTCAACTTCGGAATCTCTCATCGCAATTGCTCCTCCTGCTTAAAAGCATAGACACTGCCATCGTCGCAGCCGAAGAGGACGTAATTGGCGGCTATGGCGGGGCTGGAGAGGATGGGCCGGCCGAGGTTATAGGTCGCGACCTCTTTGCCTGTTTGGATGCTGACGCGGTAGAGACGGCCGTCATCGCAGCCGAAGAGGACCTCGCCGCCGCAGAGGACGGGGCCGGAGTTGATCGCGTCACCCGCGCGGAAGTTTCGGACTTCTTTGCCCGTCTGACAATCCAGGAAAATCAGCAGCCCCTCGCGTGTGCCCGCGACCACAAGATCATCGCGAACAGCGGGCACGGCGAAAAAGGAGGCATCCTTATTTTCATAGGTCCAGGCGACCTGCGCTTTAGCCGTGTCGATAGCGAGGAGTTTGCCCTCGAAGTTGCCGACGTACGCCATGCCGTCAAGCACGGCGGGGCTGGAGGGAACATATGAGCCCGTATCGACCCTGCGGACGCCGTTCGGATCATTCAGCGGAACCAGATGCAGGAAGGCATCGCACCCCCCCACCGCCGCCTGCCCGTCAAAGACGGCAGGCGTACCGTTGATGTAGCTGTCCGTCTCATACTTCCACAGCAGCACCCCGTCCGTCTCCAGCGCATATAAACTGCCGTCATAGCCGCCGAGCAGGATCTGCGTCTGCCCGTCCACAACAGCCGTGTTGACCGAGCCGACTATTTTATCGCCGCTCTTGAAGGACCAGAGCACCTCGCCCATCTGACCGTCGAGGGCAAACAGCGTGCCCTCCAGCGTGCCGACATAAACCCGCCCGCCATGCACCAGCGGTGAGGCCTCGATCTCCCCGTCAAGCTCGGTTTGCCAGAGAGCTCCGCCCGTCTGCACGTCGAGCGCATACACATGCTTATCCGACGAGGAGACATACACAATGCCGTCATAGACAACCGGTGTCGATTTGACCGCCCCGCCGGTCTTAAACTGCCACGCCTGGGCCAGTTTCATCGGCAGCGATCCCGCCGCCCGGCCCGTAAGCAACCCATCTCCGCGAAAAATCGACCAGTCCCGCGTTCCAAAACTCACCGCCGCCTGCTTTTGCTGCTGCCTGATCTCTGCCTTTTTCCAGGCCAGAATATACGCGATCATCGCCGCTGCCGGCAGCGCCAGCACTAAAAACGAAACCAAAACCCGACGTAATATACTCATATACACCTCAACCATCTGTTCGATCTGTAGTGTACACAAAACGGTGCCCGTTTTCAATCGCCCTTCCTTTATCGCATCGGCTTAACCATCAAGAGGTTAGAGCCGATCGGCTGAATCCGGCTTCCGTTCTGCCGAAAAAATTTTAAATTTCAGTCTAAAATGACGGCCGATGGTTCATATTAATATGACAGGGTTTTACTGCATGGATTCTCGAAGGATGCTTTTTTGAATATTTTGCAGTTTCAGGAGGCCGCAAAGGCGATGAAAAGCACTCTCTTTCCCCGGGACCCCGACCGGCGAGGCATGGACGGACATTCCCTTTCCATAAGGCCCCGTTTCCGCGGCCCGATAGGATTCTCCGGAATGTCATAGCGAGGGCGGTACCTTGCCATGCGCCGAAGGTACCGCCCTCTTTACCGCCAAAATGCTGACCCGCCTACCAGACAGCTTGCAGTTTGCGCACGGATATCCGCCGCGTGAGTCATGACGCCTCTCTCATGCAGGGACGCCAGTTCGGAGGACGGTGGGATCTGTCTGCTTAGGAGCTGTGTGTCAATGAAGGGATGAAAAACGAAGGAAAAGGAGAAGAAAATGAAGGCAAGACACGTCAAGCTGTTTCTGTTTACCGCGGCCCTCCTGTGCCTGGCCCTGTCGAATACGGGCCTGGGGACTTGGCAGACCGTGATTCCCACCAACTCATTCAGCAGTTTCAACACCTATTGGAACCAGTACTATCCCTGGGGCCAGACCCACAACGGCAGCGCCAAGATGGAAACCTACCAGGTCCATGTCCAAAGCGGCGTGCTGCGGATTCATGCCCAGCAGCCCGGTACCAGCGGCTACAAGTACCGTTCGGGGGCCATTCACGCCAAGAGCCATGTAAACGTCAACAGCTCCTGGCCCAACTGGGAGGTCAAAGGGGAGTTCCAGGCCCCCTATGTCCGCGGGGCCTGGCCGGCCTTCTGGCTGACCGGCGCGTGGGGCTGGCCGCCGGAAATCGACATCATGGAGTACAAAGGCGACCGCAATTGCTGGCAGAACACCTACGATGGGGGCTGGGAAACCAAGACGACGTATGTGTCCAACCCGTTGAGCTGGCACGAATACCGCGCCTGGATGACCCGCAGCGGCAACAATGTCAACGTCCACCTCTATATCGACGGAAGCTGGAAGGTCATGCAGACCGGCAATAACTTTGCCGGCCAGCCAATGTGGATAATCATCAATCTGCAGATGGAGGGCTCCTCCGGGTCTCCGGGACCGGCGGAAGCACAGATGTACGCTCGCAACGTTTACGTCGGCCGCGGCAATTAACGTTTGATCTTTTAACCTCCTGTCGGAGACCTTCGAGGGGCATGGAACCTCTCGAAGGTCTCCCATAAAATCTCACGGCCTCGACAAGAAAGGATGGTTCATGAAGATTCGATTAACCCCCGCTCTCATCGTCGGGACGCTGCTGCTCGCGCCGGGCGGCTGCAAACCGCAAGCTCGCACCGGTTTTCAGCGAACGGCGGATCGCCTGCCGCCCGGCGTCGCCGTTCGCGTGGACGGCTTTGACATCACCGAAGAGCAGGTCGTCAAAGAAATGGGAGCGATGATGACGCAGCTCAACCGCGACTATGCCGACCGGCTGCACGACGGCGAATACGACCATGCCCGGCGCGTCATTCGCGGGCGGGCCATAGAAAATCTTATCGCGATGCACCTGATCGACCGCGAGATGCACAAGCATAACATCGTCATTACGCCCGAACGGATCGACCGGCACGTCGAGCAGTCCGCCGCCGACAACGGCATGACGCTCGACGATCTCATCGCCCTCGTTACCAGCCGCGACGGCATGACCTTCGAGGACTGGAAGGCGCAGATGCAGTATGACAAACGCCTCGGCGCCCTTGAGCTGGTGAAGCGGCTCTACCCGGACGATTTGGAGGTAACCGAAGCCCGGGTTCGCGCCTATTACGATGAACATACGCCGCTGTTCGAGAAGCCGGAGATGGTCCGCGCCAGCCATATCCTGATCCGGTCCGATGCCGCCGCCGGCCAAACCGATGAAGTCGCCCGGGCCAAAGCCGAACGGCTGCTCTCCGAACTGCGCGGCGGCGCCGACTTCGAAAAGCTCGCCCGCGAACACTCTGACTGTCCCTCGGCCGAAAACGGCGGCGATCTCGGATTCGCCCCGGCCGGCGCATGGGTCCCCGAGTTTTCCGAGGCCGCCTTTGCCCTTCAGGTGGGACAGATCAGCGATGTTGTCGTGACGCCTTACGGCTGCCACATCATTCGCCTCACCGACCGCCAGGCCGCCGCACGCCTTCCCTACGAGGAGGTCCGCGATGAAATCATCAAACGCCTGAGCGACCGGCGGCAAAGCCGTCTCCGTCAGCAATATCTGCTCGCGCTCTACGAAGCCGCCCAAATCGAATACGCCCCCGGCAATCTCATCACCATGGTCCCCCTCCTGACGCTCTGACGGGTCGTCTTGCGACGGAGCTACTGGCCCATGTGCCGTTCGATGAAGCCGGTATCGATATGGTTCTTGACGAAGAGGTTGTGTGAGAGGATGTCGAGGCACGCCGGGATCGTCGTCTTGATTGGCTCGATGCGGAACTCCCGCAGGGCCCGCTTCATCGTCGCAATCGCCTGCTCGCGTGTGGGCTGGTGAACGATCACCTTGGCGATCATCGAATCGTAGTGCGGCGAGACGACGGCGCCCTGGAAGATATGCGTATCAACGCGCACGCCGGGGCCGCCGGGCACGACAAACCGATTGATCGGCCCCGGACACGGCGTGTAGTTGCGGGCCGGGTCCTCCGCGTTGATGCGGCACTCCATCGCTACGCCGTTGCGCCTGATATCCCGCTGACGCAGCTCCAGCGGCTGGCCCGCGGCGACCTTGATCTGCCACTTGATCAGGTCCTGCCCCGTCACCAGCTCGGTCACCGGGTGCTCCACCTGGATGCGGGTGTTGACTTCGATGAAGTAGAAGTTCCTGTCCTTGTCGAGCAGAAACTCGACGGTGGCGGCGCTGTGATATTTGGCCTCCTGGACCAGCCGCAGGGCCGCCTTGCATAGCTCCTCGCGCGTCCGCTCGTCAAGCACGGAGCACGGCGACTCCTCGATGAGCTTCTGGTGGCGCCGCTGGATCGTGCAGTCGCGCTCGTAGAAGTGCACCGCGTTGCCCAGGCGGTCGGCCATCACCTGCACCTCGACGTGCCGCGGCTCGACGATGAACTTTTCGAGATAGACCGTGCCGTTTTTGAAGGCCGCCTCGGCCTCCATTTTGGCCGATGAGAAGGCCTTGTGCAGGCTGATATCGTTGTGGGCCACCCGCATGCCGCGTCCGCCGCCGCCGGCGGCCGCCTTCAAAATCACCGGGTAGCCGATCTTATTGGCCAGCTTGATCGCCTCCTGCTCGTCCCGAATCTCGCCGTCCGAGCCGGGCACCAGCGGCACGCGGGCCTTGCGGGCGATCTGACGGGCGGCCACCTTGTCGCCGAGCAGCCGCATCGACTGCGGATCGGGACCGATGAATGTGATGCCGCACTCGTTGCAGATGTCGGCAAAGTGGGCGTTCTCGGCCAGAAAGCCGTAGCCCGGATGAATGGCGTCCACATCCGTCACCTCGGCGGCGCTGATGATCGATGGAATGTTCAGGTAGCTTTTGCCCGCCGCGGCCGGACCGATGCAGGTGGTCTCATCGGCCAGTTCGAGGTAGGCCTCGCCGCGGTCGGCCTCCGAGTAAACGGCGACGACCCCGATGCCCAGTTCATGGCACGCACGGATAATCCGCAGGGCAATCTCGCCCCGATTGGCAATCAGTATTTTGGTAAACATAGTCTGCTTCAATCTACATCCGCGTTAGACGGGCGATATTTTGGGGAGTTCGAATAATTACGGTCGGACCCGGAAAAGAACCTGGCCGTACTCGACGGACTGGCCGTCCTTGACGCTGACCTCGACGATAATCCCGTGCGTCTCGGCCTTGATCTCATTCATCACCTTCATCGCCTCGACGATACAGACGACGGTCTCCGCATCGACCTGATCGCCGATTTTGACATACGGCTCGGAGTCCGGGCTGGGGGCGGCGTAGAAGGTGCCTACGATGGGCGATTTGATCTCGATGAGGTTGCTCGCCTCGGGCGCCGGGGCGGCGGCCGGAGCCGGGGCCGCAACGGAAGCCGCCGGGGCGGGAGCCGGCGGCACAGCCGGCACGGCTTGCATCGAAGCCGCCGGAGCAATGGCGCCCGGACGCTTCAGATGAATCTTATTATCCCCGCCGGCCACCTCAATCTCGACCAGGTCATTTTCCTTCATCAGCGCGATCAACTCGCGGACCTTCTTCAAATCGTCCTGTTTCTCCGCCATGTGCGTGCAATCCTTTTATTCTGAACAAGAACTGTCCTAAACTGAATTTAAGGGGCATAGTATATCCGACCGACACTCAATTGCAAGCATTTTACCTCCGCCCCCCGCCCCTGTCCACAAGTTCCCGAAAGGCACGGCCATTTTAATCTATTTCAGGTCTTTTCTGTTGACTTTTGGTTGTTTTGGAGATTCTCCGAAAACCACCTCACGAACACCCAGCGAGCGATGGCCCCCGTGATAACGCCGACAAGCATCCCCCAGTAGATACCGTGGAAAAGGCCGCCGCCCTGCTGGTTAAGATGGTACATCCACAGCGTCCCGTGGACGGCCAGCGAGCACAGCAGGCCCGTCCACATCCCGCCCAGCACGTCCTCCCGAATGCGATAGCCCCCGCCCTCCAAG
>JBNRMP010000004.1:0-23632 GCA_050309685.1 Anaerohalosphaeraceae bacterium
TCTTACCCCTTGTCATTTCGTGTCGAAACCATGTCGTTTCGCGTCGTTTTCGTGTCGTTTTTGGTCGTTTTTGGTCGTTTCAGGTAGGTATTTTTACGGATAAAAACCTCGGAAAACCGCATTTTCAGCCCAATTTCGCCGTTTTACCTTTAATTTTTGCTTTTTTTGTCCCCGACAGGGCTAAACGGCATATATTACGATTAAATCAGCCCGGCGAAGCCGCCCTCAATTTTGATATTTTATCTTTGATTTTTGCTATTACTTCTTCGGGTGCAGGTAGTGTTTTTGGTATCGGGCTTCGGCTTGTTCTTCCTGGTGGACGCGGCAGTAGGGGCCCTGGTTGTAGATGCTCAGGAGGCGGTTGCAGCCGGGGTGCTGGCAGCGGCGGCCCTCCGCGAAGGTTTTCAATAATTTCGTCATGGTTTCATCTTTCTCCCCCATTATACCAGAAGCGGGAGGAAAATATCCGAATAATTTCACTGAAAAAGGGACCCGGCGGCGTATTTTCCGGCCGCCGCAGGCCCTTTATCCCGGCCCGCGACCGGGACAAAAGTGCCTTTTTGAGCTCCAAATGCGGTTTTTGTCCGGCCGGGAAGCCGTTTATGTACCCGCCAAAAACTTTATTGCATATTTATTTGCATTGGAGGAGCAAATAGACGATAATACCGGCAGTATAAAGAAGGATATTTTTCATCTCTCAAAATACCTTCCGAATATGAGCACAGAGAGATCCAGTTTAATGGCCCCGCAAGGGCCGGGAGTAACGTAGTGAGTACAGGTAAAGTCAAGTGGTTCAATGCAAGCAAGGGTTACGGTTTCATCACGCCGGATGACGGGTCGGCCGATCTTTTCGTCCACCATTCCGAAATCAAGATGGGCGGCTATGCCACCCTCGATGAAAACCAGCGGGTCACCTACGAAGTCGGCCAGGGCAAAAAAGGCCCCTGCGCCAATAACGTCGTCCCAGTCTAAGACCTCGACAAGGTTTTACGCATGAATCAAAAAGGCCCTGCGACTCTTCGCAGGGCCTTTTAATTCCTCCTTCTTCCTTTCGCCGGGCCTTGCGCCGAAGGCGGTCTCCCCATACGTCCGCCAACGGCTGACAAGGCGGCTCCCATCCAACCTCCCGATCAGAAAAAACGGGTTTGCCTCTCAATCGTTTCGAAGTGCGCGTGCGGCAGCCCCTCGCGTCGGTCCTCGCAGAGATAGATCTCCTGCTCGATGGAGCGGATCGACTCGAAGCCGCTGGAACGAAGCAGCGCCAGGACGCCGCTGTGATTGGGCGACCACCAGTGGGTCGGGTCGCCCTGGAGGGCCTTCTCGATGAAGGCCATCCGCGGCCAGCCGGGATGGAGCATCCGGTCGCGGTCCTCAAAGGCCAGGTCGTCGGGGCAGTCGCAGGTCGAATCATCGGGCAGGGTGAGCGTCTGGAAGATGAACATGCGCCGGGCGCGGGCGGCGGCGAGGTCGAGGGCCAAAAGCGGGTAGCGGAGGTGATAGAAGACGCCGAGAAAAAGGACGATGTCGAAGGTCTCGCGCATGGTCAGCAGCTCGTAGGCCTCCATGCGGCGGAACTCGACGCGGCCGTCGGGGTCGAGCCGCTCAGCGGCCCAGCGGGCCTGCTCGAGGCAGCGGAGCCCGGAGTCGATGCCGAGCACATGGGCGCCGCGACGGGCAAGCTCGAAGCAGTAGAAGCCGGCGTTGCAGCCGACATCGAGGACGGACATGCCGGTCATGTCGGCGGGGAGATGGGGGGCAAGGCGACGCCACTTGAAGGCGGGGAAGTCGCCGAGCGGGTGGCCGGGGGCGGTCTGGACGCCGCCGGGGAGGTGGAGGTTGTGGAGCCAGGGACCCAGGCGGACGATCTGCTTTTCGAGATCGGTCTGCGGGTTGGCCCAGTTGCGTTCGAGGGTCGGGTTGGGCACGTTTTCCACGGGTTTTCTCCTTCTGCCTTTAGGGTTCGCGGCCGGCGGTCTGCATGGATTCGGCGGCGGCCGGTTCGCCGAGCAGAATTTCATGGACCTGGCGGGCGCGGCGGTCGTAGGTGTGCTCGCGGAGGATGCGCCGGCGGGCACGGGCGCCGATGAGGCGGGCCTCGTCGGCGGTCAGGGCGGTGAGCCGCTCCACCACCTCGCGGCCGCTGTCAACGGCGATGCACTCGGTGTCGGGCGTGAGGAAGTCTTCGAGTCCTTCCCAGCGGTCGGTGAAGAGGCAGGCGCCCGCACCGACGGCCTCGAAGACGCGGGGGGCGGGGGACCAGCCGCAGAGGGCCATGCTTCGGCGGCTGATGTTGAGGACGGCGCGTGGGCTGGAGTTGAAGGCGTTGTGGTCGCGGGTGGAGATGTGGCCGAAGTACTGGATGTTGGGCTGAGCGGCGGCGTCGGCATCCCAGCCGCTGCCGCCGAGGAGGAAGCGGGCATCGGCCAGCAGCCAGGCGGGGGTAAAGAAGAATTCGCGCACCCGTTCTTCGCGGTCGGGCATGCGGTTGCCGAGAAAGGCCAGGTCGCCGCTGAACCGCTCCTCGGGCTCGACGGGATAGTGGCCGGCCGGGTCGAGGGCGTTGTAGATCGGGATGCAGCGCCGGGCGCCGAGACGGGTGTAGCGCTCGATGACGAGCGGGCCGCCTCCGCAGGTGAAGATGAGATCGTACTGCGGGATGCAGCGGCGGAAGGGGTCCATCGGCCTGGATTCGACGCGGTCGAGCGCGGCGGGGGCATCGACGTCCCAGAAGATGACGAGCTTGTCGGGAGACCGCAACTGCAGGACGGCCTCTTCGAGCAGAGCATCAAAGACGCCGACGCCGCTGCACTTGACGATGACGTCGGCCGCCGAGGCGCGGGAGAGACAGTCGAAGACGTCCTCCTTACGGGGGGCAAAGACGACGCTGCGGGCGTAGGGGACCTCGTCAAAGTCGCGGTGCTGCCGGCGGTCGAAGGCGTCGGGTTCGTAGAAGGTGATGCGGTGGCCGAGGCGATGAAGGGCTTCGATGATGCCGCGGTAGTAAGTGGCGGCTCCGTTCCAATACGCGGAGACGAGGCTGGAGCCGAAGAAAGCGATTTTCAAGGATTTCATGATTCCTCCTGAATCAGTTCAGGTGTCGATTCTTTCACGGTTGATTCGGACGGTTCGACTTCGAGGGCGAGTTCAAAGTCTCCATGGGGCAGGTTGTTCGGCTCATTCCACGGCATGAATCCTGTAATCATGGTCTCCCTCTGCGTCTTGTGTTTACCCGGCGGCCGCCGTCTGTCTGAGCCGGCTGCGGTCCGTGTTGTGGAGCGTTTCGGCGAGAGCCCGGCGAATCTCCTGGGCGCGGATGTCGCAGGTGTGATGGGCTCGTATCCGGCGGCGGGCGTTGCAGCCGACCGACCGGGCCGTCTGGGCGGTCATTGAGACGAGCACCTCCGCGACCTGCCCGGCGTCCTGGACGGGGATGCACTCGCTCTGCGGCATCAGGAAGTCGTCGAGCCCTTCGAAGTCTTCCGTGAGGATGCAGGCGCCCGCTCCGGCCGCTTCGAAGAGACGCTGGGGCACGAACGGTCCGTAGCCGTCGGCTCCGTCATCGAGGATGTTGAGCACCGCCGCCGAGGAACTGTTGAGGATGTTCCGGCGTTCGGCCGTCAGCGGTCCGAGGCACTGAACATTGGGCGGGAGCGTGCGGCAGTATTGCCATCCCTGACCGGCCAGCAGAAACCGGCTGTTGGGCAGCAGACGCGCGGGCCTGAAGAAGAACTCCTCTACCTTTTCCTCCAGGGCCGAGAGACGGTCGGCAATGAACGAGAAGTCGGCCAGCACCCCCTCCGTCGAGCGGCTGGGGAAATGGGTCTGGGGGTTGAGGGCGGGAAAGATCGGCAGGCAGCGGCGAGCGCCCAGCCGCAGGCAGGCACGAATAAACCGCTGGCCGCCGCCGCAGGTCAGCATCAGATCGACCCGGCGGAGGGTTTGAAGCAGGGAGCTGTCGGGATGCTCCCGAAGCGTCCGGAGCATCGCCGGGCCCTCGGTATCCCAGTAGAGCACGGCCTGGCCGTCGCGGCGGGCGTCGAGGACGGATTGTTCGATCACCTCGTCAAAGACGCCGGTGGGTCCGATTTTGATGATCACGTCGCTTTCCATGGCCTCCTTGAGGCAGACCTTTATGCCGGAGGGTTTGGCGGGATACACGACGCTGTGCACTTTCGGCAGCGGCGGACAGTCGTGGCGGGACGAGCGATCATAGGCATCCGATTCATAAAAGGTGATGCGGCACTTCCGGCGGCCCAGGGCGTCGAGGAGACCCCGAAAATAATGAATGAAGGGATTCTGATATGACGAGAGCAGCGATATGCCGAATACGGCTATGTTCAGTTGTTCTCCCATGGTACTCCTTTTTTCGTTTCCCTGCAGGACGATGGTTTTCTCCGGGCGGCGTCCCCATTGAAACGGCCGAGATATTTACAGCTCGGTCCTCATCGAATGATGAATTTTTTATGTTTTCTTATGCCTGCTGCAGTGATTTATTATGCAGTGTGCGAAGGGCAAATCAAAATCAGTAAAATCCTTAATCTCTGTCCCCATATCTCTTATTTCCCTTATCTTCGCAGCGGGGCCTGTTCAGGATATGATTTTTATGTCCGACATCGCAGGACAAGGAAGAAAAAAGGGAAACGATGAATTCCATTGCCGGGGATAGCGTTTTGGGGAACGAAAGGAATTCTGTGAGCCCTCGTATCCCAATCGGCTGCTGGGTCTGGCGACGGACCGGAGCCGCCGGCTGCGCGGGCTCAGCGCGGCGTCTTTGTCAACGAGACGGTACTTTTCCGTTCGTTCCTGAAAAAAAAGTCCGCCCCTGTTCCCCGGAGACATCCGTGAGCTGACCCTCGGGCAGGCCGGCGGTCAGGCGGCGGTTGCGGAGCCAGACCTCTTCGAAGTCGGCGGTGAAGATTCGGTGTTTGCGCCAGCGGGCGCGGGCCGCCTCGGAGACGAAGCCGGACCCGTCCGTGTGAGGGCCCGGCATGAAAACGATGCGGTCGTCGGGGACGCCGATCTCCGAGAGGCCCTGGGCTGTGCCGCACAGGGAGGAGCCGCTCATGCCCGGCCCTTCATCGACGAGGACGAAGAAGGGATCGTTCAGGTCGCGCAGGCAGTCGCCCAGCTCCCAGCCGAATTCGACGCGGCGATGGAACGGGTCGCCCTGGGGGCGCACGGTGAAGGAACTCACCTTGCAGCCGAGACTTTCGAGCATCGCCGAGACGACCGAGGAGAGACTGGTCCCGCTGCTGCGCAGGCCGATGCAGAGGACCTGCTCGGGGCCGACCTCGCGGAAGAACTTGCGGGCCGCTTCGAGATAGGTTTCGGGGTAAAGATTGCGGTAAACGCAGCCCTCGGGGACGCGGAAGATCAGGGCGGGGGGCAGCGGCAGCTCGGCAAGGCGGGAAAAGTCCTTTTGCAGAAAGTGGACCCAGAGCCGGGTATGGCTGCTGTTTTCCCAGGAGGCGCAGAAGATGTGTCCCGTCAGGTTGCCGATGCGCCGCAGCAGCGGGTAGGCCTGCCGATAACGGCGGTCGCCGCTGAGCGCATCGGCGGCGGCGGTCTCAAAGTCTCCGAATCCGGTCAGCAGATCGACGGCGTCCTCATGGCGGATCGTCCCGCCGCCCGCCAGCCGCCGAAGGACCGTCTCAATTTCCGCCAGACATGCGGCCGTGCCTTTCGTGTACTGTTTGTTTTTGTAAACGATCACGGCAAACCTCTTTTCAGGAAACTGTGTTTACGGTTGAGCGATATCCCAAAATATCATAAGCGGACGATCTCTCTCGTTATCGGCTTGCATTCAATTCCTTCTGCGGCATCCTTCATTCCTTTCCGATCCTTAATGTTCGGTTCTGTAGCCGGTTTTCATGGTAAGGCACTCTAAAGAGCGATGTCTGCAAGGTGAAAACTGAATTTGAAAACAGGGGAAAACTGATTTCGAAAACGGTTCTTCGGGGGGGATGAAAAATCTCATCCATCTCCTTATTTACTTATTCGCCTTTTTCCGTAGATACGGGCATGAAGCGGGCATTCAGGATTAACCACGGTGTATATCCGCCCTTCGACGGGATGAGCGGGGCTATTCCATCCCGTAGCACAGCCGCCGGGCCAATTGTCCCATGCGATTCAAAAGGCCGATATGAGCCGCCAGGGAGGTAAACCGGCCGAACTTGCGGTAGCCGAGATTGAACAGCAGGTAAGGGATATGCAGACGCGGCGCTTCGGGCATCCGGCGAACGATGTTCCGGAAAGAATAGAATTCGCGATAGAAACGAATGTACCCGTCGTAAAGTTCTTCGGCCGACATGCCCCGCGGCCGGAAGACCACATGCGAGGTGTTATAATGACTGGGGTCCGTGTCGATGATGCGTCCTTCCGACCGGAAACGCTGATAAAGTTTGGTTCCCGGGTAAGGCGTGAGGATGTGGGCCGTGACGGTCTCAACGCGGTTGCGGATCAGCCACTCCAGCGTGTTGTCAAAGACCGCCGGCGTGTCCTCATCCATCCCGAAGACCATACTCGCGTTGACCATGATCTCCCGCTCGTGGAGCATCGCAATCAGCCGGTCGTACTGATCGATTCGGTTCTGCACTTTATTGACCCCGTGCAGGCATTCAGCGTTGATCGATTCAAAGCCGATGAACAAGCTGCGACAGCCGGAACGGCGCATGGCGTCGAGGAGGGCGGGGTGATGAATGATGTTCGTGGAGACCGCCGCGTGCCAGACCAGTCGCAGGGGCTCAATCGCCCGGACCAATTGAAAGGCCCCGTCCGGGCAGCCGATGAAGTTGTCATCGATGAACATGACCTGCCGCAGGCCGAGCGATTCAATCTCGCGGATCACGTTTTCGACGGGCCGGTTGCGGTAGGGCTTGCGGGCATACTCGCTGCTGTTGTAGCAGAACTCGCACCGGAACGGACAGCCGCGGCTGGTGCAGAGAATATTGGTGTACAGGTAATCCGAGGCGCGGATCAGCTCGCGCCGAGGGATGGGGATGGAGGCGGGGTCCGCCGGGACGGGATCGGAATAAAACCGCTCCAGCCGCCGCTTCTGCGCATCGTCCAAAATCCGTCGCCACAGGGTTTCCGCCTCGCCGATGCAGACGGCGTCGGCATGGTGGATCGCCTCCTGCGGATTGGCGCTGGGGTGGATGCCGCCGAGGACGACGGGGACGCGGCGCCGGCGGTACTCCCGTGCAATCGCATAGGCCCGCGCGGAGGTGTCCACGTTGACGGTAATGCCCACCAGGTCGGGCGATCCGTTTCGTGTGAGGGCGCGGACGTTTTCATCCTCGATCACGACCGTGTGTTCGTCGGGCGTCAGGGCGGCCAGCGTCAGGAGGCTCAGGGCGGGGGACATCCGGCGTTTGAACTCGGAATCCATTGGACGCAGCGTCATCCGGGGAGAAATCAGCGTTATTTTCATAAATTCTTCCTGCCGTCCTTAAACCTGAAGCCGCCTTACGGAAAGTTTATATATCAATCTCCTGAATTCCTGTCAACAAATTAGAGTGTATCGGTTGAAAAAATCAGTCAAGTCCGGAATTTTTGCCCGGAGAATCCCGCTGGACAAACCGGCCGGGCCGATATAAGATGCCTTGACGTTTAATAAAGCAGAGAAAAACCGCTTCTTGAACAAGTTTTTTTCCAGAGCCGGAGAAAAGCCCTTTACCGCCCGGCGACGGGCGTTTTTTGATAGGACCCATGCAGAAACCTTTTGAGCGACACCTTGCCGGGCCCGGTGGAATCCGGGAGATGCTGGTCATTGCCTTGCCGATGGTCGTCTCCAGCGCCTGCGATACGGTCATGGTCTTTACGGACCGGCTGTTCCTCTCGTGGGTGGATTCCCAGCAGATGAGCGCCGCCATGGGCGGGGGCCTGACCTCCTTCATGATGATTACTTTCTTTTTCGGGCTTACCGGTTTCAGCGCGGCCCTGGTCGCCCAGTATTTCGGATCGGGGCAGAAGCCCCTTTGCAGCCGGGTCATCACCCAGGCCCTGATGATCTCCGTGCTGGCGTACCCGCTGATCCTGGCCGGCCGCCCGCTGGGTCTGCGGCTCTTTGAGATTACCGGCGTGCCGCCCGATCAGATGGCCCCGCAGGTTGCCTACTTTACAATCCTGCTTTACGGCACGATCCTGACGCTCGTGCGCAATACGTTAAGCTGCTTTTTCGCCGGGATCGGCCGCACGCGGACGGTGATGATATCCGCCCTGGTCAGCACGGTCGCCAACGTGGGGCTCAACTATGTGCTGATCTTCGGCAAGCTGGGGCTGCCCGTCCTGGGCATCCGCGGGGCGGCCATCGGCACGGTGATCGGCAACGGCTGCGGCCTGCTGGTGCTCCTGGCCGTCTATTTCTCTCGATCCTACCGCCGCGAATACGACATCGCCCATTCCTTCCGCTTTGACGGCACGCTGATGAAGAAGCTGTGGCGCTTCGGCACGCCGCCGGGGCTGGAGCTCTTTCTTAACCAACTGGCCTTCAATATCCTCATTCTGAACTTCCACGCCTGCGGTCCGGAAACCGCCGCCGCCATCACGATTGTCTTCAACTGGGACATGGTTTCCTTTGTCCCGCTCCTCGGCATCCATATCGGCGTTACCAGTCTGGTCGGCCGCTACATGGGGGCCCGGCTGCCCGATACGGCCCATCGCGCTGCGATTTCGGGTCTTAAACTGGCGTGGGGATACTCTTTTTGCACGATGCTGATTTTTTTCACGCTGGCCCGCCCGCTCGTCGATGTTTTCCGGCCGTCCGGCGGTGATCCGATCTTTGCCGCCGCCATCCCCGAATCCGTCTTTATGCTGCGGCTGGCGGCCTTCTATGTCATGGCCGATGCGACGATGCTCGTGTTCAGCGGGGCCCTGCGCGGCGCCGGCGATACGTTCTGGGCCATGTTTTTATCGTCCGGCATGCACTGGCTCCTCGTCGGCGGACAACTGATTCTGCTGCGGCTGGCGCATCTTTCGCCCCGGTGGACGTGGGGCTATTTGTGTCTGACCCTGCTGATCTTCAGCGGCATCTTTTACCTGCGCTGGTACAGCGGCCGCTGGCGGCATATTCGCCTGCTGGAGGAGACGCCGGGACCCTGCTCCATGCCGCCCGAGGGCCTGCTCGGAGGATGATGTGAAGACCGTTTAATCCTCCGCCGGGTGCCGGCTGGTGCGATAGTGCTCGAGCTCCCGCTCCAGTTGGAGCATATGCCGCATCTCCTCTTCCGCCAGCGAGGCAAACACCTCACGGGCCTCGCCCTCTTCCGTCATCGCCATCAGCTCCGCGTACAGCCGAAAAGAGGCACGCTCCTTTTCGATGGCCAGGTTGATTACGTCCAGGAAGTCCATCTGCCGGGCTTCCTCGTCCATCTCCAGTTTTTCCGGCGTTTTCCCCTCTGACGTCAGGTCCGTCGGGGCCTTGAGCGTAAAGCCCTTCTTGTAAAGCTCCGTCTCGATCAGCTCGATATGCCGGGCCTCCTCGCGGGCGAGGGCAACGAACGCCCCCTGGCAAGCGGGGTTGGTAACGGCATAGGAGAGGTCCGTATAGAACTGGTAAGAGGACTGTTCCTTGGCCAGGGCGAATTCAAGAATCTCCCGGATGGATTTGAACTGTAACATAGCTTCCTTTCCGATCGGTTTCGCAGATTGCAAAATCCACTATATCCATTATACAGACAATCGGTCCGGCCGCCAAGAAAAAAAGTCCGGCTAAAGGTCGATCATAATTTCTTTTTGATCTTTGATTTGAGTTCAAACGCCCGGCAGTTGGATGGTTACGCGGGCGCCTTTTTGGGGGGCGCTGTCGATCCGGATCGAACCGCCGTTGAGGGTGATGAGCCGGCGGGCACGGGCCAGTCCCATCCCCCGGCGGCGGCCGGCGGCCTTGTGCGAGAAGAACGGCTCAAAGACCTGCCGCAGGACATGCGGTTCCATCCCGATCCCCTGGTCGATGACCGTAATCACGGCGAAGCCCGACGGCCCGGCGGCGGTTTCAATGCGCACCGGCCCGGCGTCTTGCGGGTATGACTGCAGCGCGTTTTTCAGGACCTCCGCGACGGCCTGCGCGATCTGGGACAGGTCCACATAAACATCCGGAGACGTTTCCATCCCGCGAATCTCGATAGCGTCCAGTCCCGCGACGGTCTCTTCATGCAGTTGCTGCAGGGCGGCCGAGACGACCTCTTCGAGCGAGGCGATCTGCTTTTCCGGCTTGCGCGGCCGGGCGTAGCGGGCCAGGTCCTCGACAATCCGGGCCATCTCTTCGGATTTGGTTTCGATCAGCTCCAGCAGTTCCCTTCGCTGCGGGTCCGTCTCCTCGGCCTTGAGCTGCTGCACGCGCCCGGAGACGACGGACAGCGGGTTGTTCAGCTCGTGCGCAGCGCCGGCGGCCATCTCCGCCACACCTTCGAGGATCTCCTGCTGCGCCTTGTGAAAGCTCGTCTCCTGCATCGTGCCGATCAGCTCAACCATCTGCTCGGAGAGTCCCTTTTGCTGCCGGGCCTGCACGGCGCAGGCGATCAGACCCGCCGCCGTCGGGCAGAGGAGGGCATACGGGTCCGGTTCGATCGAAGCTTTGACCGGCCCGGCGAATTCCGCCAGCAGCAGCCCGACCCGTCGGCCCGCCGCCGTCAGCGAGGCCAGCCGCGTCAGGGAGGGGTCCATCTTCTGTTCCAGCTTTTCAAACAGCCACGCCAGTTGCGGCGGCGCGGGCTCAAACCCCGCAGCGCGGGGGCTTGCGTCCGGCAGACGTTCCTCCGCCGCCGGGTAGATATACTTGACAAACTGCTGTCCCTGCCGGTCCGTCAGGTGGCAATAAAAACTCGCGGACGCTCCCTCCATCGGCACGATGATCGCACAGGCGCTTTGGCAGCGGCCGTGTACCCGGCGGACAGCCGCCGCGACGATCCGCTCCAGGGTCAGCGGTTCCTCCAGGGACGCCAGGAAGCCCTGGGCCAGTTCCATCTGCTCCCGCGTCTGCCGCAGCGAGCGGGTCAGCGAGGCCAGCGAAAGATTCTCCCTCGCCAGCATCGAGGCGGCCGTATGCACGGACTGGTAATAACTTTCGATCGGCGCCGCCGTCTCGGAGGCCGGCGCCTCGGCGGGCATGATCCCCAGCCGTTTGCACTGGGCCTCCACCTCGGCGGGCAGGTCCGCCGTGATCCGCTCGACGGCATCCATCGGGATCTCCAGCGCGAAGGCCGCGTCCCGGATGCGGTCCGGGCTGTAGAGGTCGCCGTCCCCCAAGCCGCACTTCTTGGCCAGCAGGTTGGCCAGGTTTACGGCCTGGGCCATCCGTGCCGACGGAAAACGGTCAACCAGCAGGGCCGGTTCGCTGTGGTGCAGCCAGATCCCTGCCCGAATCGGCTCCGGCAGATTCCATTTCTCCGCCAGTTGTTTGCCGATTCGGGTGTGATCCATGCCAAGATGCTGCTGTTCCACGCGCGCCAGCGAGCGTCCTTCGATCCGGGCCTGTTGGATCAGCTTTGCAAAGCTCCTGGGCATCACCTCCGCCAAAGCCAGTTTGCCCAGATCGTGAAGGAGTCCCGCGGCAAAGGCCATGGAACGATAGTCTTCGGGAAGGGCCGTCTCGGCGATTCGCCGCGAAGCGCAGGCGACCGCCAGGGCGTGCCGGGTGAGTTCGAGTCGATCGGTCTGTCCCAGCAGCTCATGGGTCTGAGCCGTGGGGGACTTGCAGACGGGAATCGAGATGACCGCCTCTCGCAGCGTCTCGATGGGCAGCGCCTCGATGGCCTTGTCGATCCGGCCGGTCGAGCCGTTTTGGGCCACCCCTTCGCGGGCCGCCAGCGAGAGAATCCGCGCCGTCAGGGCCGGATCGCACTGGATCAGGGCCGCCAGCCGATCCATCGCCGGCGGTTCTTCGCAGAGCAGACCGAAGGCCGCCGCGGCAACCTGGGGAAAGGTTGACAGGCCGTTGAGACGCCGGATGAACAGCTCCACCTGCTGGGCGGTTGCGTGTATGGCTGCGGAATCGGGCATTGCAAAAGTTTCCCCTCCGGGGGATCGTCAGACGCGGGCGAAGGAGGCGATCTTCTCCGTCAGTTCCGCGATGTTAAACGGCTTGCGGATGAATTCGCTCGCCCCGGCGCTCATCAGGTCGTCAATCTCTTCCGCGTTGACGACGCCGCTGACGATAATCACCCGGATATGGGCAAAATTAGGATTATTCTTTATGGTTCGGCAGACGATGTTGCCGTTGACATCGGGAAGCATGTAGTCCAGGAGAATCACATCGGGCATGAACTGCTGGGTCATCAGGCCCGCGTCGTAGCCGCTGGAGGCCGAGCACACCTCGAAGCGTCCGTCCCGCGTGAGCACGTCCATCATCAGCTCGATGATCTCGTCGTCGTCGTCCACGATCAGGACTTTGATCTTGCCGTTGCCCATGAGGTTGTCCAGCGGGATGCCGTTGTCCTTCATGAACTTGATGAGACTTTCACGCGGAATCCGGCGAAACCGCGACCCCGGGACGCGAAACCCCTCCAGCCGACCGGAATCAAAGCAGCGAATGATCGTCTGCTGGCTGACCTTGCAGATCTCCGCCGCTTCACCGGTTGTAAACAGCTCTTTAATCTTCTCCATGGTTAACCCTCTTTTCCAAATACCCTTCCTTGTGTTATTTGCCGCGTTTTTCTGGCTTAACTAAATTAACTATCGGAGATTAGTTTTGTCAAGGATTAAAAAAAATTAAAAAAATCCACAAATCAACCCTGACACCCCGGATTTTCAGGGACTTTTATTATGGCGACATCAAATGTCCTGATGGCAAATGACGAGTTTTTCTTGTTTTTTGACGCGGGAAGGCCTTAAAAGGTCCACTCGAATGTTTCGTAGCTGTTGCTGCTTTGAACCAGGTAGAACTTTCCCTCCCCGTGCCCATCCGGTTTGAGCCAGCCGTTGAGGAAGGCCCGGCCCTCTTTGGTTTCGTTCCTGGAAATCCGAGAGTTCTGCTCCTCTTTTGTAAACCGCCCCTCGCCCACGATCATCAGCCAGTCCGGGTGCTCCTCCAGCGTCCGGCTGACATCAACATTCCCTTCCGTCGAAGCACTGACCTTATAATCAATATCTCCCACCTTGTAGTGGGCATTCCAAATGCTTGAAACTTTCCCGTCTTCTGTTATCGAGATTTTCAGCACTCCCCGGTCGTCGTTAAACTGGCGAATCGAAGCCGACCGGTCGGCGAACTGCTCCAGCGAGGGGCGCGGAGGCGCGGGCAGGGGGATCTTGCCCCGGGTGATGAGTTTGCCGCCGTCGAGCCAGTGGGACTGAGGCGTGGTCGGCCCGCTCGAATGGAAGATCGTCTTTACATCCACGAAGTACAGCATCGCCAGGATCGCGATTGCCGCCAGCACGAGAATTAAGATAGAACCCCGCCGCATAAGCGCTCCTCATTTTGCTTTTTGATAGTTGATGTTTGCGTAAGATTTTAGCCATTTGAAGCGGTGAATTCTTTCAATGGCGGCAGGGTGGCGGTTTGGAGATAGATTTTCAACGCCTCTTTGACCGTCTCCACGGGGTTTAATCCCCGTTGCTTGATCGTAAAGAACACACTCATCAGCACCGACTGCGTCGAGGCCCCTTTTTCGCTGCGGTTGTTGTAACTGTTTTTTCGCATAATCACGGCCCCGCGGATGCTTCGTTCGCCGAAATTATTTTCAAACGGTACCTGGCCATGATGCAAAAACGTCAGCAGCTCGTTTTGATGGCGGATCAGGCGTTTGAGCAGCCGTCGGGCTTCCTGATTGGACCAGCCATGCTCCAGGAACCGTTGCAGCCGCTGTTCCATCCGCTCGCACCGCCGCCCATAGGCGGCTGCGTCCAATTCCTCTTTCGCCTTCCGCAGCCGGATCGCATCCCGAAGCAGCCGTTTGAGCTTCTTGCTGAACGCCGGCCAGTCGCCGCCGGAGTCTTTGTATTTGACGACCCGCTCCAGCTCCCGCAGCAGATGCACCAGGCACTTCTGTTTGGCGCAGGTCAGCACGTTGTAAGCGTACCAGAAGTCGCTGACCAGCACCCCGTCAAAACAGTCTTTGATGAACGCCAAGACCACCGGACGCCCGCGGGACCGCTCAATCGTAAAGATCGTCGCCGTCTTGCTCGTAAAGCACCACAGCCAGTGCGTTTTGCCGTTGACACGCCAGCCCGTTTCGTCGCCGTGCAGGACCCCGGCGTTTTGGATATCCTGGGCAATCTCGTCATACCACGCCAGCAGGATATCCGCCAGCCGGTGCCACATCTGGACCAGGCCGCCCTGGGACATCTGAAACTGAAGATGGAAGTTGAACACCGACAGAATCTGCGAAAGCGTATTGCCCAGGGCATAATGCAGCCAGGCGCTGAGCACCAGAATCCCGTTGCCGATGGAACTGTTGGGCAGGGCGTCCGTGACCACCGGCTCGACGATTTTATCACAGGCAGGACAATAGTCGCGGTAGAGGGTATGTTCGACGGTCTCCACGCCGGCACTTTCGGGAATGTCTTCAATGATCCGTTTCCTGGCGGACGAACGCCGCTTGAGCGCACCGCCGCAGTCCGGGCAGCAGTCGGCACGATGCTTAACCGTGCGGTCGATCCGCTCCGGACGGCCCCGGCGAACCCCGGCATGGCCTTTTTTGCGCCCCGGGCGTTTGCCGCGTTTGCCGTTGCCATGGTTGGTCTTGGCAAACACCGGCTTTTGAGCCGACGGCGTCGAAGGATCCGCCGCCACCGCCCCCGGCAGATTATTCTTCTCGGCCAACAATTGAGCCTGTTTGAGCAGAGCAAAGACCACCGCCTCTTTGCCTTGCTCGTAGATCGCCTCGGCCTGTGCTTGCGTCAGGCCGGGGCCAAGCGGTAAATCATCGATAACGGATTGTTCTGTCTGTAATCGCATTACACAGAACTTTACACAAAATACCCGATGGCGCAAGTCTAAATTATGAATTTTTCAAAGAATTTAACAATTCCAGCTTCACACGGCTAAAATCTTACTTTGTTTTCAACAGACAGAACTCTGTTCTGTCCACATCTCAGTATCAGAAGATGCGGCCCCCATTCCCTTCTTTCAAGAGATCTCACCTATAGACACGAGCAAAGCCGCCCCGCCTGCATTTAAGAGTTTGCCCCCTCATCGTTATGATACGTGAAAAACCGCCAAATTCTCTGGGTTGAAGAGGCATACTACAATCGCTAAGGCAGTCAAATGAAGATTGATTACATATCTGTAATCGAATTATTTTTTAGGCCTCCGATGCCCTTGCATCGAGAGCCGGATGTTGTATGATCCGACTATCGCGTAAGTGATCTTTCTAAAACTTGGGTTCGCTTTTCTCGACCGGCCAGTTGGGTGAGGCGAAGTAATGCAAAATCAAGACGGCATGCAGGTGCCTGCACATCTGCGTGCCGTCTTTTTTTGCGCCCACAAAACGGGACAAGTATGGGACTCGATGAAAAAATCACAGAGGTAGCAAGCGGCCCGGCCAAGGCCAGCGGTGACGCCGGCTCTGTCGAGCAGCACAATCTCAAGGACCTCATCGAGGCCGACAAGCACCTGGCCCAAAAACAGGCCGCTAAATCCAAGGGCCTGGGCATCAAGCAGGTCCAGCTCATTCCTCCGGGAGCCGTGTAATGCTGTGGAAGACCCTAAAATCCAAGTTCACCCGATCTGAGGCAAAGCCGGATAAGCCGGTTTTTCGTCAGGTTCGAAGGTCGAGCCGTTTGGAGGCCCGCTACGACGGTGCTCAAAATACCGCCGAATACATGCGGTACTGGCAAAATGCCGACGGCCTCAGTGCCCCGGCGGCGATGACGCCGGACGTGCGGCGTACGCTACGCAACCGCGCCCGTTATGAAGTCGCCAATAATTCCTACGCGTTTGGGATCGTCGAGACTCTGGCCGATTACCTGATCGGCACCGGGCCCCGGCTTCAGCTTCGCCTGGCCAGTTCCGCTGACAATAACCTGGTGGAAGAAGAGTTTGAAGCATGGGCCGAGGCGATCCGCCTGGCTGATAAGCTCAAAACCATGCGCCGCTCGTATGCGGTTGACGGGGAGGCGTTTGCACTTTTGACCACGAACCCTGCCCTGGCAACTACGGTCAAGCTGGATCTGATGCTCATCGAAGCCGACCGCGTGGAAACGCCGGTCCAGCTTTCCGGATGCGAGCACATCCAGGATGGGATCGAATACGACGCCTGGGGCAACCCGGTGTACTACTATGTCCTCAAGGAACACCCCGGAGACCTTCGCGGTGCGATGGATGACTATGTCCGCATTCCGGCGGCCTCGATTGTCCACTGGTATAAGCACCTGCGGCCCGGACAGCGGCGAGGGATCTCCGAGCTGACTCCCTCGCTCAATCTCTTTGCCCAGCTTCGCCGTTATGCCCTGGCCGTTTTGTCCGCTGCGGAGACGGCGGCAGAGTTTGCAATGGTAATCTTTACCCGCACGCCGCCCGGCGGCGAGTCGGCGGAATGTGAGCCGATGGATCAGGTCAACCTCGACCGCCGCATGGCTACGGTTTTGCCGGAGGGATGGGAGATCGGCCAGGTCAAGGCCGAGCAGCCGACGACGGCGTATCCGGAGTTCGTCAAGCAGAAACTCTGTGAGATCGCCCGCTGTTTCGGGATGCCGTTCGGGATCGCGTTCGGAAATTTTGAAGGCTATAACTACTCCTCTGGCAGGCTGGACGGCCAAGGATGGAATCGCAAAATCCGAAACGAACAGGCGGACCTGGGCCTGTGCGTTCTCAATCCCATTTTGCGGGCGTGGATCTGGGAAGGCTCGCTGGTCGAAGGGTTTCTGCCCCAGGCTGTTCGCGTACGCAACACAATTCCCCACGAGTGGTTCTTTGACGGCAATGAGCACGTCGATCCAGCCAAGGAGGCCAATGCCCAGGATACGCACCTGAAAAATCAGACGACCACCTATGCCGCCGAGTTCGCCCGCCAGGGCAAGGACTGGGAGAAAGAACTCGACCAGTACTACCGCGAAGTCGCCTACCGCAAGGCCTGCATGGAAAAATACCAGTTAACCCCCGGCGATCTGGCAGAGCGGCCTGCCCCCGTCGCCGCTGAGCCCCAGGAGACCGATGATGAAGAGTAAGTTCCCTGAAAACATGTACTTTGAATGCCCTCTGACCATTGAAGCGGCGGCCGATGATACGTCGGTTCCGCGTTTTTCGATGGTGGCCTATACGGGCGGGCTGATGAAGGTGGCCGGGTTTTCCCATCCGGTGGTGGTGGATCTGGAGGGAATTGCCATCGAGCGGCAAAATATCCCGATTCGCCTGGAGCACAATGCCAAACAGGGAGTGGGTCATACCGACCGGGTGGTGATCGAAAACGGCCAGATCCTGGCCGAGGGCCTGATCTCTCGCGATACGACCTGGGCCAGGGATGTGGCGAAAAGCGGCAGCCGGGGCTTTCCCTGGCAGGCCAGTATCGGCGCCGACATCCTCGAGGCCCAGTTTATCCCCAACGGTTCTACTGTTGTGGTCAACGGCCGCAGTTTCGACGGGCCGCTTTACGTGATCCGCCGCTCGGTCCTTAAGGAAATAAGTTTTGTCGATAGTGCAGCGGACAATAAGACGGTGGCGACGGTTGCTGCCGCTCAAGAAGAATCCTCAACTTCAGTAAAGGACACCCCCATGGATGAAAAGAACAAGGAAAAATCTACCGAAACCCCGGTCAAAGAAGAATCGCCCAAAACCCCCGAGACCATCCAGGCCAAGGCGCCCGACGTGGTTGATCCGGTTGCTCAGATGCGTCAGCGAGTCGCTGATGAGACCCTGCGCATTGGATCGATTCAGCAGTTGTGCGGCGGCAAGCACCCCGACATCGAAGCCAAAGCCATCGCCGAAGGCTGGGATGCCACACGGTGCGAGCTCGAAGTCCTGCGCGCCTCCCGTCCTACGGCCCCGGCGGCGCATGTGAAGAGCCAGCCCAACGATCCGAAAATCTTTGAGGCCATCGCTTTGATGGCTGCCGGCGTGCCGGATTCCCGCATGCAGGCCAGCTATGAGGCGCAGGTTCTCGACGCCGCCGACCGGCTGCGCGGCATCGGTATCCAGGAGTTCTGCGAGCGGATTTCGGGGGCCAGCCATTTCCCGCGCTTCCGCCGGGATGCCTCCGGCTGGCTGCAGGCGGCGTTTTCGACGATGTCGCTGCCTGGCATTCTCTCGAACGTGGCCAATAAGATGCTCCTCGAGGGCTACAACTACATCGAGGACGCCTGGCGGAAGATCTGCAAGATCGCCTCGGTCAACGACTTCAAGGAGCACACCCGCTACCGCATGACCGGCAGCTTTGCCTTCGAGAAGGTCGGGGCGGACGGCGAACTCAAGCACGGAAAGCTCGATGAGATGAGCTTTGGCCAGAAGGCCGACACCCACGGCATCATGTTTGCCCTGACCCGCCAGATGATCATCAACGATGACCTGGGCGCGTTTGCCGACGTTCCCCGCTCGATCGGCATGGGGCGGCGGAGGCGATTGCCGATGCGGTCTGGGCACTCTTGCTCTCCAATCCCAACGCCTTCTTCTCGGCGGCCCACAAGAACTATCTCGCCGGTGCGGACACCGCCCTGAGCGTCGATAGCCTCACGGCCGCGGAGGTCCTGTTCAGTGAGCAGACCAAACCCAACGGCCGTCCGCTGGGGATCAGTCCCACGATCCTGCTGGTGCCTACGGCCCTGAAGGTGGCCGCTCAGCTTCTGATGACCTCGGTCCTCCTCAATGAGACGACCACGGCCAACAAGGGCAAGCCCGCCAACAACCCGCATGTCGGCAAGTTCGAGGTGGTTTCCAGTTCGTACCTGGCCAACGCCTCGTTTGCCGGAGCCAGCAGCAAGGCCTGGTACCTGATGGCCGACCCCAACCGTCTGCCGGCTCTGGAAGTGGCGTTCCTCAACGGCGTGGACCGGCCCACCGTGGAAAAGACCGATGCGGACTTCAACACCCTGGGCATTCAGTTCCGAGGGTACATCGACTTTGGGGTCAGAGAACAGGACTTCAGAGGCGGGCTCCTCATGAAGGGCGAACAGTAACTGTTAACCATCATTGGTAAATACCGGAAAGGATAAACAATCATGGCAGTAGCACAGTTCATTCAGGACGGTAAGTCCATTGATCATACCACGCAGGCGGATGTGGCCGCCGGCGACGTGGTGGTCATCGGCGATCTGGTGGCGGTAGCAAAACTGGATATCCCCGCCGGAAAGCTCGGAGCCCTGGCCGTCGAAGGTATCTTTGAGGTGCCCAAGGAGGCCGCCGCGGCCGACAAGGCCATCGCCGCAGGGACCAAGGTCTACTGGAACGCGACGGATAAGCGGGTTGAAACCTCCGCCGGCGAACCGGCGACCCATAAATATATGGGCAAAACGACAAGAGCCGCCCTGACGACCGACACCACCACGCGGGTCCGGCTGGAACAGTAACGAAAACCCTATCCTCTCCTCCTTTCAGATAGGCCAGGACGGGCACACCAGCCCGTCCTGGCCAGGGGGCGCGAAAACGATATGACCAACATGCTAAACAGCGGACTCGACTGGCTCGAGCAAAGAATGCTCGGGCATTGTTCTGATGCGGTGGAGTATCACCGGGATAACAATGCCTTCACTGTGGCCGCTGTTTTCGGCAAAACCGACATTGAGATCGACGACCAGGCAGGTATCTCGGTCAGCAGTTTTGTCTGGGACTTCCTGATTGATGCGGCAACGCTGGGTCTAATCCCACAGGCGGGCGATGTGATCGCAGTCGGCGGCCGTCTTTACGAAGTCATGAACTTATCGGGCCGGGGCTGCTGGCGATGGACAGGTCCCAACCAGAGGACCTACCGAATCCACACAAAGGACATCGGCGATGACGTGCAGCAGTGATCAGTACGAAACGATCTGCAAAAATGAGTTTGCCGAGCTTCACAAAAAGCTGGACACCCTCGATGAGGCGATCCGCGGCAATGGCAAGCCCGGCATCCAGCTTCGCCTTGACCGGCTTGAGCAGGACCGGCTCAGCCGCAGCAAGGTCGTCTGGTTCCTCCTGGGTATCGCCGGGTCGATCTTGGTGGGATGGATCGGAGGACTCCTGTGAAGCTGGCTATAGATATTGCAGATGCGATTGTCACTGAACTGAGCGGCGGTTCATTTAGTGAGCCGCTGACTGTGACCCGGCGTGTGCTTCCGGAGTATGATCTGTCTCAGCTTAAGGCTCTAACCGTTACGGTGGTCCCTAAATCAGTCGGGATCAACAATATTACCAGAGAGTCCAGCAGCTACGATGTGGCCGTAGATATCGGGATTCAGCAAAAGATCGGAAAGGATACCGACGTCGAAGTGGCCCGGCTTAGCGGCATTGTAACCGAAGTGGCCGCCTTCCTGAACCGCCGCAAGCTGACGGCATTTCCCGCCGCTCAGTTTAAGTCCATTGTCAACGAGCCGGTTTACGTGCCGGAGCACCTGTCTCAAAAGCGTCTTTTTACGTCCGTGTTAACTTGTGTCTATAAGGTGATCGATGGCTAATCAGATCGAACAACTGGCAGCCTGGATGATAAACCGTGCCGATCAGCTCGGCTGGACGCTCCAGCAGTGCTCACAGATCAAGATGGAGCAGCTCCGCAGCCAACTGCCCGCTGCGTATCGCCAGCTTCTAAACGAGACGATTTTCCAGAAGGCAAAAGCTTTGCTCCTGCACAATCGCTACAAAAGCCAGCTGCAGGGTTTGGCGGCCAACACCAATATCCGCAGTGCCATCCTGGCAAAGTTCCCCAATGCCACATTTCGGATAACAAACGGCCGCCGCAAACGGATCATTATTGACCTGCTTGGAGATAGCTAATGGCCCTGTTTACCACCACAGAATGTTGCCAGTTCGTCAAAAGCACCTCGCCTGTGGCCCTTGGGGCAGGCTGCACGAAGGCGTACCTGGACTCGGTTGGGGGCGATCTGACGTCGGTCATGGGGCCTGGCGGTGAGCCTGCGTATTCCAATGCTCAGGCTCCGCTCTTTAGTGTCCGCCACAATGACCAGTGGGCCATCGAAGTTAGGGAGGCTGCCATTGTGGCCCTGTGCCGAGTCGGCCTGAATGCTTGGCACAATAATGATCTTTTGGAATGCGTGTATGCAGACGAGCAAAGAGCCGTTTTTACGGGGATTTCAGTACCTTACCCCGGCGAGACGAATCGGCTTGGATACACAGGTTTTTACGCCGTTGGTACAGAACCGGGCACTGGAAACACCATTGTTGAAGTTGGCGACTTGACCCACATGGTCGCAATAGCTGAATATGCCTTTGAAAAACAACCCGGCCCAGTCTGTGCGGTTTATCAAATCACCCACGTTGATTCGGAGCTATGGCAGGTCACGGTTAATGATGGCGGAGCCCTAAGTGGAGCCGAAGGCTATGTGGCGCCCTACAGCTTCAACGCCGACTTGACGGTCGGCGGGGCCGGAAGTGATCTCCAGTCGATCCTCGATCAGATGTCAAGCCAATATAAAAGCCAGTGGCTCTTTACCAATGAAGGCTACAGTATAGGCGATCAACTGGTCATGACTGGCTACTATGCCGGCATTGAGGAAAACAACGCGCGGCTTTACATCGTCGGGTATGTAGACAATGCCTTCGACTGCCTGCCAACTGACCAGAACTACTATACCTGCCAGCCCCCGGCTGTCCGGTACTATAAACCGGCTATTGAGTGGGCGAGGCTCGACGAGCTGGGCCTTGCTGGTGCTGCTTGTCGGCTGCCCCGGTTTGACGGCACCAACCTTATCAATACCCAGGGGGCCTATGGCGATGCCTTCTTCCAGCTTAAAGAGGGACTTCGCTCCTCTATCATGGTTATGGGATTTGCCTTCAAGGGTTTCCTCAACTACACAAACCGCGGCATGAGCATTGTGTATACCGGTTTTTCGGACGGCATAGGCAATGCCGAGTATGCCAGCGTGCGGCACTGTGCGGTTTTAGAGAGTGAGGCCGGCAGTGTCAATGTGATCGGGATTTCGCTGGGCGAGGGCATTGTCGCCGAGATGTATGACTGCTACCTTGCGGCCCGGGATGGCTTCTCTGTCTGCCCGGTACTTTCGGCCTATGATTACAACAATGGTCTGGAGTATAATGGATTCGTCGAAGTCAGCCACTGCTGCCTCAAGCGGGTAACTGCCATTGCTTCAAGATACAATACCTGTGTTTTCCACCACAACATCGTCAAATACTGGGTGAACTGGCCCAGTGTCATATCCATTGACGGCGGCACGCTGCGATTTAATAACATCTGGTATACCGACAGCACTAACTTAAAAGGCAACCTGCTGTTCAGCATGAACGCCACCTACGGGCGGATGGTGAGCTTCAACGAAATCATCGTGATCAATACCCTCAATCCGGAATGGAAAGGATTGATCTACGGATACGGCGGCCATCTTCAGGCCGACTATAACTGCTTCTATGAGATCAACGGCCTGCCCATTGAACCGATCATGGACTCCAGAAGCCGGGCCCAGTGGAATGGATACGCCTCCATCCAGGAGATAGGGCAGCATAACATCGTGGCCGACCCCATGTTCGTCGACCCGGCCAACTGGGACTTCCGTCTGCGCCCGGGCAGTCCCTGTATCGGGGCGGGCAAACCGGACGGGATGGGAAGTCCTACCCATATCGGCCTTCATGTCGAAAAGCAGCCTCTCGGCCTCTACGGCGAACCAATAAGTATCTACGGCATCTAAAGGAGAACATTATAAATGGCCCAGTATGCATTTATCCTCTACGGCAGCTATAAAAACCCCTATCTTCGGGCGGTTCGAATCACGGACGGCCTGGTGTTTGATGTGACCGCCGGCCAGCTCGCCCAGGCGCCTGCCTGGGGTGATACGGTAATTTCCCTGGGGGCTAAAAACGCTCCCGTCAACGGCTGGCCGGTGAACCTGCCGGATCTGCCGGCGGGTGCCTATGACCTTCAGCTCTATGACTCCGCGGCTCCGTCTGAGGCGGATGCGATGATTGCCGGATGGCGGCTGGTCATGCCCCATAAGCTCGTGGTCGATCCGACCGGGTTTCCGGTGGATGTCTTCGGGCGGATTCGGACAACGGGGGCATAACGTGGTCAGACTGAAGATCAAAACCCTGTTCTTTGACAGCCCCCGGATCGTCCGGGCGGTGGATCAATCCACGCGGAAGGTGCTCTCCAAGTTCGGGGCCTTTGTCCGAAGGACCGCCAAGCAGAGCATCCGAAAGCGGAAGGCATCCTCCGCTCCAGGCCAGCCGCCTTCCAGTCATACGGGCCTGCTTAAGCGATTTATTTTCTTCGGCTATGACTCGCAAAACGAAAGCGTGGTCATCGGCCCGGCCCGGCTAACTGAAAACAACAGGGGCGAGGCCCCCAGCATCCTGGAGTATGGCGGGCGCACCACGGTAAAGAAAAAACGAGTCAAAATCAGTGCTCGGCCCTTTATGGGCCCGGCATTCGAAAAAGAAAAACCCAAACTTCCATCGATGTGGAAAGATTCTGTTAAATAGGAGTACATACTCAACTTGACTGACTTTTTTCATAGTTTTTATGCGGCGATGAGCAGCCGGCCGAGCTCTTTGACAATTTGCGTTCCACTGGACAACGTCTTGAGATGGTCGGTCAGATCTTCCCAGACG
>JBNRMP010000005.1:0-5534 GCA_050309685.1 Anaerohalosphaeraceae bacterium
GCTGGGCAAGCCCTTCAAGGCCCGCCCCGGCATCTGGATCGGCGCCAAGGTCGGCCTCTTCTGCAGCCGCGAGCACACCGCCCCCGCCGGCGGCTACGCCGACTTCGACTGGTTCCGAGTCGAATAATTATAAGCTCTCTCCTTGTAAAGGGGGAGTTGACAGGTTTCCCGGCCGGAAGGGTTGCTCCAGTTCAATTAAAACAGCGGCTCAGATCCTCCAGCAGGCGAAGCTCATTTAGCCTCCGGTTTTGGCGATCCCAGATCTGCTCCAAATCCACACAGCGGACAGACAGGTTCACCTTCGTATCCCCGCGAACATGCTTAAAGTCCCGCTCCTGCATCTTATACTTGGGGTAAAGCAGGATAATATTTTCATACGTCTCCAGTTGCGACTGGGAGTAGGCAAACATCTGGTAAAAATCCGACTGTGAGAGACCGTGATGCGTTCTCTCTGAATCCAACCGCTTGTATTTTGTATCCATCAGGTACTGCCGGCCTTCCATATCCGTCACGAGGAGATCGTAGTACATATTAAACTCACCAAACAGCGTGCCCAGCCGCCTCTGCCCTTTGACGGAATGAAGGGAAAGAGACCGCTTGTGCTTATCGATAAACCGGCAAATAAACTCCTCAAACAGACGGTTCATATCAAACATAAAGGCAAATGTTTCCAGCCGCGAGGCTTGCAGGCTGACGGTCATACCGGACAGGAACAGCCGGCACAGATCCACGATGGGCTTGTACTCCATATTAAGGCGGTTGAAGGAGATCTTTTCGACTTCCGGCAGCGTTACCGTTCGATCGTCAACACCTGCGAGCAGATAAAGAATGTACTGAAGCATCTTTCTGTTTTCTATATTGGTGCTCGCCAGAAACAATTGCCGGGACACGTACTTGAGGGCCTGATTGAGCAGGGTATTCTCCGTGAATTCATCGAACCGGCAATACAGCCCGGTCCGGGATTTCATTTCCTCCCTGATCTGCCGGCTGACCAGAATCTTGCCGCGAAGATACTGAATCTTGTCCTCGATGTTCACATAGCTGCGCTTCAGATCGTGGCGCAGGAGCTCCTGGAGGTTTTTGGCGTAAAGCCAGATGAGAAACTCGAAAAAATCATCCTTGAACTTTGTCAGGTTCGACAGGGGCATCTCCTTCAGGGACAGTTTCCGGGTATACTGGAGCAGCCGCAGCAGGAAGTGCAGGTTGGTCTCGGAATCATCCTGGAAAATCTTGGGAATCACCTGGATGGTTTTTCTGCCGCATCGCACAAAACCGACATACTGGGTCGCGCAGACCTCGTTGCGGAGGAGCTTAAAGATCTCGCACCCGCTTTTTCGGTTGATCTTCTCCAGAAGGTCCAGATCCCTGCCGCTGAAAGAAGAATTCTTCTTCTTTTCAAACTCATAAAACCGGATCAGGGTGCTTTGCCCGTCCAAAGCCATTTAGAAAGCCCTCTCCAAAACCTTGATCAGTTCCTCCGGATCCTCGTAAATAACGATTTCGCTGGGATACTCCACATCCTCACCGTTGAAGAGCTCCCTGTACCCGTCCCGGTCGGAAAGGCTGCGAACGAAACCCCCGTTCGACTCCAAGCCCAGGAGGCGCGCAAGCCGATCCCAATCGTTATAGAAATACTCCTGAACCAGAGGCAGGATCTTCTTGTTCCATACTTCGCAAAGATCCGATGCCGTCAGGATCTCCAAGAAATAGCTGTGCCCGATCTGATGGTCCCGGTCGTACAGGACCTCGATCCGGCGATTGAGCACGTCAAAGACCCGCGTCACCAAATCAACCAGGCTGGAGGGAGTTCCTTTTTCCTCCAGCACCCGGCGGATTACCTGGCCGCTGGGCATGAGTTCTTCAAAATGAAAACGGCGCCGCAGGGCCACATCCATCAGGGCGATGCTCCGATCCGCCGTATTCATCGTGCCCAGGATATACAGATTGGACGGCAGACCGAAGGGCTTTTGGGAATAGGGCAGGGTCGTAGTGGTGGCATTTGGGACCTTCAGCCGCTTGTCCGAATCCAGCAGCGTGATCACCTCTCCGAAGATTTTTGAAATGTTGCCCCGGTTAATCTCATCAATAATGAGCACATAGTTTTCCGGTTTTTTTGACGGCGAGCCGCCGTTGAGAAGTTTCTTCAGATTCTCCATATCCAGGTTGGCGCGGTCGAATTCATAGAGTGCCCTCATGGATAATCCCCGGCTGTACAGCTTTTCAATTGGAACATCCACATCCTCACTCATCAGCCATTTCACGCGTCGGAACTGAGAATAACGAATTTCCGTATCCGGCAGGTATTCATAGTCTCCCGTAACAATCCCGATGGCCCGGATACTCTTGTTCCCGTTGGAAACAAAGACCATATCCCCCTTCTGCATACCGCCTATGAAGGTGGAAACCATGGAAACGGCTTTATTAGAGGGGGCATCTACGTACAGCTTTTCTACAAGTTGCCGTCTCTTTTCCGGATCCCTCTGCACGGCTGCCTCGGAAAAGTCGATATCTTCCCCCCAACCTAAACTCACATAGCCGTTCTGAATACAGTACGCAAAAATTTCCTCGTCCTCCTCACTGGCGGCTCGGCCCAGTGACATCTTAAAAAAGGAGATGTTGTCGTAGTCAATTCTGACCGAATGCTCCGCGTGAGTGAATTCGGCCGAGGCCAGGCGCGCGATCTGTTTGAGAACGCCGTCGCGGAGCTCGTACTTTGTTTCCCCTTCTTCATCCAGACAGGGACGAATCCCCTCGATGAACTCCTCGTAGCTGTAGGATTGGTGGAAAGTCACAAACTGGATCTGCCCCGCGTCCCGGAGTTCTTTATAACGGTTCATCAAGTCAGATCGAGAGGCCGCCTTGAAACCGGGATCGGCAATGGCAACCGCCCGCTCATACAGACTGTAGGTCTTGCCGGTGCCCGGAGGACCGTAGAGAATCATATTTAAGGGATGTATAGAGATTGCTTCCGATTCCATATTGGTCTGTTCCTCATTCAATTCTTCAGTCGATCCCGTATCCACAAAAGAGGGCCAGTTAACTTCCGGTGCAGCTTGTACAATTGCATGGAATGCCTGTGGTGTTATGTTAAACAAATATCCCTGTTTGATCCCGCCATTTTGATTCATCGGTCCTTTTGGGGACGCCAGCAGTTCATTCAAACGGTTAATCCTATTTAGCGGCACTCCGGGGTCTAGACCATAATATGCAACATCTACTTTTCGTCCGTTTGCAGACCATTCAGGATGCTCTTTATAAGGGTTGTCGCTCGGAGCTGGATCACTCCGGGCTTGACTGATCCCGATGATATTTTGTCGAAAGTAGTGTAATATGATGTCCCCTTTTTTCACCTTCGAAACGTTATCCCAGTGATAATAGGTCGCACCTGACTGATTTCGATAAGGAGCCCAAAGTAGATTTGGCTCTTTTTCTGTTTCAAATGACTGCCCCTGATTTACCCACCAATAACCGATCGTATTCGCTTTTACCGCCTGGTGGCTTACCCAGATCAAGGATTGGATATCGATCAAATTTCTGGGCTTATACTGTTCCATCATCTCAAACAACTCGCGTGCGATGGAATCAAACAGGCGGTAATCCGACGGACTCGGTTTACCGGTCATCTCCACGGAAAGCCCCAGAAGCCTCATCAGCCAGGTCGAGGGACGCGGCTTAACAAAGATGTGCTCCTCCGGGTAAAGCATGTAGAGCAGGAAGGTCGGGAAGGCCCACTTGTTCGGCAGCGCGTTGCGGTCCAGATAGTCCATATAAGCCTTGAAACGGTTCTCTATAGTGCCGCTGCCGTATAAAAATTCGAAGAGGGCATGACAAAAAGCCGGCTTATCCAGATTTTCCGCGTAAAGGACGGAGAGGTCGGCTGTTTTGGGCCTCGCCAGGAAAAGCAGGTTGGACTGCCCTGCCTTCTCGATCTGCTGAATCATTTCATCATACCGGTGATCGGCCATAAGGCGGATTAATGTCTCCCTGTCCAAAAGCTCCTTCACCTTTTGGGAGTGGGCCCGTTTATACTCGAACTCATCACGAATATAATCCGGATCGGAGAAGTCCTTCCAGGCCGGATATTTTTTTCGAACAAGAGCAACCAGCTTTTTAATAACCGATTCAGTAACGTATGCCGCCGGCTTGCTTTGTCCCGCCGGGAGAGACACAAATTTCCATTTATAATCTTTGATGCCTGCCCACCAATTATTGCCGAACAGTTTCTCCCCCCACGCCTTCAGTTTATTCGATAATTCAGAATCGGCTTTATAATCTCGTTGCAAAACCTTCTCAATAGCCTGTCGAGTCAATCCGCCGCTGAACAGTACCCCTTCCACTTTACCCTGTTGGCTTAGGATATACCGTTCAAAATTCATCGCTTTAAAGCCGACGAACTCAGAGGGACCGAACCTATCCGCATCAGGGTCATATACCCAGTAAGTCGTTGACCGAGCCAGGGAACCGGCCTCACTGTTATACCTTTCAAGCTCTTCATGAAAAGCGGCGATGCTGGACCTGATCTCCGAGATATCGTTCACCAGTTGTCGAGGATGCTCTGCCATAATTGATATTCCTAAAGCTTTCTATCCACCCTTTCTTAAATTATTCCTAATCGTCTCCTTCATAAAAAACCGAGCACAGAAACATTGGAATGGATAATGGGAACCTCCTGTCCGCAAACTGCACTCAACCATACCTATCGTCCCCTCACTGTTAATATCACATCTGAACCGGAGTCATCATACCCGCTTTTCGGGCCGGCTTCAAACTCAAAAATCCGAAGCCTGCGGTCAATCACCGTTATCTTCCTTCACTCACTTGTGGGGCTGAACCAGGGCCCCCTGCCACCGCTCCCCGCCCGCAGCGGCAACTGTTTGAGTCGTTCCACATGAAAATTCGCCATAACATCTCCTTGAAACAAAAGGGAACTTTATCGGAATGCGTACCATAACGCAAGATGAGAGAGATGGAAATAACCGGCCGGCTTGGCAAGAAAAGATATTTGCAGACCGTCATATGAAATATAAGTACAAAACTCGTAAGTAATATACCCGAAAGGCTTTATGAAAATGGTCAGGGGCGGATTTGAACCGCCGACACACGGATTTTCAGTCCGTTGCTCTACCAACTGAGCTACCTGACCTCGCCTCTCCGGCCATCCCACAGGCCCGGCCGGAAAGACCGTTACTGTACCTCTATCGAAGGGATTTTGCAAGCTTTTCTAATCAAAATTTCCCCCCATTTGCGAAAATCACCCCGATCAAACCGAGCTCCTTTCCGCTCGGCCCCGCCCTGTAAGTTTCCCTGTGGAAAACCTGTTAAATCCCTGTCGGCTCATGTGGCTTTCGCCTGTGAGAAAAACCCGCCTGCCAGTACTGATAGCCGCGATTTGTGAATTCCACAGCCCCCGCCACACCCCTATAAACAAGTTTTCCACAATCCCCCGCCCCCGACAACTCCCCTTAACCTCCACCCCCAAAACGACTTGCACCAACCCGCCCCCGGCAACTCACACCCCCATCAGCCCCTATGAC
>JBNRMP010000006.1:0-69597 GCA_050309685.1 Anaerohalosphaeraceae bacterium
GGGTCAGGGGATCGGGGGGAAGAAAAAGGCGGATGGCGACGGGATGCGGGTTTGGGAGAACCGTCTTCCGACCATGATGAAAAAACTGAGAGAGGAAATAAAGGGACGCAAAAGATTCCTGACACCTTTGTTTGATCGGCATATAATAGATGATTATTTCAAAAACTCTCTCAGACAAAGAAGGGACATTATATGTCAGAGATGAAAGATGTACCAAGTTTGGGGTCATAACGCCGCCTCTTCGGACGGTATTATTGATTTTTGAAAAATAAGCTTGACCTTTCAGGCAAAAGGCCCAAGCTGTCATTGTGGTCTTGAGTCGGAATTCAGGGCGATTTCGCCGGACTGTCGCCTGCGCGGGAATGCCCCATTTGTTTAGCTGTTTTTTCAAACTTCAATAGTTGTCAAAGAGCCGTTGTCGTCATAATCGCATAGTATAAGTTCTTGCGGTTCTTGTGCAAGGGGCTGCGGTCTCAAATTGCCTGCGTTGTGTCTATTATGAATTCCATCCTCGAAACGTCCATAATGGGACGGCGTTTGCGGCTCGGATGGCCGTGGTACCCGTCAAAAAAGTTTTGCGATTTTCCACGTCAAAATTGTTGACTTTATTCGAGGGAGAATATATCCTGTGATCGCCCTGAAACGGAGGCGAAGACCACAAAAGACAAGGACGTGACCGTTTTCGGTCTGAAGCAAATATCAACTTATGTCAGGTGGATGCGTTATGGGTTATATCGACATTGCCGTTTTTGTTTTGTTTATCGTTTCGGTTGTGGCGCTGGGTTTGTGGAAAAGCCGGCATGAGACCACGGGAGAGGATTATTTTCTTGCGGGCCGCGGGCTGGCCTGGTGGCTGGTGGGCTTTTCGCTGATCGCCGCCAACATCTCCACGGAGCAGTTTGTGGGCATGAGCGGCAAGGCCGCCGACTGGCTGGGGATGGCGATTGCCAGCTACGAATGGCTGGCGGCGATCACGCTGGTGGTCGTGGCCTTCGTGTTCCTGCCCAAGTTTCTCCGAAGCGGCATTTTTACCATACCGGAGTTTCTCGAATACCGCTATAACACCTTATCGAGGACGATTATGGCGGTCAGTACGCTGATTATTCTGGTAGGCGTGCCGACGGCCTCGGTGATCTATTCGGGCGCGAAGGTGATCTGCGTGTTCTTCCAGGGGCAGCAGCTCTTCGGGTTCGACCTGGGGAACATCACGGTGGGCTGCTGGATCATAGGCATCCTGGCGACCGTCTATGTGTTCGTCGGCGGCCTGAAGGCCTGCGCCTGGGCGGACCTGATCCAGGGGGCCGCCCTGATCGTCGGCGGCGGCGTGATCGCCTACTACGCCCTCAATGCCCTGGGCAGCGCGGACCCCGGCACGCTGGCGACGTCCGTCGGCGGCATCGATCCCGATAAGCTCGCCTCAGCCGGGGCGATTGACCGCTTCATGCTCCTCAACAGCGGGGACCTGCCCGAAGGCAAGCTGCACATGTTCCGCGGGGCGGACGACCCGGAGGTTCCGTGGACGGCCCTTGTGCTGGGGCTGTGGATTCCCAACTTTTTCTACTGGGGCCTCAACCAGTATATCACGCAGCGGACGCTGGGCTCCAAGTCGCTCGCGGAAGGGCAGAAGGGCGTGATCTTCGCCGCCTTTTTGAAACTGCTGATTCCGTTCGTCGTCGTGATTCCGGGCATCCTGGCCTATAATCTTTTCAGCGGGGACCTGCAGCGGGAGGCCAGCCGCAAGAACGAGCGCATCCTGCAGCACTATGAACAGGTCAAGGCGGACCCGACGAGTGCCGGGGTGGTTTTCCAGTTTAACGACGAATTCGCCAAGTACAATCCGGACCTGGCCCGGGAGATCCTTGCATACAATGCGGTTGTCGGCGGCGTCGTCATAGAGCCCACAGAGGAGCTCGCGGCCGCCAACCGGGGGATCGTCGAAAAGGTGAGGGCGGAAAACAAGGGGCTGTCCACCGAGGACCGCATCCACGTGGAGGCGATTATGGTGGCCCACGATTACGACGCCGCCTTTCCGATCCTGCTGAGCAACCTGCTGCCGGTGGGCCGGGGGGTTCTCGGTTTTGTGCTGGCGTCGATCTTCGGGGCCGTCGTCAGTTCGCTGGCCTCCATGCTTAACTCGGCCTCGACCATTGCGACGATGGACATCTATAACAAGCTTCGCCGGGGCAGGTCGAGTCAGATCGAGCTGGTGACCACGGGGCGCATTTTCGTCGTGGTGTTTGTCGTGATCGCCCTGTTCATCGCGCCCCATCTCGGGTCGCCGGTGTTCGGCGGGATCTTTACGTTCATCCAGGAGTTCCAGGGCTTCATCTCGCCGGGCATTTTGGCGGTGTTCATCTTCGGTCTGCTGATCCAGAAGGCCCCGCGAATGGTGGGGACGATCGGGCTGCTTCTGAACCCGATTTTGTACGGCCTGTTCAAGTTCAGCCCGCTCGTTCCGGGGCTCAAAGACGTGGGGCTGCTGCGGCAGGTGGCGGCCTGGTCGTTCCTGAACCGGATGGCGCTGTGCTTTGTCATCCTCCTGATCGTCCTGTCCGTCGTGACGCTCGTCCGTCCGCTTAAGCAGCCGATCACGCTGCCGGTCAACGAGAAAATGGATATGACTCCGTCCAAAAGCACGAAGATGTACGGGATCGGTGTGGTGCTGCTGACGGTTTTGCTGTATATTATCTTTTTCTAATGAGAATAACAGGGTTTCGCGGAAAAGGAGACAAATCGTATGGATATGAATATTGACCTGCCGGCGGCGGAAACGCTCAAGAAGCTGGCGGCGGAGAAGGGGTTCGACCTGGCCGGGGCGAAGATTCGGCGGAGTTCGTCGCGTTTCTGCCTGGGGGTCGAGCACGGGGACTACAACGGCACGGAGCTTTTCGGCGTGGGGACGGACCGGTTCATCTGGATGGCCTACAAGCCCAACGGCACGCGGAAGATGCGGCTTTTCAGCGGCAACTTTCCCGGTGACGGGGTGATCGAGTTCGAGCTGGGCAAGACGCCGCCGGCGAAGTCGGCCGGAATCGCGGACACGTGGGCGAGGTATCCCTACGGGGTGGATTTCGTCCTGCAGCGGGAAGGGTATAAGCTGGGGCAGGGGATGGACGCGGTGCTCTGGGGTAATATTCCCGGCGGCGGCATGAGCCGCTCGGCCTCTCTGACGCTCAACCTGATCCTCTCCCTTCTGGACTGCAACGGGATCCGGGAAAAGGACTCGATGAAGATCGTCGATATGGCCCAGGCGGTGGAGAACGATTATGTGGGCTCGCCCTGCGGCAAGCTGGACCAGATTATGATCCTCTTTGCCAAAGAGGGCATGGGGACGCACTACAAGCCCGCCGACCGGTCCATTCGCTATGTGCCGCTGGGCAAAGGGGCGACGGATTTTCGGATCGTCGTGGTGGACACCGGCACGGAACGGCCGGGCCTGGAGAAATCGACCTATAAGGTCCGCCGGGCGGAGTGCGAGGAACTGGTCGAAAAGGCCCGGCAGGCGGGCTTCAGGATCACCTGCCTGGCCGACATCCGTGATGACGATCTTTACAACAAGATCAAGGCCCGGTTCGAGAAGGACTATCCCCATCTGGTCAGCCGGATGACCTATATCTACAAGGCCCAGAAGCGGTTCTACGAGATGATGGACGCCTGGGAGCAGGGGCACATTGAACGGGTGGGGGCGATTTTCCGGGAGGACGGGATCGGCCTGCGGGACGAGTATGCCATCTCGGGGCCGGAGCTGGAGACCATGTGCGACATTGCCCGGACCATTCCCGGCGTGCTCGGCGAGCGGATGCTCGGCGGCGGCGACAAGGGGGCGGCGGGGGCCCTGGTGGTCGCCGACGCGGCGGACTCCCTGAAGCTGGCCGTCGAAACCGCCTACCCGCGGTCCCGGCCGGCCTACACCGAACAGTTTGCCGTTCACACCTGCAAGGTTGTGGAGGGAATCGTTACGCTGGAGGGGCTGATCTAAGTCTCGCCGGCCACAGAGGTTACAGCCAAAACACGATAGCGGGCCTTATGGGTCCGCTATTTTTGTTTAATTATATTGACAATTATGTAGGCATGGCTATAATGCCGACAATATTGTAGATTTTCAATTTTTGGCGGAGATCAGAAAATGGCCAAGCTGCCCAAGGAAGTCGAACTGCTTTCGGATGTCTCCAAAGCCTTTGCCCAGTCGCTGGATCTGGAGCAGACGCTCCGGTCGATCCTGTCGGCCCTGGATACCCATATGCACCTGGAGCGGGGGGCGATTACGCTGCTGGACCCCGGTTCGGAGACGATCTCGATCAAGGTGGCGCACGGGCTGCCGGAGGATTCGGTCAAGGGGGTGACCTATCGGATCGGCGAGGGGGTGACGGGGCTGGTGGTTCAGACGGGCCGAGAGGTCGTCGTGCCGGACATCAGCAAGGACCCTCGGTTTTTGTCCAAGACGGGGGAGCGGAAGCGGCCCAAGGGCTGCAAGATCGCCTTTTTCTGTGTCCCGATCAAGATGGAGAACCAGACGATCGGGGCGATCAGCGCTGACCGGAAGGTGCGGGCGGGGGAGGACTTCGAGGCCAGCGTCCGTCTGCTGGAGGTGCTGGCGACCATGGTTGCGCAGGCCGTCAAGCTCAACCGGCTGGTGATCTCGGAGAGGCGGGAGCTGCAGAACGAGAACCTTTTGCTGCGAAACCAGCTCAAGTCTCGCTTCAACATCCATAACATGATCGGCGCCAGCAACGCCATCCAGGAGGTGTACCGGCTGATCGAGCAGGTGGCCAACAGCAACGCGACGGTGCTGATTCGCGGGGAGAGCGGCACCGGCAAGGACCTGGCGGCCCACGCCGTTCACTACAACAGCTACCGGTCCGACAAGCCGTTTATCAAGGTCAACTGCACGGCCCTGCCGGAGACGCTGCTGGAGAGCGAGCTGTTCGGGCATGAGAAGGGGGCGTTTACGGGGGCCGTGGAGCGCAAGTTCGGCCGCTTCGAGCTGGCCCAGGGCGGGACGATTTTTCTCGACGAGATCGGGGACTTCTCGCTGAACCTCCAGGTCAAGCTGCTGCGGGTGATCCAGTTCAAGGAGTTTGAGCGGGTCGGCGGCTACGAGACCATCAAGGCCAATGTGCGGATCATCGTAGCGACGAATAAAGACCTTGAGCAGCAGATTCGCAACGGGGTCTTTCGTGAGGACCTGTACTACCGGATCAATGTCTTTCCGATCTTTATGCCGCCGCTGCGGGACCGCAAGGACGACGTGATGCTGCTGGCGGACAGTTTTCTTGAAAAATATGCCCGCGAAAACGGCAAGTCCATCAACCGGATCTCCACGCCGGCGATCGAGATGCTCACGAGCTATCACTGGCCGGGCAACGTGCGGGAACTGGAGAACTGCATCGAGCGGGCGGTGCTGGTGTGCAACGAAGACGTGATCCGTTCGGATCACCTGCCGCCGTCCCTGCAGATGGTCTGCAAGAAGTCGTCCTCGGACCTGCTGACGATGCCCCAGCGGGTGGCCAACCTGGAGAAGGAGATGATTATCGACGCCCTCAAGAAGAGCGGCGGCAGCCAGCGTCATGCGGCCAAAGAGCTGGGGATTACGGAGCGGATGATGGGCTACAAGATGAGGAAATATAATATTCTCGGGAAGGGGATAAAAGTACAATAATGTATTTATGGGCGAGCATGGATACAATATTGTAGGTTTGCGGAAAATATTCAGTTCGGCCCCGTAAGCATCTAAATCATTGCATATCAAGGACTTGCAGCTTTTTTGCAAGTCCTTTTTTTATTGGCATACCCTTTGCTTTTTTGTCCCGTCAATGTAACAGGCCTGACAGCGTTTGGTTTTGATTTGTAAAAAGAAACATGTGGAAAGAAAGGATGAAGCGGCAATGCAACTGAAGAAGACGGCGGCATGGACGGTATTGTGGATTCTAACGGCGGTCGGGGTTGCCCCGGCGGAGAAATCCGGGCCGGAGGTAAATGTTTCGGCGGACTATTACGGCAAGTATATCTGGCGGGGTCAGAACCTGAGCGATGACCCGGTGTTTTAAGCCGGCCGTCAACCTGAGTTGGGGCCGCTGGTCCGGCGGCATCTGGGCGAACATGGATACGACCGACATTCGCGATAACAGCGGGGAGTTCACCGAGTATGACTACCGGATCGACTACACGACGGACCTGGCCGAGGGCCTGTGCCTCTCGCTGGGGGGAATCTATTACGACTTTCCGAGCGGAGAAGCGACCCGGGAAATCTATGCGGGCCTGGGGCTGAAGCTGCCCCTCTCGCCGGCGGTAACGCTGTACTACGATGTGGGCGAGATCCACGGCGCGTATGTTCAATTCTCGCTGGGGCATACGATTGAGAAATTTCACACCTTCGGCGAGGGGCGCCGCTGCGATTTGTCCTTCGTCGTTTCGCTGGGGTATGCCGGCAGCGCCTATAACAGGGATTACTGGGGCGTCGATGAGGATACGCTGAATGACCTGGCCTTCTCGGTCTCGATGCCGATCTGCTTTGCGGGCGACTGGACGCTGACGCCAAGCGCGAACTACGTCATGCTGGTCGATAGCGACATCCGTCAATCCGATGCATACGATACCTCCAGCGACTATTTCTTCGCGGGGATCGGAATTTCGAAACGTTTTTAACTTGCCGGTGAACAGAAACTGCTTTTTAAGGAGAAAATCGTGTACAGTGCAATGGTAAAAAGGAAGTATTTAAAATGGCCGGCGTTTTCGGCGGCGGCAGGGATGCTGTTTTTGAGCGGGGCGGCAGCGGCAAAAGAGGCGGCCGGCGATGCGGCCGTTCCTGCGGCCGCGATCGATACCGGCGATACGTCCTGGGTGCTGATCAGTGCGGCGCTGGTAATGCTGATGACGCCCGGGCTGGCGTTCTTCTACGGCGGACTGGTTCGCCGAAAGAATTATCTGAATGTACTGATGCAGTGCATGATTGTCATGGCGGTGCTGAGCGTTCAGTGGGTCATCTTCGGCTACAGCCTGTCCTTTTCGCCCGGCGGCAAATGGCTGGGGGGCCTGGACTGGCTGATGCTCAGGGGCGTCGGGCTTGAACCCTATCCCGATTACTCGACCACGATTCCGCATCAGGCGTTTATGATTTTCCAGGGCATGTTCGCGGTTATTACGCCCGCCCTGATTATCGGCGCTTTTGCCGAACGGATGAAGTTTTCCGCCTTTTTGCTGTTTACCGTTTTGTGGGCAACGCTGATCTACGACCCGGTCGCCCACTGGGTGTGGGGTGTCGGCGGCCTTCTGCGGGACATGGGGGCGCTGGACTTCGCCGGCGGCACGGTCGTTCACATCAACGCGGGCGTCGCGGCGCTGGTCACGGCGCTGGTGATCGGCCAGCGCAAGAGCTTTAACCGGCATACCACGGTTCCCCCTCATTCGCTGCCTTTCAGCGTTCTCGGGGCCGCACTGCTGTGGTTCGGCTGGTTCGGATTCAATGCGGGCAGCGCCCTTGGCGCCAATGGAATTGCGGTCCATGCCTTTGTCGTCACCCATACGGCGGCCGCGGCGGCGGCGTTGACCTGGGCGTTGATCGATTGGCGAATCCACGGGGCGCCGACCATGCTCGGAACGATCTCCGGCGCCGTGGCGGGGTTGGTGGCGATTACACCCTGCGCCGGTTTTGTCGGGATCGGTTCGGCGATGATCATCGGCGGCGTGGTGAGCGTGCTCTGCTTCATGTCCGTCAGCTATCTGAAACCGAAGTTCGGATATGATGATTCGCTGGATGCATTCGGCGTCCATGGGATCGGCGGATTGTGGGGGGCCCTGGCGACGGGTCTGTTTGCCTCCCGAGCGGTCAATCCCGCCGGCGCGGACGGCCTGTTTTTCGGCAATCCCAAGCAACTGCTGATCCAGGCGGCGGCCTGCGGAATTACGCTGGTTTATACCGTCATAGGGACCTGGATTCTTTGTAAACTGGTGGATTTGGTGATCGGCCTTCGCGTCAGCGATAAAGATGAAGCCATCGGTCTGGATATTTCCCAGCACAACGAGCGGGCCTATACGGCGCTGGAATAAAATGCGAGAGTCTACAGGAGATAAGACATGAAACTGATTATTGCCATCATCCAGCCGCACCGGCTGGAAGAAGTGAAGGATGAATTGTACAAAGCCGAGGTGAACCTGATTACGGTTTCCGAAGTGTTCGGGCACGGGCGTCAAAAGGGCGTTACCGAGGTCTATCGCGGGTTTAAGGAAAACGGCAACCTGCTGCGAAAAATCCGCCTGGAAATCGCCGTCAACGACAACTTTGTTGAGCCGACCCTGAAAGCCATTACCAAAGGGGCCAGGACCGGCGAAATCGGGGACGGCAAAATCTTTGTGATACCCCTGGAGCAGTGTATCCGAATCCGTACTGAAGAAACCGGCCCAACGGCCATCGGGTGAATTCAGGCCGTAAAATGTGCCGATACACATACACCTGTTAAGTAAGAATAAAAATACAATATTGTAGGTATTTTGCTATACTGATAACAATATTGTAGGTTTTGTAGAAATGTCCAATGTGTCGGATGTGATTATAACTCCTTGTGATGCAAAGGGTAACGGCTATATTGGCGGGCCGTAAAAAGTTGGCACACGAGTTGCATATCCGCATAATAACTCTTTCAGGCCGTCAAATTGCTTTGACGCATTGGATGAAAACCGTATAATTCCTGAAAAAGGGATTTTTGAAGTCGATTTTGGTATGGAGAATAGAATCATGATGGGAATACAGGATAAGATGCCGCATATATTCGGGTCGAATGTCTTCACGGATGCCGTGATGCGGGAGCGGCTGCCGAAGAACACCTATAAGGCGTTCCTGGAGAGTCGCAGCGGAACCGCGGAACTGACGCCGGCCGTGGCCGACGTGATGGCCAACGCCATGAAGGACTGGGCCATTGAGAAAGGGGCCACGCACTTCTGCCATTGGTTCCAGCCGATGACGGGTCTGACGGCGGAGAAGCACGACGCCTTCATCAACCCCACGCCGGACGGCCGGACGATTATGGAGTTCAGCGGCAAGGAGCTCATCAAGGGCGAGCCCGACGCCTCCTCCTTTCCCTCCGGCGGCCTGCGAGCCACCTTTGAGGCCCGCGGCTATACGGCCTGGGATACGACCTCTCCCGTTTTCATCCGTCAGATCGGCAAGACGACGACGCTGTTTATTCCCTGCGCCTTCTGCTCTTACACGGGCGTGGCGCTGGACAAGAAGACGCCGCTGCTGCGGTCCATGGAGGCCCTGAGCCGGCAGTCCGTCCGCGTGCTCCATATCCTCGGCAATAAGGCCGTTAAGAGCGTGACGGCGACGCTCGGTCCGGAACAGGAGTATTTCCTGATCGACCGGAAATACTTCGAAAAGCGTCTGGATCTGCTGCTGGCGGGACGGACGCTGTTCGGGTCGCCGCCGCCGCGCGGACAGGAACTGGAGGATCACTACTTCGGCTCCCTGCATGAGCGGGTGGCGACCTTTATGAACGAGGTCAACCATGAGCTCTGGAAGCTGGGCGTATCGGCCAAGACGCAGCACAACGAGGTGGCGCCGTCGCAGTATGAGATCGCCCCGATCTTTGCAACGGTCAACGTGGCGACGGACCACAACCAGCTTACGATGGATACGCTCCAGAAGGTGGCCATTCGTCACGGTTTTATCTGTCTGCTGCATGAGAAGCCGTATGCGGGCGTCAACGGATCGGGCAAGCACAACAACTGGAGCATGTGCACCGATACCGGCGTGAACCTGCTGGACCCCGGCCAGACGCCGCACGACAACATGGTCTTTTTGGTGTTCCTGATCGCGGTGATCCGCGCGGTCGATAAGTATGCCAAGATTTTGCGGGCCGCCGTCGCCACGTCGGGCAACGACCACCGTCTGGGGGCCAACGAGGCGCCGCCGGCCATTGTCTCGATCTTTTTGGGCGAACAGCTCTTTGATATCTACGAGCAGCTTGCCAACGGCAACGGGGGGGCGCGTCCGAGCAAGCAGGGGGGGCAGCTCAAGCTGGGTATCTCGACGCTGCCGCCGCTGCCCAAGGACAGCACCGACCGCAACCGGACCAGCCCGTTCGCCATCACCGGCAACAAGTTCGAGTTTCGCATGGTCGGCTCCATGCAGTCCACGGCGGGTCCGATGTTCGTCGTCAATACGATTGTCGCCGACGTGCTTTCGGAGATCGCCGACGTGCTGGAAAAGAGCAAAAACGTCAACGCGGACGCCCAGAAGCTGCTCCAGGAGTATGCCCGCGAACACAAGCGGATTCTCTTCAACGGCGACAACTACTCCCAGGAGTGGGTGGAAGAGGCCCAGCGTCGCGGGCTGCCCAACATCCGCAACACGGTCGATTCGCTCAAGACGATCATGGACCCGGAGAACGTCGAGCTCTTTACCCGGCACAAGGTGCTCAGCAAGGTCGAGCTGCACGCCCGTCAGGAGATATTGTTCGAGCAGTACTGCAAATCCCTGAACATCGAAGCTGAGGTGATGCTGCAAATGGCCAAGCGGCAGATCCTTCCGGCGTCGCTGGGCTATGCGGCCCGGATGTCGGCCTCCGTGAGCATGATCAACAAGTCCGGCGAAAGCGGTATCGATGCCGTCAGCGCCCTTTCGCATCAGATTGCCGGCCTGGTCAACACCCTTCAGGTGGATATTGTCAACCTGGAAAGCGCCCTGGAAAAGGCCTGTGCGGTGGGCGATATCATCAAGAGGGCCGAGACGTTCCGCGATCACGTGATCCCCGCGATGGGGGCCTTGCGGAAGACCGCCGATACGCTCGAACAGAATGTCGAGCAAAGCGCCTGGCCGCTGCCGAGCTATGCCGAAATGATGTTCGTTCGGTAACGGATGAAAATTCAGTCGATTGTCCGCCGGGGAGGGCGAAATCCTCCCCGGCGTTTTTTTTGCGCCTCCATGGCGGGCGGCCTTATCGATTCGTGAATCGGTATGGACGAAAGATCAATAATTTCTTCTGCAAACAGCTAAAGGTTCGTATTTTTTGCAGTTTCCCGATTGACAAGCAACGAGTCTTAGTATAACCTATAATGAAGATACGATAAGAATATCTAATCTTTGAATCGTAGTAAATCTTATTCTTAGATTTAGCGAGTTGGGATATGTATCCGGAAGATCAAGGTTTATACGAAGCACGGCGGGAACATGATGCCTGCGGTATCGGAGCGGTGGTCAACATCTCCGGCCGGCGGGATCATTCGATCCTTCAGTACGGCAAACAGATTCTGCTGAACCTCCATCACCGGGGGGCGGCCGGGGCCGACGATGTGACCGGCGACGGGGCGGGCCTCCTGATGCAGGTTCCGCACGGCTTTTTGGCTGACGAGTGCCGCCGCCTGCATATTGCCCTGCCGATGTCGGGGCAGTACGGTGTCGGCATGGTGTTCGGCTCCAAAAACGACGAGCTGAGGCGCAAGTGCGAACAGCGGCTTGAGACGGCCGCGGAGGAGCACGGGCTCAGGGTTCTCGGCTGGCGCAGCGTGCCGACCCGGAGCGACTGCCTGGGGCCTATCGCTCTGGGCTCTGAGCCGGACATCCGGCAGGTTTTCATTGACGGCGCCGGCCAACAGGACGAGGAACTGGAACGCACGCTCTACCTCGTCCGCAAGCGGGCCGAGCGGCTGGTCCGCGAGCAGTTCGGCAAAGACGGCGAGGCCTTCTATATGTGTTCGCTGTCGAGCCGGACGCTCAACTACAAGGGCATGTTCATGGCCCGCCAGCTTTTCGAGTACTACCCGGATTTGTCCGATGAGCGGATGACCTCGGCGCTGGCGATTGTGCATCAGCGCTACAGCACCAACACGCTGCCCGCCTGGCCGCTGGCCCAGCCCTTCCGCTGCATCGCCCACAACGGCGAGATCAACACGCTCAGCGGCAACCGCAACTGGATGCGGATGCGCGAGAAGCGGCTTCGCTCCGAAATCCTCGGCGGCGACCTGCAGCACCTGGTCCCCATCCTCGACCCCAAGGGCAGCGACTCGGCCTGTTTCGACAATATGCTCGAACTCCTCGTGCGGGCGGGGCGTTCGCTGCCGCACGCCATGATGATGATGATTCCCGAGGCCTTCGGGGCCATGTACCACATCAGCACGGACAAGCGGGCGTTCTACGAATACCATGCCTCGATCATGGAGCCGTGGGACGGTCCGGCGGCGATGGTCTTCACCGACGGCCGCCTGCTCGGCGGCACCCTCGACCGCAACGGTCTGCGTCCCTGCCGCTACGTGATTACGACCGACGGCCTGGTCATCATCGCCAGCGAGGCGGGGGTGGCCCGGTTCGAGGCCGAACAGGTCAGTCACCGGGGGCGGCTTCAGCCGGGCAAGATGTTCCTCGTCGATACGCAGGAGGGCCGTCTCATCACCGATAATGAAATCAAGAGCCGCGCGGCCCGCCAGCAGCCCTATCGCCGCTGGCTGCACGAGAACCGCATCGAGCTGCGCGGGCTCTTCAGCGTGCCGGACCTGGGTGAGAGCCGACCCGAGACGCTCGCCCAGCGTTTGCGGGCGTTCGGCTACACCCGCGAAGAGCTGCGGATGATCCTGGCGCCCATGGCCCTCAACGGGCAGGAGCCGGTCGGCTCCATGGGCAACGATACGCCGCCGGCGGTGCTCAGCGAGAGGCCGCGGCTGCTGTATGACTACTTCAAGCAGCTTTTCGCCCAGGTGACCAATCCGCCGATCGATCCGCTGCGCGAGGGGCTGGTGATGAGTCTGATGAGCTTTACGGGCCGCCGTCCCAACATCCTCGAAGAGACGCCGCAGCACTGCCGCCAGCTTAAGCTGCCGCACCCGATTTTGACCAACGAGGATATGATGCGGCTGCGGGCGGTCCGGCGGAACGATTTTAAAGTCGAGACCGTTTCCTGCGTCTATCAGTCGGACCGGGAGAAGCCCGGGGCGGCCCTCGAAGAGGCGCTGGAGCGGCTGGTCGAATCGGCCGCCGAGGCCATTGAGCAAAAGGATGCGTCCCTGGTCATCCTCAGCGACCGCGACGTCTCGCCGGAGGCGCTGCCGACCCCGGCGCTGCTGGCGGTGTCCGCCGTGCATCACGGCCTCATCGAGCGGGGACTGCGGGCGGAGGCGGGCCTGATCGTCGAGACCGGCGAGGCCCGCGAGGTCATGCACTTTTGCCTGCTGTGCGGCTTCGGCGCCAACGGCATCAACCCGTACCTGGCCTTCGAGGCGATGACTCACATGCAGCGGGAGGGCGAGCTGCCGGCGGAGATGGAGCATGAGCAGATCGCCGACAACTACATCGCCGCCGTCAAGAAGGGCATCCTCAAGACGATGAGCAAGATGGGCATTTCGACGCTTCGCAGCTACTGCGGCGCCCAGCTTTTCGAGGCCATCGGCCTCAGCCGCGAGGTTGTTGACAAGTACTTTACGGGCGTCAGTTCCCGCATCGAGGGCATCGGTCTCGAACAGATTGCCCGCGACGCGCTCCGGCGGCATGACAGCGCCTGGCAGCTGCGTCCGACCGACCTGATGGACCTGGACTTCGGCGGCGAGTATCACTATCGCAAGGAAGGCGAACACCACCTGTGGAACCCGACGACCGTCAGCCGGCTTCAGCACGCCGTCGTCAACAACGATGCGACGGCCTATGAGGAATTTTCAAGGGCGGTCAACGAGCAGGCCCGCCGGCTCGGTACGCTGCGGGGGCTCTTCGAGTTTATTCCCGGCGAGCCGGTCCCGCCGGAGGAGGTGGAGCCGGCCTCGGAGATCCTCAAACGCTTCTGTACGGGGGCGATGAGCCACGGTTCGATCAGCAAAGAGGCCCACGAGTGCATGGCCGTCGCGATGAATCGCATCGGCGGCATGAGCAACACGGGCGAGGGCGGCGAAGACCCGGCCCGCTACCGGCTCGAAGCCAACGGCGACTCGAAGAACTGCGCCATCAAGCAGGTTGCCAGCGGGCGTTTCGGCGTGACGATCAACTACCTGGCCCACGCCAGGGAGCTCCAGATCAAGATGGCCCAGGGCGCCAAGCCCGGCGAGGGCGGTCAGCTCCCCGGCAAGAAGGTGACGCCGGAGATCGCGACGCTGCGCTATTCGACGCCGGGCGTAACGCTGATTTCGCCGCCGCCGCACCACGATATCTATTCGATAGAGGACCTGGCCCAGCTCATCTACGACCTCAAATGCGGCAACCCGGAGGCGAAGGTCTCCGTCAAGCTGGTCGCTGAGGTCGGCGTGGGTACGATTGCCGCCGGCGTCGCCAAGGGCAACGCCGATGAGGTGCTTATCAGCGGCCACGACGGCGGAACGGGGGCCAGCCCGCTGTCGTCGATTAAGCATGCCGGCTGCCCGTGGGAACTGGGACTGGCTGAGACGCAGCAGGTGCTCGTGATGAACAAGCTGCGCGACCGCATCCGCGTCCAGACGGACGGACAGCTTCGGACCGGCCGCGACGTCGTCATCGCGGCGCTGCTCGGAGCCGACCGGTACGGCTTTGGAACGGCGGCCCTCGTTACGCTGGGCTGCACGCTGCTGCGCAAGTGCCACGAGGGCGCCTGCACCTACGGCATCGCGACGCAGGACCCTGAGCTGCGCAAACGCTTTGCGGGCAAGCCCGAATACCTCCAGCGGTATATGTTCTTTGTGGCCGAGGAGGCGAGGCGAATCATGGCGCAGCTCGGCTTTCGCAAATTCGAGGAGATGATCGGGCGTGTGGACCGGCTCTCGACAACGAAAGCGATTAACCACTATAAGGCGGCGGGGCTGGACTTCTCGGCGATCTTTCACCGGCCGGAGAATCCCGACGGGCGACCGGTCCGCCTGGCCACAGCGCAGCCCAACCGGCTCTCGGACCATCTCGACTGGGAGATCCTCAAACAGGTCCAGCCGGCCCTTGAGAAGGGGCAGAAGATCGAGCTGGAGCTGCCGATCCGCAACATCAACCGCACGGTCGGCACGATCCTGAGCCACCATCTCGTTAAACGGTACGGTCTCGACGGTCTGGCGGACGATACGATCCGCCTTCTCTTCCGCGGTTCGGCGGGTCAGAGCTTTGGGGCTTTCCTGATCCGGGGCGTCACGCTCCACCTGATCGGCGAGAGCAACGACTACCTCGGCAAGGGTCTCAGCGGCGGGCGCATCATCGTCGAGACGCCGCCGGGCTCGCCGTACCTGGCCCACGAGAACATCATCGTCGGCAATACGCTGCTCTACGGCGCCACCCGCGGCGAGGTCTTCATCAACGGCATGGCGGGCGAGCGCTTCGCCGTTCGCAACAGCGGCGCCACGGCCGTCGTCGAGGGCGTCGGCGATCACGCCTGCGAGTACATGACCGGCGGCACGGTGGTGGTCCTCGGCAAGACCGGCTGCAACTTCGGCGCGGGCATGAGCGGCGGCATCGCCTACGTGCTCGACGAGATGCAGCTTTTCGACACGCTGTGCAACCTCGACATGGTGGACCTTGAGAACGTCTGGCGGCCGGAAGACAAGGGCCTGCTTTACGATCTGATCCGCCGGCACGAGCGGCTGACGCGCAGCACACGGGCTCAGCGCATCCTGTCGGCCTGGCCCAACATGGTCGGCAAATTCGTGAAGGTGATCCCGACCGACTACCGCCTGGCCCTCGAACGGATGCGGCAATCCGAGCAACGCAACACGGAGACAACCCCGGCGACCGAGGAGGTGTTCCATGGCTAAGACGAAAGGATTTCTGGACTATCAGCGACAGCCGGTTCCTTACCGGCCGGTTGAGGAACGGATCAGAGACTACCGGGAGATTGAGATCCCGCTGACGCCTGACGACCTGCAGAAACAGGCCGCCCGCTGCATCGACTGCGGCATTCCCTTCTGCCACGGCGCGGGCTGCCCGGTCGATAACCTCATCCCCGAGTTCAACGATCTGGTCTATCAGGGCCGCTGGAAGCAGGCCTGCGAGGTGCTGCACTCGACGAATAATTTTCCCGAGGTGACGGGCCGCGTGTGTCCGGCGCCCTGCGAGACCGCCTGCACGCTGGCGATCAACGACAAGCCCGTCCTGATCCGTCACATCGAGCTGCAGATTGTCGAGCGGGGCTTTAGCGAAGGGTGGATCCGGCCGCGGATCGCCGAGCGCAAGAGCGGCAAACGGGTCGCCGTCATCGGGTCGGGCCCGGCGGGCCTGGCCGCCGCCCAGCAGCTTGCGCGGGCGGGCCATTACGTCATCGTCTTCGAGCGAGATGAGCGCCCCGGCGGCCTGCTCCGCTACGGCATCCCGGACTTCAAGCTGGAAAAACGGGTGCTCGACCGCCGACTGGAGCAGATGAAGGCCGAGGGCGTCGAGTTCCAGAGCGGCGTGGACGCGGGCCGCGACCTGTCCGCCTCCTACCTGAGCAAACGGTTCGATGCGATCTGCCTGACGATGGGCGCCGGCCAGCCGCGCGACCTGGCGGTGACCGGCCGCGGCTACGAGAACATCGTCTTTGCCATGGACTTTCTCCGGCGGCAGAACCGGCTTCATGCCGGCGAGCCGGACCCGAACAACTATCTCACGGCCCCGGGCAAACACGTCATCGTCATCGGCGGCGGCGACACCGGCAGCGACTGCGTCGGCACCGCCCGGCGGCAGGGGGCCAAATCGATCCATCAAATCGAGATCCTGCCCCGACCCGCCGACGTGCGTCAGCCCGACAACCCCTGGCCCCAATGGCCGCGGACCATGCGGACCTCCTCCAGTCACGAGGAGGGGTGCGAGCGTCTCTGGAGCGTCATGACCAAAAGCTTTGGCGGCGTCGAGGCCCGCGTCAGCGAGATCCGCTGCGTTCAGGTGGAGTGGGTTAAACGAAAGGGCCGGTGGGAGGTGGAAGAAAAGCCCGGCACGGAGTTCTCGCTGCCCGCCGACCTGGTTCTGCTGGCGATGGGGTTTGTGCACGTCGAGCACGGCCCGCTGGTGCGGGATTTTCATTTGGAGCTTGACGAGCGGGGCAATATCCGCGTTAATAACTATCAGACCACGACCCCGCAGGTCTTCTCGGCGGGGGATGCGGTTGCGGGGGCCTCGCTGGTGGTCCGGGCGATCGATTCCGGGCGCCGGGCGGCGCAGGCCGTCGATGCATGGCTCCGCGGCCAATGATAACGGGATAAATGATTGAGTTTGAGTAAACAACTTTTCAGTTTTGTTACCCCCGTGAAAGCGGGGGGCCGGAGTGATCGAAAAGTCCGGATTCCCGCCTGCGCGGGAATGACGACAAAAGATGCTTCTTTGTTTCAACCGGCTAAAGTGTTACCTTTGTTTATTCAGAGAGCGATGGGAAGCGGCACATGGCAATCCGCATAGCGATGGCACAAGTGAACGCCGTTGTCGGCGACCTGGCGGGCAACCGCCGCCGGGTCCTCGACGGGGCGAGGCGCGCCGCCGAGGCGCAGGCGGACCTGGTCGTCTTTCCTGAGCTCTTCCTGTGCGGCTATCCGCCCGAGGACCTGCTCCACCGGCCCCGGTTCATCCGCGATACCCGTCGGCTGCTGGAGGAGATCCTCCCCGAATCGCGGCAAATCGGCATCCTCCTCGGCTGGCCCGAGCGCACGGAGCAGGGCCTCTATAACGCCGCGGCCTTTCTTCGGGGCGGCCGCCTCGTTCAGAACTACCGCAAGGGCATCCTGCCCAATTACGGCGTCTTTGACGAGAAGCGCTACTTCCGGTCGGACCCGCAGCCGGTCATCCTGGAGGAAAAAGGCGTTCGCCTGGCCCTGACGATCTGCGAGGACATCTGGGACCCGGACTGGCTTGGCCGCATCTACCGGCAGAACGAGATGCGTTTCGACGGCATTCTTAATATCTCCGCCTCGCCGTTCCACGTCGGCAAGATCGCGCAGCGGCGGGAGGTGATCGGCCGTTGCGCCCGCCGCTTCAACTGTCCCATCATCTATTGCAATCTGGTCGGCGGGCAGGATGAGCTGGTGTTCGACGGCCGCAGCATGGTTGTCGATCCGCAGGGTCGGCCGGCGATCTGCGCCCGATCCTTTGAGGAGGACCTGGTTGTCTTTGACCTCGAAACGGCGGCGGATCGGTCTGTGCGGCTGACCGCCTGCACGCCGGCGGAGTGCCGGACCGATTTCGATCCGGTCGAGGAGGTCTGGCAGGCGCTGGTCCTGGGCACGCGCGACTATGTCCGCAAGAACGGCTTCAAGAGCGTGCTCATCGGTCTCAGCGGCGGGATCGACTCGGCGCTGACCGCCGCCATCGCCTGCGAGGCCCTCGGTCCGGGCAACGTCCGCGGTTTGTCCATGCCGACCCGCTTCAATTCCGCCCAGTCGCTGAGCGACGCCGAGCGGCTCGCCCGCAATCTGGGCATCGAGTTTTCGCACCTGCCGATCGGTCCCGTTCTCGAAACGTTCAGCAAGACCTTGTCGGCCATTGACGGCTGGGACGAAAAAGGGCTGGCCTACGAAAACCTCCAGGCCCGTATCCGCGGCACGGTGCTGATGAGTCTGTCCAACCAGTTCGGCTGTCTTGTTCTGACGACCGGCAACAAGAGCGAGACGGCCGTCGGCTACTCGACCCTCTACGGCGATATGGCCGGCGGCTTTGCCGTCCTCAAGGACGTGCCCAAGACGATGGTTTATCAGTTGTCCGAATACTACAACAAGCTCAAGGGGTCGGCGGTGATCCCCGAGAGCATCCTTCACCGCATACCCTCGGCCGAGCTGCGTGAAAATCAGAAGGATTCCGATTCGCTGCCGGAGTATGAGATCCTGGATCGGATACTCAAGGGCTGCATCGAGAACGAGGCAGATATTGACGAGCTCATCGCCGAAGGTCTGCCGCGGTCCGAGGTCGAGCGGGTTTTACGGATGGTGGACCGCAGCGAGTACAAACGCCGCCAGAGCCCGCCGGGCATCAAAATTACCCCCCGCGCCTTCGGAAAAGACCGACGCATGCCGATCACCAACCGGTATTCTTCGTAGTAAATAGTAAAAGAAGAATATCGCGGTCGAAAATGAGTAATGAAGTTCGGACAACAACCTGTGTGCTGATCGAGCATCTTGAGCGGATTGTCGCATCCTCCGGGGCCAAATCGGTCTTCATCAACCTGGATGCGGCGAATGACGACCCGACACAGGCCCTTTATTTTCTCAAAATCCCGGTTTATTATGTTTCCAGTTCCGCCGTCAAGCTGACGCAAAAGACACATCTGGATATCCATCCTCTGAGGGTCCCCAATGTACCGATGACCCGGATGGGGCAGGTCAAAGTGGCCGTGTTCCTGGCCCTGTCCCGCCGGCTGATCGATCACGGCGCCCCGATTGTCTATCTGACCGGACGCAGCGGCAGCGGCAAGCTGGATACCCTGATCGTGACGGAGGCCGGCAGTGAGTACGAGATCTTTACCGGGGCCAATGAGAAGCCGCGGATTCCGCCCGCCATCCAGCCGGAGGTGCTGGAGAGGGTGATCGACATCGCCTCGGAGCTGGGGGCCGAGGGTCGCGAGGGCAAACTGATCGGGACGATGTTCGTCATCGGCGATACGGAGCGTGTGCTGCATCTGAGCCGCCAGTTCATCCTCAACCCCTTTGAGGGATACCTCGTGGATCAGCGGAATATCCTCGATCCGCTGCTGGAGGAGACGGTCAAGGAGATGTCGGCCCTCGACGGGGCCTTCATTATTCGCGGCGACGGGGTGATCGAGTCGTGCGGGACATTTCTCACGGCGACCAGTCAGGAGGAGTTTGAGCTGCCCCGGGGGCTGGGGTCTCGCCATTACGCCGCTGCGGCGATTACGGCGGTGACGGAGTCGATCTCGGTGGTCGTCAGCGAATCGACGGGTACGGTGACCGTCTTCCAGGGCGGCGGCATCATCCTCGAGATCGAAAAGCCCCGCAGCGCCGGCCGCAAGGGCAGGTTATAGGCGGCCTTAAAAGAATGCTTGACTTGAAGGGGCAAGGCGGTATGTTGGGGAAGGACATAGAGGGACCGCCGGCGGGGCGGGAGAAAAAGCCCATCAATATTCATTAGGAGGTATGCATTATGAAGAATCATGTGTTTTTCAAGGCACTTCTTTTCGTATTGCTCCTGGCTTCGGCGGACATCCTGGCGGCCCAGCCGGCGCAACCGGCCCGGCCGGCGTCGGCGGCAGGCCGGCAGGGCGGTCGCGGGCCCTTTGGAGACTGGGACCTGAAGGTTGAGTTCGACCCATTCGATATGGACGCGATCCTGTCGTTTTCGAGGAACGAGAAGGGCGAGCTGACGGCCGACTGGATCAGTTTCTGGGGGGTCAATCCGCTCAAGGACGTCAAATTCGAAGACGGCAAGCTGAGCTTTGTGCAGGTGGTCCGGTTCGGGGGCGAGGAGTACACCTCGACGTTTAACGGCACAATCGAGGACGGCAAGCTCAAGGGCGTGTTGTCGGGCGAGCGGGGGGACGGGGACGTTACCGGCGAGCGTATCCCGCGTTTGTCGCGGGCGGCGGGCATTTGGGAACTGAAATACAAGGATACGACGGAGACCCTGACGATCCGGCAGGACAAGGAAGGCCGCCTGCTCGGCGATTGGAAGGACGGCGAGGTCTCGGATATCCGCTACGAGCGGGGGGGCCTGAGCTTCAAACTCAAAAGCAAGGCCGGGGAGAAGACGGTGGAATCCGCATTCGAGGGGACCATTGAGCGAGAGACGGGCCTCCTGAAAGGCACGCTGAAGTCCGAGGGGACCGAACCGATTGCCGTCGAGGGCAGGCGGGCGGGCGAGCCGCTGATCGGTGTCTGGAACCTGGATATTGCGGCGGGGGAACGGCAGGTCAAGCAGCGGCTGCGCATTAATCCGGACCTGAGCGCCCTGTACGGCACGCTGCCCGTCGAGAAGGTTGAGCTCAAGGGCGACCGGGTTGCCTTCAAGGCCGTGTGGGAGTTCGGCGACCGAACCTTCGATATGAATTTTGACGGCAAGCTGGAAGGCGATACGCTCACCGGCGAAATCGCCACGCCGCGAGGTGCTCAGAAGGTCGAGGGCAAAAAGGCCGTTCCCTCCTTCGGCAGGCGTCTTGGCCGGTAAGAACCGGCATCATGCCGCGTTTAATCGAGGCCCGCTGAGCGGATCGGCGGGCCTTTTTGATGCGCCGTCAGCCGGCGCCCAGGCGGCGTTCGATCTCTTCAAGGTGTTGTGTGGCACCCAGGACCAGCACCTGGTCATTGGCCTCCAGGACGGTCCCCCCGTTGGGGATGAAGTATTCCCCGCCGCTTTTGCGGATCAGCGTGATGAGGACGCCGGGCGGCAGTTCCAGCTCCACCAGACGCTTGCCGATGACGGGGGAAGCGGGGGGGACGCGAATTTCGATCATATCCGCATGGATTCCCGGTTCCGTGTGGTCAAACTCCAGCGGGGGCCTGTGGCGGCGTTTGAACGGGTTGTCCAGCTTGAGCCGACGGGAGATGGTGGGCAGGAATTTGCCCTGCAAAAGGACCGAGGCGATGACGATAAAGAAGACCAGGTTGAAGATTTCCTCGCCGCGTTCGACCCCGGCCATCAGGGGGAAGATCGAGAGTACAATCGGTACCGCCCCGCGCAGGCCGACCCAGGAGATGAGGATCTTTTCCCGGAAAGAAAAGTCGCTTCGGATCAGGCAGAGGAACACGGTGGCGGGTCTGGCGACGAGCATCAGGAAGGCGGCCAGCAGCAGACCGCTGCCGATGACCGGGACCAGGTGTGACGGGTAAACCAGCAGGCCCAGCGTCAGGAAGATGGTGATCTGCATCAGCCAGGCGATGCCGCTATGGAAGCGCAGAAGACTTCGCTTGTGCAGGAAAGTCTTGTTGCCCAGGTAAACGCCCGCCAGATAGACCGCGAGGAAGCCGTTGCCGCCCAGGGCGTCGGTGAGTCCGTAGGCGAACAGGACCAGCGCCAGGGTCAAGACGGGATACAGGCCCTCGTATTCGAGGCGCGTCCGGTTGATGAGGTAGATAATCAGTTTGCCGAACAGGAAGCCCATGATTGCGCCGAGAATCATCTGCCAGAGAAGGTTCGGGAAGGCGCTCCACCAGGGCAGGTCCGGCGTCTGCAGCAGGCGGATCATCGTAACCGTCAGGAAGACGGCCATGGGGTCGTTGCTGCCCGATTCCAGTTCCAGCAGCGGCTGAAGGCGGCCTTTGAGACAGATACTGCGCGAGCGCAGGATGGCGAAGACGGCGGCCGCATCGGTCGAGGACATGACCGATCCGAGCAGCAGGCCTTCGAGCCAGGAGAAGTTGAGAAAGAGCGTCGCAAACAGCGCCACAAAGGCGGCCGTCAGAAACACGCCGATTGTAGCGAGGATCCCGGCGGGGCGCAGCACGGGGCGGACGGTCTTCCAGTCGGTGTCGAGCCCGCCGGAAAACAGGATGTAGGCCAGGGCCAGCGTTCCGATCATCTGGGCCAGGGCATAGTTGTCAAACCAGATTCCGCCCGGTCCTTCGGAGCCGACCAGCATCCCGATCGCCAGAAAGATCAGCAGGGCCGGCACCCCCAGCCACTCGGAGGCCTTGCTGGCCAGGACGCTGATCAGAAGCAGCAGCGAAATGCCGAGGAAAATATAGGGATTGTAAGCCGCCGCCGCGAGGGTTAACATACGTCCCCCCGGCCGGTTTCGTTACGCGCCCCCGCGATGAGTTCTCTCTTTGCCGTCAACAGATCAGTTTCGCTCATATTTACCATAACCAAATATAATCTCCCGTTTATTGTGCCATAAAAATACCCATTTCTTTCGAAGGAAGCAAGAAAAAAAATGTCGCCGTATGTCAGCAATTGAGGCGATAAACCAAAAATTTTATCGTTGGAGAGGCCAAAGCGTCGGAAAGCTCTTGCCGGGTTCAGGGCGTTCCGTTATAATCGACCAAATTTTGTGTGCTCGCCGAAAAGCGGTGCTTATCAGGGAACGAATTTATACAAAATTGTAGGAGCCGGAGACAAGGCGGGACAATCAATGCCGAATCGGAAAGACATCCATAAGATACTGATTATCGGCTCCGGTCCGATCGTGATCGGGCAGGCCTGCGAGTTTGATTATTCGGGGGCTCAATCCTGCAAGGTGCTGCGTCAGGAGGGCTGCAAGGTCATCCTTGTCAACAGCAACCCGGCGACGATCATGACGGACCCGGAGATGGCGGACCGGACGTATATCGAGCCGATCACGCCGGAGGTGGTCGAGAAGATCATCCGGAAGGAGCGGCCGGACTCGCTGCTGGCGACGCTGGGCGGCCAGACGGCCCTCAATACCGCCGTCGCCCTCGCCGAAAGCGGCGTCCTCAGAAAATACAAGGTCCGCATGCTCGGGGCCAACCTGCGATCCATCCGGCGAGCCGAGGAACGCGACCGCTTCAAGGCGATCATGCAGGAGATCGGCCTGGAGACGCCCAAAAGCGGCTACGCCCACACCCTGAAGGAGGCCCTGGCGATCCAAAAGGAGGTCGGTTTCCCCGCGATCATCCGGCCGTCTTATACGCTGGGCGGCGCCGGCGGCAACGTCGCCTATAACGCCGAGGAGTACGAAAAGTACGTCCGGTGGGGGCTGGACATGAGCCCCCGCAGCCAGATCCTCATCGAGGAGTCGGTCCTCGGCTGGAAGGAATACGAGCTGGAGGTGATGCGCGACCGCAAGGACAACGTCGTCATCGTCTGCTCGATTGAGAACCTCGACCCGATGGGCATCCACACCGGCGACAGCATTACCGTGGCCCCGGCCCAGACGCTGACGGACAAGGAATACCAGGCGATGCGCAACGCATCGCTCAAGATCATCCGGGCCATCGGCGTCGAGACGGGCGGCTCGAACATCCAGTTCGCCGTCAACCCGAAGAACGGCAAAATGTACGTCATCGAGATGAATCCCCGCGTGTCGCGGAGTTCGGCGCTGGCGTCCAAGGCGACGGGCTTTCCCATCGCCAAAATCGCCTCGCTGCTGGCCATCGGCTATACGCTCGATGAGATCCCCAACGACATCACGAAGCAGACGCCCGCGTGCTTTGAGCCGACAATTGATTACGTGGTAACGAAGTGGCCGCGGTTTACGTTCGAGAAGTTTCCGCAGACCGCCGCCGACCTGACGGTGCAGATGAAGTCCGTCGGCGAGGCAATGGCCATCGGCCGCACCTTCCGCGAGTCGCTCCAGAAGGCGATTCGCTCGATGGAGATCGACCGCTGGTCTCTGGACGGCCGGCACCTGCCGCCGGGCCTCTCGGACGAGCAGCTCATCGCCCAACTGCGGCGGTCGTGCTGGGACCGGATGTGGTATGTCGCCGAGGCATATCGGCGGGGCATGGCGACGGAACAGATCCATGAGTGGACGCAGATCGATCCGTGGTTCCTGCGGCACGTCGAGGTCATCGTCGATCTGGAGAAGCAGCTCAAGGGTTCGACGCTCGAGCGGATGAGCCCCGCATTCATCCGGCGGCTCAAGGAGAACGGCTTCGGCGACAAATACATCGCCTCGCAGCTCAACGTGTCCGAGACGGAATTTCGCGACCGGCGCAAGGCCCTGGGCGTCAAGCCGGTTTATAAGACGGTTGATACCTGCGCCGCCGAGTTCGAGGCCCGCACGCCGTATCTCTATTCGACCTACGAGCAGGAGTGCGAGGCCAACCCGACGCAGCGGCGAAAGGTGATGATCCTCGGCGGCGGACCCAACCGCATCGGCCAGGGCATCGAGTTCGATTACTGCTGCGTGCATGCCGCCTTTGCGCTGCGTGAGATCGGCATCGAGTCCATCATGGTCAACTGCAACCCGGAGACGGTCAGCACCGACTATGACACCTCGGACCGGCTGTACTTCGAGCCGCTGACGTTCGAGGACGTTATGAACATCGTCGATAAGGAGAAGCCCGACGGCGTCATCGTGCAGTTCGGGGGCCAGACGCCGCTCAAGCTCTCGCGGGCACTGCACGAGGCGGGCGTCGGGATCATCGGCACCTCGCCCGAGAGCATCGAGCGGGCCGAGGACCGTCGGCTGTTCAATGAGGTGGTGGACAAGCTCAATCTGCGCCAGCCCTTCAGCGGCACATCGCTGAGCCTGGAGGAGACGCTCAAGGTCGCCGATAAGCTGGGCTACCCGCTGCTGATCCGGCCCTCGTTCGTGCTCGGCGGGCGGGCGATGCACATCGTTTATGACGAGCATGGCCTGCGCAGCAGCGTCGCCGAGGCGCTCGAGGCCTCCGGCGAGCACCCGATCCTCATTGACAAGTTCCTCGACGACGCGACCGAGCTGGACGTGGACGCCATCTCGGACGGCCGAACCGTCGTCATCGGCGGCGTCATGGAGCACATCGAGGAGGCGGGCATCCATTCCGGCGACAGCGCCTGCATCCTGCCGCCGGTTCATCTGTCGAAGGAGGTCATCGACGAAATCAAGCGGCAGACGAAGCAGCTCGCCCTCGAACTGAAGGTGAAGGGACTGATTAACGTCCAGTACGCCGTCAAGGATGACGAGATCTACATCCTCGAGGTCAACCCGCGGGCCTCGCGGACGATTCCCTTCGTCAGCAAGGCCATCGGCGTGCCGCTGGCAAAACTGGCCGCCAAGGTGATGACGGGTATGACGCTGGAGGAGCTGGGTTTTACCGAGGAGGTTCGCCCGGACCACTACTGCGTCAAGGAGGCGGTGTTCCCGTTCCTCAAGTTCCCCGGCGCCGACGTGCTGCTCGGTCCCGAGATGCTCTCGACGGGCGAGGTGATGGGGATCAGCGACGACGTCGGCATGGCCTATGCCAAGAGCCAGATCGCCTCGGGGACGCTTTTGCCCCAGAGCGGCACGATCTTCATCAGCGTCCGGGATTCGGACAAGAAACGGGCCATCGAGGTCGCCCGGTCCCTGCACGAGATGGGCTTCAAGATCCTCGCCACCCGCGGCACCTGCATCCGGCTCATCGAGAACAACATCCCGTCGGAGTTCGTCCGCAAGGTCGCCGAAGGGCGGCCCAACGTGGTGGATTTGATTATCAACGGTCGGATCGACCTGATCATTAATACGACGGTCGGCGAGCAGTCGATCCGGGATTCCTTCTCGATTCGCCGCACGGCCCTGGACCGCCGAGTGCCGTACTTCACGACGATCCGCGGGGCGGCCGCCGCCGCAAGAGCCATCGCCGCCGGGACCCGGCGGGAACTGACGGTCAAGCCGATCCAGCAGTATTATAAGTAACGTGGAGATAAGATTTAGACACAGATTAACGCAGATTGACACTGATTATAATAAAAGGATATACGATGCAGGCAGTTTTACTACTGGAAGACGGAACCCTCTTTGAAGGACGGGGGTTTGGGGCCGAGGGGATGGTCTGCGGGGAGGTCGTGTTCAATACGGCCATGACCGGCTATCAGGAGATTTTGACCGACCCGTCCTACCATGAGCAGATCATTACGATGACCTGCCCGATGATCGGCAACGTTGGGGTCAACGCGCCGGACCGGGAGTCACGCAAACTCTTCTGCGCCGGCCTGATCGTCAAGGGGAACTGCCCCGAGCCCAGCAGCTGGCGCAGCGAACAGTCGCTCTCCGAATATCTCCGCGCCGGCGGGATCGTCGGTCTCGAAGGCATCGACACCCGCAAGCTGGTCCGGCACCTCCGCACGGTCGGCGCGCTGCGGGGTATTGTCTCCGCCGGCGAGGCCTCCATTTCCGTTCTGAAGCAGAAGCTTGACGAATACCCCGGCCTCGTGGACCGGGATATCGTGCGCAATGTGACCGCCGAAAAGCCCTACGAGTGGGACAAGGGCGTCGTGGATGTCCTCACGGGCGAAGAGCGGCGGCCCGAGAAGCGGTTTACCGTGGTCGCAATCGACTGCGGCGTCAAGCACAACATCCTGCGGCAACTGCGGTCTCACGGCTGCGCCGTTAAGGTCGTGCCCGCCCAAACGAGCGCCGAAGACATCCTCGCGATGAAGCCCGACGGCGTCTTCCTGAGCAACGGTCCCGGCGACCCCGACCCGATCCGTTATACGATTCAAACGATCCGCGGCCTGCTGGGGCGGGTCCCTCTTTTCGGCATCTGCCTCGGCCAGCAGTTGCTGGGCCTGGCCCTCGGCGGCAGCCGCTTCAAGCTCAAGTTCGGCCATCGCGGCGCCAACCACCCGGTCAAGAACCTGCTCACGAAGAAGATCGAGATCACCAGCCAGAACCACGGCTTCTGCATCGATCCCGATTCGCTGCGGGACAAGGATGTGCAGATCACCCATATCCATCTCAACGATCACACGCTCGAGGGCTTTCGTTGCACGGGCGTCCCGGCCTTCAGCGTGCAGTATCATCCCGAGGCCTCGCCGGGCCCGCACGATCCGCAGTACCTCTTCGACGAGTTCGTTCACCTCATGGAAACGGGCGAGTACCTCACGCCCGCAACGGGCCCAAAGAAACAGGTGCGTTCGCGAGAATGATGCGTTAATCGGCGTCTAACGACTGCATGCTTCCAAGGGTTCCAGGCCGCAGACGAGCCAGGTTTCGGCGAGCGCGGCAAAGTCCTCCAGGTTGACCCGGCAGTCGCCGTTCGTGTCGCCCGCCGGAACGACCGTGCAGTCCGCGAGTTCCGGTCCGTCCAGCCACGCCGCCCAGATCGCCGAAACGCCCGAGCGGTTGTCCTCCCAGACGACGAGGTTCTCCCAGATGGCCGGATTGGTCTGGTCGGCCGCGTTCGAGGTGATCTGAAACTCCCGGCGCGTGATGAGATTGAAGCCGTAGATGTCCCAGTTGCCGTTTCGGTAGTCCTGCCAGACGGCGATGTGCCCGTACACGTCCGGCGAGGTCTGGGCCGCCGGATCGCTGACCAGCGGAAACTCTATGGGATTGTCCGGATCGGAGAGGTCCGCCGCGTAGATGTCCCAGTCGTTGCCGCCGAAGTTCTCCTGCCAGACGACCGTATCGCCGTGAATCGCCGGGGACCTCTGCTCCAGGCTCGACGCGGACACCGTTCGCAGGTCCGGCCGGTTGCGCCGCCAGAGGTCCGCCCCCTCGATGTTCACCTGGCCGTCGTAGGCGTCCTGCCACACGGCCTGCGCGCGGTAGATCGCCGGTTCGCTCTGGTCGCCGGTCAGGTACGCCGTCGGGTAGATCTGCGGATTGTTCGGATCGGTCACGTCGGCCATGTAGATGTCCCAGTCCTGCACGCCGCCGGCCGAATCCGTGTACAGATCCTGCCAGACGACCGTGTTGCCGTGGATGGCGGGGCGGGCCTGGTCGCCGGTGAAGTTGGTGATCAGTACGTCGGTCGGGTTCGCCGGGTCGGCGATGCTCGTCAGGTGCACGTCGATGTCATCCGCCCCCCAGGTATCGTCCTCCCACACGACGTAGTCGCCGGAAATGGCGGGGCGGGTCTGGTTGGCTTCCAGCCAGGTGACGTAGATCGGATAGGGAGTGTTTTCATCCATCAAATCCGCCCCGAAAATTTCCCAGTCATAGGCGCCGTTGTATTCCACTTTCTGCTGCCAGAGGACCTTGCCGCCGTCCACGTCGGGATGGAGCTGTTCCAGCGGGTCGGGGTACACGACGAACGCTTCCCATGTTCCCGCGAGAGAACCGCCGCCGATCAGCAGGAGCGCCGCAAGGGCGCCGCAAGTCATTGTTTTCATGGCAAAGTCCCCTTATTCCGTTTTGGCCGCTTCTTCTTCCAGTCTGGCCGCCAGTTCCGTCAATTGCGCCGCGGCGAGTTCGTTGGCCGGGTCCTTGGCCGCCTCGCTCAGCGGCTCGGCCGCCTTATCCAGTTCCCCGAGGCCGATGTACTGGTAGCCCAGCAGCAGTTGATAATCCGCGGCAAACGGCTCGACGGCCGCCGCCTTCTCCAGCGCCGCGATCTGTTCCCGCAGAACCTCTTCCTTCGGGTAGAGGCCGCGCGGGTAGTAGATTGTCAGCTCGTCGTCCGGCAGGGCGGCCATGGCCGACCGCAGCACCGACGCCGCCATGGCCCAGTCCCCCTGGGCAAACAGCGCCTGGCTGTAGGCGAACGGCAGGATCACGTCATCCGGGCTGATCACCACGGCGTCGCGAAGCTGCAGGGCCGCCTCTTCGTAGGAGCCGTTGGCGAACAGATCGACGGCGTTGGCAAAGCACAGGTCCGCCGGGCTCTCGTATTCCGGCGCATCGACGGGGACCGTCTTTTTGTCGAAGAGCCCGCTCGGATCCGCTTCCGTGTCTCCGTAGGGATACCGGTAATCGGTGGCGAAGTTCTCGTAGCGGAAAGCATTGCTTTGGGCCGCCTGGGACTCCGGACTGCCGGTATTGTACGTATTGTACGTGTTGTAGACGTTGACTTCCTGCGGGACCACGGTCGAGCCGTACCAAAAGTAGGGATGGCATCCGTACCAGTAGTACCGGCGGTAGCGGTAGTAGTGCGGCCAGTAGCCGCCTATGCTTACGAACACGTACTTCCGGTGATAGGAAGGATAGTAGTAGCTAAACCCGTAATAGTTGCGGTAGGGCAGGTACGCCACCCGGCCGCAGCTCGAACCGGACCAGGTGAAGCTGAAGAAAGAGCCGTGATTGTGCCAGCGCGGGCTGCTGTGAACGACGACGGTGCTGCGGTACAGCCGCGGCACAAAGACCGGCCGCGGTCGAACGCGGGTGACGTCTCCCTGGACGATCACGTTGTTGTCGCCGTTGACGATGATTTTGCTGCCCTGGTCGCTCGTCGAGCGGCGGGAGCTGCGTGTGCCATGAGGGGCGGACGGCGTTCGCCGGTTTTCCGACAGACGGCCGTCCGTCCGGCGGGACGACTCAACGGCACTTGACGGGCTGACGGCGGCGATCCGGCTCGATTTCTCCGGCGATTGCGTCGGGCCAACCTCGCGGGTTCGCTCCGCCCGCATTTTCGTTTGGGTGACGGCATTCTCGGTGGAATCGATCTTTTCGGGGCTCCGGGTCGATGCCTTTGTCCGATCCGTCACGGGTTCTTTCGCCGTGGAGTTGTCCTTCGCGACCCGGCTGGGTTTGCCGGCCGAATCGTCCCGCTTAACGCGAATCGGCGTGACCATTCGCTCGCTATGTGTCGAAGGGGACGTCTCGTTTTTTTTCGCCGGCGTTTTCTCGGAGGTGTTGAAATTGGAATCCGAAATTTTCCAGGCGTTTTTCTTTTCAATCACGCCGGCGCCGGAACGGCCGGCCGGTGTTTCCTGACGCGCCGCCGGTTTTGAAGCTTTTTTGTTTACCGGTTTTTGAACAGGTTGGGAAACCGGCTTATTCTCCTGTCGCGAAACGGATTTTTCAGCTTGTTTGTTTGCCTGCCTCTGCACCGAGGAAGCCGTTTCCCTGGGAGCGGGCTTTGCCGGTGTCGCGGGGGCGGGCTTTTGCGAGGACCGCGATTCGGTGGCCACGGAGCGGTTTGCCGACCGGGAGAGCGTCGAAGGGCGGGCGGCCGAGGCTGACGGTTGAGCCGTGGCCGGCTGTCGGCTTGCGCTGGGCTTCGAATTGCGGGAAGCATCGGCTTTTGGGGCGGCGGGAGCGGGCGCTGACGCCGGGCGCGACGGAGCGACCGACGGCTGACTTGGCCGCGACCGGGACTGCGGAGCGGAGGGTCGGCTTTGGCGCGACTCGCTCGGTCGGGAGGCGGAGGAACGCGACGCCGGCGCTGAGGCCGCTTTGTGAGGCGAGGCGGGCTTGCTTTCAACACGCTGCTGCCGGCGGGACGGCGCCGGGTTCGACCGTTGTGTTGAGCCGGAGGATTTTCCCCGTTCCGGGGCCGCCAGGCAAAGCGACATGACGAACAGGACCAAAAGCAGACCGCCAAACAGGATGGAGCGTTTCTGTACCAACATGGTCCAACTCCTTTCTCCGGCAACAGGGCACACGGGCCGCAACGGGCTGCCGGTTCTCTTATGAGCCGGTTTCAACGTTCCTAACGATACAGGATCCTGCAGGTTTATACGCTTAATTCAAACTTTATATTTCGTTTGCTGCGACTGACGCCGGATTCCCAGGTGCTTGTCGAAAAATTCCACGCCTTTTTGGCAGATCCGGGACAGGAGGTCTTTTTCCTCCGGCGTCAGGTTGATCGCCTTGAAGAGGGCGTTGATCCGATCGCTGCTCTGTTTGAGGATCTTTTTGAGCACCTCGCGGCCTTTCTCCGTCAGTTCCACGATCGTCACCCGCTGATTCTCCGGGTTGATCGCCTTGGAGACCATCTTCTTCTCTTTCCAGAGTTTTGTGATCGTCAGCGAGATGGTGCTTTCGCTGATGTTCGGCCATGCCCCGGCGATATCCGAGATGCTCAGCGGACCCTGTTCATAGAGCTGCTGGAGGATCAGAGATTCCCGCTCCGTCACCTCCTGATAGAGCTCTTCTTCCTGTATGGCCCGGAGCAGTCGCATCCGTAAACTGAGCTCGTTTATCGACTTTTCCAAATCAGGCCCCATAAAACGCCTCCAGTACTTTTCAATCTTTCTATAATTATAGACGTAACAATTTAATTTTTAAAGCATTTATTTTTTAAAATTTTTTAAATTCCTTACAAAATGTCATCTTAAATAGTATAATTCGCTAAAGAATAGGAGGAAAGAAAAAAGAAACTTCTTTTCAAAACAATTTTCTCAATGAAGTATCCCGGCGGGAAAACCGCGTCTGGAGGGACTCGAACCCCCAACCCTCGGTTCCGAAGACCGATGCTCTGTCCAATTGAGCTACAGACGCCAGAGATGGGATACTGTATCAAAACCGGCAAAACCCGACAAGAGAATACTTGCTTTTTTTGCCCCGGTCTCCTATAAGAAATGCCTGTTTTTGAGGATTTTGCATGAAGACCGAATCAGGATCAAACGTGGTGACAATTGTGTCTGGCCTGCCGCGGTCGGGCACCTCGATGATGATGAAGGCCCTTGAGGCGGGCGGTCTGGAGGCCCTGGTCGATCACATCCGCAAGGCCGACGAAGATAATCCAAAGGGATACTACGAATTCGAGCCCGTCAAAAAGACCCGGGAGGACCCCTCCTGGCTCCAGCAGGCCGGCGGCCGGGTCGTCAAGATGGTTTACCGGCTGCTCTACGATCTGCCGGCCGGCTATGCCTACCGCGTCGTCTTCATGCTTCGCGATATGCAGGAGGTCCTTGCTTCGCAGAAAAAAATGCTTCAGCGCAGCGGCCGCGATACCGGCGCCGTCTCCGACGAGCAGATGGCGGCCCTCTTCACCGCTGAACTGGACAAATGCCGTCAGTGGCTTTCGCAGCAGCCGAACTTCTCGGTCCTCTACGTATCCTACCAGGACATGCTCCGCGATCCAAAGGCCGAGGCCCGACGGATCAACGAGTTTCTCGGCGGCGGCCTCGACGAATCGGCCATCGCCGCCGGCGTCGATCCCAGTCTCTATCGAAACCGCCTCGCCGGCAGGGACTAAACATAATCCTGCGATGCTCCCGGGCAGACGGCCGACCGGCCTTTCAGTTTGAGCAGCGTTCGCCTTTTTACCGCCGGGGGAGCCGTTCAGCGCCGAGTTGGCCGCAGGCGGCTTTGATCGCCCGTCCTCGCTTGAAGCGGATCACCGTCTCGATGCCCGCCTTCTGCAGGGCTGCCGCAAACGCCCGGATGACGTCGGGTGAACAGGCCTTGTACGCCGCACCGGGAAATTCATTAAACTCGATGAGATTGACGTTCGCACGGCATCGGCCCGCGAGCCGGATGAGGTTCTCCAGGTCCGCCGGAGTGTCGTTGAGGCGGCGGATCATGATGTATTCCAGCGTGATCCGCCGGCCGGTTTGGTCCTGGTAAAAACGGATCGCCTCGATGAGCCGGTCCAGCGTCTCCTTGCGGCTGATCGGCATGATCCGGCTGCGCTTGGCGTCGTCGGCGGCGTGGAGTGAGATCGCCAGGCGCGGATGCAAGTCCTCGCCGGCAAGCTGCCTGATCCGCTCGGTAATGCCGCACGTGGAGAGGGTGATGTGCCGAATACCGAAGCGGCGGCCCTCTTCGCTGTTGAGGATCCGCAGCGATCGCATCGTCTCGTCGTAGTTGTCCAGCGGCTCGCCCATGCCCATATAGACCAGGTTTTGCGCCTTGCCGCCGTCGGCCTCGATGCGATAGACCTGGTCGATGATCTCCGAGGCGAGCAGGTTGCGCTGAAACGAGAGCCGGCCGGTGGCGCAAAAGCCGCACGCCATCCGGCAGCCCACCTGCGTCGAGAGGCACAGCGTCACGCGGTCCTCGTCGATCAGTCGGACCGACTCGACGACCTGCCCGTCTTCCATCTGGAAGAGGTATTTCGAAGCGCCGTCCGGGTCGGTGAGCTTCTTGAGCGTCTTCAGCCGCGAGATGAAAAAGCCCTCGGCCGCCAGCCGCTCGCGAAACGCCTGCGGCAGGGGGGTGATCTGTGCGATCTCGCCGCAGTCCTTTTGGTGGATGAACGAGTAGAGATAGTCGGCGAGGAAGGCCTTCTGCCCCATCGACGCGACCAACTCCCGCAGCTCCGGTCGGGTATAATTTTTTAAATCCTTTTGCATAAGGCAATTGTAACCGTCCCGGCGACAGGAAACAAGTTTATCTGCTCTTGTGCTCACCGGGAAATCCGAAAAAAAGGTGTTGAGAGTCAGAAAATTGTATGAGAATGGGGGCTTGTTCGGGGGTAGGGGATATGGTATATTACCACCTTTTCCAATGTTAAGCATTAAAGCATGAATCCGGAGTCAGAAACGGAGGATTTTGCATGGACAGTGTGATACTGCGGCCGGGGGGCAGCATCGGCAAGAACTTCATCCCCGCCGAATACCTGCCGCCGGACCAGGATGAGTATGCCCTTCGCAACCGGCAGGTCCCCCAGCCCGCCCCCGCCTGGCGAAACCTCCGCTCGGAAGAACTGGAACAGCTTGTCAAAAACGGCAACAACGCCGACAATTGGGACGAGCTGCTCGTTACCGACGAATTCGACCCCGGCCAGATCAAAAACTGCAATTTCTTCGGGCTGGTGCGAATCGGGCGGATGCGGAACCGGGTTCTGGAGCATCACGATCTCCAATTGCCGACAGGGATTACCGACAGTCTGATCGTTTCCTGCGACATCGGCGACGACGCGGCCATCCACAGCGTCAAGTACCTGGCGCACTACATCATCGGCAGCCGCTGCATCCTGGCGAACATCGACGAGATGCACACGACCAACTATGCCAAGTTCGGCAACGGCATCCTCAAGGACGGCGAGCCGGAAAAGGTACGGGTCTGGCTGGACCTGATGAACGAGTCGGGCTGCCGGAAGGTGCTGCCGTTTGACGGGATGCTCCCGGCCGACGCCTACCTGTGGGCCAAATACCGCGACGACAAAAAACTGATGGAAACGTTCAAAGAGCTCACGCAGAAGCGGTTCGACTCGAAACGCGGCTGGTACGGCACGGTCGGCGAGCAGTGCATCATCAAGAACTCGCGGATCCTCAAGGACGTCAAAATCGGTTCCCACTGCTACATCAAGGGGGCCAACAAGCTCAAAAACCTGACGATCCACTCCTCGTGCGAGGAACCCTCGCAGATCGGCGAGGGCGTCGAGCTGGTCAACGGGATCATCGGCTACGGCTGCCATATCTTCTACGGCTGCAAGGCGGTCCGCTTCATCCTCGGCAACAACTCGAACCTGAAGTACGGCGCACGGCTGATCAACTCGTTCCTCGGCGACAACTCGACGATCTCCTGCTGCGAGGTGCTCAACAACCTGATCTTCCCGGCCCACGAGCAGCACCACAACAATTCGTTCCTGATCGCCTCGGTCGTGATGGGCCAGAGCAATATGGCCGCCGGCGTAACGGTAGGCTCCAACCACAACAGCCGCGCCAATGACAATGAGGTGCAGGCGGGTCGGGGCTTCTGGCCGGGCCTGTGCACGAGCGTCAAGCACTCCTGCCGGTTCGCCTCGTACGTGCTGCTGACCAAGGGCGACTACCCGGTGGAGATGGATATCCCGCTGCCGTTTGCGCTGGTGAACAACAACTCATGCGTCGACCGCCTGGAGGTGATGCCCGCATTCTGGTGGCTCTACAATATGTACGCCCTGGCGCGCAACTACCGGAAGTTCCTGAGCCGCGACAATCGCCGGCGCAAGGCGCAGAACATCGAGTTCGACCCGCTGGCCCCCGATACAGCCGAGGAGATACTTGCCGGGATGCGGCTGCTGGAGGTGTGGACGGGCAAGGCCGCCGTGCGTGAGGAGGGCAAGTCCGTCGAGGGGATGAGCGAGGACGAACTGGCAAAGATCGGGCGCAGGCTGCTGACGGACGGCGAGGCGGTCTGCTCGCTCGAGGTCCGCGGCGAGAATATGGAGAAATCCAAACGGCCCGTCCTGATCCTGCGGCCGCATGAGGGATATGAGGCGTACCGCCAGATGCTGCTGTACTACGCGGTGAAGAACCTCGTCGTCTGGATGCAGGCCAACGAGGGCGCCGATTTCGCCGCGATGCAAAAGGCCCTGCAGAGCCCGCGCCAGAGTCGCTGGGTCAACGTCGGCGGCCAGCTTATCCCCGAGCCCGACGTGGACCGACTGCGGGCCGACGTGGTCGCCGGGACGCTGGATTCGTGGGACGCGATCCATCAGCGGTATAACGAGCTGTGGTCCGCCTATCCGCTGGAAAAGCAGCGACACGCCTGGGCGACGCTCGAGACGCTGAATGAAAAGGCGCTGACGGCGGAGGAATGGCGGGGGATGCTGGCGCAGGCGGCGGCGATTCAGGAACTCATCCGCGACCGCGTGTACGAGTCCCGCCGCAAGGATTATGACAACCCCTTCCGCCGGGCCACCTATCGTAACGCCGAGGAGATGGCGGCGGCCGTCGGGACAATCGACGAGAACGAATTTGTCAAACAGGTCCGCGAGGACGCCGAGCGGTTTAATACGGTAATCGATGCGATTATCAAACGAGGGTGAGCGGTCTTTGTGAAAAGGAAATCAACCGGGAGATATGTATGAATCTAAATGACGCCAGGTACGCTCATTATGCCCTGGTGCAGGAGATGATGGATACCGTAGGTGCGGTGAAGCGTTTCGAGGTCGGCCGGACGAAGGCGGCGGCCGAAAAGATCCGGGCCGCCGGCCGGCTGTTTTTGACGGGGGAGGGCTCCAGCCGGATCTTCCCAGCCAAAAACGCCATGCGCAAGGCCCTGCAGTGGGGGATGGACCTGAGCATCAACACCGACGGGTCGCGCCAGGCGGCGCAGTATGACCTCTCGAAGTTCGCCGTCTTCTGCGCCTCCAACTCCGGCCGCACCAAGGAGGTCGTGCTGCTGGCGAGGAAGCTCGTCGAGGCCGGCAACGCCAACTGCTTCGGCCTCACGGCCAACAAGGGAACGCCGCTGGAGGAGACCTGCGTCGAGACGTTCGTGCTCACGTGCGGCTGGGAGCAGGCGGTGGCCGCCACCAAGAGCGTCGTCGAGCAGGCGTTTTTCTATGAGACGATTCTGCGGCATATCAACGGCACGATCCGTGCGATTGACACCGACCGGCTCGCGGGGATGATCGAGGCGGCTCTGACGATGCCGATTGAGCCCGAGATTGTCCAAAAGGCGATCCAGGCGCCGACGATCTACTTCGCCGGCTACAACGACGGCGTTGCGGAGGAACTCACCCTCAAGACCAACGAGATCACGCGCAACAAGTCGGACTTTCTCGAAGGCACCTACGCCATACACGGCATTGAGGAGGTCATGGATCCCCGAGACATCGTCTTCGTCGTCGATCCGATTGACGAGGAGATCGAGAAGTTCCAGGAGGTGCTCGTCAAAGGCGTCGGCCTGACGGTCGTCGCCATCGCCAACCGCCCGACACCGTTTATGACGATCCGGACGCCCGACGCCGGCGAGTTGTGCCCCTATGTCTATCTCGCCGCCGGGTGGAACCTGCTCGTCGAGATCGGCCTGGCCCTCGGGATCAACCTCGACAAGCCCACCCGGGCCCGCAAGGTCGGCAATGAGCTGATCCTGTAGCGGGCATTCGGCAGCCATAACGGGGGGCGGCCTCGGAGGACCGCCCCTCGTTTTTTTGTACGCCCCGACAGTTTTGCTTTAAGGCGGCAAACACGTTTGACATCTTTCCCTGCTTTCCCAAACTTTTGGGAAAGCATCAAAACGATGATGCCCTCCTGGAGTTGATAAATTCGCGGCTCCGTGTCCGATGATTTTTCCCTGTTAAAATAGGTTTTCTTTTTCACGGAAAAAAGAGTATAATATTTTTGTGACAAAAGGCACGAAAAGCATTTTGGACGACAACTCGAACTTTTTCGGGGCTGTGCGTGTATAATTAGACACAATCCCATTACTTGGGTGGGGCTTTAAATCGTGACGAAGAAGGTCTTCAACATAGGTTTATTGTTGCTGGCAGTCGCTGTCCTTGCGGGGTCAGCGCGGGCTTCCTTTGCAGATTGCCGCTGTCGGATCAAAGAACTGTTGAAGGTGCACAGTCCCGCTGAGTTTACCTGCCGGGTGGATCGCTTTGCCGGCGTGGAAAATCTCAAATTGAGGATCTCGATTCGAGGGGTAGAGTTTGTCGGCGACGCAGAGGCAATCCGTGAAAAAGAGGAGCAGTTAAAGAAGCTTTTATCGAACACCCGCGTCCTTGAATTAACGAATATCCGGGACCGGTTTTATTTTCGCATCCTCGCGGATGTGAAGGCCGACGGAGTTGACGTAAAAGAATATCTCGAAAAGGGACAGTTTAAGAGGGAGCCCAACCCCCCAATCTCGCAAGGTGAGGCCGATTCGGATGCGGACGAAGCCGATCCGGCCGCTTCCGATTCACTTGCCTCATTTGCTGCCCCCGTTGAGTCCAATCCGAACGCTCGTGCCGTTCGGGATGTTTACTCGCTTTTGGAAACGCGGGCCGACCTGTCGGCCCTGACGGCCCAGACGCCGCTGGAGGAGGCCTTTGCTCTCCTGAGCCGCTCGACAAACCCGCCGCTGCCCATCCTGATCCTCTGGGGGGATCTTAAACAGAATGCGTTTTTGGATCGCCGGACGCCTATTGGGGCCGACGGCTTTGCCGCGCTGCCGGTCGGTCAGGCCCTCAACCTGATCCTGCTCTCGGCGGGGGGGACCCAGGCCCGGCGGCCGGTGGCCGTCGTGGATGGCTCCATCGTGACCGTTGGGACGGCCGGGACGCTCAAACCGAAATACGTAAACAGGGTCCACTCGATTGAGACTCTGTCGCTTCCTCAGGTGTGGGTTGTCGAGGAATTGCGGGGGGGTTGGATTGCACCGGGTTTTGCTTCTCGATAGTTTTCCGCTTTTTAGAATCGGGAAACATCCCGGCCTGCACCCTGCGGCGGGTCAGTATTTTGCGGGAGGATTGAACGGGAAAAAAGTATCGAATCGGCTGACAGGACCGATAAAAACAGTGCGGATGCGCCGGTCGAAAAAGCGTTTTCTGATTAAGAAGAACGACGGCCCGGCCGATATAATCCTGTCATTGCCGACGTTTGGTGATGGAAAAACGAAGACGAGACAAGGGATTGAGATAAAGGACAGAGCTTCATGCAGACAATCAGGACTTTTACCGTTAAGCCCTCATTGCCGGATGCCTTAAAAGATCTGGAAGTGATTGCCAATAATGTTTATTGGTCTTGGAATACGGAAATTACCGATATCTTTCGTCGGATCGACTATGACCTTTGGAAAAAGTGCGGCCACAACCCCGTCAAGGTCCTGGGCATGGTCTCCCAGGCCCGCCTTGAGGACCTCGCACGCAATGAAGGTTTTCTCTATCAGCTCCAGGAGGCCAGGGAAAAACTCCGGCTCACCCTCCACGGGCCCAACTGGTTCGACAAGGTTTACCGCTATGAAAAGAAGCCGGTGATCGCCTACTTCAGCGCCGAGTTCGGGATTCACGAGAGCATCCCGATCTACTCCGGCGGCCTGGGCATTCTCGCCGGCGATCACCTCAAGAGCGCCTCGGAACTGGGGATTCCGCTGGTCGGCATAGGCCTGATGTATCAGAAGGGCTACTTCCGCCAGTACCTCAACACCGACGGCTGGCAGCAGGAACACTACCTCGACAACGATTTCCACAACATGCCCCTGACCCTCGTCCGCAAGGAGGGCGATCACCCGCTGACGGTGACGATGCAGTTCCCTGAGCGCACGGTGACGGCCCAGATCTGGCGCCTCGAGGTCGGCCGGGTTACGCTCTTTCTGCTGGATACCAACCTGTCCGTCAACGCCCCGCAGGACCGGGTTATCACTCAGGCCCTCTACGGCGGCGACCTCGAGATGCGGATCTGTCAGGAGATCGTCCTGGGCATCGGCGGCATCAAGGCCCTCTTCGCCATGGGGCTCGATCCCTCCGTCTGCCACATGAACGAGGGGCACGCGGCCTTCATGGCCCTCGAGCGCGTCCGCAAGCTCCGGAGCACCTATCAGCTTACCTTCGACGAGGCGATGGAGGCGGCTCGGGCCAGCAACGTCTTTACGGTACATACCCCGGTAGCCGCCGGCAGCGACGAGTTCCCCGTCGAGATGATCGACAAGTATTTCGGCGACTACTACGGCAAGCTGGGCATCAACCGCGAGCGGTTCCTCGCGCTCGGCCGCGTCCGCGGCGATGACGACCGCGAGACCTTCAAGATGCCCGTGCTGGCCATTCGCACCAGCACCTACCGCAACGGCGTCAGCCAGCTTCACGGCCAGGTGTCGCGCAAGATCTGGCGCGGCCTGTGGCCCGATCTGCCGCTCGACGAGGTCCCCATCGGCTCGATTACCAACGGCGTTCACGCCCGGTCGTGGCTCAGCGCCGAGCATACCTCGCTTTACGAACGCTACCTCGGCGCGCGATGGAGCGACGAGATCGTCGATAAGTCGATCTGGCAGAACATCGACCAGGTCCCGGACGAGGAGATGTGGCGGATTCACCAGCGCAGCAAGGAGCGGCTGGTCGGTTTCGTCCGCTCCCGTCTCAAACGCCAGCTCCAGCGCCGCGGCGCGTTCCATACGGAGCTGAGCTGGGCCGAGGAGGTCCTGGACCCGGAGGCCCTGACGATCGGTTTTGCCCGGCGTTTTGCGACCTATAAGCGCGGCACGCTGCTCCTTCGCGAGCCCCAGCGCCTCATCAAGCTGCTGACCAATACCCAGCAGCCGGTGCAGTTCATCTTCGCCGGCAAGGCCCATCCGCGCGACACGGCCGGCAAGGAGCTTATCCGCCAGCTCGTGCATTTTGCCTCGCAGAACCCCGACATCCGCCGGCGAATGATCTTCCTCGAAGACTACGACATCGACATCGCCCGCTACATGGTCCAGGGCGTGGACGTCTGGCTCAACAACCCCCGTCGACCGATGGAGGCCAGCGGCACCAGCGGCATGAAGGCCGCTCTCAACGGAGTTCTCAATATGAGCACCCTCGACGGCTGGTGGTGCGAGGGCTACATCCCCGACGGCGGCTGGATCATCGGCGCCGGCGAGGAGTACGAGGACCTCAGCTACCAGGACCAGGTCGAGTCGCAGGCCATCTTCAACCTGCTCGAACAGGAGGTTGTCCCGCTGTTCTACTCGCGGGGCAAGGACCGCCTGCCGCGACGCTGGATTCGCCGTATGAAGAACACGGTCAAGTGGTGTGCTCCGCGTTTCAACACGCACCGCATGGTCGCCGAGTACACCCGCCGCTATTACCAGCCCGCCGCCCAGCACTGGAACGAGCTGACGCAGGACAACCTGGCCCGCGTTCGCAGTCTGTCCGAATGGAAGAGGGGCATACGCAGCGCGTGGTCCGATCTGGCTATCGGTTCGGTGGAGATTGTTACCCGGACCGGCGAGACCGTCGCCACATGGAACGGCCATCAGCCCGAGCTCAAGGTCGGTTCGGACATCAAAGTTGCCGCACAGGTCCGTCTCGGTCGCCTCAGGCCCGAGGACATCGCCGTGCAGATCTATTTCGGCCAGGTCAACTCCGCCGGCCAGATCGAGAACGGGCAGGTCGTCGAGATGACTTGCGAGGACGGCTCGCAAACCCCGGACGGCGTTGTCGTCTTCAGCGGCACCATCCCGTGCCGCAACTCCGGCCGGCAGGGCTTCGCCCTCCGAGTCCTCCCGCGCCACCCCGACCTCGTCGAACCCTACGAGCCCGGCCTGATCCTCTGGGAAAACTACTGACTGCGAAAGAAATCGAAATTAAAAAGCCTTGTCCCAACCGACAGGGCTTTTTTTGTGGGGTCACGATTCATTGTGCATAGGTATTATTACTGTAATTTACTGAATTTGTAAATTCCGGAATATTTCTTCTTGACAACGCCGTAAAGCATTATAAAAATATGGATGTAGTCGAGCAATAATACGGCGTCTGGTCTTTGGTATTCGGCATTCTGTTTTTGCACTCTGGTTCATAACGACACATCACCAGCTATACTCAACTATTGAATGGTTTTGTTTGGCCCGCAACAAAACCCGATCTTAACAGTGTGAGGCCGCCTGCGATAAGGGTTTTTCATATAAAAACGATTATCGAGGTTTTATTAAGGAAAAAAACACATCTGTTAATTATTGTAACTGCGGTACTGGTATACGGCGGTCTGGCGCAGGCCGCCTACATCGTGAGTCATGCCAAGCAGGATGGGTATGTCCAGTGGTGATATACTATCAATGGCGAGAATGCGCCATTTCCCTTCCCCTTCTGGTCGGAAGAGGTGAAGAAGTGTAACTACTATAAGCATGGTCCGGAATGGGGCTACGGGAAGACGGATCTTCGGCTGAAATTTGTGTGTGACGATACGCAACAGGCAACGACAACCAGTTTCAGCGCCCAGCAGTACGATGCGGGATCAGGACAGTGGTCGATGTATGAACTGCCCGACTGGTCCGGTCTCGGCGTGGGACCGGAAGCCGGTCTCTGGTATCCCGGCCTGAACAGCGACAGTCAGGACATGCATATCGCCATCGATGTGTTGGCCTGGATGCAGAACAATGGCAGCTATGTCATCACGGGCGCCCCGGAGATTTTGTACAATTACTCCTTTGTCAACGGCATCTGCAATGACCTGCCCGGCGTATTCGCCTCCACTACGGACCTGACCTGGAACTCCGGTGCGTCGGCCGGAGATGCATACGGCGGTTGGGAGGGAACCTGGTATACGGGCGACCTTTACGTTTGCCATGAATCGACTATCACCCCGGAACCGGCCACTTTCCTTATCCTCGCCCTTGGGGGATTGCTGTTGCGGCGCGGGAGGTAAATGAAATTGGACTATTGATCCGGAGAGGTTCCCGTTCATAAAACGAGAATCTCTCCTTTTAATTCCGATCTGCTGCTGACGACTATCGGCTATTCCGCTTCCTTCGTGCTGATCAGGTCGTAGACCTCTTCGGGGGAGGCGGCCTTTTCGAGTTTGGTCTTGAAGGTATCGTCCAGCATGAGCCGGCTGATGCGGGCCAGGGCCTGGATATGGGGGCCGGTGCAGTCCGGCGGGGAGACCAGCAGCACGATCGTCTTGACCGGCTTGTTGTCGATGCTCTCGAATTCGATCGGCTCGCCGGCGATTCCGATGGCCATAACCAGTTCCTTCACGCAGGAGCATTTGCCGTGGGGAATCGCGATGCCCGACCCGATGCCGGTGCTCCGCTGCTGTTCGCGGGCCATGACGGCCTCGAAGGTTCCGGCCTTGTCCGTCAACTGGCCCGAAGCCGCCAGCGTGTCAATCAGTTCCGCAATCGCGGATTCTTTATCCTTGCTTTCCAGGGGCGCCTTAATCGACGTCGGCTGAAGAATCTGTGTCAGAATCATGTTCCATACCACTTCTTAAGACCCGTTTCTGTTCTCGAAAAACAAGCCCTACCTTATAGCGATATCCCGGATTTTTTGCAATCAAATAATTTTGGATGAAAAATAAGAGGCAATACTGGTTCCAGTTGATCTTGTTTATAGGCAAAAGAAGAAGCCGGCGGCCCGGATCGAGCCGCCGGCCTGTTGAATCGGGGTTTAGAAACCGGCCGCCACGGGTTCCTCTTCCCTCTGTTCGGCAGCCCGCTGGCGCTGCTTGATCGTCCGCTGGGGCATGGGCAGATCGGCGGGGTTCGCATTGGCGATCTGGACCGCCTGAGATGGGTCCTCGGCATACAGGTCGGCCCCGATCTCCTCCCAAAGCCCCTCCGCGCGGCCGAAGACGCCGCCCGAGAGCATGATCCGCATGTCCGGCCACGCGTTGATCTCGCGGATCGTGTCGATCAGCACGCGGACCTTCGGGGCCTGCGGGCCGTTCATCCCAAAGAGCACGAGGAGATCCGGACGGAAGGAGTGAATAAAGGAGAGGATATCGTCATGACCGCAGGCGCCTCCGAGAAAGCGGGTCTCCCAGCCGTCGCTCTCATAGAGGTCGGTGATCATCTGGCCGCCCAGTTCGGCCTGCTCGCTGCCGGCCGTAACGATCACGACCCGCTTGACCTTGGCCGCTCGGCGGGGCAGTTTGTTCTGGAGCTGGTTGACGATGTTTCGGTTGATCCGCGAGGCGAAGGCCTCCTGAGCCGAATCGATCCGACCCTCCCGGTAGAGCTTATCGACCTCGACCATGATCGGCCAGATCAGATCGACATAGACCTGGTGGGCGGGAATGCCGCTCTGAAGGGTTTCTTCGATGACGCTGCGGCTGGCCGCCCGATCACCCGAAAGCAGACTTCTAAGATACTTCTCCAAAATCACTTCTTTAACCATAGGACCCTCACTGAACAGGTTTCAAAGTTAATATAGGTAAAATCGGTAACACAGAAAACCTATCGGCAGGGGGTTTTGAAAATCTTTAGTTAAAATAGGCAAAATTCAACGGTCCCATTGCATGAAAACATTTCTAAGTGCCGCGTAATTCATGAGTTACAAAGATCTAACAGGAAATGGCCCGATAAAATGGCCATTAAAATAGGCAAAACCGGCAAAAAATCATTCAAATTTTCCCATTTTCTTAATTTCAGAGCTCCCCAGCCCTTTTTTGCAATCTACCGATCCAAAGAACCGATATCAAATAGAGTAAAAATAAGGAGTTATTTTTCTGAATAACGGATTGCGGTATGATTGAAGCCCTTGGTCAAAAGACGATCAAACAGGTAGAGTATGTCGGGCGGTTCGGCCGGTTCACGGTGGCCGCTCTGCATGCCTCGTTCCATACCCTCCTGACGCCGCGATCCTACCCGCTGATCTGGACCCAGATGAACGTGATCGGCGTCAAGAGCGTGCCCGTCGTCATGGCGACAGGGGCCTTTGTAGGGATGATTCTGGCGATTCAGGCCTACAGCCAGCTTGCCAGCATGGGTCTGGAAGAGCGGCTGGGCGTCTTAATTAACATTGCGGTTGTTAAAGAACTGGGGCCCGTGCTGGCGGCGATCATGCTGGCGGGGCGGGTCGGCGGGGCCCTGACGGCTGAGCTGGGGACGATGAATGTTACCGAGCAGATCGCCGCCGTGACCAGCATTGGGGTCAGCCCGGTGCGGTATCTCGTGGCCCCGCGCATCCTGGCGTGTCTGCTGCTCACGCCGTTCCTGATTATCTACGCCGACCTGCTGGGCATCCTCGGCGGCTACTTCGTCAGCGTGGTCCAGTACCGGATCAACAGCGGGGCCTACTGGAGCTTCAGCGCGATGGGCGTAGAGCTCTGGGACGTATCGACCGGCGTACTCAAGGGACTCTTCTTCGGCGGGGCGATTGCCCTGATCAGCTGCTATAAGGGTTTCCACTGCCGGGAGGGGGCTCAGGGCGTGGGCGAGGCCTGCACCGAGGCGTTCGTCGGCTGCTTCATCTCGATCCTGGCGCTCAACTATGTCTTTGCCGTCGTGCTGGACGCGATCTATAAAACCTTCTGGCAGGCACGGTCGCTGATATGAACGCGGGGAAAGACGCCATGTCCGACAAACCGGTTGAAGCGAACGACGGGATCTTCGCGGTTCGCGGCCTTACCAAAAAGTTCGAGGACCGGCTGATCCTCGACAACGTCTCCCTGGCCGTGGAGGAGGGCAAGACGACTGTCATCATCGGCCCCAGCGGCTGCGGCAAGACCGTCTTCATGAAGCACCTGATCGTGCTGGAGCGGCCCACGAAGGGGGAGGTGCACTTTCGCGGGCGGCGGATTGATACGCTTTCGGAGCGGCAGCTCGTGCCCATTCGCATGCGCTTCGGTTTCTGTTTCCAGATGGGCGCTTTGTTCGACAGTCTGACGGTTTATGAGAATATTATCTTTCCCATTCGCCAGCACTTCCGGATCGACGACTGGAAGAAGCTCGACGAGATGGTCAAGCACAAGCTGGCGATGGTCGGTATGGACGGCTACCAGACGCACTACCCGGCCTCGCTCTCCGGCGGGCAGCGCAAGCGCGTCGCGCTGTCGCGGGCGATTGCCCTCGATCCTGAGGTGATCCTCTACGACGAGCCGACGACCGGCCTGGACCCCATTACTTCGGACGTGATCAACGAGCTCATCCTCAAGCTTCAGCGCGAGCTCAGGGTCACCAGCATCGTCGTCACCCACGACATGAACAGCGCCTACAAGATCGCCGACCGGATCGTCATGCTCCACCGCGGCAAAATCATCGCCGACGGCGGGGCGGACGATATCCGCAATCACCCGCACGATGTGGTGCAGCAGTTCATCCACGGCCGGGTCGGCGAGGCGGAGCTGGCCGCCCTGCGCCTCAGCGGCACCCGCTTCTCCACCCAGTTCGCCCCGGAGGATTTCAAGCAATAATCCATTTTTTTGTTTTTTTGCTTGTATTTGCCCGGGACGGGTGCTATTCTGCTTAAAAAGCTCTTTGTTTAAGCTCATACAAGCCGCAGGTCCGGGTCGGAAGTTCGAGATCCGGATACGCAAAACGGGAATACGGTGAAAATCCGTGACGGTCGCGCCGCTGTGTGCATCCGCTGACGGGCCCCTGGGGGCCGGTCAAACCCTTGCGACATCGTCCCACTGTCCCTGACGGGATGGGAAGGGGTCGTGAGGCAGGATGCGAGTCAGAAAACCTGCCTGCCGCTTGCCTGGCGAACTGTTGTTCTCGCGATCTGGAACAATGCGCTGCGGTAAAAGGTTGTGTTCTCAAGGGCCCTGGGGACGAACCGGAGAAGAAACTCAAAAGCCGCCGCTTCCAACGCGGGAGCGGCGGCTTTTTTTGTTGCCCGGTTCTCCGCGTGAGAGGGCCGGGGCGGGCGGTGTCCCGCAAAGTTTTTGTGAACACAGGAGAAGAAAGATGAAACGTGTTATCGTGTGTCAGTTCGTTGTTTTTTGTATGGTTTCCGCCTCGTATGCGGCCATTTATAATTTCAACGGATATCAGGTGGATGTGGATGCCTGGGCCGGTTCCGGCGACAATGAAGTGATTCTTGTTGTGGATTGGAATGGCGTTGATTACGGGGCCGCAACGGTCTCACAGTCTCATGCGTTCGGCTTTCGTTGGAACGGCCAGGCGACCCAATTTACAATGCTTACGGCCTTTGAGGATGCGGGAATCTTCACCTTTAACTATGCGGACTACGGGGTGTATTTCCTGAATAATGTGGTGTACGATGATCCGGATGAAACAGCCGGTCCTCACTACCATCCTCAAACCGGAAGCTGGGGTCTGGCCAGCAGTTTTGATCCCTATGCCCGTTGGGGAAGTTACGACGATTCAGACTGGAATTTCAACGCGGGCGGCTTCAATCAGGAATTGCTGGTAAACGGTCAATTTGTCGGAATAAATGCCTTCATGTATTATGGAACGCCGCCGGAGGGGGCGGATGAGAGTTACCAACTGGATGTCCCCATTATCCCCGAACCGGCGACGCTGGCCTTGCTGGGAATAGGCGCTGTGTTGATGCGAAAGAAACAATAAATCTGCCAGGGGTCGAGCATCGGGCTCGGCCCCATTTGCTTTTTTAGGAGGTATGTCATGGCGATCCATAGCCTGCTATGCCTGATTTTCGCGGCAAGCGGGACGGCTTATATTTACGATCCGAACGATTTTGCCGTGGAAGTGGTGGAATATGTTCCGGGAACGGGGATTGTCAAGGATGAGATCACAGGCGAACTGTTTGACGATCCCCATACGGCATTGGGAAGACCCACGGTGGATACCTGCGTGGAGGCGGAACATAATAAACCGCTGCCGGTGGTGCCGGTCTTTGCGGCCTGGCGGACCACGGAGGTGGTTTGTATCGGGCATCGCGGCAGCTTGACCCTGAAATTCGGCCGTCCTGTTTTCGATGACATCAATAATCCCTTTGGCAAGGATCTGATTGTATTCGGAAATTCTTTTCAGCCCATCGGGGGCACGAGTGAATATTATCTCCAAGATCCGCAGGAGGTGGAGATCGGAAATTCATTCATGTTGAAAGAGTATGGCGTGATCAGCGTCAGCCAGGACGGGATCCACTGGTACACCTATACGATGGATCCGTTCTACCGGAACCCGAATCCGACGAAATTCAGCGATCCCAACTTTCCGGGACAGTACGGCTTCCTGGGCGACTTTTTTGCGGACAGCTTCGCGCCGACCCTGGGACGCGTGTACGATCCGTGCCTGCCCGCATGGTGGGGCGAGCCGACCGACCCGACGCTGCCGCTGGACCCGGCGGTGTTGGAGCAGGACTTAAGGAATACCACGCTTGCAGAGATCTGCCTGCTGTACGGAAAGTCCGCCGGCGGAACCGCCCTGGATATTTCGATGTTTGATCTTCCGGTCGATCCCCAAACGGGTCGAAAATGGATTCAATACATTCGATTTGATAACCCTCGGGATTTCGGGGTGACCCCGGAGATTGATGCGGTCGCCGATGTGGCCTGCATCAATGGAGACGTCAATCGGGACGGACAGGTGAACCTGTTGGATCTGATGAAACTTAGCGAACACTGGCTGGAATAGTCTCAAGGCAGTCCGGAGCCGAGATGCGAAAAAAGGCTTTCACGTTAATCGAACTGCTGGTGGTGCTCGCGATAATCGCGATGCTCACGGGGATTCTGTTGCCTTCCCTGAAGCAGGCGCGCGGGCAGGCCCGGTCCATGTTATGTCAAAGCAAATTGAAACAATGTGCCCTGGCCGCCTTGTCCTATACCGTTGAACATAATGGGTATTTCCCGATGGCCTATTGGCATGAGACGGGGCCGACGGGTCATCGAACCTATGCCTGGGACTTTATTACGCTGAAGGAGTGGACGGACGGCCGACCGATCTCCACTTTTCAGCCGGGCATTCTCTGGCAGTACGGCGATACGATGGAAATTCAGCAGTGCCCCGCCTTCCGCGGCGAGGACAATGCGGGCGGCGAGCCGTACACCGGCTATAATTACAACACCAGCTACATCGGGCACGGCAGCGGCGAAAGCATTCCCCAACCGGCCAAAGCCGTCGAGGTACGCTCGTCCGGCACAACGGCCCTCTTCGGCGACGGCCAGTACGGCGAGGGAGCCAACAAATTCATGCGGGCCCCCTGGGCCAATCCCGGCGACCTGAGCTTTGTCGGCCGGTATGCGGGAACGCAGGGCTTCCGTCATAACGGCAAGACGAACATCGCGTTCTGCGACGGCCACGTTGGCTCCCAGCGAGAATGCTATACCGAGACGTATCCGGAAGACAAGGCCTTGATTGCGGAAGGAACGGGCTTTCTGTCCAGAGATAATTCAATGTATGATTTGAAATGAGGCGGCAGGGCGGTTGAGAGGATTCCCCTGATCCCCAATAAAAACCGTTTGGCTTCCGGCGGTGCGGGTTTATAATAGCCGCCATGAAGGAAGGTTTAAGCGGAGTTTTAGCGGCGGCGGCCAAACAGGCGAGATCGGTTCTGGTCGATCTTCAGCAGTTGCTCTGGCCCCTGCGGTGCGAAGTCTGCCGCGTTCCCCTTGGCTATGAGGAAAAGCCCCTCTGCCGGGAGTGCTGGAACGAATTGTCCCTCGCCGTCAGCCGGCACTACTGCCGCCGGTGCGGCCGGTCCGTCAGTCCCTACGGGATCATGCCCGGCGGGTGCGGCCATTGCCAGGAGGAATCCTTCAAATTTGACGCAATCGCGCGGGCGGGGATGTACACGACGGTCCTGCGGCAGTTGATCCTCAACTTGAAGTTCAAAGACGCGACGGAACTGACCGGCCTTCTCGGCGGCATGATTCGCGATGCCTTTCGGGCTTCGGGGCTCGGGGAACAGACCGATCTCATCGTTCCCGTTCCCCTCCACTGGCGGCGGCGGCTGGAAAGAGGATTTAATCAATCCGATTTGTTGGCCGGGTCGCTTCGGGACTTTGCCATCCCTGTCAGCCGTGATCTCGTCCGCGTCCGCTACACCTCCCGGCAGTGGAACCTTACCTCCCCCGAACGGCGACGAAACGTCAAAAACGCCTTCCGTGTACGACAAGGCCACCCGTTTGAGGGAAAGCGGACATGTCTGGTCGATGATATTACCACCAGCGGCGCTACCCTCAACGAATGCGCGGCCACCCTGAAAGCCGCCGGAGCCGCCGGCGTGACCGCCCTTGTCCTCGCGGTAGCTGAAAACGTGGACTGAATGTCACAATAGGACTTTTGAATGAACAATATTTGTGTTAAAAAAGGTAAGATATCCTTGACAAAGGACTTAAAAGAATTTATGATACTCCCTATCGGTTTTCTTGATGGATGGATATACTTTTTTGAAACCCGAAGGAGGGTGACAACGTGAGAAGAAACAGTCATTGGAAACATATCGTCCTCACCTGCCTCTTAGTGAGTCTGTTTATTTCCCCATTCATGCCGGCGGCGGCGCCGGTCGCGGAAGATATCAACCTGCTCATCGAGGATAACGAAGCAGTGTTTATTCCGCTCACGGCGACGGATGACGGCCTGCCGGACCCGCCCGGAATGCTGACGTACGTGATCGTCTCGCTCCCGCAGACCGGCCGCCTCTTTGATCCCGGCTACGGCGATATCCTGGAGACGCCGTATGTTCTTCTCAATGAGAACCGTGAGGTCGGCTATCAGCCGTGCAGCTATATCGTGCAGGGGACCGACAGTTTCGGGTTCTATGCCGATGACGGCGGAACCGATCCGAACGGTGTATCCAATGCGGCGCAGGTCACCCTGGCTCTCGATATGAGCAGCTCCGCCGCGGTCGGAACCGGCACGTTTGACAATTACTACCTGTTCTACACGCAGTACAAGAATGTCCGGGCCCAGATCTTCTACTATCCCGATGAGATAGGGCCCCAGTACCTGACCGACCTGGCGCTGGACGTTACCACCATTCCGCCGACCACCCTGAGCCATTGCACGATCCGGCTGAAGGAGACTCCTCTGTCGTCCTTCGGGCTGATTCCCGCTTTTCAGGAGGACGGCTGGACGCTGGTCTATGACGCCAACGAGACGATCACGGAGACGGGCTGGCACAACTTCCATTTCAATACCCCGTTCCATTATACGGGCGGCAGCAACAATCTTTTGGTCGAATTCGCCTTCCATAACGATGCCAAGAGCGGAACCAACGGACGCTTCAGAATTACCAACCGCACCATGCCGGTGTTTACCTCCCGGGTTGCCTATGAGTATTATGATACGACCTCTCCCAGCACGGGGCACACGTCCAATAAAGTGCCCAATCTTCAGATCAAGGGGCTCGCTAATCTGCCCCAGCCGCTGTCGGCCGATCTCAACCTCGACTGCCGCGTGAACATGGAGGACCTGCAGAACATGGCCGGCGAGTGGGGAAGCGTCTTGTCATTGACATCGGACCTGGCGGACGATGCGGTCGTGGACATCGCGGATTGGGCCGCCTTTGCGCAGCACTGGATGGAGAGGGCCTGTGGAACCTGCGGCGGGGCGGATTTCACCGGCGACGGCAGCGTGGACCTGCTTGATCTGGAGACAATCGCCGGCGAATGGCTTCTGACGGAAGCCGCCGGATCGGCGGATATTGACGGCGACGGGGCGGTCGGGCTTGGGGACCTGGCCGAACTGGCGGGCCAGTGGCTCCGGGACGGATTCATCGATAATTGATTGACTTTGCCTTCGAAGTGCGTTATCAAAGGCGGACCGTTGAGCGGCCCGCCTTTTTTATTGATGCCTTTGGGGCGGTTTTGACGACCTTCATTAGAGTTCCTGTAAAAACACAAAAACCGTAGAGCTGAGTATGATTAGAGGATTTCGTCAGGTTGCCTTTCTGACCGTCATCAGCCGTATCCTGGGCATGGCGCGGGACATGGCTTTTGCCTACTATTTCGGTCGCGGCGACCTGATGGATACCTGGGTGATCGCCTTCAAGATCCCCAACCTGGCCCGCCGGATTTTCGGAGAGGGCGCCGCCGCCACCTCGTTCATCCCCGTTTACAGCGAGATGCAGCAGAAGGATCCCGCCCGCGCCGTTGTGCTGGCCCGGACCGTCGTGACCGCGATTACCGTTCTGCTCAGCGGCCTGGTCCTGCTCGGCTGGCTGGTGCTGGGGGTCTTTACGATCTTTTTTGCAGACCTGTCGAGCACGGAGCGGATGCTCAATCTCACCTCCCTCATGCTGCCCTACATGGTCCTGATCTGCACAGTGGCGATGCTCGGCGGCATCCTCAACAGCCACCGGCACTTTGCTTCGCCCGCGTTTGCCCCGGCTCTGCTCAATATCTTTATGATCGGCTCGCTTTTTATCTCCGGCAGTCTGCTCGACTGGCCCGGCGAGCGGATGGTGTATTTCGTTGCCGGCGGGGTGGTGGCGGCCGGTATCGCCCAGGTTTTTCATCAGTTGCTGGCGCTGAAAAAAATCGGCATTTCCATCCGTCCCGCCTGGCAGATCCGCACGGAGGGCTTTCACAAGATCCTCTACCTCATGGGGCCGATGATCCTCGGTCTTACTGCTACCCAGATTAACACCCTCGCCGACGACCTGATTGCCCGCTGGTTCTCCGGCTCCGCCGAGAAGGGTGAGACCTTTGTCCTGCTGGGCCAAACCATCAGCTACCCTCTCTGGGCGGGGTCCGTTTCCAGTCTTTTTTATGCCCAGCGGCTCTACCAGTTTCCGCTCGGTGTCCTCGGGATTTCGCTGGCAACGGTCATCTATCCCGTCATGAGCGAGAATGCCGCCAAAAACGACCGCGTTGCCCTGGTCGCCACGATCACGACAGGCATTCGGGCGGCCGTATTTGTGGCCCTCCCCGCGACGGCCGGGCTGATCCTCGTCGCCCGCCCGCTCATGTCCGTGATCTTTCAGCGGGGACAGTTTACGGCTGAAGATACCGCCCAGACGACCGGCGTGCTGATCTTCTACTCCATCGGCCTGATGGGCTACTTCTGCCAGCAGTTGGTGACACGGGCCTTTTATGCCTTCCAAGACTCCAAAATGCCCGCCCACAGCGCGATTTGGGCCGTTGGTGTCAATATCGTGCTCAATCTGACCCTGATCTGGTTTATGGGAGCCGCAGGTCTGGCTTTTTCCACGGCCCTTTGCTCCTATTTGCAGGTTGCGATCCTGATCTGGATATTAAAGAGGAGGTATGGTTTGTCTGTCGCGGCCGGTTTTCGTGCCAACTTCCTAAAGCCGGTCGTCAATACGGTCCTGATGACGGCCATTGGGTATGCGATCCTTCTATGGGCCTCGCCGCTGCCCCAGAATACCCGATTTGATCTGCTCCGCCTGCTGGCGGTCGTAGGGGGGTGCTCTCTGGCCTATCTCGCGGGGGCCAAACTGATGAAGGATGAGATGCTTTCGCTCATTATCCGCTCCCGACGGCGGGAGGGGGGCGTAACGACTCCCTGACACAAAGGGTCCGGATATCGAGAAAAAACACCGCTATAAACCAATTATTTGACCTTGCTTATATTTCCGATATAATACCAGCTTTGCGGTGTTATTCCATGCATCTGAGAGCCAGATGGACACCTTTATCGAACCAGCTTGCAGGATGATAATGAAAAAAGCATTATATCTGACTTTGTGTATGCTTTTCGGCGGTTATTTGCCGCTGCACGCACAGGAATCCTCTTCCGGCTTATACTCCTCCTCACTGTCGGCCGGTTTCTCCCAGATGGCGATGGATACCTATTACGCCGATCCTTCCAACCCGGCGGCGATTGAGAAGGCGATGACCCTCCTTGAGGCGGCCCTGGCGCTGGACAGCAATTCCGAGGCGGCCTGGGAAAACATGCTCCGGATCGGCGCCGGGGCGAGGGTGAGCCCGAAGGACTATTCGGAGGAGATCCGGACAGCGCTTCGCAAGTATGTGAACGAGCGATCCAACCTGGCCATTGCCCGAAACGCCGTCGCCTACCTGATCGATCATCTCAACACCCGGCTCGAACGCGAGGAACTGCTGGCCAAAATGATCTATTACTTCGGGGACAAGAATCCGCAGTTTACCTCCATCATGATGACCTATGAAGCCCTCCTGACGATCGAGCGGGGAGATTTCGCGACGGCGGTGCGGTTTCTGACTTCGGCTCTTCAGCAGGATCCCTATAACCGGCTGGCCTTTATGAAGCTCAATGACCTGGCCGGCCGCGAAAATCAGTCCCTCAGCCCGGCCGTCATTGCGGTTCAATACCGGCGGGCCCTGACGATCCATCCCTATGACCTGAAGGCGGCCGTGGCGCTGGCCGATTATCTTCGTCAGTTCCAGGTTTACGATCTTGCCGCTGAGGCCTTCGAGTACAGCGAGAACCTGTTTGAGCTGCTGGAACCCGGCGGCAAGCTGCCGCCTGAGATCTACCGGCCGTGGATCATGGTTTGCCTGCGGTCGCAGAAAAAGGTTTCCCGGTGCGATCAGATCGCCCGGAACGTCCGGGGGAGCGGCCGGTTCGATTTGCTTGTGGAGGCCGCCGCCGGGGCGGTTGCGAAAAAGATGGGACAGGACGATCAGGCCACCCGCATCTGGCAGTATGCCGCCGCGAAGGCCGAGGAGCGGCTCAAGGCCAATTTCGCCGACCCCGAGGTGACGCCGGAGCAGTTGTGCTGGTTTTACAGCTTTGTTCAGGAACAGCCGGAAAAGGCCCTGGCGTGGGCGCTTGAGGCCGTCTCTCTGCGTCCCGAGGGCGCCGAGGCCAACGCCCTCTTTGCCTACGCCCTCGTGCTCAATAACCAGGAGGAAATGACGGAAGATTACCTGGCGAAGGCGGGGGAGGACAACCCGATCGCGATGGCAGCCCGGGCTCGCGTTCTCCTCGCGGGCGGCAAAAATGGGCAGGCGACGGAACTGCTGCGGAAGGTTGCGGGGCGCGACCCCGAATCGTTTGTCAGCGTCCGGGCTCTCGAACTGCTCCGCGAGATGGACTCCGACTATTTCCCGCAGGTCCCGCCCGAGACGATCCAGGCGGCCCTTGTGTCCAATTTCGGCGACTCGGTTTTTGCCGCGGTCGTCCCTCCGGCCCAGCGGATCGCGCCTAAGATCAGCTTCGGCGGCAGTCAGTATCTTTACGGCAGCGACATGGATGTCCGGGTGGTGATTGAGAACACCGGCCCCGAGGCCATGGTGATTCGCGACCAGGCCATGTTTACCGGCTGGATCCGCATCGACGCCCTCGTGCGCGGCGATCTGAACCTTTCGCTGCCGGGCCTGCTGGAACGGCAGATGGTGCCGGCGCAGCCGATCAGGCCGGGGCAGTACGCGACCGCGCAGATGTCGCTGCTGACCGGCAAACTCCGCGAGATCCTCCTGACCTTCCCCCAGGCCGACCTGGAGATCGAATTTACTCTCTGGCTCGATCCGATTGAGCTGCCCGACGGCACGGTCCAGAACCGCCTCAAGGGCCTCCAGCCGGTGCGCCAGACCATTCGCCGCAGCCCGACCGTCATCAGCAACGAGTACCTGATCCAGCGGCTGGACATCCTCAAGAAGGGCAGCGACAGTCAGAAGGGCCGCGTGGCCGAACTGTTCGCGGGACTGCTGGCCGAGCAGGCGGCCGCCGAGGGCCGGGGCCTTCCGTACCGCTATGTCAAGGTGGATCGCACGGTCCTGGCCGACGCCCTCCGCAAACTGCTTCGCGACGAAAGCTGGAATGTGCAGATGCAGACGCTGATTGCCATGACCCGCGTGAACCTGCCCGTGGAGCCGGCCCTCATCGGGTCCGTCTCCGAGCGGCTTAACAGTGACCGGTGGCCCGTTCGCCTCGGGGCTTTGACGGCCCTGAGCCGATTCGAGTCGGGCAACTTCGGGGATGTCCTTGAGTGGCAGCTCAAACAGGACCCGTTCTGGATCAACCAGAGGATGATCAAGGCCCTGATGGAATAGCGCTGGCGCGGCGGATGAAGAAGGTAATCATCTATACGGACGGCGGATGCGCCCCCAACCCCGGCCCCGGCGGCTGGGCGGCGGTCCTGATTGCGGCGGACAACCGGGCCTACAAGAAGGAACTGTGCGGCGCTGAGCCCGATACGACCAATAACCGCATGGAACTGCTGGCGGCGATCATGGCCCTGCGGGTGCTCAAGTACCCGTGCGAGGTCGAGCTGCACACGGATTCGAAATACCTGCAGAATGCCTTCAGCCGGAAGTGGATCGAAAACTGGCAGCGAAACGACTGGCGGACGTCAGATAAAAAGCCGGTGGCCAACCAAGACCTCTGGCAGGAGCTGATCGAACTGGCGAACGTGCACAGGATCGAGTGGCTCTGGGTCAAGGGCCACGCCAATCACGCTCACAACGAACGCTGTGACGTCCTGGTTGCCAAAGCAAGGGAAAATTTGAACAAAGAACGGAATAAATAACAACGAACCGGATCGAACAAAGGAAGTATAGCCGTATGAGAAAGAAGATCACCATCGTCGGGGCGGGCAATGTCGGCGCCACCGCCGCCCATATCGCCGCCGCCAGAAACCTCGGAGACATCGTTCTGGTGGACATCGTTGAAGGTCTCGCCGCCGGCAAAGCTCTCGATATCGCCCAGGCCGCGGGCGTTTATCCCTTCTCGGGCCGCGTCACCGGCACTACCGACTGGGACCAAACCGCCGGCAGCGACCTGGTCATCATCACCAGCGGCCTCGCCCGTAAGCCCGGCATGAGCCGCGACGACCTGCTCCTCAAGAATACCGAGATCGTCAAGTCCGTCACCCGTCAGATCGTCCGCACCAGTCCCAACGCCGTCATCATCGTCGTCTGCAATCCGCTCGACGCGATGACCCATGTGGCCGCCGCCGTCAGCGGCTTTGACAAACGCCGCGTGATGGGCATGGCCGGGGCCCTTGATTCGGCCCGCTTCGCCCGCTTCATCGCCGACGAACTCAACGTCGATATTGCCGCCGTCTCCGGCATTCTCCTCGGCGGCCACGGCGATGATATGGTTCCGCTGCCTCGCTACACCACCGTCGGCGGCATTCCGCTCACCCAATGCATGGACGCGGCCGTGCTCGATCGGCTCATCGAACGCACCCGCAAGGGCGGCATCGAGGTCGTCAACCTGCTCGGCACCAGCGCCTACTATGCGCCGGCCGCCGGGGCCGTCCGCATGGCCGAGGCCGTCCTGCACGACCAGCAGGCCCTTATCTCCTGCTGCGTCTGGTGCGAAAAGGAATACAATGTCGGCGGCGCCTATGTAGGGGTTCCGGCAATTCTCGGCGCCGGCGGCGTACAGCGAGTCATACCGCTGGAACTGGCGCCGGATGAGCAAAACGCCTTCAACATCTCCGTGGGACACGTGAAGGAACTGGTTGCGAAGATTCAATCGGCGATCTAACCGCCCTTGAACTCGTCCTGGGAGTGCGGCAAATCGGGCCGGGTCGGCGCCGCCGCCGATGCGGCCTCTTCGACCTGCTTATTGAACAGTCGGATCTGCAGGTTGATGGCCCCCAGCGCCCATTCGATATAGTGCAGCTTGTGCCAGGGCCGTCGATGGGCCTCCTGCAGCAGCCCCTCATGGATCGTATCGAGGAACCGCTCCCTGGTTTGCCGGCTGATCGGCGCGGGGTTATAGGCCCACGCCTTGAGCTCTTCATACTCGTCTCGGAGCTTGCGGCTGGCGGCCAACTGCTGCGCCGTCAGGTAGTCGCCCGGGTTGATCGCCAACTGGATGCCTTTGAGCGCCATAATCAGCGGTTCATAGTTGGCCCGCGCATCCAGACGGATAAACTTGTACTGGTTGATGAAAAACGGTTTCTGCGGAGGGTTGTATTCCAAGGCATCGGCCGGCAGCCGCGACTTGCGCTTGCTCGTCCGCGAAAAGACCAGTTCCTCTGCACCGTGGTCCTGGCTGATCTCCCGGTGTCCCATCCGCGAAATCCATAGTCGTCCGTTCTGGAGCACCTGCGTGCCGCCGCCCAGCGCCAGCAGGCACTTGACAAAACTCAGCGGCATCACCGACTGCCTGCCCAACTGATTCCGCCGAAGCTGAAACGACAGATGCAGACTGTGCGGCGCTACGGGGTAGAACGCGATTGTCTCCCGGATGAGCTGACCGAGCACCCACGGGTCTCCGGTGGCGGGCTTGGACAATTCCCCGGCAATATTCAGTCGTCCGGGCGCCACCTCGAAATAGCCCTGTCGCCGCGGCGCAAACGTGCCCGAGTGGTCGTCCACATAGCCGCCCATCTTCCACGTCAGGATATCCAGCCCGAAATCCGTGAAGTAGCGAAACCCGTCAAAAACGGGGTCCTGGTTTGAGGCCTCCTTCCAGACGGCCCGAAAGCCGAGATTGCTGAATTCCATCTCCGCGCCCATCGGCACCAGGCCCGGCTGAAGGTTGTTCCGGAGGATCTGCAGGTCGCCCCGCACCACGCGGGCATCGAAGACGCTGTCGGCGGCGCTGACGGCGAACTTGACATAGTCGATCAGATCCTCCGTGCCGTCGATCGGCAGCGTCTCAAAGCATCGCTTCAGGATCAGCTCGACGTTGCGGCGGTTGGCGTTGAGCATCCGCATGGAGATCAGCAGACTCAGGATCCGTGTGTAATACCGCTTCGTGGGATTGAGCCGGTCCAACTCAAACCGGAAGCGGCTCATGATGTTCCATTCAAACTGGTTGAGCAGCACCTGCCTGACGACGAGTGACAGGTAGTTTTCCATGAAAGGCCGGGCCTGCGGCTGTTCGTACAGCGGCCGAATTGACGGGATCGGCCGGTTCAGCTCATGTTCGAGAAAGTAGTCGCTGACGGCCTGGTTGCCCAGGTGGCTGACCACCAGGTCCCGCTCCGTCGTCCCCAGCAGCTCGCGTCGGGCCCGGCGTTCCACGTCCGCGTCCATCGAGGTCTCGCCGGGCCGCGTGTGCCGCTCGAAGAACCGCTCGATCCGCTTGCGAAGCCACAGCTCGTGGATCAGGTTGACATGAAACCGGTCGCCGAAGCGTTTCTTCATGGTTTTGAGCTCTCCGAGGTACGCCAGCGCCTCAATCGTCCCGTTCGCCGTATGGAGCCGGACCGTCTCCCGTGCATAGAGCTTGCCTTCGTATTTGTCAATAACGGCCAGCGCGGCGGCGGGCACGTCATGGATCACGAATCCCTGAATCTTTGCCGTCGGGTCCGGCACGGCATAGAAATAGACGTTGTCCGGACTTACCCGGCGGTAGCCGTCCAGCATCGCCAGCTCGGCGTAGAGGGTATGTGCATCGCGGGTCTGCGACGGCTTGAGCGTGAAGGTCAGGCCGCAGACCGATTCGAAGATGCTCGGCTCCCGCAGCGAGCCGTACACGAACAGGTTTTTCCGATCTTCGGGAAACGAGAGCATGGCAGGTCTTTCTAATGGACGATGCGGTTCACATGGGCGTGGACCATCGTCAGGATTTCATAGCAGATCGTATCCGCCTGCCGGGCCAACTCGTAGGCCCCGCACAGCGAATCGTGCCGATTGTCGATTACCGTTACCATCTGTCCCAGCTCCGCCCCCGGCACATCGGTAATATCCACGATGACCTGGTCCATGCAGACCCGGCCGATCACGGGGACATAGTGATCCTTCAGCTTCATTTGACCGCAGTTGGAAAAGCAGCGGCGGTACCCGTCGGCATATCCCAGCGGGATGATGCCCGCCCGCGTGTCCCGTCGCGTCACAAAAGAGCGGCCGTAGCTGACCGAATGCCCCGCGGGGATCCTCCGGATCTGTGTGATCGGCGCCTGGAGCTTGAGCACGGGCTTGAGCTCCACCGGCGGCTGTATCATCGGCCGGGAGTAGTAGCCGTACATCGAGATGCCGCAGCGGACCATGTCGAAGTGGGCCTTCATCTTGATCGTCGCCGCGCTGTTAGAGGCGTGGATCAGCACGTCTTGCCTCTGACGGAGCCGGTGCTGCTCCAGGAACCGGTTAAATCGCTCGAATTGATAATCCGCATACGACAGGTCCTCTTCGTCCGCCGTGGCGAAATGCGTCATCACGCCCGCCAGCGTGACCTGGGGACACTCGGCGATTCGTTCCAAAACCTTCGCCGAGAGTGTCTCCTCCAGGCCGCAGCGTCCCATGCCCGACTCCACGTTCAGATGCAGCCGCAGCGGTTTTTTCGATCCCTTCAGCGCCTCCGCCGACCACTCCAGTCCCTCCATCGAAGAAACGACGCAGTCGAATCCCGCCGAGGCGCACGCCCGGATCTGGTCGAACGGCTGCGACGAATTGACGGGCTCAAGGATGAGGATTCGCTTGCCCTCGGCCTGTTTGGCGATATGCAGGGCTTCGTAAAAAGTGGCGACGGCAAAGAAGTCCACCTCCGCCTTATTGAGGATGTTGACGATCTCGCTGATCCCGTGGCCGTAGGCGTTGGCCTTGACCACCGCGCAGAAGCGGCACCCCGGCGGACACAGACTTCGCAGCACACGGACATTGTGCAGAAGGTTTTCCGAATACAGGTGCGCCTGCAGGTCAGGACGCACCAGCGGTTGAGCAAGATAAATTTTCATTGTCTCTGATGCAAAATGGTATTTCGGAGCTTAAACAGCTCGTAGAAAGCTTTCAGTATCACGCGCGGGCTCGCACCCGTGGGCCGGCCCGCCCGGCGGGGGTAATGGTGTACCCCGACCTGGGTGATCGAGTATCCCTTTCGGGCGGCCATCGCCAGGATCTCGGTATCGATCAGGGCCCCGGTGCTGACCATCTCTATATCGTCAAAAATCTTTCGTTTGTACAGCTTAAATGCGCAGTCAATGTCCCGCAGCCGCAGGTGAAACAGCAAACACACCAGCCGGGTCCAGCAGAAGGCGTTGAATTTTCTCAGCAACCCCTCCCGGCGGTTCAGCCGGTAGCAGCTTACGATGTCATAGTGCTCGATCAGCGGCAGGATCCCCGGCAGTTCCTTCATGTCAAACTGGTGGTCGCCGTCCGTATAAAAAACCAGTTCCTTCGTCGCCGCCCGAAAACCGCTCTGCAGGGCCGCTCCGTATCCCCGATTCTGAGGGTGATGGACGACCCGGATGGCCGGGTCCTTTGCCGCCAGGGCGTCGGCCAGCTCTCCCGTTCCGTCCCGGCTGCCGTCATCGACAATGATGATTTCATAGTCTCGCCGGATCGACTCCAGCACCTCCTGGGCCTCCCGGACCAGCTCTTCCAGGTTTTCCCGTTCGTTGAAGCAGGGGAAAAAGACGCTGATGGAGCCGGGTCTTTCGGCGGGCCGGTCTGAACAGGATGGAGAGGGAGACGTTACCATACGAACTGGTTGTTCAGCCGGGCGGATTCCGACTGAAGCTGCTTGCTTAACTGCGTATATTGGGATCGTTTTTCCGGGCGGATTTGGGCCAGGTAGTCGCCGGCCATGGCCGCCGCGGTGGCTTTTTCGATATATCCCGACTCCTTGCGAATCGCGTCCTGTCTGGTCGTAAAGTCATCCAAGAACTTTTCGAGGCGTTCACAGATCGCTCCCTGAATCGGGGTCAGGGAGGCGGCGTTGAGCATAATCAGCGTGGAGGCGGTATCCGGCCGGATTTCGAATGCCTTGATGACATGGTCGCGCAGTTCGGAGAGCCGGTCGGCGGACCGGCTTTCGATAATCAGCTTGGCGGTGCTCAGGTGGCGGGAAAATTCGTCCGGGTAGGCCGCCTTGCCGTCGAGGACCTCCTCGACGAGCTCTTTTCCGCGGCTCGTATCCGTATCCACCAGAAGCTGCTGATTGCTGTCATAGAAGACGGTCTTCCAGTTGGGCATATAAGCAATGTATTTCAGAAACGACCTCGTATTTCGGTCATTGGTCGGCATCAGGATCACCCAGACATTATGCTGTTTCAACTGGCTGTTGATCCACTGGCCGATTTTCACATAATCGCTGCTGCTTAGATCGCCGTCCTTCTCCTGGAGTTCTCGGGCAAGCCGGCCGCCGGCGAAGATATACTGCCACAGTTCGTACTTGTCATGGTTGTAGGCGGCCTGCGCCCGGCCGTCCATGAAGAGCTGCACGGGGATCTTTCCCATTTCCGGATCGGGGTTTTCGCCGAAGGCCACCGCGCCGCCCTCCGTCCAGTAGTTGAACATCCGCCCCTCCAGGCGGTTGAGGTTGATGAAATCACAAACCTCGTACGGCTTGACGTTGGAGGCGGTCATCCGCATGAAGATGCTGTTGCGCTGCGAATCCAGCGGCCATGGGCCCAGGTAAATCCGGTAAAACTTCATCCCCCAGATGATCGTCAGGACCGCAAGGATCAGGGCGGCGGCCGACCATGCGACCGCCGGCGTCTCGCGCACCAGCGCGCCGGAAAGCTTTGCCCCCGGCGTCTTCCTCTGAAGCATCCGGAGGAACATCGCGACGGTCTGCTGCAGCAGCAGGGCGGTAAACGGGGCGGCGGCGGGACCGGCAATCGCGATAAAGCGCCTTGACTGTATCGCCATGTACACGGTTAAAAAGACAATCGTCAACAGCGGCAGGTCAATGGGAAATTGCGAAAAGCCCGTCTCGGCCGGCTCCGCGCTGCGCCGTCCGGCGACGGCGGGGCGGGGCTTGAGAAATCGCAGCAAGAACCAGGCCCCCATCACGACGGCGGTCAGAATAATAAAGACCCCGAACGCCTCCTCATTGCCGACCGGGTTGGGCCGGTCGGTGGTCGGGTCCATCGAGTCAAAGGCCGGCCGCCACTCATTGACCCGTCGCCACGAGGCGGCGTGCTCGCTGACGCTGATCTCGAACGTATGCGTCAGGTTCGTCAGGTGGAACGGATTGAAAACGATCATCGCGACGAACGCCGCGGCAAAGGCGAGGATCGCATGTTTGATTCCCGCCGCCGGCAGTTTTACCAGCCGGTCCTTGCGCCAGGTTAACAGGTAAATAAATACTCCCGCCAGCAGTTGAACGGCAAAAAACTTGATTTGTGTGGACGTGACCAGGTAGTTGAGCATGCGGTTGAACGGCTCCGAGAGCCCCTGGGGCACGACCACCATGAGCCGCATCAGCAGTCCCATGAAAACGATGAGAGTCGTCACCCCGTGATAGGCGTAAAAGGCGGCCGGCTTCTTCTCGCCCAGCCGCGTCAGCACCAGACTGCCGCCGATCAAAACCAGCAGGAAATAGAAAAACTTGTCCTGCGTCAGCGACAGGCCCACATACGGGGAGGCATGGATTGCCTTATAGAGGGTCGCGAAATACTCATGGTTTCGGAACTGATAGACGATCAGGTACAGGACGGTCCATGTCGCGACCGAGCCGAGCGCAAACGTCCATTTCTTCGGCAGATGGGCCGCGATATGCAGTCCGATGAAGGGGATCAGCATGATGAAGGCATACAGGTAACCGCCGTGGACGTTCGCCCAGAACACCACCAGCGGAACGACCAGCCAGACATAGCGATAGTTGCGATAGGTCGTCAGGGCCAGGACAAGAACAAACGCCGGCGCCAGCAGGTTGGACCAGGCCGCCGGGCGGATATCGAAAAAGCTTCGCCCGATGACCATTGCGAAAGCCGCCCCCGCCAGCGACAGCAGCGGACCGACCCCGATGGTTCTTCCCACGAAGTAAACCACCACTGCCGTCAGGATATACAGGGCGAACTTCCAATACACCAGCATGTTATAGCGGTACACTCCCGGCGTGCCCGTGTCGACCAGTTTGTAAAAAATGACATGGGTCAGCCAGTTCTGGTTGATCCAGCCGGTCGGATGCACCTTCTGAATAAACGACAGGGGGAAGGGTTTGGCCAGCGCCCGGGCCCACCCCGGCCACCGGGCGATATCCTCCTCGGTCGGTCCGGCGGTGTGGGAGTTGAAACTGAACGGCTCCACCGTGTCAACGCCGTGATTGACAAAATGCCGGCCGCACGCCAGCGCCACCCATGTATCGCCGGCGGCTACCATGTGGGAGGCGGAATAGATGCCGAACACCGCCAATCCCAGCGCAACCACGGCAAAGGCCCACCGCGGCGTGCGTCCCTCGGAGACCAGGTCTTGCAGGCCGACCGTCTCTGCGGCGGCTTCATTTCGAACTGTACGCGGATTCTGCGGCTGCTTCGTTTTCATGGCACCTCAGATACCGATACGCATCGGTTACGACTCCAACAGGGTCTTGATGCGGTCGATTCCCTTTTCAATCTGTTCCAGCGAGCAGGCGAAACTCAGCCGCACGTTTTTCGGGCAGCCGAACGGATCGCCCGGCACGAGCGCGACCTTCGCCTGTTCCAGCATCGTCTTGGCGAAATCCATGCTGTTGTTGATTGTCATGCCGCCGATTGTGCGCCCGTAGTGCCCGGATACGTCCGGGAAGCAGTAGAAGGCGCCTTCCGGCTCCATGCACGTGACGCCCCGGATGGCGTTGAGCCGCTCGGCCATGATGCGGCCGCGTTTTTCGAACTGCTCCCGCATCGCCTCCACCGCGCCCGACGTATCCTTCAGGGCGGCGATGGCGGCATACTGCGTAAACGTTACCGGGTTGGAGGTTACATGGTCCTGCATCCGGCACATGGCCTTGATCACGTCCAGCGGTCCGGCCGTATAGCCCAGCCGCCAGCCGGTCATCGAGTAGGATTTGCTCAGCCCGTTGATCGTCAGCGTCCGGTTGTACGCATCGGGGCTCAGCGAGGCAAAGCTGACAAAGCGGGTCTTGCCGTAAACCAGCCGCTCGTAGATCTCATCGGAGAGCACCGTAACCTTCGTTCCTTCCAATACGTTCGCCAGGGTCCTGAGTTCTTCGGGGCTGTAGCAGAATCCGCCGGGATTGTTCGGTGAGTTGAGCACCAGCATGGCGGTCTTGTCCGTCAGATGGGATTTGAGCTGCCCGGCCGTCAGCTTGTAGCCGGTCTGGGCCGTGGTTTCGATGACCACCGGCCTGGCTCCGGCCAGTTTGATCGCTTCGGGGTACGTCACCCAGTAAGGCGTCGGCAGGATAACCTCGTCGCCGGGGTCCAGGGTCGCCTGCATTGCCATATAGACCGAGTGCTTGGCGCCGATGTTGACGACGACCTGTTCGAAGGTATAGTCGAGGTTGTTTTCCTTTTTGAGCTTCTCGGCGATGGCCTTTCGCAGGTCGGGTATGCCGGCGGCGGGTGTGTACTTGGTCTGGCCTTTCTTCAGCGACTCAATGGCGGCTTGCTTAATGAATTCCGGTGTATCAAAGTCCGGTTCTCCGGCCCCAAAACTCAGGACATCAATTCCCTGAGACTTCATTTCTTTGGCTCGAGAGGTAACGGCGAGAGTGGCGGAAGGTGCAACGGCTTGCGCACGCTGACTGACTTTCATAACTGATAACCCTTTCCCAAAAGGAAATTTACTGATTATTTTATATACCCGATAGAAGGGGTATTAAAACAGGTAACCACAAACACGTCAAGGAAAATGAGGACTTTTCGCAAGTCCTAACGCCGCCTTGACAGGACGATATTGGCGGGAGCGTCACAAAAGATATAGCGGAGGGTTTGATAAGGCGTTTTAGACTGGAAAATGCGACAAAAAAGGTGATTTTGTGCAGAATAAAAACTCATATCGCGCAAAAATCGCCGTTGGTCAATTTACCGTCTTGCCTGAAGCCCGCCTATCTTATTAAAATCCTGTTAAACCTGTGGGATTTAGTCCTTCAGGTCTTTATCTAAAGAGGATGGTTTTGACGGGGGTTAACCGGAGATGCAATTCATGAAAAAGGTGTTTCTGAGCATTTCAGCTCTATCGGCCCTGTTATGTCTGTTTCCGGCGGTCGCCTGGTCTATTCCCGCGTTTCCGGGAGCCGAGGGCTACGGCGCGGCGGCAACCGGCGGTCGGGGCGGAGCCGTCTATATCGTCACAAATCTCAACGATTCGGGTCCCGGTTCGCTTCGGGCCGCCCTGAACCATAACGAGCCCCGCACAATCGTTTTCCATGTATCGGGGACGATCCATCTGTATTCCGATCTGAGTCTTATGTATCCCAATGTTACCATCGCCGGGCAGACCGCGCCGGGCGACGGCATCTGCATTGCCAACGGATCGCTGAAGGCGGGGTACGACAATGTAATCATTCGCTACATCCGCTGCCGGCTTGGAGACTGCTGGCCGGATGGTACGGATAACAACGACACTGACGCTACGTGGGGGCGCAACGGCAACACGATGATCTTCGACCACGTGACGGCGAGCTGGTCGGTGGACGAAACGTTTTCCTACTATAGCAATCAGAACTTCACCGCCCAGTGGTGCCTGATGTCGGAGAGTCTTCGCTACTCCCATCACGAGAAGGAAGTGCACGGCTACGGCGGCATCTGGGGGGGCACCAACAGCTCCTGGCATCACAACCTGCTGGCCCACCACAGCTCGCGCAATCCCCGCATTGAGGGAGACGTGGTAAACAATGTGGACCTGCGCAACAATGTCATCTACAACTGGGGCTTCAACAGTTGTTACGGCGGCGAGCAGGCCACCGTCAACATCATCAACTGCTATTACAAGTACGGTCCGGCGACCGGCTCCGGCGTGCGGGACCGGATCGTCAATCCCAGCCGGCACACGGACGGGTCTTACGGACAATGGTATGTCCACGGCAACTACGTTTACGGCTATCCGAACGTAACGGCGGACAACCGGCTGGGGGTGGATCCGCAGGGCGGAAGCGGTGATCGAAGCCTGTGCCTGACGACCGCGCCGTTCCCGGCGGCCGCCGTTTATCCGGTTACCACGCAAAGCGCCCTGGAGGCGTACCAGGCCGTGCTGAATGACGCCGGGTGCAGTCTCTACCGCGATTCGGTAGATGTCCGCATCGTCAACGAAGTCGCGACCGGCACGGCGACCTACGGCGGGGTGACCGGCGAGGGGCTGGGGATCATCGACTCGCAGGACACCGTCGGCGGCTGGCCGGTCCTCGAATCGCTGCCGGCGCTGACCGATTCCGACAGCGACGGCATGCCCGACGTATGGGAGCTTTCGCGGGGGCTGAATCCGAATGATGCCGCCGACCGCAATGACGACCGCGACGGCGACGGTTATACGAATCTCGAAGAATACCTCAATTGGCTCTGCACGCCGGCCGCCCGGGCCGATATGAGCCGCAACTGCGTCATCGATCTGGATGATTTTGCCCTGCTGGCAGAGGTCTGGGGCAAGACCGCGGGCCAGGCCGGCTGGAACAAGTACCGCGATATTGCCCGGCCCGCCGATGGGATCATTGATCTGGATGACCTGACGGTTTTGGTTGAGAACTGGTTGGGGGAAAACATGCAGACGTCACCGCCTCCTTTGCCGGTGACAACGATCACGCTGACCGCCAGCCAGGGGAAGGCGATCCAATATAAGAATAATTCGGGGGCCTGGGTTTCTGAAGAACGGCTCAAAACCCGTTCGGCAGGAGTCTGGAACGATGATCCGGCGTTGAACACACTGGATGCGAATAAATCCTATCTGCAGTTTGATCTCTCCGGAGTGAGGGGCACGATCACCAGCGCGACCCTGACGATCTGGGCGATCACGCCTGACAAGTCGTATCACGTCTATGGGCTCAACGACGGCATTCACGAGGCATGGAGCGCCGACACGATTGACTGGTTCTCCGCGCCGGGCAACGATACCCGGAGCGGCTCGGCTCTGAACCCCGCCCAGACGGTTTGGCTGTATTCCGTCAACCCGCCGACGGCTGACGGAGCCGCCGACGGAGATGTGACGGCGTTTGTGACCGCCGACACGGACGGCTTGGTGACCTTCATCCTGACCCCCGGCGGCACGACCTACCTGTATAATGTCATCGAGGGCAATTATTACGATGCGGCCCGTGTCCCTGTCCTGACGCTGCAGGGGGAGTTTGAGTAAAACAAGGCAGCCGTTGCAGCGAAGGATTCCTGGAATGCGGGAATCACGGGGAGTGTCCCCGGATTGGCCGGCCCCGGCTGCTTCTTAAATCTGGATGGTTTTTCCGTTTTCCTTAAAGGGCATGCCGATCATCATCCGGGCTTCTTCCGGAGCGGCGATCTCGCGTCCGATTTCCCCGGCAAATTTCACGACACGCTCGATCAACTGCGGATTCGCAGCCCGCTGTCGGCGACCGGCGTCATAGTAAATATTGTCTTCAAGTCCGACCCGTACATGGCCGCCGCTCAGGACGGCCGCGTAGTTCATTATCTGCTGAAATCGGCCGATACCCGCTGCGGCCCAGACGGTCTCGGGCGGCAGTTGATCGGTCAGATGCGCAAGGTCGCCTAAGGTCGCAGGCATCGAATAAATCGACCCGCCCAGAATGTTAAAATAGTAGGGGGGACGCAGGATTCCGTTGCGAATCATCAGTTTCGCCGTTTGCAGCATGCCCGCGTCGAAAATCTCAAGCTCCGGCACGATCCCTCGCTCCTGCATAGTCGCGGCCAGCCGCATGACGACCTCCGGCGAATTGACGGAAACACGGTTGATAAAATTCAGAGACCCCAGCGTCAGACTGGCGGCATCGGGGCGGCAGTCGCCCTCCAGTTCCAGGACTTGTGCTCGCGTCTCATAGTCGCTGTGAATCCGCCCGCTCGTGGAGACGCATAAGATCAGGTTGGGACACGCCGCGCGGATGCCGGAGAGGATTTGCGAATAGATGTCCCTGCGGTGAGTCGGGACGCCGTTTTCATCCCGCGCATGGAGGTGAATGATCGAAGCCCCGGCCCGTTGGCAGGCGACGGCGTCCGCAATGATCTCCTCGACTGAGAGCGGGACATACGGGGTGGTCGTCTTTTGCGGCACCATCCCGGTAATGGCGGCGTTGATGATGAGCTTCGGGTACGGCCGTATCGGGTGCGGCAGATCGACGCTTTCGCGGTACTCATATTCCCTCGGGGCCTCGACCGTGGCGGACCATACCTTCAGATCCGTTTGCAGCGTGGTCCACCGGTCGATGGAGGTCTCCCCGAACTCGCACTTTTTTTTCAGAAACCCGACCGGCCGGTAGCCGAAATGCTTCCGGTACCAGGCGATTGTGTCAGGCCGGTCCGCGTTGGTGGTCAGGCGGTGAATGCCGGCTTCCAGCATTCGCTCCATCCGAAACCGCTGCAGGGCATAGCCGACTCCCTTGCCCCGGAAGACCGGGTCCACGACCATAAGCTCGGTTTTGGCGCTGTTCGGGGAGAGGATTTTGTAGCCGCAGAACCCGGCGAAGCGGTCGTCCACCCTCGCAATATAATAGTTCTCAAACGTCAGCCGGGGCATCTCCTCCGACGGGATGGCGTGCATATTGGCCGTCTTCAGTAGTCGGTAGATATCCGGTTTGTCCCAGACGCGGGCTTTTTCAATTATGATCTTCATCAGAGAGGTTTCCGTCGGATTTTTTCTTGAAACGGATCAAAGCCGAGATCTTCGATGATTCGGTGCTTATAGCGTTTCCGATTGTAAGGATCCCACCAGAAGTTGCCTTCGATCAGACAGGGGCCCTCCGGGGTTACCGCCACGTCCCACCCGATGCTCCGGATCGGCAGAAACTCCAGGGCAGCTCGATACACCAGGTCGAGACTTTCCGCCCAGCAGGGGATCGCCAATTCGCTGAATGAACGCTGCGTGATCGGATGCCGGTCCAGGAAGACGGCTTGTTTTTCGCCCGCAGATTTCCGGATTACCGACTTAATCCGCCCCTTTTCGGTATCGATAAACCCAAACAGGTTGCCTGTTTGTCCGTGACGAAAATTATCGATCACACCGGAATCGAGGATGAATTTTAAGGCGGCAAACAGAACCTCCGGCCGGCGGTCCCGGTTGACATAGGTTACGATCCGCAGGGTATGGAGCGTTTCCTTCGCGGTAAATTCGACGATGGCGGGATGGTTGAAGGCACGCCGCTGGAGAAGATAACCGGGGCTGTCCGGGTAGGATTGCATCAGGTCGTAAAGCCCCGCGCAGGTCATGCGATTCTCTCCATCCGTCAGCGCATGGTTCTCCTTTAGGAGGCGTTTAATCCCCCGGCCGGTGGCCCCGTAGATGGGCTTGATCATAAACTCATCGGGCGTCTCGTTTTCGAGATAGTCGATCCAGTCCTCCCGGCTCGACAGGATTCGGCCGGAGGAACTGACGCCGGCGGTCTGTCGATTGAAGATGGCCAGTACCTCCGGGTGCGGCAGGCCCGTTGCCGAGAGATATTTGTAAAAAAAAGCTTTGTTCTTGAGGAGCGGGGCAAACGAAAGGGGATTCACCGCCTTCTGAAGGGCCGTGGCTTCTTTTCGGCTCAGAAAGAGTTCAATCTGCTCATCAGGAAGGTCCGGGTCCAAAAGTCCGTTTTCACGCATTTCCTCCACCGTAAAACCCCGGTGCTGATGCCAGCGAAGTCCCCGGCTCAGCATACGTCGGTACGAACGGCTGAAACAGGGCGCCGTTTGGAGGCACGCAACGGCGATTTCCAGTTTTTTCAGAGCTCTGTGAATCGCGTTCTTCAAAAGTGATCGTTCTCCCAGCAAATATAAATATACTCAAGTTGACTGACTTTTTAGCGTGGGATTTTGGACGATGATGGTGATTTTTTCAATAAAAAACGGCACTCTCTTCGATAAAAGGGTTGGAACATGCTCTTTTACACAGGAGACTGCCGT
>JBNRMP010000007.1:0-14426 GCA_050309685.1 Anaerohalosphaeraceae bacterium
CGTCTGGGAAGATCTGACCGACCATCTCAAGACGTTGTCCAGTGGAACGCAAATTGTCAAAGAGCTCGGCCGGCTGCTCATCGCCGCATAAAAACTATGAAAAAAGTCAGTCAAGTTGAGTTAATAGATTCGGATTTTCTTGTTTACGTATTTCTTTTGGAAAGAATTGTTTCGCAGGAATATGTTCGTATGAAAAATCATTTTCTTCAATTTCTTTTCCACAAAGATGACAAATTATTTTCAAATTGTTTTTTTTATCACTCCATATTCTCGATAATTAAAATTTTTTGTGAATTCTGTCTTTAACAAATTCGTGCCCATTCGTGTTAATTCGTGGCTAAAGTATCGCCTCGAGTTCCTCGGCTAACATCCCGATCTCCTGCTTGGTTCGCTTCTCCGTCACGGCCACCAGCAGCGAGTTCTCCATGCCCTTGTAGTACCGGCTCAGCGGAAAGCCCGCCGCGCAGCCCCGCTCGATGAGTTTCGCCGCGACGCCCGCCGCCTCGCAGGGCAGGTCGAGCACCATCTCGTTGAAGATCGCCCTGCCGCCGTACCGCGGCCGCACGCCGGGAATCGCCGTCAACCGCTCGTAGGCATAGCCCGCCTTGTCCGCACAGAGCTGAGCGGTCTCGCGCAGGCCCTCCTTGCCCAGCAGCGACAGATACACCAGCGCCGTCAGCGCGCACAGCGCCTCGTTCGAGCAGATGTTCGACGTCGCCTTGTCGCGCCGGATGTGCTGCTCGCGGGCCTGAAGCGTCAGCACAAAGCCCCGCCGCCCCTGCCCGTCCGTCGTCTCGCCGACGATCCGCCCCGGCAACTGCCGCACAAACGGCTTGCGCGTCGCCATGAAGCCCAGGTACGGCCCGCCGAACGACATCGGCAGCCCCAGGCTCTGCCCCTCGCCGGTCACGATATCCGCCCCCATCGCCCCCGGCGTCTTGAGGATGCCCAGCGAGATGGGATAGCACGAGACGATCAGCAGCGCCCCCTTCTCATGGGCCGCCTTCGCCAGGTCCGTAAAGTCGTCGATGCAGCCGAAGAAGTTCGGGTTCTGCACCAGGATCGCCGCCGTCTTGTCATCCAGCGCCCCCAAAATCGCCTCGCGGCTCGCCAGCCCCTCGCGGCTTGCCGTCTCCGCCAACTCGATCTTCAGGTTGCGCGTATAGGATCGGATCATCACCCGGTAGATCGGGTTGACCGAGTCGTCGATGATGATCTTGCTGCGCCGCGTGAGCCGCAGGGCCATCATCATCCCCTCGTACAGGGCCGTGCCGCCGTCGTACATCGAGGCGTTGGAGACCTCCATCTCCGTCAGCCGGCAGATCGCCGACTGGAACTCGTAAATCGCCTGGAGCGTCCCCTGCGAAATCTCCGGCTGGTACGGCGTATAGGCCGTATAGAATTCGCTGCGCCCCGTCAGGGCGTACACCGCCGAAGGGATGAAGTGATCGTAAATGCCCCCGCCGATGAAATGGGTCAGGTGGATGCGGTTCTTGCCCGCGATTTGGGCCAGGCGGCTTCGCACCTCCTGCTCGCTCAATCCCTCCGGCAGGGCAAGCCCCCGGCATCGAAGCTCCCGCGGCACATCGGCAAACAAGTCCTCGGGCTTGAGCCCGATCTCGGCCAGCATCGCCGCCCGCTGTTCATCCGTATTGGAAATGTACGGCATTCCGTTACCCCGTGAAAAATGTTCGTCCGCCCTGGGGCGGATTCCGCATCGTTGCTCTTTGATACTTGTTGGCGACCCGCCTGGTTATTCCGCTTCCGTTTCCAGATACTTGCGGTACGCCTCGGCGCTGAGCAGGTCATCGAAATCCGTCGGATTGTCAGCGCGGACCTTAATCAGCCAGCCCTCCTCGTAGGCGTCCTCCTTGAGCAGATCCGGGTTGTCGGGGATCGACTCATTGACATCGACGATCTCCCCCCCGACCGGCATATACATATCCGAGGCGGCCTTGACCGACTCCACCACGCCGAACACGGCGCCCTTCTCGAAGACATCGCCCGTCTTGGGCAGTTCCATATAGACGATGTCCCCGAGCTGCTCGACCGCGTAGCTGCTCAAACCGACGACAAACACATCGTCCTCCTCCTGTCGAGCCCATTCATGCGATTTCAAATAGCGGGCTTCTTCATCAATCATTTGTCTCTCCTGTCATTCTGTAACACACTTCCGACCTATTCGAATACTGCCAATGCAAGCGGCCCGCTGCGGCTGTCCAGGTTGCGCTTAACCACCCGGGCCTCCGGCTGCCGCTCTCGGACCTCGATCCGGATCGAATCGCCGATGCCGATTCGACGATCGATCAGCGCCAGACCGACGGATCGCTGATCCTTCTCGTCCGTCAATACGCGACGGCCGTTTTGTTCCCCCACCTTCCAGTAAGGCGCCACGGTGCCGCTCGTCAGCAGGCCCGCCTCGCGCCCCTGCCACAGGATGCGGGACCCCGGCCGCCCCACGCCTTTATCGACCATACGCACGGGACGGATGAGGCGGCTGACCGAATCCGGCCCGACAGCGCTTTCGGCCGGTTTTTTTAACGATTCATACTGGGCAATCAGGACCTTTTTCCCGATGAACTCCCGGCCGCCATCTTCAAAACTGACTCCATATTTAGCCGTTGGACAGGAAGCAATCTGAATCTCATTTCCGGCCGGGTCCAGTCCGTACTCGTGGCCGTACAGCGGCAGCGACGCCTCCAGCCGCAGGGTATCCCGCGCCCCCAGCCCGACCGGCTGCGCCCCCGCCTCTGTCAAACGCTCCCAAACCCGCGGCCCCGCATCGACGGGAAGAAGCAGCTCAAAACAAACCGGCTCGCCCGTATATCCCGTCCGCCCGGCCAGCACCTCAACCCCCTCCATCTTAAACATCCCGAGGGCGTTTCTTTTTACATCCGGAAGATTACCGATTTCAACCAGCGGTCTCAGTATTTCCTCCGATCTCGGCCCCTGGAGGGCGATCATCACCAGCGAATCGCTGATATCCTTCATGGAAACGCCCGAAAACGCCTGCCTTGCATTTTCCAGATGCGCCCAGTCCTTTTCCTTGTTCGAGGCGTTGACCACCAGCAGCCAGCGATCTTCATAAAACCGGTACAAAAAGGCATCGTCAATCGCCCCGCCCCGCTCATTGGCCAGCAGCGTATAATGGGCCATCCCCACCGGCAGCAGGTCCGCATCGTTCGTAAGCACGTACCGAAGAAATTCGCGCGCCCCGGAACCCGCAATCTCGAACCGGCCCATATGCGAGACGTCGAACAGCCCGGCCGCCTTCCGGGTCATCAGGTGCTCCCGGATAATTCCCTCGGGATACTGGATCGGCATCTCCCAACCGGCAAAATCCACCATACGGGCGCCGGCGGATACATGGTTCAGGTAAAAGACTGTTCTCTTAAGTTTAATGATAATGCCGCTCCTTAAAAAGCCGACAACCGAAGATTTTATTGAAAACTGAATAGATAAAAACAAATTCCTTCTTTTTGTCATTCCCGCGAAGGCGCAAATCCAGGCGTTTCATACCGTCCGGACCCCCGCCTCCGCGGGGGTGACAAAACGGAAAATAGTTCTTTATCTTTTGAAAGATCAATATTTTAGCCATCGAAACGGAAAGAATGATATTCCTGTTTTCCCTATCTTTATATAAGCATCTCTTGGAGAATCAATTTAAAAATCAAATATTCCGAAAATTGAACCCAGTCCGCGCTGCTGCTCAATCTTCGCCGTCAACCGCCCCAAAACCGCGAACGCCTTGTTCAGATAATCTTGCACGCCTCTGTAATCGGCTGGCTGCAATCGTTAAACGCCACGATCAGAAGGTCGCTTTGTCCCGTATTTTGAATCGCGTGGGCCGTCCCGGCGCTAAACTCATACATCACAGGCACTTCGGACGAAATCGGCTCGGCCCCGTCCTCGTCGTTTGCCCCGGCTCGCCACGCCGCAAGCGACTCTCCCCCGATGATGACAAGCCACTCCCTCGAGTTCGGATGCCGGTGGTTGCCCCGCACGCATCCCGGCCGGATCGTGGCGATATGAAAATTCCCGACCTCGCTCGAATCGACCCCCGCCGCCCTGACAAACGAGACCGACCAGCCCCGCTCATCCGACCATAGTTTCTCAACCAAATCAATCCGCTTTACCGCTTTCTCCACAGCCGCCTCTCAAAATTAATCGATTTCAACCGAAGATTTCCTCTTGACAACCTCCTCAAAATAACCGAAAAAAGGTTCATGGTACAGATGAAAGTCAATTCGTTCATCGCCGCCGCCCTCATAATCGACCTGCGCTTGGGCAACGGGATCATAGCAATTATTAACGGGAGACCGCGGCGGCCCTGAAAATCGGATATAAATAATCCAAAAGGCCTTTTCAGGACGCGGCGTCTGAAAAGGCCTTTTTTGTTGGCGACCGGAATTAAACGGGAAAAAAGCCATGAAAAAGGAAAAACTGACTTTGATGCAGCCCGATCTGAGCGGCGAGGCGCAGTTTCTTGATTTTGCGCGGGAGGTCCGACGGGATGACAAAGACCGGCAGGAGATGGTTGATTGCGCCCTTGAGGATTTTAAGGGATACGGCACGGAGATTCTGCAGCTGACGCTGGAAAAGGCCCGACGGCGGAAATTCAAACGGGTGCTGATCACCTGCGACGACGATAACGCCGCCTCCGCCCGCATCATCGAAAAAAACGGCGGCATCCTCCGCGACAAGATTCAAAATGAAGGCCGCCCGACCCTGACCCGACGATACTGGATCGAACTGAAATAAACCCGAAAATTCCTTTTGAACAAGGAGACATGATGTTGAAAACCGCTCTGTGCATCGCCGCTCTCGGAGGACTGTTGCTCCTTAACGGCTGTCCGGGAGACCCGGTTCCCGATTACACGCCCGAGTTTGAGGAGCGGGAGCTTTCCGTCGCCGGCCCCTATACCCACAAAGGCCCCGGAACCGTCTTCCCCGAGCAGTTCGGCGGTTTCACCCGGGTCCGGCTCATCCGCTATGATGCCGACGAAGAAAACATCAGCGCCGGGTACAACCTGAACTCGTTCCGCGAACCGATCATCCTGACCCTTTACGTCTATCCCGGTCCGCAGCAAACCGAGGCGGAAAAAAAATTCTTTACGTTCGATACAACATGCAGCAATCATTTCACTCAAACCCTGCTGGCCATTCTTGCTTCTCATAAACAATCCCGGCTGATCGAAGAGGATTCTTTCCTGTTAAAGCAGCCCGGCGGCGACCTCACCGGCAAACGGGCGGCGGTCCGGTTCCATGAACCTCTGGCCGGCCGGGAGGTAGACTGCACCTCGCTCCTGTATCTTTTTTATGATGACGGCTGGTTCTACAAGTACCGCGTAACCTGTCCGACCTGGGCCTACGACCTCGCCGAAGAGAGCATCGACTCCTTCATCCGTCAATTCATCCTGCGGCCCGCACGGCAAACGGGGTAATCATGGCGGTTTGTGAAACGGAAATTCAGAGATGGAAGGTGAATTCACATGGCAGAGCAATTTCCTGAATGGTTCTATGATGAGGCGGCTTACTGCGGGGTTAATTTCTCCGACGCCGCCACGGCGGCAAAGTACGATGCCCGCCATCAGCGTTTTCGCGACTATGCCCAGGAGGCCCGGCACATCATCCGGCTCATGGATCTGCGGCCGACCGATACCGTCCTGGACTTCGCCGCGGGCACCGGCGGATTCACCGTGCACGCCGCCCCGTATGTCCGCCGAATCTGCGCCGTCGATATCTCCGAACCGATGCTGGACGTCTGCCGCGGGAAATGCCGAGCCGCGGGGATCGACAACGTGGAGTTTCACCGAGGCGGCTTCCTGACGTACCGGCACAACGGCCCCCCCGTCGATGCCGTCGTCTGCCAGATCGCCCTCCACCACCTGCCCGACATGTGGAAGCAGGTGGCGCTGCTGAATATCTTCAACCTCCTTCGGCCCGGCGGCAAATTCCTGCTCGCAGACGTCGTCTTCTCCTTCGACATCCGCGATTACCGCCGACAGATCGACAACTGGCTCAAGGTCCAGATGCAAAACGCCGGACCGGAGGCCCTTACCCACATCAAGCGGGAATACAGCACCATGGACTGGATACTGCAAGGCCTCCTCCAACGCGCCGGCTTTACGATCCTGAAAGCCGAACAGCGGGACCACTTCATCCAGGTATTTCTATGCCAAAAGCCGGACAATGAGGTGGATATAGACCCGCAATAACCAGTCTTGACAAATGCAACCGAAAATAATAAGATCGCTTCCTTTGTTAAATAAGGAAAAGGACTAACGATGTCAGACACTAAAAACGAAAAGAGTTATCGCGATACGCTCAATCTGCCGCAGACCTCATTTGCGATGAAGGCCAACCTCGTCCAGCGCGAGCCCCAGCAGCGCAAGACATGGGAAAAGCAGGACATCTACAACAAGATCCTCGCCGCCCGGGCCGATGCGCCCCTCTACGTCCTCCACGACGGCCCGCCCTACGCCAACGGCGACATCCACATGGGCCACGTCATCAACAAGGTCCTCAAGGACTTTGTCATCAAGTACAAGACGATGACGGGCTTTAAGGCCCCCTATATCCCCGGCTGGGACTGCCACGGCCTGCCCATCGAGGCCAAGGTCATGGCCGAGCTCGGCGAAAAGATTCGCACGATGAGCAAGCCCGAAATCCGCAGGGAGTGCCAGAAATACGCGAGCAAATACGTCAAGCTCCAGACGAAGCAGTTCCAGTCGCTCGGCATCTTCGGCGACTTCGAAAACCCGTACCTGACCATGAAGCCCCGGTACGAACAGGGCATCCTCGACATCTTCGCCGAGCTCGTCGGCAACGGCCTGGTCTATAAGCAGCTCAAGCCCATCCACTGGTCGGTCGGCTGCGAAACCGCCCTGGCCGACGCCGAGCTCGAATACCGCGACATCACCTCGCCGAGCATCTACGTCAACTTCCCGCTGGACGAGGCCTCTGCCGCCAAAGTCCGCGACATGGGCCTGGCCGACGCCGACCACCGGGCGTGCTTCATGATCTGGACGACCACGCCCTGGACGCTGGCGGCCAACCTCGCCGTCACCCTGCACCCGCGCCTCAGTTACGTCGGCCTGAGCTACGAAAAGAACGGCCGCAAATTCGCCTCCATCGTCACGACGACGCGCCTGGAGGCGGTCGTCAGGGCAGCGGGGCTCGAAGAGGGCCGATACACCGTCAGCAAACCCGTCCTCGGCTCCGAGCTGGCGGGCCTGCGCTACGTTCACCCCTTCATCGAGACAAACCCGACCGACAAGGACTGCTGGTTTGCCATTACCGCCGAGTTCGTCACTACCGAGGACGGCACCGGCATCGTCCACATCGCCCCCGGCCACGGGGCCGAAGACTACATGGCGGGCATGGCCAACGGCCTGGCCGTCTATTCGCCCGTCAAAGACAACGGCGCCTACGACGACACCGTCCCCGCCTGGCTGCGCGGCAAGAACGTCCTCAAGGTCGATCGCGAGGTCAACGAGCAGCTCGCCAAAATCGGCCTGCTCGTCCATGAAGAACGCATCCTCCACAGCTATCCCCACTGCTGGCGAAGCAAGCTGCCCGTCATCTTCCGCGCCACCGAGCAGTGGTTCATCAGCGTCGATAAGCCCGCCGCCGCCTTCGGCAAATCGCTGCGCGAGATGGCGATGGAGCAGGTCCGCTCCGTCCGCTGGATTCCCGCATGGGGCGAAAAACGCATCCAGGGCATGCTCGAATCGCGGCCCGACTGGTGCATCAGCCGCCAGCGGTCGTGGGGCCTGCCCATTCCGGCGTTTGTCACCTCCTCCGGCCGGGTCCTCTTAACCAAAGAATCCGTCCTGGCCGTCGCCAGGCACATCGGCCAAAAGGGCTCCAATAGCTGGTTTACCGACACGCCGAAGGAAATCCTCGGCGAAGACTTCCCCCTGCCCGAGGGCTTCTCATGGGACGATTTGAAAAAAGAGGAAAACATCTTCGACGTCTGGTTCGAGTCCGGCTGCAGTTGGCACGCCGTCGCCGCGGCCGCCGGCTGGCCCATCCCCGTCGATCTCTACCTCGAAGGTTCCGACCAGCACCGCGGCTGGTTCCAGCTCTCGCTGCTGCCCGCCCTCGGCGCCGTCGGCCGCGCCCCCTTCAAGGCCGTCCTCACCCACGGCTTCACCGTCGATGAAAAGGGCATGAAGCAGTCCAAGTCCGCCGGCAACTACGTCAGCGCCATCGAGGAGATCGAAAAGTACGGCGCCGACATCCTGCGGCTCTGGGTCTCCAGCGTCAACTACCAGGAGGACATGCGATGCTCCGACGATCTCATCGGCCGCCTGCAGGACGCCTACCGCAAGATTCGCAACACGCTCCGCTACCTGATGAGCAACCTCGACGACTTCGACCCCGCCGCAGGCGTGGACTACAGGGACATGCTGACCATCGATCAGTGGGCGATGGAAAAACTCCAGCAGCTCATCGCCCGCGTGCTCGAGGCCTATGACAATTTCACCTTCCACCGGGTCTATTCGCTGATCTACAACTTCTGCTCCGTCGAGATGAGCAGCATCTATATGGATGTCCTCAAGGACCGCATGTACTGCGACGCGAAGGATTCGCTCGCCCGCCGCAGCGGCCAAAGCGCCATGGCCCGCATCCTCGACGCCCTTGTGCGCCTGCTGGCCCCCGTCCTGGCCCACACGGCCGAGGAGGCGTGGGCGGCGATGAAGCACAAATCCCAGGACGTCGAGTCGGTCCACATGGCGACCATGCCCCGGCCCGACCCGTCCATCGACTGGGCCGCCGGCGAGGCCCGATGGGATGCGATCATGGGCCTGCGCGACGAGGTGCTCAGGGTGCTCGAACCCCTCCGCAAGAGCCAGGTCATCGGCTCCAACCAGGAGGCCGGCGTGTGGGTCGTCCTCGCCGACGAAAACATCTACAACCTCATCCGCGAGCTGGGCGTCGAGACCTTCGCCTCCCTGTGCATCGTCAGCGAGATGACCGTCGAGAAGGGCGAGAGCTTCAGCGTCACCGCCCAAAAGAGCCCTCACCCCAAGTGTCAGCGATGCTGGAACTACTGGCCGAGCGTCGGCCAAAACGCCGACCACCCCGACCTCTGCGCCCGCTGCATCGACGTCGTCAAAAACCAAAAATAGGGACAGCCGCCTGTTTTCCATAAAAGCAAAACAAAAACCAGGGACAGCCGCCTGTTTTCGGACGGCGCGGTCACGCTCCGCCCGGCCGTGGGCAATTGAACCATGGGAATAAACAACGTGCCGGAAAAGACGCATCCCGCTTACGAGCTCCTCGCCCCCGCCAAAGACGCCGACATCGCCATTGCCGCCATTCGCTGCGGGGCCGACGCGGTCTATATGGGCGCCGCCCGCTTCAGTGCCCGGCAGGCGGCGGGCAACTCCCTCGACGATATCCGCCGCGTCGTCGAATTCGCCCATCAATACTACGCAAAAGTCTATATCGCCCTCAACACCCTGCTCTACGACGACGAACTGCCCGCCGCCGAAAAGCTGATCCATGAACTTGACGCTATCGGCATCGACGCCCTCATCATCCAGGACCCCGGCCTCCTCGAACTGGACCTGCCCCCCCTGCCGCTCATCGCCAGCACCCAGATGGACAACGCCTCGCCCGCGAAGATCAAGTTGCTCGAAGCCGTCGGCTTCTCCCGCGCGATCCTCGCCCGCGAGCTCTCGCTGGAGCAGATTCGCCGCATTCGCGAACAGACCTCCATCGAGCTGGAGGCCTTCGTCCACGGCGCCCTGTGCGTCAGCGCCAGCGGCCGGTGCTGGATGAGCTGGGCCCTGGGCCGCCGCAGCGGCAACCGCGGCCGATGCGCCCAGCCCTGCCGCCGGCCCTACACCCTCAAAGATCCCTCCGGCAAAATCCCCGCCCACAACCGCTGCCTCCTGTCGCTGAAGGACCTCAACCTCTCCGCCCGCCTCGGAGACCTCATCGACGCGGGCGTCACCTCCTTCAAGATCGAGGGGCGCCTCAAAGACCTGCCCTACGTCGTCAACACCGTGGCCTTCTACCGCCGACAACTCGACGCCGTTCTGCAAACACGGGGCCTGCAAAAGTCTTCCTCCGGCTCTGTCCGCTTCGACTTCGTGCCCGACCCCAACAAGACCTTCACCCGCGGCTTCACCGAGTTCAACATCGACGGCCGATGCGAACAGGCCGGCTCCATCGACACGCCCAAGTCAAGGGGCGAATACATCGGCACGGTCCGCGCCTGCGGCCGATCCTCCTTCACGCTCGACACCGCCGTCGAGCTCCACAACGGCGACGGCCTCTGTTTCTTCGATCCGCAAGGCGATCTTACCGGCACGGTTGTCAATCGCATCGAAGGACCCAACATCATCCCGCAGAAGATGGATCGCATCCGGCCCGGCATGACGATCTATCGCAACTACGACCACGAGTTCATCCGCCGCCGCCTCCGGTGCCCCGCGCAACGCAGGATTCAAATCGCCCTCACGCTCCGCGACACGCCCGGCGGCGTCTCCCTCCACGCCAAAGACGAAGACGGCGTCGAGGCCGCTTTCGAATTAACCGTCGAAAAGCAGCCCGCCGAAAAGCCCGACATGGCCCGTCAAACCATCCGCACGCAGCTCTCCAAACTCGGCGACACCGGGTTCGAATGCACGGACATCCGAATCGAAACAAACGAGCTCTGTTTCTTCCCCCATGCCGTCCTCAATCAACTCAAACGCGGCCTCATCGAGGCCCTGATCCGACAGCGCGAGCGGCATCGGCCCCGCCCGATCGGCGGCGTGCGGAAAAATTCGTTCCCCTACCCCGAAAAACACCTCACATGGCGCGAAAATGTCCTCAACGAGAAGGCCCGCAGTTTCTACCGCCGCCACGGCGTTGAGACCATCGAGCCCGCCGCCGAGGCGGGTCTGGAAATGCAAGGCAAACAGGTAATGACCACTAAATACTGCCTGCGGGAGGAATTGGGGCTCTGCACTCGAAAATCCGACAACCGGCCCGCCGGACCGCTCCTCCTGATCGATGAAGAAGGCCGCGAATTTCTCATTCACTTCCAGTGCGGCCCCTGCGGTATGCAAATCACCTTTCATCGGTGATTTATCAATCGAATTGCCTGCAAAGCTGCGCCTCGATCCGCTCGATCACCGTCTCCACGCCGACGTTCTCGATGCCGTACTTCGGATCGTCATCCTTGATGGCCGGTCCGCGTCCCCAGGGCTCCACCGCCGCGACCGTCTCCGGCCGGCCCCAGGGACTCACCCGCGCCGGGTTCGACGGCCCGAACACGATCACCGCCGGCTTACCGAGCATCGCCGCCATGTGCGTCGGCCCCGTATCATTCCCCACCGTCAACTCGGCCCGCCGAAACACCTCCAGCAGTGCCGCCACATCCGTTTGCCCGGCCAGATTCACAATCCGTTCCCCGCACTCTTTCTGAATGGTCTCAACCGTCGCCGCCTCCTTCTGCGTCCCCACCACCGCGACCGACAGCCCCTTCTGACGCACGAGGTACTCCGCGACTCGCGCAAACCGCTCCGCCGGCCAGCACTTGGCCGCATGCGCCGACCCCGGCACAAGAACCGCGAAGGACCGCCCCGCCGGCCCGTGTTCCGCCAGCAGCGACTCCGCCCGCGCCCGGGCCTCCGGTCCGATCTTCAGCTCGACCTCCGGCCGTTCTATCGCCGCCCCCGCCGCCGCCAAAAGCTGCCGGTAGTATTCGAAGATATTGGACTTCGGGTCCAGCGGCGCCAGTCGCTCGGTATAAAAGTAACGCGCGCCCTCGCGGGCGTCGGACACCCCCAGCCGCCGCCCACAGCCCGTCAGCCGGGCAAAGAACCCGCTGCGAAACAGCCCCTGCAAGTCCAGCACCAGGTCGTATTGCCCCGCTCTCAATTCCCCGATGAACCGCCTCAGCTCCCTGAAACTCGCCGGGCTGCGCCACCATGCCCCCAGCCGCCGGCGGTCAAACAGCACGATCTCATCCACCCCCGCAACGCACTCCAGCAGCCCCACAAACTCCGGCCGGATCAGCCAGCTTATCCGCGCCTCCCCAAACGCCGCCTTGAGCGGCTTGAGCACCGGCAGCGCATGCACCACATCCCCCAGCGAAGACGGCTTGATAATCAGGATACGTTTTATATTCTTTTCCACAAAATCGCCTCTTGGGGTCATTCCCGCCCCCCGCCTTCGTGAGGGGGAGGACAATACCGGAGAATTCTCTATCGATTCATTCCTCAATAACTTCAACAGAATCTCTTCACTCTACCTCATTTTTCCCCTGATTTACACAAAAAATTTCGGCCGAACACTTTTTCCCGGTTTAGCGTAGAATTTATTCACTTTTGCCGATAGAATATAGAGATTCAGTTTAAAAAAACGTCTTTTGAACAAAAAGGGGGCACTAACATGAAGATTCTCAAGATTATCCTGGCCATCCTGCTTCCTCCCGTAGCGGCGTTTCTTCAGGTCGGGCTCAGTCTGCATTTCTGGCTCAACATTCTCCTGACCCTGATGTTTGACATCCCCGGCATCATCCACGCCCTCTGGCTGGTCCTCACCGACAAGACCGCCTGAAAGGCCGCCCACCAAATCCCCTTTACATCGGCCGGTCCGGTCCTATACTATGGGAATATTGAATAAATAAAGAAACCGGTGTTTCCTGTTGCCGTTCCCGCCCCCGTTTTCGCGGGGTAAGAGTATTGAAACGAAAGGGTTTCGTATGACCGAATCTGCCGCCGAGCGGACCTTTAAAACCCCCTCCGAAAGCGCCGTCGAGTCGCGTTTCCTGCTCATGCCCAGCCAGGCCAACCCCCACGGCACGGCCTTCGGCGGGGCCATCCTCGCCGCCATCGACATGACCGCCTCCCTGGCCGCCCAGCGCCACTGCGGCGGCCTGGTCGTCACCGCCCGCATCGACACCATCAATTTCCGCGAGCCCATCCGCGTCGGCGACCAGGTCCTCGTCCAGGCCGCCGTCAACTACGCCGGCCGCACCTCCATGGAGATCGGCGTCCGCGTCATCCGCGAAAATCCCGCCGCCGGCATCTGCCGCCTCGCCACCACCGCCCACCTCACCTTCGTCGCCGTCGATGCAAACACCCTTCGCCCTGTCCCCATCCCCGCCATCCGCCCCGAAACCCCCGAAGAAAAACAGCGCTACGACAGCGCCATGCAGCGAGCCCGGGCCCGCAAACAAAATCACGCCGAGTCCTGACCCCGGGTTTTACTTCGCCGCCCTTTTCCGGTAAAATGGAGATTTCGAGAGTAACCATACGGATAGAGATGATCTTATTCGAGAACCGATGACCAGACCCTTTTCACTGCTGATCAAACCCGCCGGGCCGGACTGCAACATCGCCTGCCGCTACTGTTTCTACACCTGCAAGAGTGAGTATTTCGGCCCCGGTGCCCACCGCATGAGCCCCGAGATCCTCGACCGGCTCATCAAAAGCTATCTCGCTGTCGGCCTGCCCCAAAGCAGTTTCGCCTGGCAGGGCGGCGAGCCGACCCTGATGGGCCTGGATTTCTACAAACGCGCCGTCGAGCTGCAGCGGCAATACGGCCAACCCGGCCAGGCCGTCAGCAACACCCTCCAGACCAACGCCATCCTCCTCGACGACGACTGGTGCCGCTTTCTCGCCGATTACAAATTCCTCGTCGGCATCAGTCTGGACGGTCCCCGCGAAATGCACGACGCCTTCCGCTGCGACCGCGCCGGCAAAGGCACGTTCGACCGCGTCATGGCCGCCATCGACCGCTGCAGGGAGCACAAAACGGAATACAACATCCTCACGCTCCTCAGCAGCCGCAACGTGGACCACCCCGATGAGCTCTTCGACTTCTTCACGACAAGCGGCTTCTGCTGGCTCCAGTTCATCCCCTGCGTCGAACCGGACCCGCGGGATCCCGCGCGCCCGGCCCCCTTCAGCATCACCGCCGAGCAGTACGGCCGCTTCCTGTGCCGCTTCTTCGACCGCTGGTACAACGGCTGGACCCGCAAACTCAGCGTCCGCACCTTCGACAGCATGCTCTCGCACCTGCTCGGCCGCCCCTACACCGAATGCACCTTCAACACCCGCTGCGGCGACTACATGGTCGTGGAGCACAACGGCGACGCCTTCTGCTGCGACTTTCACGTGGAGGACCGCACCCGTCTCGGCAATATCATGGAGACCCCCATGCCCGGGCTGATGAACAGCGAAACGATGCGCCGTTTCGCCTGGAGCAAATCCGAAATCGCCGATCCGTGCCTCATCTGCCGTTACCTGCCGTTCTGTCGCGGCGGCTGCCCCAAGGACCGCAGGGTGCTCGCCGGCAGCCCCCGAAACCCAAACTGGTTCTGCGAGGCCTACCGCATGTTCCTCGACCACTGCCTCGGCCGCCTCCGCTCGCTGGCGATCCAGGCCCAAAATCCGCACCCCCCCGCCAAACGCCCC
>JBNRMP010000008.1:0-2797 GCA_050309685.1 Anaerohalosphaeraceae bacterium
TTGGCGGTGACATAGGATTTGGAGGCGGGATCGTCGCCGACGAGGATGACCGCCAGGCCGGGCGTGATGCCCTGGTGTTTCAGTTCGCTGACCTCCTGTTTCAGTTCCTCTCGCATCTCGGCGGCGATCGCCTTGCCGTCAATAATTTCTGCTGCCATATTCAAACTCCTGTGATTCCATAAAACGGTTGAAATAACAGTTAAATCTGAGATTTCCCATTTAGACGGTTAAAAAACATAATTTCTCCTAACGACATCTACAATTTTACAAAAAACGCTACCGCAAGGTCAAAAAAAATCGATTCCATGACCAGTATTCCTCAAAATTCCGTAAATATACGGCTTTTCAAGCATCCGAACACTTACAGACATCGCTTTTTTGCAGACCCTGACTACTCTGGCGTTCATAAAATCAGGTTTTTCGGTAATTTTTCTCATTAACCACATCCAATCGGTATTGGCTTCAAGCGTTTGATTTTTTCAAGGATTTCATAGAACAGCGATCTTGATACCAGCACCTCTGCCATTGGGAACGTTACCTTGTTTTTGTCGCCTTGTGCACGTTGATCTTGCAGACCAACATGGGTCAGGCAGGCATAGGCACAGTCCACCAACGACAGGCAGCCACAACCATTTTCTGTGCCGCTGCTCATCACTTGCGGGGATTATCTTTGACGGTTTTCACCGATCTTATGAAAAATTTATACCTCTCTCTCTTCAATTCGGCCGCAGAAAAGATGGCATATAGTCTCCGTGCGCTTCGATAAGATCGTCGCACATTTGCTTTATTTCAGGCATGCTCAGTTCCGATGAAGTATGCGGGTCGAGCATAGCCGCGTGATAAATGTGCTCGATGTTCTGACTGAAATACGCCTCCAGTGTAAGAAGCTGCACATTGATATTGGTGCGGTTCAAGGCGGCACATTGCTCCGGCAAGCGGCCGACTTTTTGGCCGCGAATCCCGTCGCCGTCCGCAATACACGGCACTTCAACGACCGCCATTTCCGGCAGATTATCAATAAAACCGTCGTTGAGTACATTGCCGCCAAACTTATACGGCGTGTCCGTCACGATGGCATTCATAATAGCGGAGCCGTATTCATGCGATTTTTTATGCTCAATATTCTTATGCATCAGATCATCGCGTATCTGCTGCCATTTTTCAATCTGCTCGATGCACCGCCGGGGATACTCATCGAGAGGAATATTAAACTCCTCAATCATCACAGGGTATCGTGATTTAATCCAGTACGGTACATATTCCGCCAGATGCTCGCTCGATTCCGTGATGTAATAGCCGAAATTCAGCATCAATTCCAATCGCAACATATTGTTGTGTTTTTCTGCGCCTTTCTGTCGAGCCTTTGCATTGATTTCACGGGCAATCGCCTTCAATTCCGGATAAAGATCCCTGCCGTTTTCCGTTATCTCCAGCAGCCACGCCATGTGATTGATGCCCGCGATTTTCGACTGAATATCACGGCCCTCAAAAGGAAGCCCCAATGTCTCCATCAACGACTTAACACATATCTGAACTGAATGGCACAACCCCACCGTCTGTATCTTCGAGCCTTTCAACAGCGCACCAGTCACCATCGCCATGGGATTGACATAATTCAGGAACACACCCTTCGGACAAACGTCTTCCATTAAATGCGCATAATCGAGTACGACGGGAATGGTCCGAAGCGCCCTGAAAATGCCGCCGATGCCGAGTGTATCGCCGATGGTTTGCTGCAAACCATACTTCTTCGGAATCTCAAAATCAATCACGGTTGAAGGCTCATACCCCCCCACCTGAATCATATTCACGACAAAATCCGAGTTTTCAAAAGCCGCCTTCCGCTCCTCCTCACCATAATGGGCTGTAATTTGAGCTTTGCCTTGATTGATGTTCTCATTGAGATTGTGGGCCATATTAAAAGAATCTTTCAGACGGGACTTGTCGATATCATATAACGCGATGTGTGCATCCCGCAATGAAGGGGTCATCATGACATCCCCCATGATATTTTTAGCGAATATGGTGCTGCCGGCCCCAAGCAAAGTTATCTTTGTCATTTTTACCTCATCCATTAGAAACTATTTCAAAACTGAAAATATCTTTCTTAACTGACTCTTGATAGTTTCTTGGCAGAACCTTTTAGAACTTTTCGATACATTGCAAACACAGTGATTTCGGGGTTTCCAATGTACTCCTTTTTTCCGCAATGATAACTGGTTCTGTTTATTATCTTTTTTAACTGAGATTTCCCATTTAGACGGTTAAAAAACATAAATTCTCCTAACGACATCTACAATTTTACAAAAAACGCTACCGCAAGGTTGTCAAGAAAAATCGATTCCATGGCCAGTATTCCTCAAAATTCCGTAAATATACGGCTTTTCAAGCATCCGAACACTTACAGACATCGCTTTTTTGCAGACCCTGATTGCTCTGGCGTTCATAAAATCAGGTTTTTCGATAATTTTCTCATTAACCCGCCCTTACTATCTAAACTTTATAGATTGCCTAATGTCAGACATGCTCTGCAAGATCATCGGTATGCCTGTTTTCAACAAAAAGTTCAGCGTTTTTAACATGATCTCCATTAACTGTGTATATCCTTATTAATGATAGAGCAATGATCAGGAACATGGTAGGTATTAATGTGAAAAATAATCGTATTTTCAATATACTCAACTTGACTGACTTTTTTCATAGTTTTTATGCGGCGATGAGCAGCCGGCCGAGCTCTTTGACAATTTGCGTTCCACTGGACAACGTCTTGAGATGGTCGGTCAGATCTTCCCAGACG
>JBNRMP010000009.1:0-14439 GCA_050309685.1 Anaerohalosphaeraceae bacterium
ACCATGCAATGTATAAGAAACATCCTGCGCGGCTACGTAGTCCAGCGACTACGCTCGACAACCCCCGCGACACCCCCGACCCGCGTCGGGTCTCAGCGGCCGCTATTTCCGGGAGGCGACCGCGTGAAACGCGCCTTTTTTCTGCTGCTTAAGGCGCTGGGGTGGATGATCCTGGCCGTCCTCTGGGTCTGGTTTGTCCTGCCCCAGCGCTTTGGCATGCACTACCGGCCCACGCCCCCGGAACTGGCGGCCTTCTATGAAGAGAAACGCCGCAAACGCCGCGCCCGCCTGCTCCGTCAGGCCTTCGAACAGTGGCAGCGGCAGGAAAACGAAACCCGGACCAAACGGGTTTGGAAAAACCGAAACGACTTTTACAAGAAAGGAAGGAAAAAATGACACTCGCACAGGAAATCTGCAACCGTCTGCACAAAAAAGAAGGCTGCGCCGATACCATTGCCACTGCGCGCCTATGTAGCTTGGCTGTAACTGTCGATCCCCCGCGCGGCGCAAAAGGGGCCGCTGGCTCCTGACTGTCTGCTCCAACTTCTGCTGGACCTGGATGCGCGGCTATGTATCTCTACGGGAACGCTCGACCTCCCGCGCGGCACAAAAGGGGCCGCTGGCCCCCCTGAAAGTCACGGACAACTTCTGTTATCCCTGTTACAAGGTCGTCGAGGGCGACCGCTGCCCATCCTGTTTTTCTGATGACTTCATGCGGCACTAATAGAAATATGACACCTGCTGCCCCAAGTCCCTGCGCGGCTATGTAGCGTGGCGTGTACACTCGACCCATCGCGCGGCACCCCGGGGCCTGTGAGGCCCGTCGGCGTCGAGTACGGCACCGACTGGGTAATCCGGCACCTGTTGGAAACCCGCCTGGAACCCGTGGACGGGGAGGAGATGTTCGAAGAATTACTCGATGAATGTTATCCGGAAATCAAAGTCGGCTGCTCGACCTTCAGCCCGTCCCAGGTCCTGAAGGAACTGGACCCCGTCTGCTTCAACATGGGCGTCCAGGAAAACCTCGAATCCCTCGCCGAGGACGGCCAGCTCTTCGAGTACTGCGGCGACTATTACCGCCTGGAAGATGTCGAAGACCTGATCGAAGAACTCGAAGCCGAATAACCGAGGTACGGGGAAAACGCTGGAATCGTTTTCCCCCTTTTTTTATCCCCACCCAAAATCACCCACCCTGATGCGGCTGCATCCTGCAGCCATAATCCGCTCGACTTCTCGCGTCATAATTGTGTCCGCTGGACACCCCCACCCACCTCCCTGGCAGTTGCCACCCGATAAATCTTGTCGGGTGTTCCAATTTTCCAGTTTTGTCTATTTGCATATATATACATCATAATCCCCCTTCCCGCTTCTCTTTTTAATTTCCATATGTTGATATGCCGTAAAAGTTGGAACATTGGAACAATCCCCCTTTATTGCCGTCAATGTGTCTTTTCCGTTCCGGTTTCGCCCGATCTTGCCGGAACAAAATTGGAACATGTTCCAGTTTCACACAGCCCCGGCGCGCCTGTCTGCATCCGAGAATTTCACAGCTATTCGGTAGACAACGCCGCCTGTTCCAATTTCGCGTCTCTAAATCCCGCCGTAGGTCAGCGCTGCCATCGGCTGAATCTCCCAGTACACCCACACCGGACTGATCTCACCCGGCACCCGGTGCTTCCGGCACGCATGTTCCGGGAACGCATCATTGAACTCCTGCCGGAACGCCCGCTTCTTCATGGGCTGGCTGCCGTCCTCCTCACACCATCGCTTGAATGCCTCATACATCTCATCCGGCCGTGTATACAGCCCTTCCCCCACCCGGCACCCCTTATCCTTGAAGGCGATCACGTTGGACCCCAGCTCCCTGGACTGCGTCCGCATTTCCACGCTTTCCGCCGGTTCCAGCAGATATCCCCGCTCCGTCAGCCGCCTCAGTCCCTCCAGCGCCCATTTCAGTATCCCCGGCAGTTCCCCCATCAGCCGACCCTCCAGTCCGAGATCCTCGCGCCCGTAGAAGGACTGGGTGGTCTTAAGAAAGATGAACCGGTCCGAGATCGTCCCCGTCGGGTCCGTCAGCCGCTGGAGGTTGTTGGAAATCATGACAAACCGCACCTTGAGCCGAACGGCAGGCAGCAGTTTTTCAAACTTGCGGTTCACATCGACGCCGTCTTCCCCGGATATGCTCTTGAGCTTCTCCACCGCCCGCGACACCACGACCGGGTCCTTATCCATACTCACATCCCCGAAGATCGCCGCCTTGGCATTGAGCAGCCCCTGCATCCCGAACGATTCGGTCAGCGAGGCGAATGTCGGCGTCGCCACATTCTCCCGGCCCACCAGTTCCGTGAGGATGCGCCCTATCGTCCCCTTGCCGCTGCGTTTGGGCCCGATGAGACCGAGGATCTTCTGATACTTCATCTCCGCCGTCAGCAGCAGCCCGAACCACTCCTGAAGCGACTGGATCTTCTCCTCATCCGCTACCTCTTCCATCACCTCCTCGAAATCCTGGCTTTCCGGATTCCACCGGCTCTTTTCCGCCGAGAGCTGTTCCGTCCGGAACACCTGGCCGAGAAAATCCAGCCACTCGGGACACGTCGCCTGCGGATCGTACGCATACGGCAGCAGGTTAAAATTCAGAAATTCCTCCGTATGTTCCATCAGCACCGGCTGCTTGCCGCTGGCGTCCAGCAGCCCGTTCCGCACCGCCAGCACATACTTTGGATCAGGCCCGTCGCCGTGTATCCACGCCGGAGCGATCACCGAGGACTTGACCTCCACCCCCTCGAACGACGCCATCGCGCTGAGGACGTTTCGGACCGCGTTCTCCGTACAGTTCATCTCTTTGGGCGGGCCGTCTTCCCCCTTGCCCGGCACATCGCAGACCCGTGCGAACCGCCACACCCGGCCTTTCATATCCGTCCCGTCGACGATCACCCAGACCGCCCCCGTATATCGGACCCATTTTTCCTCATAGTTGTAGTGCCGCCAGCACCCCTCTCTGGCAATCTCTTCATAGAGCTTTTCGGCGACCGTCATCGGGTTGCCGTTCCGGAGCAGGACCCGCCCCGCCTGCTCCCCGGTCGGCAGATACCGCCTCGCCCGGCTCATCAGCAGCAGGAACTCCTTGCCCCTGCCCTCCCCGACGATAAAGTCGTGGGCATCCCGGCCGTGATCTTCCGTTATTTCATAGGGCAAATTGATAGTCCAGACCTCTTTGGCGATTCCGAAAAGCGCTGCGGCCGCTCTTTCGGCCGCCCTCTGCCCGGGCGTATCGCAGTCCATGCAGATGAATACCCGCCTGCCCTCGAAGAAGGGTATCCATTCGTCCTGGAACGTCGAGGCCCCTCCGCTGGAGGCGACGGCAGGCAGGCCGACGCCCATCGCCGCCAGCATATCCCGCCACGCCTCACAGAAGACCACCGTATCCGGGTTCTCCCTGAGCAGCCAGGGCAGCCCCAGCAGTCCGTGGTGCGAGCCGGCGACAAGGGGATATTTCTTCTCGCTGCCGTTTGCCAGCCGGATCAACTGCCCATCGAGCCGGCAGCGAAGCCATCCGCACGCCCTCTGCTCATCGTCCGGTGAGAAAGCCGGGATCATCACCCACGGCTCGGTCCTGTGTCGCCACTGCGTCACCCGCCCGAAGCACTCCGGATCGACCTGTTTCAACTGGCAGAACTGCCGGACCTCTTCCTCCGTCAGCTTCCGCAGATCCTCGCGGCTGAGCATCAGTTTCTTCTCTTCTTTTTTGGGTTCGGGCCTGTCCTGGGCACCGTCGAACGACCTGTCATTGATGTCGAACCGTTCGAGGATTTCAAACACCTCGCGTTTTTCTTTCCCCGTCATCCGCGCTGCCAGCTTATACGGATTGACCCGCCAGTCGCATCGGAAGCACTTGCCCACCCCGCTGGCCTTCTGCATGGACAGGTGCGCGCTGTGATCGTCGCAATTCGGACACGTCACCAGCCAGTTTCCCGCATCCTGCCGCGGCTCAAACCCCAGGTGCTGTAGAAATTCATATACGCCCACAATATAGTCCCTTATTCATTTAGATCCTCTCTATACATGTTCCATCTTGACGAGGAGTTTTTCTTATCCTGCAAAGCCGCAGTCCTGCGAGGAGCGCAGGCGTACTGAAGTACGTCGAACATCATCGACAGGTCGAAAACGCAGCAGGGAAGGAAAAGAACCGTCAAGAACGACTCCGGCATCGATTATTTCTCCAATGGTGCTCTCCACCGTCAGCCCCGCCGCCTCTATCGCGGCGATCTCTCGGTGGATGCGCTCGGTATGCCGCTCCAACGCCGCCTGCCTGGGCCAGAGGGCCGGTTTCTTTTTCTGCCGGATGCTGGCATGCTGCTGCCGTGTCGCCTTGGACAGGTACTTGTGATAATACCGCCGGTGATATCGTTTGTCGAACTTCCCCTGCGCCCATCGCTGTCGATTGCGGCAGACCGAGCAGATGTTCCGGTCGCCGACAAACTCCCGGCGGCACTGGCGGCACTGCCGGTCCATGATGCACTCCCCGCTGGCGCGCCGCCTGTAGACAATTGAATCCTCATATCTTCTGGGCATTGTCTTCTCCTTCATTGTTTGTATCCAAATTACAGACGCTGGATTCCGTCTCAGATGCCTGCTCCTGTATGCCGCGTGTCAGATGGTATATTAGGATCATACGCGGCACGAACCAGATAATGACAACGCTGATCATAACCAGCAGCAGTATGCAGTAACGTTCACGCATTTCGCTTTCCTTTCACAATTTCTGCTATGAAGCTTCCAATTTTTTGAATATCCCTGCGCTTCCCCCGCCTGCGCTTGACTGTCTTTGGCTTTCGTGTCCTCATACCAGCGGTTCCTCCCGTTCGGCGGCCCGCTGAATAAGCGCATCGATACTGGATTCCGTAAACTTGGTACAGCCGTCGATGACGATCTTCTTCATCCCCCTGGCCATCAGCCTTGATCGGATCGCGTAGAATTTCGCCCTGGAGATCCGCAGCTTCCTGGCAACGTCGGTTGGGGTTAATAGCTGCTCAGCCATGCCGCACATCCTTCCGGCTGTAATAGCTTCTAAGCAAAGACTCAGCGGTCTCGAAGGCCCCCTCGACCTGCTCCTTTTCATACTCCCCGTTGGCGAGTTTGAAAAGAATCCCCGCCGCCTGCTTCAGGGAGTTTGCAGGGTGACAGCCCAGCCCGGCCGGTGGTGTTTGACCGCCGCCGGAGCAGGTTCGGCATCGGCCGCTGCAGGCGTCCGTTGCCTGGGGTTTCGGGTTGCCGGTTCCGCTGGCCGCCGGCGTGTACCGGGCGTGAATGTGTACGGTTACCTTAACTTTCGTCATCTCGTAGTTCCTTAAAAAAAGGTTAATATGGTCTTCGAGATGCGACTATATAGGGTAGGTGGTGGTGGGGACTAAGCGGGGAATAGACTATGGGTGAAGGGTTGATTTATTTTTAAAAAACCGCTTTTTTATCTCAAAAAGCTGGTTTTTTCTGAAAAAAAAATATTTCTGCGGGAATAGACGGGGAATAGGACAGGGGTGTTCAGCGTTTCTGATTTGCCTTTTCTCTACATTTCTTTTTATCGACGTTTTCTTTCCTGTTTTTTATGCCTTCAAGGTATCTTTCAATCGCCTCATCGGTGATCTTGCCGTACCGGGCATAGTCGAGCCATTTTCTGAAATCACCGAGGTGAACGTTGCATCGCATTCCCTTGTGCATATGGTGAATCGGGAAGTCTGGTTCTTTGAGCAATCGGCTCAATTTCTTGACGGTGATGGTATCATCACTGGCAAGATTTTCAGCTTCCTGTAAACTTATGTAGGCCGGATTATCATCCTCCCAGGGCACCTGCCATTCGGAATCAAAACCATAGAGCTGCTTCCATAACTTTCTTTTATCGATCTTCCACTGCTGCAAGTGTTCCAGTTTGGCGACTTTCATTCCGCAGGTATCTTCTTCTTCACAGTAGTAGGTAGCGACGATCTCCTGTGTTTTATAGTGGGGCTGCAGTATCACCTCTTTCCAGCAGTGAGAATCACATTCCCGGCAGTAGATACCGTCCGCATCATCGATTTTGACGAGTATTCCGTCTCTCTGATATCCCTCAACTTCTTTCGTTTGGTATTCCGCCAACTCATCGTATGTGACAATCAGGCCGTCATTCAATCTGCACCGATTTTCCAGGTATTCCAGTAGCATCATGACGCGACAGCCTCCGCCTGCTGTATTGCTTCTGTCTGCCCGCCGTCGTCAGGTTCATCCGGTTCCACAAGCTGCCATTTTTCTATATATTTCTCCGCAATTTGATCCAGCGGCAATTCCTTCAAACTGCAATTATCCGGCGCACTGATTTCAAAGGTCACGCTTTTGGCCCTTCGCTCATTGGCCAGCTTCTTGAAAACGATTTGTATTTTGGCCCTGACGATTTTTAATTTCTCGATATCGACCTTTTCCTTATCGAAGGCTGTTTCGATCAGGTCATAGATATTCGTATTTTTTCCGGTATCGTAGCAGGCTATTTTCTTACCCTTGCTGATCTCGATCTCGATCTCCCTTAGCTTGACAAAGGAGATGTTATCCTTGATTTCCCTGGGCTGGAAGTCAAATCGCTTCCTCAGCCTCTCCAGCGTGTAGATTTTGCCTTCTTTCACCGGCGAGTCCTCCATCGCCAGCACGCCCTCGGAGAAAATGTCCATGAGGTCCTCAATCTCCTGTTTGCTCCCCTTCACATTCGTTCCCACCTGCCCCTTTTCCGGATAGTACACGAAAACGAATTTGTAAGCCGGTCTCGAAGGTCGAATATCCAGATTCTCCTCCAGGAATTCCTCTCGCATCTCTCCATAGTCCTCAATATAGACAAAGTAACAGAACCGTTCCGGATCAGATCGCTTGAGGACCTTTACTTCACAATTTTTCCCCCGTCCCTCCTGGCCGTAATAGTCTTTCAATCCTTGTTTGAAGTCGGCCAATTCCTCCTGTTCCTGTCTCGGTACTATGTTTTTTGGGACCACCATCTTCTTCAGCTTGAATCCGTCCATCTTCTGGAAGTATCCGGAGTTCTCAAACACTTTCGCGTAGTTCAGAAATACCCACATCACCCGTTCATGATGGCTCTTCATCGCCTCTAGGTCACCTGCGATTTGGAGATGGTGCCCCTCCCATCGCGACTCTTCAATCAGACATCTCACCCCGGCCTTGCAGGCCCTCTCGTTAATAGCCTTAAAATCATTGTCGATTTCAACCCTTTTTTCTTCTGTCTGATCTCCTATCAGTTCCAGAATCGGCTCAATCTCCTTCTCTCCTAACTCTGAAATATGGACCTCTTTCGCCTCCTTTTTGCCGTTCTCCTCCGCTTCAATTGTCACCTTCGGCTCAATTTCCCGGAACTGAAAATATTGCTCCAGAAGTTGGTTCGGCACTTTTTTCAGCAGTTCGTCCGGTGTGTAGTCTGTTCCCATGATTTTCCTTCCTTTCTTCTGTTCTCCTGTCTTACCCGTTTTACCATTGCTGCCCTGGGAAAATGGCTTTTCTCGGGGCCCTGTTTTAACTCTCCGTGGCAACGATTATAACGCCTTCCTACCCCAATACAAGCCTTTACCTGTCTCTATACACGCAACCTCTTGTACTGTAACTATTTAGAGATTCTCGATCCGGCCGTTTTTTTCTCGGACCTGCCCCCCGGAAAAGTACTGATTCCAAAATCCCGTTTACCGGAAAATACGTGTTTTTCCGTCTAAATAAGGTTGAAAACGTCCCGTTCGGTAAGTATTATAGCTTCCGTTAAAGAATTCGTGGAGTTCAGAGGATGACGGGTATGTTCATCGAGGGGACAAAGGCGACCCCTGTAATCCATTTTGTGCCTGTTATCCATAATTTAGTCCTTTTCTGTTCATTCATTGTCAAAGGGTTATTAAATGCCTCGTATATTCGACAACATCGATCAGCAGTTACTGCCTGTTCTTCAGCAGACCCTGGAACTCTCCACTCATAGTGATTTTTGTGTAGGCTATTTTAATTTGCGGGGCTGGAAGAGCATTGATTCTTATATTGAAAAATGGAGCGGAGGTGACGGGAACTGCTGCAGATTGCTGATCGGTATGAATCGGCTCCCTTCCGAAGAGCTGCAGGATGCTCTCAGCTTGGATAAACAAGGGCGGATGGACAATGAAACCGCCATTCGCCTGAAAAAGAAACTTGCAGAGCACTTCAAAGCCCAGTTGACATATGGGACTCCAACCAACGACGATGAGGAAGGACTCAAGCGTCTGGCAAAGCAGATCAAGAATAACAAAGTGGTAGTTAAGCTTTTCCTAAAATATCCACTCCATGCCAAATTGTACTTGCTCTTCCGTTCCGATCCTATTAATCCAGTTGTCGGTTATTTGGGCAGCAGCAACCTTACCTTTGCGGGATTGTCAAATCAGGGTGAACTGAATATCGACGTCATGGACCACGATGCCTGTGAGAAACTTGCAGGCTGGTTCAAGGATCGTTGGGAGGACCGCTGGTGTATCGATATATCGAAGGAATTGGTTGACATCATCGAGAACAGTTGGGCCAGGGACGAACTGATTCCGCCCTACCACATTTATATTAAAATTGCCTATCACCTGGCACAGGAGGCACGGGCTGGCCTGTCTGAGTTCCGAATTCCCCGCGACTTTGGCAACAAGCTTTTTGCTTTTCAGGAGGCGGCGGTAAAGATTGCCGCCCATCACCTGAATAAACGCAATGGGGTGATCATTGGAGACGTGGTCGGCCTGGGAAAAACTCTGATGGCCACGGCCCTGGCACGGATCTTTGAAGATGATCACTTCCTGGAAACCCTGATTATTTGCCCAAAAAATCTGGTCAAGATGTGGGAGGGATATGTTCACAAATACCGGCTTCGTGCCAAAATCCTTTCCATCAGCAAGGTGATTCAGCAGCTTCCGGAACTCAGGCGGTATCGCGTCGTGATCCTGGATGAAAGCCACAACCTGCGCAATCGGGATGGAAGCCGCTACCGAGCCATTCGGGAATATATCCAGGAAAATGAAAGCAAGTGCATTCTGCTCTCCGCAACCCCCTATAACAAGACCTATCTGGATTTGTCCAATCAGCTCCGCTTGTTTATTCCGGAAGATGCGGATATTGGTATTCGTCCGGAGGTTTTGCTGAATGAAATTGGTGAAATCGAGTTTGTGAATCGGCATCAGTGTCCGCTGCGTTCTCTGGCCGCCTTTGAGAAGAGTCCGTATATTGATGACTGGCGCGAACTGATGCGGCTGTATCTCATCCGGCGCACCCGAACTTTTATTAAAAACAACTATGCGGAAAAAGATCCGCAGAACGGGCGTCAGTATCTTAAATTTGAGGATGGCTCTCGGTCCTATTTTCCGGAACGCATTCCGCGGACACAGACCTTTGCCTTGAATGCGAATAATCGTGAAAATCAATACGCCCGTTTGTATGCCGACGAAATTGTCAATTCCATCAATCGACTAAGCCTCCCCCGCTACGGGATTGGGAACTACCTGGCGGACAGCCACAAAACACCGCCCGGCCCCAAAGAAACAAAGATTATTCAGGATCTCTCCCGTGCAGGAAAACGGCTGATGGGCTTCTGCCGTACCAATTTGTTCAAACGCCTGGAAAGCAGCGGCGTCGCCTTCATCCAATCCATCGAAAGGCATATCCTGAGAAATTTGGTCTTTACTCATGCCATCGAGAACGGCCTGGACCTGCCCCTTGGCACCCAGGATGCGGAATGGCTGGATTCCCATCTATATGAGGACGACAAAGAGCCGGATATGTATGATGTAGAGGAACCGGACGCTGCCGCAGAGTTCTGGTCAAAGGAAAGCTTTGTCGATACCGCCCAAAAAATCTATCAACGGTATTCCACAACATATGAAAAGAAGTTTAAGTGGCTCCGCTCCGACCTTTTCATCAAGGCCTTGCATAAGGATCTGGTTCAGGATGTGGATATTCTGTTGCAAATCCTGAAAAAAGCACAGAAATGGGACCCGTCCAAAGACGCTAAATTGAACAGGCTCGAAGAGCTGATCCAAAAGAAACATCCAAATGAGAAGATTATCGTCTTCAGCCAGTTCGCGGATACCGTTTATTATCTGAACGAAGAGTTGAAGAAACGCGGCGTGTCTCAGGTGGATGCGGTCACCGGCGATTCAGAAGACCCCACCGAATACGTCTGGAGGTTTAGCCCCGGCAGCAACGAGAAGCCTCAGTTTTGCGGAAGCTCTGAGGAACTGCGGGTTTTGATTGCCACGGACGTACTGAGTGAAGGTCAGAACCTTCAGGATTGTTCGATTGTCGTCAATTACGATCTGCCCTGGGCCATCATCCGTTTGGTACAGAGGGCGGGCCGTGTGGACCGCATCGGCCAGAAATCGGATCAGATCCTCTGTTATTCCTTCCTGCCCGCAGAGGGGGTGGAAAGAATCATTAAGCTCCGCTCACGGGTCCGCCAGCGCCTGCGGGAAAATGCCGAGGTAGTCGGCACCGACGAAGCCTTCTTTGAGGATGACCACGGCGGCCAGAGCCTGGTCGATCTCTATAATGAAAAGGCGGGCATCCTGGATGGAGACGACGATACGGAGGTGGATCTGGCTTCCTATGCCTATCAGATCTGGAAAAATGCGATTGACGCCGATCCGAAGCTGGCCAGGGTGGTCCCCGATCTCCCGCCAGTCGTCTTTTCCACCCGAGACCATCAACCGGCCGAAAATGCCCCCGAAGGCGTTCTGGTCTATATGCGGACCGGCGAGGACCTTGATGCCCTCAAATGGGTGGATAAAAACGGAAACAGTGTGACCGAGTCTCAGTATACGATCCTGAAGACGGCCGAATGCGATCCCCAAACCCCTGCCTTCCCGCACCATCCCGAACACCACACCCTGGTTCAGGCCAGTGCCAGGATGATCATGGACGAGGAGAAATCGGTCGGGGGCGGACTGGGCAACAAACGCAGCGCCCGATTCCGGGCCTATGAAAGGATGAAACGCTATCTCAGTGAGATCGAGGGAACGCTCTTCGACACGGACGAACTCAAGAAGGCGGTGGATCAGCTCTACCGGTATCCGCTGAGGGAGTACGCAAAGGATGCCCTGAACCGTCAGCTTCGTTCCGGAGCCGACGATCAGACGATTGCCGAGCTGGTCGTGTCCTTCTGGAATGAAAGCCGTCTTTGTGTGGTGCAGGACGAGGGGCAGGTCAGCGAACCGAAGATCATCTGTTCACTGGGATTATTTGATCAGAGTACAAAGGAATAGCCAATGGCAGCGGATTTGAATCGAGTCAGACAGCAGGTAAAGGCATTCCGTTTTAAGGATCTGTTCCTGGATGAACTGGGATGGGATGATCATGACCATAATCTGCCGGTTGTTTTGGATGAGAATACGTATACCCTCGAAGCCATCGCCCACAAACGGGGGATGGTGGCCTACGGCTGCTCTATCCCGAAGGGACAGAATTTCCCCCTGTATCAGCAACGGCGCAAGCTCGAAACCAAGATCTCAAGGACCACGCGGGAACATATCATCGTCTTTACGGATGCCGATCAGACTCGCCAGCTTTGGCAGTGGGTGAGAAGAGAGGTCGGAAAACCGACGGCCTGTCGTGAATACCACTTTCATTCCAATCAGTCCGGAGAGGCGATTGCTCAGAAACTGGTTTCTATCGCGTTCAGCCTCGAAGAAGAGGAGAATCTGACAATTGCAGATGTCACGCTCCGTGTCCAGTCCGGTCTGGATGTGGAGAAGATTACCAAGAAATTCTATGACCGCTTCAAAAAGGAACACGATGCATTTCTGAAGTTCCTTCAGGGGATTCCGGACGTGGACTTAAAACGTTGGTACGCCTCGGTCATGCTCAACCGACTCATGTTCATCTATTTCATTCAGAAAAAAGGATTTCTGGGTGGAGACCTCAACTATCTCAAGACCAAGTTGGCTCTGATGAAAAAAGAGGGCAAAGACCGGTTCTATACGCATTTTCTCTGCCCGCTGTTCTTTGAGGGCTTCGCTGTTCCGGAAGGCAGCAGAGGCAGTAAAGTGAATCGGCTCCTGGGGAAGGTGCCTTATCTCAATGGCGGCATCTTCCAGAAACACCAAATCGAGCAGCTTCACGGCAAAACGATCGAAGTCCCGGACAAGGCCTTTGAGAAGCTGTTTGCCTTTTTTGAGGAGTATAACTGGCACCTCGATGAACGGCCCATGCGGGCGGATAATGAGGTCAATCCGGATGTCCTCGGCTACATCTTTGAAAAGTACATCAACCAGAAGCAGATGGGGGCCTACTACACCAAGGAGGACATTACCGAGTACATCAGCCGCAACACGATCATTCCCCGCCTCTTTGATATGGCCCGTGAGAAGTGCAAAGTGGCCTTTGAGGGCGACCGGTCTGTCTGGGACCTCATCCCGGCCGATCCCGACCGGTATATCTTTGACGCCGTCAAAAAAGGCTGTGACCGCAAGCTGCCCAGGGAAATCGCGGCGGGCATCAGGGATGTTGCCCAGCGGACCCAGTGGAATCTTCCCGCCGCCGAGGAGTTTGCCCTGCCGACGGAAATCTGGCGGGAGACCGTAGCCCGCCGGCAGCGGTATGAAGAAATCCGCTCCAGGCTGAAAAAGGGCCAAGTCCGGTCCATCAACGATTTTCTCACCTACAACCTCAACATCCGCCAGTTTGCCCAGGATGTCATCGAGAACTGTGAGGGCCCCGACCTCCTGCGGGCCCTCTGGCGGGCCATTGTCGGCCGGATCCCGGAAAAATCCAATGAGACCTTCCGACAGGGAATCAGCATCCTCGATCCCACCTGCGGCAGCGGCGCCTTCCTGTTTGCCGCCCTGAATATCCTTGAACCGCTCTACGAGGCCTGCCTGGACCGAATGCAGGCATTCATCGACGAAGCCGGGGAAAGCCGCAAGGGGTCAGCCGAGAAATACACGGACTTCAAATCCATCCTGGCGGAGGTCCGCCAGCACCACAATGAGAAATATTTCATCTACAAGTCCATCATCATCAACAACCTCTTCGGTGTGGACATCATGGAGGAGGCCGTCGAGATATGTAAACTCCGCCTGTTCCTCAAACTGGTGGCCCAGATCGAACGTTCCGAGGAGTTGGAACCGCTCCCCGACATTGATTTTAATATTCGGGCGGGAAATACGCTCGTTGGGTTTGCCTCCCTGCAGGAGGTCAAGGACGCACTCAAGGGCGATCTGATTGAGCAGCTTGCTCTGCCTGAAATCGAAGAAGAGGCTCAGAATGTAGATCGGGCCTATCAGCGGTTCCGTCAGATGCAGACAAAGAAGGATATGGATTCCTCTGATTTTGCAGACGCTAAAGGCTCGCTTAATAAGAGTCTGTCCCAATTAGAGTCTCGACTAAACGGCTATCTCGCGGGTGCATACGGTATTACCGAGGGCAAAAAGAATTATAAGAATGATTTAGAGGCTTGGCTCAACTCTCATCAGCCGTTTCATTGGTGTATCGAATTTTATGGAATAGTTAACAATGGCGGATTTGATGTGATTATTGGCAATCCACCGTATCTTGAGTTGAAAGAAATTGACTATAACATAATAAATTTTGATACTAAAGAAACTAAAGCTGTTCATGCAATGTGTATTGAACGGGCCACTGTCTTGCTAAAATCTGCTGGCTGTATAAGCATGATAGTGCCATTGTCGATAGTCTCAACCCAAAGGATGCAAATAATCCAATTTTTACTCGAGAAAAGTCGCGATTGTTGGTATGCTAATTACTCATGGCGTCCCGCAAAAATGTTTGATACAGTAAATCGTGCATTGACAATTTTCGTTGGGATAGCTTCAGTTGACCCACAAGCATATTCTACAAATTACCAAAAATGGAATTCTGATAGTCGAGATTTACTTTTGTATAATCTGAACTATGTTCAAGTCCCCCATAACCGCAATGCTTTTTGGGTTCCAAAATTCGGTGACAACATAGAAAAGCATATATTTGAAAAGTGCATATCTATTCAACATCATTTGAGCGATTATTTGTCTGAAACCAACAACAGGGTATTTTATCGTTGCGACGGCGGTTTATATTGGAAAGTATTTACGGACTTTGCACCAAGATTTGTGGTAAATGGAATAGTAGGACACTCTACCCGTGAGACATGCTTTAAACTGAAACATAAAAACATGATCCCTGCAACAATAGCCCTTATGAGCAGCAACCTATTTTGGTGGTGGTATACAGTGACTTCTAATTGTAGGCATCTTAACCCTTACGATGTATACAGTTTTCCTGTACCTGAATCTGCAATGAATGATACAGTAATTACTCAACTTGACTGACTTTTTTCATAGTTTTTATGCGGCGATGAGCAGCCGGCCGAGCTCTTTGACAATTTGCGTTCCACTGGACAACGTCTTGAGATGGTCGGTCAGATCTTCCCAGACG
>JBNRMP010000010.1:0-35261 GCA_050309685.1 Anaerohalosphaeraceae bacterium
CGTCTGGGAAGATCTGACCGACCATCTCAAGACGTTGTCCAGTGGAACGCAAATTGTCAAAGAGCTCGGCCGGCTGCTCATCGCCGCATAAAAACTATGAAAAAAGTCAGTCAAGTTGAGTAAATTCTAATTTGGCTTTCCGGCATTTTGATCTTGTTTAGTGCTTAGGATTTAGGATTTCTATGATTTCCCTATAAACTTACCTTTTCCTCTGGCGGTCCGCCTGCTTTCTCGGCGGCGATCATCCGGTTGATCGCGTCCACGTAGGCCTTGCCGCTGGCCTCGATGATATCCGTCGAGACGCCGCGTCCGATGAAGCTCCGGCCGGCCTCATTGAGGATCCGTACCACGGCCTCGCCGAGGGCCTCCTTGCCGCCGGTAATCGCCCGAATCGTGTAGTGATCCAGCTTCGGAGTTCGTTTGATCGCCTGGCGGATCGCCTCATACGCCGCATCCACCGGCCCGTCGCCGAACGCCGCCGCCTGCCGCATCTCACCCTCCACGCGGAGGCGGACGCTGGCCGTCGGCAGCGTGCCCGTCCCGCTGGAAACATGCAGGTAGTCGAGCACGCAGGCCTTCGCGGTCTCCTCGCCGCGGACCTCGTCGCTGATGATCGCCGCGATGTCCTCGTCGAAGATCTCTTTTTTCTTATCGGCCAGTTCGAGGAACTTGTTGTATGCCGTCTCGATCTCGCTGTCGCTGAGCTGATAGCCGAGCTCCTTGCAGCGGCTGACGAAGCCGTGCCGCCCGGAGTGCCGCCCCAGCACCATCCGCGAGCCGTCGAGCCCGATCATCTCGGGCGTCATGATCTCGTACGTCTCCCGGTGCTTGAGGATCCCATCGACGTGGATGCCCGACTCGTGTGCGAAGGCGTTCTTGCCGACAATCGCCTTGTTCGGCTGGATGACAAACCCCGTGAGCTGCGAGACGAGCTGGCTGGTCCGATAGATCTCGCGGGTGTTGATCCCCGTCGTGACCTCCGCGAAAAAGTCCGGCCGCGTGTGAATCGCCATGACGATCTCCTCCATCGCCGCGTTGCCTGCCCGCTCGCCGAGCCCGTTGATCGTGCACTCCACCTGTCGGGCGCCGTTGCGCACGCCCGCCAGCGAGTTCGCCGTCGCCATCCCCAGGTCGTTATGGCAGTGCGTGCTGAAGACCGCTTTCTCGGCGCCCTTCACGCGCTCGCGAAGCTTTGCGATGATCTGCCCGTATTCGTAGGGCAGCACATAGCCCACCGTGTCGGGGATGTTCAGCGTTGTCGCCCCCGCCTCGATTACCGCCGCGAGAATCTCATAGAGAAACTCCATCTCGCTCCGACAGGCGTCCTCCGGCGAGAACTCCACGTCATCCGTAAACTGCCGGGCCATCTTCACCGCCTCGCCCGCCATCTTGAGCACCTCATCGGGCTTCTTGCGGAGCTTATACTTCATGTGGATCGGACTGGTGGCGATGAACGTATGAATCCGCCGCCGCTCGGCCGACTTGAGCGCCTCGCCCGCCGCCGCGATGTCCTTCTCGTTGGCCCGCGCCAGTCCGCAGATCACTGGGCCCTTCACCTGCTCGGCGCAGAGCCGTGCGGCCTCGAACTGGGCCGGCGACGACACCGGGAACCCCGCCTCGATGATATCCACCCCGAGCTTGGCAAGCTGCTGGGCAATCTCCAGTTTTTCCGTGATCGACAGGGCTGCCCCCGGCGACTGCTCTCCATCCCGTAATGTTGTATCGAAAATAACGACTTTTTCTTTGCCTTTGGAACTCATAATTCTTTCTCCATAAAGAGGAAAATTCAGAAGGAAATATTATGCCAAAAAGGCGCAAAATTTCCATAGGAAACTGAAAAATTGACTGTACGGATTGTGGGTGATTTGTTTATGCGCCGCAAGGGCGCAGCAGGAGCAGACCCAAAAGGGCATTGGAAATGACACAAATTGGACGGCTCTGCTTCATATCCGAAATACTATAATAAATCTCCGCCCCTGATGCAAGCGGAAAATTACTGTTTTGAATTTTGTTTTTTAAGAATCAGGAGTTTCTTTGGGGGTTTTGTGGACGCATACCAGTAAGCGACGGGTACCAGGAGCACGATATAAGCGGTTCCAAACACAATTCCATGGTGAACCGAATACCGACTCAGGTTGAATAGCACCTGTAGCGGCCGCGCCAGCGCCTCTTCTCCGCTGGACATCATCAAGACCAGGTCCGCGAAATAGGGCACGGCAAAAATCAGCACCAGCAACAGGACCCCGACCGCGATCATAGCCCAAAACCCGATTGAGGCGGCGGTTTGCGTCTTCATTGCTCTCCTTTTGGCACCTGATTCTAATCCTTCGTTTATTATATAGACGCCTCTTGCCGGAAAAATGTTTCAAATTTTCCGCGACACCGACAAGGAAACCGCCCCCAAAACACCCCAAAACCAGGGATAGTTACCCTATTTCGACGATTGAAAGGCAAAAACCGGTGGCTGTCCCTGGTTCACTTTTGAACTTCGTGCTTTGAAACTTGGATGTTCACCTGACCGGCGCCAGCCGCAGCCGCACCCGCCCCTTCTCGATGCTCAGCCCCTCCAGCCGCACCGTGTACTGATCCACCGGCACGACTGGCTCAAACGACCGATTGCTCAAAATCGCATTGACCATCTGCCGCTCCGCGCCCCACCCCTCCTCCTCCGGCAGATACTCCCGGGCCAGTTGCTCCGCCAGCGCCTTCGCCAGCGGCGTCACCGGCAGCGCCCCCAGCCGCACCGACTCGATATTCAGATTCAGCAACCCCGCCTCGTCCAGCGCCGGCCGTATCAGCACCGTCACCACCGCCGATAACCCGCCAAAATCCATCCGGGCCATCGCCGTTATCCGTCCCGGCCCAAAGTGCACCGTCGGCATCGCGACCGACACCCCGTCCAGCGCCATCGGCCACTCCAGCCGCGAAAAGATATCGTTGAGTCCCGCCTGATCCACGATCAGCTCGAACGGCTCATCGAGTTGCACCTGGTTGTAAAAGTCCGGTCCCAGCCGGTGCGTCAGGTATGGGCTGACGATCTCCGGGTTCTCCGGCATACGCGGCTGGTACCGCCCCGGCTGGTACGCCGCCAGTATCAGTCCGACCGCTGCCGACACAACCACGACGGCCGCCGCGGACAAAAAAATCGTTCGCAGGCGATGTCTCTCTTTTTTATGCACTTTGGTCTGTTCTTTGGGCGGCTTCATTTTTCCTCATAAAAGGCGCTTGCGGCTTTTTTAAAAGGTGATTATAGTGGCCCAATTGCTAAATTGAAATGGAATTTGATATTAAACGATAAGGAGTCCATTGTGGCCAGTCATTTTGGAGATAGACTTGCTCAAGCGGTAAAAAAGAAAAGTACCCCGCTGATCGTGGGGCTGGATCCGCTCTACGGGCGGCTGCCGGCGCCGATCCGCGACCATCGCGATATGAACGATGCTAACGACATCGGGGCGGCCGTCGATGCAATTTTCGACTTCTGCACGCGGGTTTTGCGGGTTGTCGCCCCCATCGTGCCCGCCGTCAAGATCAATATCGCCTATTTTGAGCGGTATTACTGGGAGGGCCTGGAGATGTTCTCTTCGCTCGTCAGCGAGGCCGAAGCCCTCGGGATTGAGATCATCGGCGATGTCAAACGCGGCGACATCGGCCACACCGCCCAGGCCTATGCCGAAGCCCATTTGAAGAATCCGGAGTTTGTCGGCATGGAAGATATAATTACTCCGGATGCGATCACGATTAATGGTTTCGCCGGGGCGGACGGCATTTTGCCCTTTGCCGACATGGCCAACGAACAGGGCAAGGGCGTTTTCGTCTGGGTGCGGGCCAGCAATCCCACCGCCGGCGTGATCCAGGACTTTACCGATGCCTCGGGTGTGAAGATGTATGAAAAACTCGCCGAGGTCGTCGGCGAGATCGCCAACCAGCCCAAGCGAATCGGTTCCGAGGGCTTCAGCAACGTCGGCATGGTTGTCGGCGGCACCAGTCCCGAAGAAACTGCCCATCTGCGGGTCCGTTACCCCAAGTGCTGGTTCCTCGTCCCTGGCTACGGCAAGCAGGGCGCCTCGGCGGCCGACTGCCTGCGCTTTGCCGACAAAAACGGCCTCGGCGCCCTGGTCAACGCCTCGCGGTCGATCATTTACGCCTACGAGAACCCCAGGTATCAGGAGCAGTTCGGCGACAACTGGGAAAAATGCATCGAACAGGCCGCCCTCGATGCCAAAATGGACCTCGCCCGAGCCGCGTCATAATGTATCACGGCCATCCTGGCCGTGTTCTTGCGGAACGCAAGCCCGTCCCGCAATATGCCGGAAATGGCACGAAAAATTAAAAAAGAGACCTTGCCCGCAAGGTCTCTTTTTTTTTGCGATCTCTCCTGTGCAAAAATATTTTGTGTATCAAAAACCGCGCGTCTTCCCCTTCCTCTACGAACTAATGCACAATTCAAAATTCTTTTCTTCTTTCTTTTCACTTCTACCTTTTACGAACTACAAACTGTACAAGCGTTTTGGTTTAAGGTAGGATTGCCGGTTATGAGCAAGACGGATCTGAAAGACAAGAAAGTCGTGGTGATGGGCCTGGGGTCGTTTGGCGGCGGGGCGGACAGTGCGGCCTTTGCCTGCCGGCGGGGCGCCCGCGTCCTCGTCACCGACATGGCCGACGAAACCAAGCTGGCCGATACGATCGAATCCATGAAGGGCTATCCCATCGAGTGGCGTCTCGGCGGCCACTCGGAAGACGACTTCCGCACGGCGGACGTGCTGATCGTCAACCCCGCCGTCGGGCCGGACAACCGCTATATCCAAATCGCCCGCGACGCCGGGGCGCTCATCACCTCACAGGTCCGGCTCTTCTTCGAAAACTGCCCCGCCCGCACGGTCGCGATCACCGGCTCCAACGGCAAAAGCACGACCGCCTCGCTGACCGCCCACCTGCTGGAGGCGGGCACCGCCAGGGCGGGCCTGGGCCGCGTTTACCTCAGCGGCAACATCGGCAACCGCCCGCTGCTGGGCCTTCTTGACGATTTAACGAGCCGTGATGTCGTCGTTATCGAGATCAGCAGCTTTCAACTGGAGCAGCTTTCGCAAAGTAAGCTCGGCCCCGATATCGCTTTAATCACAAACCTGACCCCCAACCACCTCGACCGCCACGGGACCCTGGACGAGTACGCCCGCTGCAAGCGGTATTTATTCGAAAACCAGACCCTCAGCGAAGACAACCCGGCTGTCTCGATCTTCAACGCTCTCGACCCCATCGGCCTCGAATGGTACGAGCAATTCCGGAGAGATAAAGGCCGCAAATGCGTGCTGTTTCACGTGAAACACATACCGGACGAGGTCGAAGCGGCGTTTGCCCTGCCGGGGCGGGTGAACCGGCAGAACCTGGCGGCGGCCCTGGCTGTTTCAGATCAATTCGGTCTTAAACCGGTGGATTTGACGGATGCCGTCGCGAGCTTTCGCGGCCTGGCCCACCGGCTGGAGTTGGTCGCCGAGACAGCCGGCATCCGCTGGTACGATGACTCCAAGGCGACGACGCCGATCAGCACGATGGCCGCCCTGAACGGGATCGACGAGCCGAAAATTCTGATCGCCGGGGGGTATGATAAGGGGATTTCATTCCAAGAATTAGGTGAATGCATCGCTCGGCGGGTCAAGGCAGCCGTCCTCATCGGCCAGACGGCGGAGAAGATTGAGTCCGCCGTCCGGGAATCTAAGGAGTGTCAAGCGACGATCCGCCGGGCAGATTCGATGGAAGAGGCGGTGCGGATTTGTTCCGAACTTGCACAAAAAGGTGATGTGGTCCTGATGAGTCCGGCTTGTGCGAGCTATGATATGTTCAAAAACTACGAACAAAGGTCGCTTATTTACAAGCAAGCCATTGCCCAGATTACCAAATAAAGGTTATCGGACCTCATTTCAAAAATTTTGGTTTTCTGTATTAACAAAACAAAAGACTTCCGAAATATCCACATAATTTTATTATAGTTTACCCCCTCCACAGGCCGATATTATCGGTGTCTCGTAAAAGTCTTAAAACCGGGTAAGGAATTTCCCAATCGCGAAGGGCTCGCGTGCCCGGGTACATTAAGTTGGTTGTCCGACGCGTCGAAAATTGTTGTGCGAAGGGAGCAACGAAAATCGACACAAGATATGGAGTTTTGCAATGAAAAGTCATCAGGTTGAACGTCGGGCGGAGCCAAGACTGCGATACAGTTGGCCGGTGTGGTTTGCGGAGGATTTTGGGGACATTTTGACCCAGGGTCAGATGGTGGATATTTCCAGTGGGGGCGCCTCGTTTACCTGTTATGCCGACTCGTGCCCGAGCCAGGGCGAGCGGATCACGGCCCGGTTCAGTGTGCCCCGGTTTTCGGAGGAAGAAAGTTTTGATCTGGAGAGCTTCATCCGCGAAGGGAGGATCTGCCGGGTGGATGAGATGGGGCCGTTCCTGCGTCGGGTGGCGGTGCAGTTCAGCGATCCGTTGCCGTTCCAGCCCGCCGCCAAACAGGCCGCCCAGGAATTCATGTGCGTCTGATTTGAACCACAGTCGAGTGAACATACAAGCCCCGGCTCGCAATCGCAAGCCGGGGCTTTTTTTGTTTTGACAGGATTTTTTTCGACAGGATCCTTCTACGCTGAAGCTTCCTTCTTCGCTGAGGCTACGAAGGACAGGACGAAGGACAGGTTAACGGGATTTACAGGATTTATTGTTCTGGAGTTTCTTGTTTTAAAGGGATATGATCGGGCTGGGGGTACGGGTAAGGTTGGGATGGGTATCAATGATGACGTGCGGGGGGATTGAGGTGTGCGATGCATGGGATTGACCGTGAGGCGGCCGGGGGGGCCGGGATTCAGGGTGGGCTGGTGACAGAGGCAGGGAACGCCGGCCGGCGGTTCTGTCTGCTTACGAAGATTCTCATCGGCTGCTTTCTGAGCATTATCCCGGTTGTCATTTTGGGCATCGTCAGCGAGAGCGAGGTGCTGCTTGCTGTCGGATACGTGATCCTGAATATCATTCCTCCGCTGGCCGTCGGATCCCTGATCTATATCAGTTTGAAGAGCGACCCATTCCGAGGGGTATGGGTTACGGTTTTGCTGCTGGCCATGTCATGCTTTCTAATCTACAATGTGACCTACTACCAAGTGCCCCGTGCCCGTGCCTGGCCGGGGCTACGGATTGTTTGCAGGACCAATTTTAAAGGGCTGTGGTGCGCCCTGGCGGTCTATGCTGATGAACACGGCGGCCTTCTGCCGGCGGGGGACTGGTGCGACCGACTGATCGAAGAGGCGGATATCAGCCCGCGGTATCTGCAATGCCATAAGGCCGATTCCGTCGAGGGAGAATCGGATTACTGTCTGAATCCGTATGCCGCCGGGAAGCAACTGGAGGAACTGCCGGGCGATATGGTTCTCCTGTTTGAATCCGTCTTTACACCGAGCCAAGGGCAGGAGCGGCGGCCGATCCGGGAGCGGGAAGGGTTTTCCGATTTTGAGATTGTATCCGAGATGTTTACCGGCGAGGAGGCCGTTTACCTGGACCGGTGGAACCGGGTGGGGGGGCCGGAGCTGCTGGCGTATGACCGTCACGAGACGGGCTGCAATGTCCTGTTGGCCGGCGGGCAGAGCAAGTTCGTTAAGGTGTCTGATCTGCCGGCGCTTCGATGGGATGTTGAAGGGGAGATTGTCTTTGCCCTGCCCGCGCTTGCCGCGGAGCAAAAGGGGAAGATTGTTTTCAGCGATCCAATGGCCGTGCCCGCAATTTTGATGTCTGCCTGCGTGCTCGTGTCTCTCATTGTGCTGATCAGGTATGCCGCCTTTAAATCGCTGCCGGTTGCGCTGCTGGTGGGGCTGCTGTCGGCGGCCACGGGGGCGGGATTCGGGGACTTTTCCGAGGAGGCCTATCTCTCCGAGGGGCCGACCGGGCTGATTGCCGGGGGAATTTTCGGTCTGCTGGCGGGCGTCTGTTTTGCCGTCCTGATGACGGCGGCCCTGGAAAAGCTCAGGCGTCTGAAGAGCGTATCGGGATTTTCAACGGCCGCGGGGATGGCCACGGGCATCGTCTGCTCGACGCTGGTCCACCTGGCCCTCATGGCCGTGAACCGGGAAACCAACGGCTTTGGCATCCTTATCGGCGTGCCGTTCGGGATCATGGCGGGGGCGCTGCTGGGAGCTGTCAGCGGGGCGGTCCTCCGATATTTCTATTTGCGCAAGTCTCCGGCGGGGGCAGGATGTTAATGCCGCCGCGAATTGGCACGAATGAGCACGAATGAGGAAATTCTAAATTCTAAGCACTCAACTCTAAACAAGATCAGAATACAGGAATTTCAGAATGTAGAAATGAGTTTTTCAGACGGGATCCTTCTACGCTGAAGCTTCCTTCTTCGCTGAGGCTACGAAAGACAGGACGAAGGACAGATTAACGGGATTTACAGGATTCAAGGGAATTTGAAATATGTGTTTCTGTTTCATTCCCCATTGAATGAAATAAGAAAGTCCCTGAGGATGGTCGACGGGTGTTTGCCAAGCAAAAAAGATTCCTGACACCTATATTTATTCCGGATTGACACTCAGTCGGAACATTTTTTACGATTATCTTCCATAATATCGTTAAAAAAATTCTGCAATCTATTGGTCTTCAGTCCATTTTCAAAGTATAGATGGTCGCTCGTCCAGCTAATGAAAACCTTGTAAGTTTTTTTCTCCGTTGCGATTTCAAGCTGGTACATTTTCCACATGTACAACCCCCCTCTCCCTTCATAGGGTCGGGTTGCATTTTGAATAGATTCTCTGAATTCCTTTTCAAATTGCTCCATTTTATCGGCGGGAACCGTGAAGAAAATGTCCCTCTCTTTGCTGTCTGGATCAATATATACAACCCTTGCGGCCAGAAACCTGCCTTCCGGGTCAGTCCAACTGGTATCCTCAAGCGACATAAGAAACAGCAGGATTTTCTCATTCATCTGTTTAACCCGTTGGTTGGTGGAAAACAAGGATATTGATACTAACGAGATCAAAACCACCGCAACAAGTCCACATATCCATATTATTATTTTTGCTTTCTTTTTCATAATTATCCTCCTTGCTATAGTTTGAAATCGAAAGGATCGTCGTGACCCTGTAATCGATACGCATTACGAACTTCAGAGGGGGCTCTACCGTAGGCCTCGCTGACAGCATCAGCAAGGTCTTCTTTCTTGCCGAGCTCTTCCCACATGGTGATCGAGAAACCCTGCCAGGGGGTTCCGTAACCCGATACAAAGTCACCAGCCCATCCAAAGACCCACTGATCTACAAACTCGCCTCGTTGGAGCAATGCCATACTGAGATCGCTTCTATAGGTATATGCTTGTGAGGTGCTATCTTCCAGTTTCCCTTGCCCGTTTATTTTGAGTCGCATGGCTTTGCAGGCGTCAAACGCCGCAAATTTCAGGTCTTTCAGGTTAAGTTCTCTCCATGTCCTCACGCTCGCTTCGATAGCGGGCGGGAGCGGTTCCAGCCACGAAGGCGCCTGCCCCGGAGGATAATTGGAAACTTTATCGCTCACTATTTTGCAATCATCCAACCCCAAAACGCTCCTGTATATCTCTGTGTGAGGATGTATATAATAGTTTCCATGGCCGTCATAGTAAAGCACCTTGATGGTGTTCTTATCGATATACTTTTTGACATTCTTAAAGCTGGAATTATAGCATCGAAGCTTTTTGACCTTGTACCCCATTTCAACAAGCTTTTCTTGTACATAATCAGCAAGCCCGCTGCCAAAATTAAGCTTCATATAAGGACGTATCATCAATGCCGTATAATCTCCGCTGCCGTCGTCTGCCGAAACTACAGGCGCAGCCACCGACGAGGCACCCGCACCGCCGCGCATCGCGAATTGCCCGTCCGGTGCGAACAGAAGAAATTCAATGTCGTTTGCGTCCGTCACGGCTGCCGGAACCGTTCCCTGCACCATCCCGGACGGATAGGTTTGACTCCAGACCTCCCGGCCGCCTGTCCATGCCGAAACCCGGACGTCAAGGCCGCAGTTGGCATGGAACGGCAATTCCTCTCCCCGCTCAAACGTCAGCGGCGCAATGCACGGCCCGATGGCATTGTCAATTTCAAAAGGAATAACGGTGGAACAAACAATCCCGCTTTCGCCAACTCCCACAATACGGGCCTCATGCGCCCCCGGCGACAACCACGGCATATAGACCCTTTGGCTGAAGATATCCTCCTCGAAATCTATCAATTCTCTGGCAAATTCACCATCCACCAGCAGGAAGTATTGATAAATCGATGTTCCGACATCCGGTACCTGAACTTGAATAGACCCATCTTCACCAGAAACATTGATAGACGCCGCAAAATCGATAGCCCCCTGCGGCTTCATCCAATTCTCGGCGAAGAGTGCAAAGTCCGTGTAGTTTATATGGAGCGTGCTGTTCGGGTCGTTGGGGTCCTGATAGGGTTCCAGCCAGTAGTCGGCGAAGATTATCAGATCGTTGATATCCGTAACGCCGTTCTCGTCAAAATCGGTTTCGGCAAAATCTCCGCCCGCATAGTTCCAGTTGGGATAATGAAAGCCCAGATCGACAAATCCGTCGTCCGGCAAGCCGTTGACATTCGTCGTCTTGCCAATCAGCCGCGTTTGCTCGATATACTCTGTTCCCGTGTCAATGAAGGCGCAGTCCGGCGCAAGAAAACACGCGTCATAAATCCGCGTCCCCCCGACGAAAGGAAAACTGTTTGGTTCCATAGCTATTTCCACCGGATTGTATTCCTCAAAGTCCCAATTCTTATTGGCTCCATTGCTGTAATACCCCGTATTGATAACCAGCCCCCACATAGGGCCGCCCCACAACTCCAGCCCGCATACAGCGGACTCCGACACGATATTATTAATCAGATGGACCGTGGGGATTTCATTGACATCCGATACGCCGACAATCGAAATGCCGTAATCCTGCCATGCGTCGCAGGTATTCTGTTCAATGGTCAGAAGCGTGTCGGCATCGGAAACACCGCTGTTCGGGTCGGCCAGATAGACCTGAATGCCGGAATCGTCGCTGTAAAAGCACAGGTTGTTGCGAATATCCGTCAAATGGGGGCCGGATTCGAAGATGCCAACGTGGTTGCCGAACAAATAATTGTTTTCGATTGGATTATCCAGACGGATATTCTTCGTGTAAATTCCCACGATTGCCCCTTCGATGAAACTGTAAGTGACCGTCGTGGCCGGAGAGGCGGTTTCGTCAACATAAATCGCAAACCAATAATCCGGTCCGTAATAGGGCATGATCTGCCAGTAACAGCCGATGTAGTCAGGATAATCGAAATATATATAATCACAGGTATAAATAATCGGTTTATCCGGCGTGCCACGGGAAATCAGCGTGCCGCCGTTGTTAACTACCAGTGATCGCATGGCGTCAAAGATGATCATCGTACCCGGCTCGATTATTAGCAAGGCCTGCACCTGGACCGGCCTGCCGGTAATACGATAAATCTTGTCTGACGTCCAAATTTGATTGGTTGTGATGTCGGAACTAATCTCGATGACGTTTGGGTCGGAATACCACGAGGCCATTTCAAATCTTTCCGGCGCTCCGCTAAAAAGAGATTGGTCCCATCCTCGCAGGCCGCCGGTTCCCGGCGGACACTGTATCAGCACGGCGGTCGGCTCATTCGGTTCCTGCATCGGCGGCAGCGTCAGTTCGCCGAACAGGAGCGATTCAGTTGAAAAAGTGAAATTGCTACCCCAATTCCCGGCGAGACTGTTTTCCTGATCGATATAAATGGCCACCTGTCCACTATTGTAGCGAAATTTGAAGTAGCCGACAATGTCATTGGCGTCGGCAGCCCAACAAAGACCGTTTAAGGATACCCATCCGTTGGGATCTATCACTGGATCGGAACTCCAGCCATTCTCCCAGCCAAAGTCATTGCAGTCAGCTTCACTCATAGCCGATGTAATGGTCGCATCACCATTTACATAGATTCCAATCGCCATAAACAGTAACGGCTCATCGGTGTGAACCCAGACCGTAATTTCATCGTTCGGGTCGGGCAACGTGGTATCTGCAACTAATGAAATCGTCCCTGCCGATGTCGTGCAAACAACCGTCCCCATGCACAAAATTAAAAATGCCGCCTTCATGGCTTTACCCTTTCCTGCTTTAAGATATCCCCTTCTTTTATTATTTTCAAACTTTTTATCTGACAGCGCATCAAAAAACCCAGAGGCGCTGTCCGCTTGCGCTCAGCAGAGGCCTGACCAGCCCGACAGAACACAGCAAGACAGCGCCTCTGGGTTCCCTGTGTTTAAAACAGGCCAGAGACGCCTTCCCACCATGCGTTTCTGTCAAAAGAAATGGTCAGTTTCTGCTGAAACGCAGACAGCACAGCAACCGTTATTTACGCACGCAGTTATAGGAAAACCGCTATTCTGGTTCAACAACATTTTCAAAATTATTTTTCTGCAGGAAAAAGGGGAGGCAAGAGCCGTTTTGTTCTCAGGTTGAACGTCGGGCGGAGCCAAGACTGCGATACAGTTGGCCGGTGTGGTTTAGCGTTATCTGGAATGTAAGTGTCGGACAGGGCAAATCTCTCGGACGGGGCGGGAAGAAAATCGACTTTTAGAAATGGAAAGCGTATTTCTTCCAGTCGGTTTTCTTTCCACCCCAAAGCCGGTTTATGCAGTTTTATCAAAAACAAAGGATGCTTCAGGCCGTGAGACCGGGTGCCGGGTACCAAAGGGGGATTTGCCGGGCGATCGATAAAACCAGTGGGGGATTTTGGGAAAAAATCAGCGTTTTCCTTACCTGCCGGAAACGGGCCTGGGAGGCTTTGTTCTCGTAAAGACCTGTACGTTGACAGAAAGTTGGATATTGGCCGCTTCGGGGAAAATGGGGCGGGAAGGTCTTTATCAGGAAAGGAGCGTGTTCGATGTGTCAGACCTGCGGATGCAGTCCGTGCAAGAAATGCGGCGGAGAGATCAAGAATGGGGTTTGCGCGGGGTGCGGCAAGCCGTCGGCCGAGTGCACGTGCCGGTCGACAAAATAGGGATTTTTCAGCCCGATCACCCCTTTGAATCCGGTCGCCGGCGGGCGGAAAATTTATAAAAAGAGGGTTGTAATCCGGATTTGGGCGGGTATGATGGGGGCATGATTGAAAAAGGATTGGTGCAGATCTATACGGGGGACGGCAAGGGGAAGACGACGGCGGCCCTGGGGCTGGCCCTGCGGACGGCAGGGCACGGGGGCAAGGTGCTCTTTTACCAGTTCCTCAAGCCCGCCAGTCTCGAGCTGGGGGAGCGGGGGATCATCGAGAGCAGCCTGGGCAGCATCACGCTGGTGGCGCTGGATGAGCCGTGGGACATGTTCGAGTCGATGGGCGATGAGGCGGCAATCGGGCGGGTACGGGAGGCGATCCAAGAATCACTCAAGAAGATCGAGACGGCGGCGCATGAGAAATACTACGATCTGATCGTGATGGATGAGATCGTATTCTGTCTGTCAAAGGGGCTGGCCGCGATGGAGGATGTGCGGGGGGTGATCGACAACCGGGACGAGCACGTGGAAATCGTGCTCACCGGGCGAGGGGCGAGCACGGAACTGATCGAACTGGCGGACCTGGTGACGGAGATGCGGCCGATCAAACACCCATACGACAAAGGCATCGGAGCGCGGCGCGGCATCGAATATTAATGCAGCGGCAGAGTATAATTAGCCGCGAAGGGACACGAATTTTTAAAGACAGGATCGACGGGATTTACACGGAGTTGATGAAGAACTGAACGATGAAAAAGATTGCGGTGATTATTTGTGCGGCGGGGGCGAGTGCGCGGTTCGGGGGAGATAAGAAGAAGCCGTTCGTGGAGGTGGCGGGGCGGCCGGCGTTTCTGCGGAGCATCGATTTTTTTGCCAACCGGGAGGACGTGAAACAGATCATCCTGGCGATCGGGCGGGAGGATGAGGAACTGGTCACGGTCAAATGGGGCTCCGCTCTGGCGTTCAACAACGTTAAACTGTGCTTCGGCGGCAAGGAACGTTTCGAGACGGTTGCCCACGCGCTGGAGAAGGTGAAGGAGGACATCGAACTCATTGCCGTGCACGATGCGGTGCGGTGCTGCCTGACCCATGAATGGATCGATGCCGTGTTCGCAAAGGCCGGTGAGACGGGGGCGGCGATGCTGGCCTGCCCGGTCGTCGCGACGCTCAAGCGGGTCAAGGACGGGGTGATAGTCGATACGGTGGATCGGCAAAACTTGTACGAGGCCCAGACGCCGCAGGTGTTCGCGGCGGGGGCGCTGCGGGAGGCGTATGCGAATCTGGGCAAGATGGATAAGAACAAGGTAACGGACGACTCGCTGCTGATGGAGGCGATGGGACACCCGGTGCATATCGTCGAAACGGATCATTCGAATCTGAAAATCACGAAAAAGGCGGACGTGCCGATTGCGGAGGCGATCATCCATTCGCGGCCGAAGCCCAAGCCGGAGGGGCCGATCGGACCTTACGTCGAAGCAATGTGGTAATCTAAATCAAAGATCAAAAATAAGGCGGTTTTGGTCGGGGTCTCTTAAAATTTTCTGTGCTTGACAGGACGGGGAAAACTGGTATTGTAGGCACAAATAGACAATTTCTTGCTGAATTGAAAGGATTCTGCCATGTCGAGATATCTGCAAATCGCGGCGGTTGTCGGCCTGCTGGCGTGGGCGGGTTGCCAGGAGCCGAAGGCAACCGATGCACACCTGATGATCAGCCCGGAACAGGTCCAGATGGTCGAGCAGGTGGGATTTTTGATGCCGCAGGCGACCGAGGTGGATTATGTGGAGCAGGTGGCCGCGACGCGAAACGCCTACCAGCAGGCGCTGCTGAACCTGATTACCTACTATGAATCGACGGGCAACGCGAGCAAACTCCAGTGGGCCCGTAACGAGCTTGCCACGTTCCTGGAGATGGCGCACTACCGGTACCTGATGCCGGGCGAATTCCTGCCGCAGCAGTTGCAGGCGTCGGATTCTATCCTGGAGGCCGATGAACTGTATGCGGAGGCGATGGGCCTGTACCGCGCCGCGGGCGGGCTGATCATCGTGGCCGACGAGGGCAAGCTGCGTCATTCGCTGCAGCTTTTCAACCGGCTCATCAACGACTACCCCACGAGCGACAAGATCGACGACGCGGCCTACCGGGCGGCGCGGATCTACGATCACTTCCGGGATTACGACCTGGCGGCGATCTATTACCAGCGGACGTTCCAGTGGGATGAGAACACGCCCTTCCCGGCTCGCTTCCGGGCGGCCTATACGCTGGACTACCGGCTGAAGAAGCGGGACGAGGCGCTGACGCTGTACCAGCTGGCCGTGGAGAAGGAGTCGCGATTTGCGAACAATACGGAGTTTGCCCGGATGCGGATTGCGGCCCTGATGAAACCCAAAGGCATGGAGGAAGAGGGCCAGCCGATTGAGCGGATCGAAGGCGAATAGGAGCTTTTTTCAGTGCGACCTGATAGGGTCTGCCCATGGATGGGCGGGCCCTTTTTTTTATGGATGATTTTCGATGGGCGATGGGGGAAACTGAAATTTAAATCAGAGACAGAGAAGCCGTTTGCATTGGTTTGAAGAAAAGGTGCTGGAGTGGACGGCCGGGCAGGGGTTGCTTGAGGGGGACGGCCGGGTGCTGCTGGCGGTATCGGGCGGGGCGGACTCGGCAGCGATGCTGCGGGCGATGGAGGGGCTTCGGCGGGCGAGCCGGCTGGAGGCGTCGTTTGCGGTAGGACATGTCAATCACTGTCTGCGGGGGGAGGCGTCGGACGGGGATGAGCGGTTTGTGCAAAAGCTGGCGGGAGAGTTGGGACTGGAGTTTTACGCAGCGCAGGCGGATGTGCGGGGGTATGCCGAAGACAACCGGCTTTCGATCGAGACGGCGGGGCGGCGGCTGCGGCGGCGGGAACTGATCCGGATGGCCCGCCAGGCAGGCTGCGAGGCCGTGGCCACGGCGCATCACAGGGACGATCAGGCCGAGACGCTGATCCATCGGCTGCGGCGGGGGACGGGCTTTCGCGGGCTGGCGGGGATTCGGCCGACGGCCGTGTTAGAGGGGATGCGGTTTGTGCGGCCGCTGCTGGGCGTGCGACGTGCGGAGGTTTTGGCGTACCTGCAGGAAGGCGGTTTCGGTTGGCGGGAGGACCATACGAACGCGGATACGCAGCTCACGCGAAACCGGATTCGACATAAGCTTCTGCCGCTGCTGCAGGCAGAGGCCGGGGGGGATATGGCGGAGCGGTTGGCCAATCTGGCGCAAAACGCGGAGGGGCTTCAGAGGCGAGTCGAGTCGGCGGCCTCGGCATTTGTGCCGGTTCGGCAGGGCGGCCGGGTCGAGATGGACTGCCGGGCGGCGGCGGAGCTCTCGCCGCTGGTGCTGGGGGAGGTGCTCCGGCGGACGCTGGAAGAACTGGAGATCGGCCTGCGGGATTATACCCAGCGGCATTACGGGAGGATGGGGGCGATGATCCGGGCAGGCCGGCGAACCGCAGCGCATCTGCCGGGCGGAGCGGAATTTGCGATCCGCCGGGGGAAGGTAATCATCGGCCGCCGACAGTAGATCCGTCGTAAGGTTACGCGAATCATTTCCGGATAGGATTAACAGGATTTTTAGAATCATCAAGAGAGACAAAAAGGGTCCTGAAAGCTGTAATTGCCGCTCGCGATTTATGGGAAGGACTTAGATTTTCAAAACCGATTGCCGGTTTTTGAGGGGGCGGCTTTTCTTGGAGGGATTTCGCTTGACAAGGGCAGGGGGTGATTTTAAATTGTCGGCTTTGTCAGTCTGCGTCTGTGCAGAAGGTGAAGGGGAAAGTGAAAAACGGCATGGGCGGCGGGGTTGTGTCGATGCGGGATGCAAACGGGAACGTTTGACTTCGTGTTAAATTGAATCGATATACTTAGAGAAAAGGAGATTTCAATGGCAACAAAGGTTGCAATTAACGGGTTTGGACGTATCGGCCGGGCGGTTACCCGGATTCTGATGCAGCGGAAGAAACTGGATCTGGTCGCCATTAACGACCTAGCGGACACCAAGTCGCTGGCGCACCTGTTCAAGTATGACACGGTCATGGGACCGTGGAAGGGCACGGTCGAGGCGAAGGAGAACGCCATCGTGATCGACGGCAAGGAGATCAAGATTCTGGCGGTCAAGAATCCGGCCGAGCTGCCATGGGGCGAGATGGGCGTGGATGTCGTCGTGGAGTCCACCGGCGTCTTCCGCACCAAGGAATCGCCCAAGGGCGGTTACGGCGACCACGTCAAGGCAGGCGCCAAGAAGGTCGTGCTGACCGTGCCCGCCAAGGACGAGATCGAGCTGACGCTGGTGCTGGGCGTCAACAGCGACAAGCTGACGAAGGATACGAAATTCGTCTCCAACGCAAGCTGCACGACGAACTGCCTGGCCCCGCTGGCCAAGGCCGTTCACGAGGCCTTCGGGATCAAGCGCGGCCTGATGACGACGGTGCACGGCTACACGAACGACCAGCGGGTTTGCGATATGATCCACAGCGATCTTCGCCGGGCGCGGGCGGCCGCTCAGAACATCATCCCCACGACGACCGGCGCCGCCAAGGCGGTCGGGCTGGTGATACCGGAGCTCAAGGGCAAGCTGCACGGTTTCGCCCTGCGGGTGCCGGTGATCACCGGAAGCTGCGTGGACCTGACGGCTGAGTTCGAGAAGAACGTGACCGTCCAGGACATCAACCAGGCCGTGAAGGCCGCCGCCGAGGGCAAGCTCAAGGGCATCCTCGAGTACACCGAGGATCCGATCGTCAGCAGCGACATCATCGGCAACCCGGCCTCGAGCATCTTCGATTCCCTGTGCACCATGACGATGGGCGACAACATGGTCAAGCTGATCAGTTGGTACGACAACGAGTGGGGTTACTCGAACCGCACCGTGGATATCATGGAAAAGATGGCCGGGCTGTAATGGCCGCAGGGCCTTTGGGGGCGTTTAATTCGAGGCGTTTGCAGAGGCCCGCGATCTCTCGCGGGCCTCTGTTTGAATACGAGACATGAGACTGTTTCGGAAGGCAAGGGAGAACCATGGCAAAGAAAACAGTGGCCGATGTCGATGTCAAAGGCAAAAAGGTGTTGATGCGGGTGGATTTCAACGTCCCGCTGGACAAGAAGACGGGAGCAATCACCAATGACGCCCGCATCGTGGGGGCGCTGCCGACGATCCGGTACGTCCTCGACAAGGGCGGCTCGGTGATCCTGATGAGTCACCTGGGTCGGCCGGAAGGGGCGTCGGACCCCAAGTACACGCTGGCCCCCGTCGCCCGACGGCTGGGAGAGCTGCTCGGCAGGCAGGTAATCTTCGCTTCGGACTGCGTCGGCCCCGAGGTCAAGAGCAAGGCGGCGGCTATGAAGCCCGGCGATGTAATGCTGCTTGAGAACGTTCGCTTCCACCGCGAAGAGGTCATCAAGGACAAGGCCGCCAAGGACGATGCGCAGCTTCGCCGAGCGAAGGACGAGTTCGCCAGGCAGTTGGCCGACCTGGCGGATGTCTATGTGGATGACGCCTTCGGCACCGCCCACCGCGACAACGCCTCGATGTACACCGTGCCCCAGCAGATGGAGGGCAAGCCCCGCGTCATCGGTTTCCTCGTCGAGAAGGAACTCAAGTATCTCGGCGACACGGTGCAGAACCCGGAAAAGCCGTTCGTGGCGATTCTCGGCGGGGCGAAGGTCTCCGACAAGCTCGGTGTGATCGAGAACCTGATGAAGAAAGTCGATCGCATCCTGATCGGCGGCGCGATGGCTTATACGTTCGCCAGGGCCAACGGCAAGCAGGTCGGCGACAGTCTCTGCGAGAACGACTTCATCGACAAGGCCAAAGAGCTGATGGACAACGCCAATAAGATCGGCTGCGAGCTGGTCCTGCCGACGGATACGGTGGTGGCCAGGGAATTCAAGGCTGGCGCCGAGCACAAGACGGTCAGCGGCGATATCGAGGCGGGCTGGCAGGGCATGGACATCGGCCCTGAGTCCCGCAAGCTGTTCGCCGATAAGATCGCCGGGGCCAGGACAATTGTCTGGAACGGTCCGATGGGCGTGTTCGAAATGCCCCCGTTCGATGCGGGGACCAAGGCGGTGGCCGAGGCCGTGGCGAAGGCGACGGACAACGGCGCCCGCAGCGTCATCGGCGGCGGCGACAGCGCCAGCGCCATCACCCAAATGGGTCTGGAAAACCGCGTCAGCCACATCTCGACCGGCGGCGGCGCGAGCCTGGAGTTCCTCGAAGGCAGAAAGTTCAAGGCCATCGATATCCTGGACGAAAAGTAATCGGATGAATGTTCGGGTCTCCGTGCAGACGCTGCGCGGAGGCCCGATTTTGTTTTGCGGAAATGACGATGTATAAGAAACTGCCCAAGCCGGGAAGCGTTGAAATCGCCCCGTCGATTCTCAGCGCGGATTTTGCCAACCTCTGCGCGGAGATGAAGGAGGTGACGGACGCGGGCGTTCAGATAATCCACGTGGATGTAATGGACGGCCACTTCGTGCCGAACATCACGATTGGCCCGCCGGTGGTCAAATCGATTCGCCGGTGTACCCGCGCCTTCCTGGATGTGCACCTGATGATTACCGACCCGGAAAAATACGCTCCGGAGTTTATCAAGGCGGGGGCCGACCATATCACGTTTCATATTGAGACGGTTAAAGACCCGCTGGATTTCATCAAGACTCTGCACGATCAGGGCGTCAGCGCGGGCGTTACGCTCAACCCGGGTACGCCGGTCGAGTCGATGCTGGAGATTGCCCCGCTGTGCGATATGGTGCTGGTGATGACGGTGGAGCCGGGCTTTGGCGGCCAGTCGTTCATGGAGGAGGCGGCCCGCAAGTGTATCCCGCTTCGCAAGAAGGTCGGCTCGCGGGTACGGATCGAAGTGGACGGCGGCATCGCGCCGGACACGGCGCCGGTTGTGACGGCCTACGGGGCCGACACACTGGTGGCGGGCAACGCGATCTTCGGCCGGAAGAACCGGGCGGAGGCCGTCGCGGCCATCCGCGATGCCGTCAGGGCCGCCGAGCGGTCCGTGTAGGAAACAATGCAGCCGGAGATGGTGGTGTAGATATGGCGAAGTCGAAAAAAGCAGGTTGGAACGGATTTTCGCTGCGGCCGCGCAAGGAGATGCCGGAGGGGCTCTGGCTGGCCTGTCCCGGCTGCAAGCAGATGCTCTACCGCAAGACGATGGAAGAGAACCTGCACGTCTGCCCGGAGTGCCAGTACCATTTCCGCATCAACGGGCCCGTGCGCATCGAGCAGTTGGTCGATGAAGGTACGTTCGAGGAGCTCGGGGCCGATCTGGCCAGCAGCGACCCGCTGGCCTTCACCTGGGGGGACAAGCAGTATAAGGACCGCATCGCGGTGGACCCGGAGAAGGCGACGGCCCACGAGGCGATGCTGGCGGGCAAGGCCTTCATCCGCGGCCGCGGCCTCATGCTGGCGGTGATGAACTTCGATTTTCTCGGCGGCTCGATGGGGATGGTGGTCGGCGAGAAGTTCTGCCGGGCGGTGGACCGGGCGATTGACGAAAACCTGCCGCTGCTGGTGGTGAGCTGTTCGGGCGGGGCGCGGATGCACGAGGGCGTCGTGGCGCTCCAGCAAATGGCCAAGACCAGCGCCGCCCTGGCGCGGTATGACCAGGCGGGAGGGCTCTATATCTCGCTGCTGACGGACCCGACGACGGGCGGCGTGGCGGCGAGCTTCTCGATGCTCGGCGACGTCATCATCGCCGAGCCGGGGGCGCTGATCGGTTTCACCGGGCCGCGCGTCATCCAGCAGACGATCAAGATCGAGCTGCCCGAGGGTTTCCAGCGTTCGGAATTCCTGCTGGAACATGGATTTATCGACATGATCGTCCACCGCAAGGACCTGCGTAGCGAGATCGGCCGCCTGATCGACTACTGCGGAAAATAAGCGATTTTGTCTTCATTTCCGAAGTAACAAGAGCCGAAACAGCAATTTTGTATTTCAGTCTTTCGTTTTGAATATCATTCGTTTATAATCACCTCCTTATGAGTTATTTTCGGGAAAGTATTGAGCGAATGGCGGGATATACGCCGGGGTTTCAGCCGAAGGCCGTGGATGTGGTCAAGCTGAACACCAACGAGAATCCCTACCCGCCGTCGCCAAAGGTGATGGAGGCGATCCGGAATCTGCCGGCGGAAAAGCTGCGGCGGTATCCGGAGCCGATGGGGGATACCTTTCGTCGGGCGGCGGCCCCGGTTCTGGGGGTACGGCCGGAAAATATCATCTGCACCAACGGCGGGGATGACCTGCTGAACATTTGCGTGCGGGCGTTCTGTGATGCGGGCCGGCCGCTGGCCTACCCCGATCCGACCTACTCGCTGTATCCGGTGCTGGCCCGGCTCCAGGGCTGTCCGGTCGTGGAGCCGCCGCGGCGGGGCGACTGGCTGGACGCTCTGGCGGAGGCAAACGCAGCGCTGACAATCGTCTGCAATCCCAATGCGCCGACGAGCGACTTTGTCGATGTGGACAAACTGGGCCGTCTGGCCCGGCGGCTCCGGGGGGTGCTGCTGATCGACGAGGCCTACGTGGACTTCGCAGAGGATAACGCGATTCGGCTGGTCGAGAGCTGCCCCAATGTGATCGTCCTGCGGTCGATGAGCAAGGGATATTCGCTGGCGGGGATGCGGTTCGGGTTCGGCGTGGCCCGGCCGGAGATGATCGAGGGGCTGGTCAAGGTTCGTGACTCCTACCCAGTCGATGCGGCGGCCATCGCGGCGGCCGCGGCGGCCATTGCGGATCAGTCGTGGCACAAGGAGCAGGTCGAGAAAATCAAGGCCCAGCGAGGGCTCCTGGCAAGGCGGCTGCGGGAACTGGGCCTGGAGACAGCCGACAGCCAGACCAATTTCCTGTTGACCCGCTGCACGTCGCCGGATGCGAAGACGATTTACGAGCGGTTGACGCAATCGGAGATCTATGTGCGCTATTTTGCCCTGCCGGGGCTGGAAGATAAGCTGAGGATTACGGTCGGCACGCCCGAGCAGAACGAGAAGCTGCTGACGGTGCTGACGGCCATTTTGAACAAGGGGACGGACGGATGACGCATCGAACCGCTGAAGTCAATCGAGAGACAAGCGAGACCCGGATCCGGGTGAAGGTCGATTTGGACGGCAAGGGCGCCTACGAGATCGGCACGGGGGTGGGATTTTTCGACCACATGCTGACCCACCTGAGCAAGCACAGCGGGATCGACTTGGAGGTGCAGGCCCGGGGCGACCTGGAGGTGGACGATCACCATACGGTCGAGGACGTGGGAATCTGCCTGGGGCAGGTGCTGCAGGACGCCCTCGGCGACAAGCGGGGAATCACCCGCTTCGGCCACAGCGTGGTGCCGATGGAGGACGCCAAGGCCGAGGTGACGATCGACCTGTCGGGGCGGCCGTATCTGATCTACCGGGCGAAGTATCACACCGAGAAGATCGGCGATTTCGACGTGGAGTGCGTGGAGGAGTTTTTCCGGGCCTTCTCGGCATCGGCGCGGATGAACCTGCACATCGACGTGCCGTATGGGAACAACAGTCATCATATCGCCGAGGCGATCTTCAAGGCCGTCGGGCAGGCCCTCGGGCAGGCCCTCCAGGTCCGCGGCGGCGAAATCCCGAGCACTAAGGGCGTCCTCTGATGGAACTTCAGTACGAATACCGCGTGGGCATCGGAACGGACATCCACAAACTGGAGCCGGAACGGACGCTCAAGCTGGGGGGCGTGGAGATCCCGTTCGAGATGGGCCTCGTGGGCCACAGCGACGGCGATGTGGTGCTGCATGCGGTGATCGACGCGATCCTCGGGGCCTCAGGGCTGGGCGACATCGGGACGCTCTTTCCGAGCAGTGACCCGCAGCTCAAGGGGATCGACAGCCGGGAACTGGTGCTGACGGTGCGGGAACTGTACCGCAAGCACGGCTGGGAGATCGGCAATGCCGACCTGATCATCCACGCCGAGCAGCCGCGGCTGGAGGGATACAAGGGCCAGATCAAGCGATGCGTGTCGGGACTGCTGGACGTGGACTTCGCCCATGTGAACGTCAAGGCCAAGACGCATGAGGGCATGGGGCCGGTCGGGATGGGCCGGGCGATTGAGGCCACGGCGGTGGTGCTGATGCGCCGACGAATCAAAACAGGGCTTGGCAAACCGTAAAAAGGGAAACCATGGGACTTCAACTCTACAATACATTGACGCGGAAAACGGAAGAGTTTATCCCGCTGCATGACAAGCAGGTCAGCGTATATGTCTGCGGGCCGACCGTGTACGGCCATGCGCATCTGGGACACGCCAAGAGTTATGTCAGCTTCGATGTGCTCGTGCGATACCTGCGATATTTGGGCTACACGGTGACCTATGTGCAGAACATTACGGATGTGGGGCATCTGACGGATGACGCCGACGAGGGCGAGGACAAAGTGGCCCGGCAAGCCCGCCGGGAATGTCGCCATCCGATGGCCCTTGTGGAATACTACACGCGCAGCTACTTTGAGGATATGGATGCGCTCAACTGCGTGCGGCCCGATATCAGCCCGCGGGCCAGCGGTCATATCCCCGAGCAGATCGAGCTGGTGAAGACGCTGCTGGCGAAGGGCTGCGCCTACGAGGTTAACGGCTCGGTCTATTTTGATATGACGACGTTTCCGGGATACGGCAAGCTTTCGGGCCGCAGCGTAGAGGAGATGCAGGCGGGGGCACGCGTCGAGATCAACCCGGAGAAGTGGCATCCGGCCGACTTCGCCCTGTGGAAAAAGGCCGAGCCCGGCCATATCATGCAGTGGCCCAGCCCGTGGGGGCGCGGCTACCCCGGCTGGCACCTCGAGTGTTCCGTGATGAGCATGAAGTATCTGGGTCCGACGATTGACATTCACGGCGGCGGCCTGGAGAACCAGTTCCCGCACCACGAGTGCGAGATCGCCCAGTCCGAAGCGGCCAACGGTGTGAGGTTCGTGCGATACTGGCTGCACAACAACATGGTCACTGTGAACGGCCAGAAGATGGGCAAGAGTCTGAGCAACTTCATCACGCTCAAACAGATTTTCAGGGAAGGGCACGAACGGCTCAGCCGCACGTATGATCCCCTGGCGGTGCGGCAGCTCATCCTCCAGAGCCACTACCGCAGCCCGATTGATTTCTCCGACGCCTCCCTGACGGCGGCCCAGAGCGGCTATGACAAGATCCGCGAGGCCGTGATCGCCCTGCGCAAGCGGATCAAACAGGCGTCGCCGGGCGAGGCGGACGCGGCGGTGCTGACGCAGCTAACCGCGTTCGAGGGCCGCTTTGTCGAGGCGATGAACAACGACCTGAACACGGCCGTCGGTCTGTCGGTACTGTTTGAGCTGGTCCGTCTGACGTCGGGGCTGCTGGAGAACGGAAAGACGACGGCGGCCACGCTGGAGGCGGTGGAGGGGCTGTTCCGGCGGCTCGGGGGCGATGTGCTGGGCGTCGTGCTCGATGGGTACCCGCAGACCTGTGAAGCGGACGAGGCCCTGCTGGACCACCTCATCGGGGTGCTGATCGAACAGCGCAAAGAGGCGAAGGTGAGAAAGGACTACGCGGCGGCGGATGCGATTCGCAGCCGGCTGGCCGAGTTCGGCATCGTGCTGGAGGACAAGCCCGGCGGCATCACCGTCTGGAGACGCAAATGATGATCCTGGGGATCGATCCCGGTTTGCAGGTGTGCGGCTATGCGGTCCTGGAGGCCGCCGGCGGCGAGGAGCGTCTGCTGGAGGCGGGCGTGATCCGAACGGACGCCAAACGCGACCTGGCGGGCCGGCTGGTGCAGATCGCCGGCGATTTTGCCGGGCTGCTGGAGCGGTTCGCGCCGGACGAAGTGGCCGTCGAGCAGCTCTATGCCCACTACAAGCACCCGCGGACGGCGATTTTGATGGGCCACGCCCGCGGGGTGATCTTGCAGCTTGCAGCCGCGTCGGGCGCGCGAGTCCGCAGCTTTTCGGCCACGCGGATCAAGAAGTCGCTCACCGGCCACGGCCGGGCGGATAAGGGGCAGATGCAGCGGGCCATTCAGTCCGTGCTGGCCCTTCCCGAACTGCCCGAGCCGCCGGACGTCGCTGACGCCATCGCCATTGCTCTGTGCTGTGCGAACGCGACGGGCTTCAAAGAAATAAACGAAATAACGAATATCAAAGAGTGAAATTCTGAAGCAGGCGGGATTTCGCCGGTCCTGTCTGAACGAAATGCTGCGGAACGATTATGATTGCACAGATCACGGGAAAACTGGTTTTGCTGGAGGAGGACAAGGCACTGATCGAGGTCGGGGCCGTGTCGTATGAGGTGATGCTGCCGGGGTATGCGGTGAGCGAATTGAGCGGGCGCATCGGGACCGAAGTGACGCTGGCGACGATGGAGTACTTCGAGGGCACGCTGGGCGGGGGCAACCTGATCCCGCGGATGGTGGGTTTCCTCAGCGCCGGCGAGAAGGCCTTCTTTGCACGCTACACGAGCGTCAAGGGCATGGGCATCAAGAAGGGGCTCAAATCGCTCTCGATGCCGGTCGGGCGGATCGCCGATGCGGTCGAGGCGGGCGACGAGAAGTTTCTCTCGGCCCTGCCGGGCATCGGCAAGAAGATGGCTCAGATGGTCATCGCGGAGCTTCGGGGCAAGCTGACGAGCTATGCCCTTTCGCAGCACGCCGCCGCCCCGCGAATGGCCTTCGGGGCGTTCCAGACGGAGGCCCTGGAGATCCTCATTGCCTGGGGCGAAAAGCGCAATGAGGCGATGGAACTGATCGAGTTGGCCTGCCGCCGGCACCCGGAGATCAAAACCGCCGAGGAGCTCGTGCCGCTGGTCTATCGGATCAAGCAGGGAGTGGAGGCGTAAGAATGAAAATAAAAAATGAGAAATAAAAAAGAAACAATGCGGAATCTGCCGTTGGCGGATGCTGTTTTTTTTTATTTTTGATTTGTGTTTTTGCTTTTTAATGTTTGCTTTTTTAATTTTTGGTTAACTATGGCGATTGATCGAGTGATTAGCGGAGCGTCGAGGGGGGAGCAGGAGGACCAGTTTACCGCGGCGCTGCGGCCGAAGCGCCTGGGAGAGCTGATCGGACAGGAGAACGTCAAGGCGAAGCTGTCCATCGCGATCCAGGCGGCCCGGCAGCGGGGCGAGCCGCTGGAGCATATCCTGTTCTACGGCCCGCCGGGGCTGGGCAAGACGACGCTGGCGCACGTGATCGCCAACGAGATGGGTTCGAACATCCGCGTCACCAGCGGCCCGGCCCTGACCAAGCAGGGCGACGTGATGGGCCTGCTGACGAACATCAATACCGGCGACATCCTCTTCATCGACGAGATCCACCGGCTCAGCGCCCCCGTTGAGGAGTTTCTCTATCCGGCGATGGAGGACTTCAAGGTCGATTTCACCGTCGATAGCGGCCTGCACGCCAAGACGATCAACTTTCCGCTCAAGCGTTTTACGATGATCGGGGCCACGACGCGGGCGGGTCTGCTGGGGGCGCCCCTGCGCGGGCGATTCGGCATGCTCTACCACATGGAGTTCTATACGCCCGAGGAGCTCACGCAGATCCTGCGGCGCTCGGCGGATCTGCTGGGACTGGCGTACGACGACGGCACGCTCGACCGCATCGCCCGACGCAGCCGCGGTACGCCCCGCGTGGCCAACCGCCTGCTCAAGCGGGTGCGCGACTATGCCCAGGTCAAGGGCTCCGGCAAGCTGACGATGCAGATCGTCAACCAGGCGCTGGAGATGGAGCGGATCGACGAGCTGGGGCTCGACGAGCTGGATCGTTCGTTCCTGCGGGCTTTGGCGAAGGTCTATAACGGCGGCCCGGCGGGCATCGAGGCGCTGGCGGCCACTCTCGGCGAGGAACGCGATACGCTCGAGGACGTCGTCGAGCCCTACCTGCTCCAGATCGGCTTTGTCCGGCGGACCAAGCGGGGCCGCGAGATTACCCCCGCCGCCTGCAAACACCTGGGCCTCAAGCTCGAAGGCGACGGCAAAAAGCCCCAGGGAGGACTCTTCGAGGAGTGATACGCTTTTTTAGTTAATACTCATGCATTGCACTGTTAACTAAAAGGCGTCCTGGATCGCACTCTGTGGCAAAAGCGATAGATCCCAGCTCGCAAAGCGGACCAAACCTTAACGCAAAGCGCTGCGCTTCAGATTAAAATACGCGTCTCTTTTTCAAAAATCAATGATTTGAACCCTTTGCATCCTCCGTGGCTGTTTATGTAATATTTTTTGATAAACATATTGACAGGTCTTAACGTATCGATATATTATGAATGATATGAAGAAGAAATCAAAAGCGATGAATCGTCCGGAAATGCTGGGATGGGAGATTCTGGAGCCGGCGGCGGAGTGTCTGCGGGTGATGGCCCACCCGGTGCGGCTGCGGATCGTGGATATCCTGATGCAGGGGCAGTTTGCGGTGCATGAGATCGCCCGGCTGTGCGAGCTGCCGCCGCACCAGACGACGGAGCACCTGCGGCTGCTCAAGGGGCAGGGGCTGCTGGAAAGCGAGCGGCAGGGACGGACGGTCTATTACCGCATCGCCGACCCCCGGCTCCCCGGGCTGCTGGAGTGCATTCGCAGGACGTGCGGGGGGCGATAGGGGTCCGCTGCCGATTGTAACGGCACGGCGAAGCCCATCCTGTGTGTTTGATCCGCAAAGGGAACGGAAGCAGGTGACTGTCCCTGGTTTTGTATAAGATCAAGTTGAAAGGGGAAAGTGGAATGGCTGAGAACAGGCGGGTTGTGATTGTGGGCGGCGTAGCCGGGGGAGCATCAGCGGCGGCGCGGGTGCGGCGACTGTCGGAGACGGCGAAGATCACGATGTTCGAGCGGGGCCGGGATATTTCATTTGCCAACTGCGGGATGCCCTACCATATCGGCGGTCGGATCGCCGAGCGCGAGCGGCTGCTGGTGCAGACCCCCGAGGCGATGCGCAAGCAATACAACATCGACGTGCGGACGGGCTGCGAGGTCGTCTCCATTCAGCGGGACGCCAAAACGGTAACGGTGCGCGAGGTCGATTCGGGACGCCGGTTCGAAGAGCCCTACGATGCCTTGATCCTCAGTCCCGGCGCCGAGCCGTTTCGGCCGCCGATCCCCGGCGCGGACAGCAAGCGGGTATTTACGCTGCGCAGCCTGGAGGACATGGACCGCATCCAGGCGGCCGTCGGGTCAACGCAAAACCGGCGGGCCGTCGTGATCGGCGGAGGATACATCGGGCTGGAGATGACGGAGGCGCTGCGGCAGCGAGGCCTGGAGGTGACGCTGGTGGAACTGGCCCGGCAGGTGTTCGTCGCGGCGGACCCGGAGATGGCCGCGCCGCTGCATCGGCAGCTCGAGATGCACGGGGTCGATCTGCGGCTGGGGACGAGTGTTGCGTCGATTGCGGAGAAGGATGAAACGCTGGAACTGCGTCTGAACAACGGTGAGACGCTGGAGTGCGGAATCGTGATCCTGTCGGTGGGGGTGCGCCCGGAGGTTAAGCTCGCCCGTGAGGCGGGGCTGGCCATCGGTCCGGCGGGCGGGATCGAGGTCGATGCACACATGCGGACCACCGATCCGAATATCTATGCCGTCGGCGATGCGGTGGAGGTTGTGCATTATGTCGGCGGGCAGAAGGTGCTGCTGCCGCTGGCGGGGCCCGCCAATCGGCAGGGCCGCATCGCCGCGGACAACGCGATGGGCCGCCCGAGCATCTATAAAAACAGCCAGGGCACGGCGATCTGCAAGGTGTTCGATGTCGCCATCGGCATGACGGGGCTGAGCGAGACGCAGCTTCGGAAGCTGGGGCGTCATTATGAAAAGGTGTACGTGCACCCGGCCAGCCATGCGGGCTATTACCCGGGGGCGAGCCGGATCAGCCTGAAGCTGCTGTTCGATCCGCAGAACGGCAAGGTGCTCGGGGCGCAGGCCGTCGGGGCGGACGGGGTTGATAAGCGGATCGATTTGGCGGCGATGGCGATTCGGGCAGGGCTGACGGTGGAGGATCTGGCCGAGCAGGAGCTTTGCTACGCGCCGCCCTACGGGTCGGCAAAGGACCCCATCAACTATGCGGGCTTTGTCGCCTCGAACGTGATGAGCGGCGATATGCCGATCTGTCATGCGGCGGATATAGTCTCGCTGCGGAGCGATCAGTACCTGCTGGATGTGCGGACGCCCGCGGAGGTGCAGGCGGGAACGATCCCGGGGGCCGGGAATATCCCGCTCGATGAGCTGCGCGGCCGGCTGGGGGAACTGCCCGCCGGCAAGGAGGTCCTCGTCTTCTGCGCGGTCGGTCTGCGGGGTTATTTGGCCTGCCGGATCTTGCAGCAGCACGGAATCGCCTGCCGGAACCTGTCGGGGGGCTACCTGACGTACAAGGATGTGATCGGGATAGACAAGCTCGAAGATCAGCCGCAATCGCAAATGCGGAACGATACGGGGAAAAAGGGGCCGATGGAGGCGACGATGCAGACCGAATCCGGAGGGGCCGGGAGCGTCAAGACGATTGATGCGCGGTCGCTGCAGTGTCCGGGACCGATCATGCGGCTCAAGAACGAGCTGGAGGGTTTGCAGGAGGGACAGGCGGTTACGATCCTGGCGGCCGATCCGGGGTTTCCGGCGGACGTGCGGGGGTGGTGCCGTGCGACGGGGAATATGCTGGTTGAATCGAGCCGGGACAACGGGGTGTTTCGGGCTGTGGTGCGCAAGGGGAGCGTGCCGGCGGCGAAGGCGGACCGGTCGGCGATGCAGTCCGTTTCGACGGATAAGACGATGGTCGTCTTCAGCGGCGATTTTGACAAGGCGATGGCGGCTTTTATTATCGCCAACGGGGCCGCCGCGATGGGCCACAAGGTAACGCTGTTCTTTACCTTCTGGGGGCTCAACATCCTGCGCAAGAGAGACCGGGTCACCGTTCGCAAAAACCTGATCGAGCGGATGTTCGGCTGGATGATGCCGAGGGGAGCCGACAAGCTGAGACTGTCGAAGATGAACATGGGCGGCATGGGAACGGCGATGATTAAGAGGATCATGCGCAGGAAGAACGTTGCGTCGCTGCCGGAGCTGATCGCCGGCGCGCAGGCGGCAGGCGTGCGGCTGGTGGCGTGCGCGATGAGCATGGACCTGATGGGAATCCGCCGCGAGGAACTGATCGACGGTGTGGAGGAGGGCGGCGTGGCGGCCTACCTCGACAGCGCCGGACGCGGCAATGTGAATCTGTTTATCTGATGTTTCAGGCGGCTTTTGTTGAATGCTCGTGCTTTTGGTCTTGAGCCAAAATCCGGGGCTATGCTGAATGACGCGGAAAGACCGCTAATCCCAAGCCCCGTCGCCGCTTGACCGCGCCGCCCGGCACAAAAAGGCACGAAACGGGTGACTGTCCCTAATTTTTGAGGCGGCGGATGAGGCCGGTGACGACGGCCTGGATGCGGCACTGGCGGGAATAGACGGGCTCGAAGGCGTCGTTGGCGGGCATGAGACAGACGCAGTCCGGCTCCCGGTAGAATCGCTTGAGCATGGCGGCGCCGTCTTCGAGGATCGCGATGACGAGCTGGCCGTTCTCGGCGACGCTGGCCCGGCGGCAGATGACATAGTCGCCGTCCTCGATGCCCGCCCCGATCATGCTGCGGCCCTTGACTTGCAGAACGAAGAGGTCGCCGGAATTACCGAAGAGATCGTCAAGACGGAACGGCTCGGTGTTCTCGAAGGTATCGATGCCGTAGCCGGCGCAGACCATGCCTGCCAGCGGCAAAGAGGATGATGCGAAGCCGAGAGTCTCGCTCTCAGGCGGCGGAGCCGTGGAGAGAAGCCGTTTGGCCGCTTCGGTTAATCTCAAAGAGCGTGCCTTGCCGGGGGTGTGATGCACCAGCTTTTTTTCGCGCAGGGCGACGAGATGCTCGTACACGGTAGGACGGCTTATGCCCAGCGCATTGGCCAATTCGGCGATCGTCGCCGAACAGCAGGATCTGGCTTCCAGCTTTCCGAGTTGAACCAGTACGTCGAATTGTTTGGGAGTGATCGGGGGAACTGCCGCCATCCTGCGTTTTCTCCTTATGCATATTGCTCTTTGCTGTCGATTCGGTCTTCTTCGCTGCCATTGCCGCCGGGACCGATTCCCGGTCGGCCGGCCCATCGACGGGCAGCCCCATCAGGTGGCCGATCAACCCGATGAGCCGGGTAAGGTTGTTCTCCTCAGCCGCAACGACGGGGGCAGGAGCGGCCTTCTCGCAGGGCGGCCAGGTCCGGATAAAATCGCCTCCCGGGCCGAACCGGCAAAGCGGTATCTCGCTGTCAAAATCAAACCGATTCACATCCATGTTTCACCTCACTAAAATCCTTTCGTTGGGTCTTACTTATATCGGCCGGAGAGACGAAAAAGGCCAAACAAAAACCGAACAATCGAAGAGAAAATTCATAAGTGACGATGGTCGATGAATATAGGAGAAAAAAATTATTGAAAAACCAATCAGGAGTTAAAGGAGGGGTCATGTGATGAATTTTAAGGCGCAAAAAATAACCGCCCGTACTTCGCAGAAGGAGGAGGAAGTAGGTGAACTTCCCAGGGCTATTAGAAGGTACGGGCGGCAGAAGGAGCTTTCAAACCGCTTCACAAAACCATATTCACTTTTAAGGATTTTGCTGCCGTTAACAATCGTCTATTGCGCCTTTACGCAAATGCCCTTGTTAACTAAAAGCAATATACTCCAACAGGGGAGTCGTTGCAAGAAAAAAAATTTAAAACTTAGAAAAAAAATAAGTATTTTCACCTATGCATTTTTTGCATAAGTACCTATTTATTTCTAATAAGCATATTTCGGTCCAGTTTGGAACCATTGAGACGCAGATCGAGATCCTTAATAAACCGCTGGCCGTCGTTCCAATATCCGGCGGTGGGCCTTATGTCTTTGTAAGTCTCCGTAAAATAAGCATTTAAATGATACATGCACAGCTCACGGATGAGCTTGCTGAACATCGAGGCCAGCCCCACAAGCAGGTATTTGTCATCGGCGCCGACGACGAAATGGACCCGCATGGCCCCCTTTGGACCGGTCAACTCATAGCTGCTGACCTTCTGGTCCATTTTGAGGATGGTGAGATCGAAATTGGGGAACATCAGCATCAGTTCGCGGCTGTAATCGGCCCGGCCGCCCTGGCGGTCGATGACAAACTGGAGAGTTTCGCTGCCGGCGTATCGGCGGTAAAGAGCGTGGATCAGGGTACAGACCTCGCCGAAAAGGACGCGGGATTTGTTTTTGACGGCGGCGAATTTTTGGTTGAGATACTTAACGTCGGCGCAGCGGCCCAGAACGCCGCCAAACCGCATGTTCTGACGGCCCAGAGCGGTCTTCAGGCAGGCGACGGAGACGCTGTGGCCGGGATGAAATTCAAGGAAATGGCTGTCGAATTTTTGGTACCAGGGGTATTCGAGCAGGCGAGGCAGGCAATCCGGACAAACCCTATTTAAAAAATCGTAGGCCGTCAGCGAAGTCGAATCGCCTTTATTCGGCGTCTCCGGTGAAACGCCTCCCGATTGATCGGAGAGGGCGAGGAAGGCGAGAGAGGTTCTCAGAAGAGTATCTATACCGGTTTTTTGGTTGAAGGCCTTCTTGCTGTCGGTGACGAGGAGCCGGCCGTGAAGATTTTTTTTGGCGGGGGCGACGGCGGCCGAGAGGAGGTCCCAGTGATTGGCCGCCAGATGCGCTTCGGGCATCTCCATTACGGCCGCACTGACCGCCAGCGGCCCGAGCAGGGGACCGTAACCGGCTTCATCAATTCCCACCAAATACGCCATCATTCTCCTCAAAAAAGTCAGCCGGTCAGTATAACGGCTGTTGACTTGCCGTCAATCGGACTGTATTTTGTCGAACACAAAAAAATGTATCGAGACGTAAGGTATCTAAATCGTCTCGAAACCATTCCGTCAACCATTTGAGAAATGAACAGCGGATCGAACAGACGGCCTCTCAAACCGACATCTTCGACAGCGGTCAAAAACTCCGAATACCCCTCCCCGTAAAAAGAGTGTATCTATGGCCGGTCTGACGTTCCTTGTGATTTTCCTGCTGCTGATGGTGCTGGCGGCAATCGTGCCGCAGATGCTGCGCCGTTTTCATATTCCCTCGGTGGTGGCCATGATGCTCATCGGCATTGTCATCGGCCCCAATGCGCTGGACCTGATCCGGATGCTCAACCATGTTCTGGGCCGCGGCTACCCGACGGAGCAGATCTACGTGGTGCTGGACGCCATGGGGCTGCTGGGGCTGGTATTCCTGATGACGCTGGCGGGCATGGAGGTAAACTTGCGGGTGCTGTTGGCGGAGAAGAAAGCCGTGATTCTGCTGAGTCTCCTGACGTTTGCCATGCCGGCGGCGGCGGGGTACGGCGTCTATGCGATGTTTGAGCCGGGTGACATGATCGGCAAATGGGTGTATGCATCGCTCTTCGCCTCGCACTCGGTGGGCATCGTCTTTCCGGTCATGCGGGAGCTCAAGGCGATGCGGACGCGTTTCGGCGTGGCGGTGCTGGCCGCGACGGTGATCACGGACGTGGCGAGTCTGATCCTGCTGGCGATCTGCATCCAGTTCAAGCGGCATGAGATTGAGGGACCGTTGATCGAAAGTCTGTCCGTCTTCGATCATATCGACCCGCAGGTGCTGGGACTGTGGTTCCCGGTTCTGTTCGTGGCGACGATCCTGATTTACATCGTCCTGTCGATGCGGCTGATCCCCGCCGCGGCCGAGCGGATCTTTTCGCGGCTCCACCCGAACGATGACGCCCGCATCACGGCCTTCCTGGCGGGCGTGCTGATCGTGATCTTCATCGGCGAGCTGATCGGGGTAAGTCTGATCGTGGGGGCGTTTGTCGCGGGGATGGCGCTGGCCAGTGTACCGACCTTCCATGAGAACGGGCGCATCCTCCAAAAGAAAATCGAGGGCATCGGCTACGGGTTCATCATCCCGTTTCTGTTCCTGACAATCGGGATGAAGACGGACCTGAGGATTGTCTTCGCGGCGTGGGAGAACGCGGCCCTGGTGAGCATGACGCTGATCGGGCTCATTGCCAGCAAGGTGCTCTCGGGCTGGCTGGCGATGCGGCTGGCGGGCTTTACGCATAAGAAGGGACTCTGCGCGGGGCTGATGACCGTGCCGCAGTTGACGGCGACGCTGGCGGCGGCGGCCGTGGCCCTGCGGCTGGACATGATGGGGCCGGAGTTCTTTAACGCCATCGTGGTCCTCTCCATCGGCACGACGCTGCCGGTGCCCTCGCTGGTCAAGCTGCTGATCGTCAAGGGCAACATTCGCTTCGACACAACGGCGGACCGGGTGCAGATGGGGCTGCCGGTGCCGGAGATCGAGGAGGAGCTGGTATAATGGCCGGTTGGCTTGGGGGCCACCTTTCCGCAGTGAATCAGGTTTAATGCAGCATCCGGATCACCACCGGGTCGAGGATTTCCTGCAAGCTGCATTCTTTTATGTTTTTCATGGTTACGGGCTGAATAACACTGCGGTAGCCGGGGTATTCAGCATACAGCGTCCAGGGACCGGGCTCGCCATGGAAATCGACCGACATCTCTGATTCGAGGTTAGGGTAAAGAATTTGACCGTTTCGTTCCAGGGTGATCCGGGTTCCCGGCAGGGGAAGCCCTCCGCCCGTTACCGGCAGAACGAGCATAATCCCATCGGGATTTTTTTCATCTGACATTGAAAATTGAATCTCTTTCTTTTCCTGGGGCTTCAAAGTAAATTCCACGAGGGAAGATTGCCTGCTTAGCATATGCCAGGTTTTAGCAACCGCATATTCTCCCGGCGGCAGATGGTTCAGGGTAAAACGGCCGTCACCTGCCGGTGAAAAATCGAATGTAAGGGTTTGCTCCCTGTTGTACAGAGTCAAGGCAATCAAGGATCTCCTGTCATCATCATTCAAAGTAACTGTTCCGAAAACGGAAGCCGTGCCTGTCGGGATTTGTATTTCAACCGTATGAGATTGTTCTCCCGGCACCACCTCGAAGGTTTGCCGGATGGAGGGGTATCCTTCCCGGCTTGCGATGGCTTCGTATTTTCCGGGGGGCAGAAGGGCAAACGTGTACGGGTCACTGACGGTATAGCGAGGAAGAAGCTTACTCAAGTTGACTGACTTTTTAGCGTGGGATTTTGGACGATGATGGTGATTTTTTCAATAAAAAACGGCACTCTCTTCGATAAAAGGGTTGGAACATGCTCTTTTACACAGGAGACTGCCGTTA
>JBNRMP010000011.1:0-4095 GCA_050309685.1 Anaerohalosphaeraceae bacterium
TGGAATTGAACGAACAAGGCCGCCAACTTGAACTGAATATTGCGATTCATCCTCGCAGCAACAGCCGTCCCGTATGCTCCGGTTGCGGCCGAAAATGCGCCGGTTATGATACACTGCCCCCGCGTCGATTTGAGTTTATCCCATTCTGGGGCATCCTGGTCTTCTTCATCTATGCGATGCGTCGGGTCGATTGTCCGACCTGTGGGATCAAGGTTGAACGCGTCCCCTGGGCCGAGGGCAAACGCACGGTGACAACCCCCTATGCCTGGTTTCCGGCCGGTTGGGCCAAACACCTCAGTTGGTCTCAGGTAGCTTAGCAAAATTTCATGCTCACAAACAAATTCATACCCAACGCCTGTTTTTTTGGATTAGCCGGATTCTCTGCTGTACACACAGGGAGGAGCGGCTAGCATCTTCAGGGGTATTACATGTGTAGTCAATCAGTTTTTCCACAGTCGATTCGGCAACGTGGGTTCTTGTGTCTGAGGATCCATAATAGATGTAAACGATTCCGCTGTCATCGTTGATCCAAGCGCTGCTGAAGAGGACGTTGGAGACATCGCCGACTCGCTCCTCTGCGTCCGGGGCCATGAAGTAGCCGCCGGGGGCATGAATGATGCGGGCGGGGTCGTCGAGAGCTGTCATGAACAGGTAAAGCACATAACGCAGTCCCGCGGCCGTGCCGCGGACACCGTGGGCCAGGTGGAGCCATCCTTTTTCCGTTTTCAGGGGGGCCGGTCCCAGGCCGTTCTTGGCCTCTTTAATTGTATGATAGATCCTTGCATCAATGATTATTTCGTCCGTCAGTTCGGCGCATTCGATATTTTTTGCCAGTCCCCATCCGATTCCGCCGCCGGTTCCGGTGTCAATGAAACCTTCCTGCGGGCGGGTGTAAAAGGCGTACTTGCCATTTACGAATTCCGGATGCAGAACATGGTTTCGCTGCTGAGGAGAGGAGGATTTGAGGTTGCTCAGCCGCTGCCAGGTTCGCAGGTCGCGCGTACGTGCGATGCCGCCCTGTGCCGCCGCGGCACAAGTGTCCCAGGCGGGGGCATCCGGATCTTTGCTTTCAACGCAGAAAAGACCATAAATCCAGCCGTCCTCATGCTGAACCAGCCGCATGTCGTACAGGTTGGTTTCCCGGTCGTCCAGTTCAGGTATTACGACCGGCTCGTCATGAAAACGGAAGCCGTCAATCGGTGACGTACTTTCCGCAACGGCGAAAAAGGACTTGCGGTCGAGACCTTCCACACGGGCCATCAGGTAATACTTGTCGCCGATCCTGGCGGCCCCCGGATTGAATACAGAGTTAATTCCCAGCCGTTCCAGCAGATGGGGATTGTCGCCGCAGTCGAGATCGTATCTCCACTCGACAGGGATATGATCGGCGGTTAAAACGGGGTACTTGTACCGGTGATAAATTCCGTTTGTGCTTTCCAGAAGGACATTTTTCCTGGCGAGCAGGTCCCGCTGGTGTTTGAAAAGCCTCCGGACCCGTTGATTGAATTCATGTTCTTTCATAAGCAGATATTCCTTTTGTCTGAAAAAGTATTATCGGCGGTGAATCTAAACCTTCAAATGCTTTCCACCTATGCCAATTCGATGCCTTCAGCAAATATGGCAATCTATAAATTCATGTCGGTTACATATATTTTACCCTAGGGTATCATATAAATTATACTTCGTGGCATGCTCGAAGCATTTCATAGTAATTTTCTTTTGGTGTTTCGCTAATCACAGCATTAGATGCCCCTAATACAAAACCGGGGTAATCATCTGATTCGTTTATGAGTATTTTTGTGGCCTCGTAAATTGAAGTTTTAGGGCCATTAATCAGTAATGCATTGTCGATGTTGCCACATAGGCAGATCTTCCCTTGAGTTTGTCGAAAAACTTCATTCATAACCATTCCCGCAGTGGGGTCTATTGCCTGCAAAGCATTTATTCCGCTGTTAGCTATGGCATCTAAGCATTTGTAAATATTTCCATCAGAATGTAAAATTGAGTACATTCCTAGTTCTTTAACCTTTTGAGCCCACTTATGTAAATATGGTATGATATACCTATCCATCTGCTCTGGATTGAAGAATAAACCATTATTATCTGCAAGATCAGAAGCAGTGACAACAGCTTGAATGCCAGCGTCTCGCATTCGTTTGGCTTTTTCAATTCCGCGATTAAAAGTCTGTTCGGCAAGCCTATCGATTTCTTCGGGATCGTCAAAAAGCTTTAAGGAAAATTCGACATATTGCTCAGCATTTGGTATCGCCATTACTCCGCCGCTAACTCCAACTAACATAAAACTGTCCCCTGCCATCTTATGAATAATTTTGGCTTGGTCGAAATAAGCCTCCTCAGGAAGCCAATAATATGCAGGGGTATTTGGAGCTACTTCCCAATATTCTCCAGGGACTGTTAATGCAGAAAAATTGAGCTGATTTGATACAGACACCAGTATTTCTGCGTTGTTGTATAGTGTTTTTTCTCGCTCGTAAATTGAAAGTTTCTCAAATTCCTTGCCTAGACAAACATGCCTACCGCTGATATTGTCCCAACAATGAAACTCCAGTTCCCACACAGGAATTCCATTCTTAGACTTACGACACTCCAGCGTCTCTTTCATCCGAATCGCTCTGGTCACGAATAAAACTCCTTATATTATCCGGGCTGTCGCTCGAATGCCTGGACAACGCGGAACAAAAAACGCTAGCATACCTGATGGATCTGTCGAAAGGGACGTCGGAGGACCTGGCGGCTGACCCGCAGACCGACACGAGCCTGGCCCCCAAGGCGATCCCCTCAACCCCGGCCGAATCTATGGCCGAGTGACCGGCCGCGGCTTCGCGTCAAAATAGCTCAGATCCCACTGATCCGTCCACTCCAGGAAGATTCCCCCGTTCTCATCAAATTGGATGGGCAGCCAGAAATAGCGGCCGTCGATGGCGTTGTCGGGCGTCCAGCGATCCGCCATGAAGATAAAGGCGCCGGGCTTGCCGGGGACCGGCAGGATATAGGTGCTCTGGCCGCGGAAGGTGGTGTCGGCCTCTTTGCCGCGGCAGGGGTTGCCCAGTTCCTTCCAGGGTCCCCAGATCGAATCGGCGACGGCCGAGCGGGCGGCGTTGGGCCTCCATCCGGTGCAGTCGGAGCCGATGAAGTAATACTTGCCGTTGTGCCTGAAGATCGCCGGCGCCTCCATGGAGCGGCCGATGAAGACCCGTCGATACCTGCCGGCGGGCTTAAGGTAGTCGTCGGTGAGCCGGGAGATGTGCAGCGTCTGATTCTCCTCCGAGGCGAAGAGGTGGTAGGCCGTGCCGTCGTCATCCACGAAGAGCGTCATGTCGCGGGCCATCTGTCCGTCCTTGAAGTCGCGGGCCAGCGTTGTGCCGGTCTTATCCGCCTCGGTCACGTTCTCGGGCCAGACGCCGGCGTTGGGGCGAAAGCTGCCCTGAAAGGTGTAGGGGCCGGTGACGGTGTCGCTGATGGCGACGCCGCTGCGGGCGGCGCGGTAATCCTGGCCCTTGAGCTCGAGGTGGAACCACATGACGAATTTGCCGGTCTTCTCGTTGTAGATGACCTTGGGACGTTCAATGATGCAGCCTGCCTCGATGTCATGGCCCTCCTCCTTTGCGACCGCCAGGGCGATGCCCTCGTTCTTCCAGTTGTACAGGTCGGTGGACGAGTAGCAGCGGACGCCCTCCCAGGCCGCGTTGCCGCGGCGGCCGGGAAGCATGTGCGCGCCGAACCAGTAGTAGGTGCCCTCGCGGACCAGGATGCCGCCGCCGTGGGCGTTGATGTGGACGCCGTCGGTGTCGGGCCAGACGGCGCCGGGGTGAAAGGCGGTCAGCGGCTCATTGTCGGCCGCAGCGCAGCAGAGGTTCAAAGCCGTCAGCATCCGGCGGGCGGATTCGACGGTGTTGTAGAGCAGCATCGTGATCGTCATGGGACCCATGCCGCCGGGGACGGGGGTGATCAGCGAGGCCTTCTCCCTGACCTCTTCAAAGTCCACATCGCCGACAAGCCGGTAGCCGGATTTTTTGGACGGATCGTCGATCCGGTTGACGCCGACGTCGATGACGACGGCGCCGGGCTTGACCA
>JBNRMP010000012.1:0-13208 GCA_050309685.1 Anaerohalosphaeraceae bacterium
TGAAAATGCGGTTTTCCGAGGTTTTTATCCGTAAAAATACCTACCTGAAACGACCAAAAACGACCAAAAACGACACGAAAACGACGCGAAACGACATGGTTTCGACACGAAATGACAAGGGGTAAGACTAAAGTTCGTGGTTCGTGGTTCGTAGTTCGTAGATAAGTTCTGGGCAGAAAGCAGAGAGTGGAGAGAGTCAGAAAAGAAGACAAGGAGGCAGGGAGGCAGGTGGTCAGGTGATCAGGCAGGGAGGCGGCCTGACGGGTGGGAGTGGTCCGCGTTGCTTTCATTTTGTCCTTCCTTTTTAAGTCTCCGCCCAGGGGCGGATCATTTCGATTTTCGGGGGCGAAAAGGGGCCCCTCCGCACTGGGGCGAAAGGGACGGGTTTGACCTGAAAAATTTCAGTTTTAGGGGGCGGAGGATTGCTGTAAGTGTCTGCGGGGCAAGGGGATGTGGAGAATTGTGAATTTTTGGTTTTTAGTTTTGAGGTGGGGCGGTTGCCGTCCGCATCGTATTTGACCTGGATCCAGTCCGATCCCGACTGGGCAAAACGCAGCCGGTCGTCCCAGTTGTACTCGACGGCGGTCTGAATGCCCTGGGTAAGCCGCCCGTTCAGGTCCCAGCCCAGCACGAAGTTCTCGCCGCCGGAAGCGGATGTCATCAGGTAGCCATTATAGGTAAAGAGAGTCTGGGATGACGGGGTGACTGTTCGATTGTCCAAGTTACCGTCCTTGAGGTAATGGAAATCACCGCTCCAGAGGAATATGCCGTTTTTCGCAATCCGCTCATAAAGAAGTTCGGAACGCCGATCATACAAGATTTGACTTTCCGGACTGCTACCAGCATTTGTTTCGACAGCTTCTATTAATAAAAAACAGCTCAACGCAATACACAAGATCATTCCACCCAGCAAGCATAAATATTTATTCATCTTTTCTTTCTTATTACTCTTCTTGTTGTATAAAACAATGCTACTGCAGCTAATACCGCAATAACTGAAAAATATATCTTGCCCGATTTCCGCTTCAAGCCCACCTTATTATCTGTATGCAATTTCAAATTGTCTTCCATCTCATATTCTTCTGTAAGCACTTGATTATCAATAACCTCAGGCAGCTGTTCATCTTTAATTTGGGATACGGTCAGATCTCCTGTATCTTTTACCATCGAGTCCAGGATTGCCTCAACATCATCTTCTATAACATCAAAAGCCTTCCATCGATATCTGAGTCCTCCGGCGGAATGATCTAGTATATAATCTCCTGGATGAAGACCTAGCTTTTCAAACTGAAATTCCGAGGACGGTATCTCTTCATTTACTGATTTTGTTGAGAGTAAAATATTCCGAATTGCACTTGATTTATTCTTTCCATCCACCAGCTTTGCTGTAATTTTATTCGGAACATATACCCCATTGTGCTCTTCATAATCGAGAGTCCAATGAGATTCATCACCTTGGGCATCCAGATCGTGCGATTCTACTAAGCTATAGCCTTTTTTTAAATCGAAAGCATAGAGGCTAAAACAATTCTTATTGACCTTTCCTGCATCATCAATGGAGTATAGAATAAGTGTAACTTTGCTATCTTCACGTATAATTTGATAACTTCCTTCAGGACCGGGATTATTTTCAATGTCATCGGCCCAGACTCGAAGTGCACCACCCAGCTGACCGTCCACACCAAGAGTTACTGTCAATTCTCTAATAGGATCAAACGACGGAGTAAAAATACCTTTAGGAAAAACTTCTTCATTGTAAATTAGCAAGGTACCTCTTCGCAAATCTGAATAATTACCCGAGCGATCCCCCAGGAAATCCATTTTATATGTATAGCCCCCCTTATTCATGCCTGAATTTAACTCAATGGTTTGGTTAATCTCCTCGGACTGGCGGATTCTATTACCACGCCATAGGTTTGCTTTTTGGTCTCTGTCTGCAAGGAACTCTAATCTCTCGGACCATTTTACATCCCCCTCTCCTTCTCCGCCCTCGTCAAAGGCCTCTCGAACCGCACTACCCGTCCATGTCCTTAATCGGGTTAGATTATCTTCATAACCATCAGCAATTAGACGCAACAAATCTGTGTCACTAAGCTCTTGCCCTGAACATACAGTCGCGGCAACACACCAAAAGACCACAATTAAAATGCACTTAATTTTCTCATTACAATACCCAGACATGTTGCCTCCGTTTAAAAATTTTATGGACTCTTGCCGTCGCCATTTTACTGTTTTGACAAATTACTTTGTAAAAACAGTAAGCATTATAATCTCACAAATGCTCTTAGCCCACTACCACTACATAGACTTTATTGAAAATTTACTTGTATGAATGTAATAGAAGAGTTTGAAAATACCAAACTCTTCTATTACATCTCCTTAATGACTGCTATCCGCCGGGGTGGACGGTTAGGAGTTTCCAGGCGGCGAGGGCGCAGACGGCGATGAAGACAGCGCGGACGAGGTTTTGGGGCAGTCGGTGCATGAGGCGGCTGCCGAGGTAGCCGCCGATGACGGCGGTGGGGATGGCGAGGGCGGCGATGCGGATCGACTCCATGATCTCGATGCCGTGGCGGGGCAGGGTGGCGTTTTTGTAGAGGGCCCCGAGCCAGGCCATGGAGACGATCATCGCCGCCGAGTTGCTCATGGCGTTGCGGATGGGCAGTTTCATCGTAAGCTGCTGGAGGGGCGTGGAGACGGTGCCGGCGCCGATGCCCAGCAGGCCGGCGCCCAGGCCGGTGAGGGCGCCGATACCCGCGGCAATCGCCGCGTTGACGCCCCGCCGGCGTCGGGGCAGATCCTCCAGCGTGCGGGGACGGCCCCGGAGCCGGGCGGTGTTGTACGCGGCCACATAGACCAGAAAGCCGCCGAAGAGGCGGGTGAGCCAGACGCTGCCGGCGCCCGTGAAGACGGGCAGGTTGCTCAGCCGCACGCCGACGACGACGCCCAGGACGGAGGCGGGGATGATCCACCGCAGCAGGCGGCCGATAAAGGCCTGGGCCTTCCAGTGGCCGATCAGCGAGGCGGCGGCGACGAAGAAGTTGCAGATCATCGCCGAGGCCTGGTAGAGGTGCTGGTTCTCGCCGTAAACGAACGTCAGCGCGGGGATCATCACGATGGAGCCGCCGATGCCGAGCATGCCGCCGAAGAGGCCCATCGTCAGGCCGATGATGAGAAGCACGACAACGTCCACTTACCGCTCCCGCGTAAAAAGCTCGCGGAACTTGTCCTCGATGGAGGGGCTCTCGCAGAGCGTCTGGCCGATGAGGACGCCGCCGACGCCGAGGCGGATGAGCTTGCGGACGTCCTCGCGGGTGCGGATGCCGCTTTCGGCGATGAGCTCTCTGCGGTTGTCCGCCAGCTCGCAGAGGCGGCTGGTCGTGTTGAGATCGACCTGCATCGTCGTCAGGTCGCGGTTGTTGATGCCCAGCACGCTGTAGTGCCGCTGGGGAAAGCCGATCATGCTCCGCACGCGCAGGAGCGAGTCGGCGTCGTGGACCTCGACGAGCACGGTCATCGTCAGGCGGCTGGCGAGGATGAGCAGGTCCATCAGCATCGACTGGTTGAGGGCCTCGGCGATGAGCAGGATCGCGTCGGCCCCGGCAGCGCGGGCCTCATAGACCTGGTACTCGTCGATGATGAAATCCTTGCGGAGGACGGGGAGCTTGACGGCGGCCCTGACGGCGGTGAGATATTCCAGTTTGCCCTGGAAGAATTTTTCGTCGGTCAGGACGCTGATCGCATCGGCGCCGCATCGCTCGTAGGTCCGGGCGATCTCGACGGGGTCGAAGTCGGCGCGGATGAGGCCCGCCGACGGAGAGGCCTTTTTGACCTCGGCGATGACGTTGAGGCCGCGGCGGCTGCGCTTGGTGACGGCGCGGTAGAAGTTGCGGCACTTGGGCAGGCCCTCGCAGCGGGCGCAGAGCGTCTCAAGCGGCACGGCCTGCTTTTGCCGCTCGACCTCGCCGCGTTTGTGTTCCAGGATGTGATCGAGTATGTTCGCCACGTTATCGGGTTCCCGTCGCCTTGAAGAAGGTATAGTTGAACGTTCCGTCGGCCTCGGCGGTGCGGTAGAGGGCGTCGATGCCCCGCCGCCAGTCCTCGCGGCTCATCAGGCCCGCCTCCAGCACGCGGCTGCCGGGCGGGTAGAGTACGCCGCTGTGCAGCAGGGTCGCCAGCGCGGACGCCTGGTCATGGAGACGCCGGGCCTCGCGCTCGCAGTAGCCGTGCACATACGCCTTTGCCGAGGTACCGTCCGCCATGATCGCCCCTATTTGGACAGGTGGACGTAGGCCATGCGAAGCTGGCTGAGGGTGCTGCTGAAGAGCTTTTCCTCCTCGTCGGTCAGGTTGCCCCGGCACTTGTCCTGGAGCATGGCCAGCATGTCGATGTGGTAGCGGGCGATCTCGAGGTCGGGCTTGATCTCCTTGTCCTTGTCGGCCTCGCTGCGGATGAGGCCGAGGGCGAAGAAGGCCTGGGCGGCCAACATGCTGATCAGGCCGGTCAGGTCCGCCGGCGGCAGGGCGCCGTGTTCGCGCTCGGCGGGCTGCTCCTGCTGCTTCTCCAACTCCTCTTTTTCCCGCTGGGCCCGGGCCTTCCAGTCTTCGTCGATAATGATTTTCTTTTCTTCCTCGGCCATCGATTGCTCCTTTACAGGATAAGGATTAACGGTATTTTTTCATGCTTCGGTCCAGGTCGCGTCGGACCTGTTTTTCCTGGATCTTTTGACGCTTGTCAAACTGCCGCTTGCCGCGGGCCAGGGCCAGCTCGACCTTGATGAGGCCGCGGGCGTTGACGTAAACCCTGGTGGGTACAAGGGTAAAGCCGCGTTGTTCGAGCTTGGTGCGGATCTTGCGGATCTGGGAGCGGTGGAGGAGGAGCTTGCGCCGGCGGAGCGGGTCGTGATTGTCGAAGGCGGCCTTTTCGTAGGGGGCGATCTTGCAGCCGACCAGCCAGACCTCGTTGTCCTGGAGGCGCGCGTAGGCCCCTTCGAGGTCCACCTGCCGGTCGCGAACGCTCTTGACCTCGGTGCCCAGCAGGGAGATGCCCGCCTCGACCTTCTCGACAAACTCGTAATCGTGCCAGGCCTTCTTGTTTTGCGCCAGCGGCCCGGTTAACTGTTCTTTATGCTCTTTCGACATCTCCTCTATCCTACCAGAATGCCGGAAAGATGCAAGCGCAGGGGAAAATAGACAAAAAAAGGACGCCGGGACCTTTGCAGGCCCTTACGTCCTTTAAATCTTCGGGGGCAGCCCGGCTATTTGACCAAGCGGAGGGCGAAGGGATAGCGGTAGTCCTTGCCGTTCGAGGCGGCGACCGCGGCCATGATGCAGAAGATGATATCCACGATCGGAATGATGACCGCCAGGATGACGCCGACACAAACCAGGGTCAGAACGCCGGCGACCGCACCCGCGATAAGCACTGTGATCTGAAAGTTGAGCGCCTCCCGGGCCTGCTGCTCGATGTAGGGATGTTCATCCTTTTTCATCAGCCAGATGATCAGGGGGCCGATCACGGAGGTAAAAAAGCCCAGAATATGGGCCAGCATGGCCATGTTTTTGGCTTCCTTGGTCGGTTCGGAGCCGCCGGGCGGCGGAGGAGTCGGGCCGGAGGGCTGCTCCGGCTGAGGGGGTACGTTTTCCGGCTGATTCGGGCTTGGATTGTTCACTTGATTCTCGTCCATAACATTTTCTCCTTAAATAAAGTCTTATCGAAACTCTATTGTGATAATCGGAGAAAATCCTGTCAATAATTTAATTTCCCAATCGGATTTATCTTTAAGCCCTATTTGGGTTTTCGGGCCGAGGCGCAGAACCGGCCCATGCGGTTCATGGCGTCCGTCATCCGCTCCGGCGAGCCGTCCATCCTGGCGTAGGCGTCGATGAGTTCGAGCAGCTCGGGGTCCGGGTCCTTGAGGCCGTACTGGTGGGAGGTGTTGACGATGCCCGCGTCGAGGCCGTACTCCATCGCCTTGGCCACGTAGGCGCGGCAGATGCCGATCTTGCGGCCGGGCAGGTCGCGGCAGCAGTTGCTCACGCCCAGCGAGAAGTGGCAGTCCTTCATCCGGGGGTCGCTCTTGATCTTTTTGATCGTCTCGAAGGCGCGGTAGGTGTAGCCCGGCACGCCCGGCTCCATCGGCATGTCGATGGCGATGGGGAAGACGGTCGAATCGAAGAAGATCTCCTGCGGTTTGAAGCCGTGCTGCATCGCCTTGTCGAAGAGCTCTTTGGCCAGGCCATAGAGTTCGTCAACGGAGTGCGAGCCGCCGGGGCCGCCGGCCTTCTCCTCGGTAACCAGCAGGCCGATGAAGGCGAAGTCGTACTGCTTCTTGAGCGGCATCATCGCGTCGGCCGTGTAGGTCTTGATCGAGTTGAGCAGCGGCGGCTTGACGGGTTCATCGGTGTTGTACCACTCCCTGAGGCCCGCCCGCAGCACGTCGTCGTTGCTCGAATCGACGCAGATGGGCACGCCCCTGCCCCACCGGCGGACGAGCCGGACGTACTGCTTCATCATCTCGACGGCCGCCTGCGGGTCGTCCTCGCCGAAGGCGTCCAGGTTGACGGCGATGTAGTCGGCGCCCTCGTCGGCCTGGGTCTCGATGAGGGCGCGGACATAGTCCAGCGGGCCGCCGGGCGTTTCATAGGCGTCGGGCCCCCGGTCATGCAGTTCCTTCATGACCGCCCCCGTTTTGGGGATGGAGGCGTGAATGGCTTCGGCAATCTGAATCAGCGGTGATCGCATGGTATGGTCCTTTCCGAACAGGTAGTTGACAAGCGAGCTGGTGTGCGACAGGGCGGCGATGCGGGGCTTATTGATCGTCCGGCGAAGCCGCTCCCTCCCGCCCGGCCGGGCGGCGGCGGAATGATACACCCGCTCGCCGATGCAAAGCCGCTTGAGGTTGTTGCCGCAGTAGCCGGTAACGGTCGCATCGCCGCAGGGCACGTTGTCGAGCCCCTTTTCGCAGCCGCCGATGGTGCAGTAGCTCAGGTTCTCCGGCAGGTAGCAGTCGCCGCACTCCTCGCACTCGAAGGCCAGATACTTAAAGCCCTTCTCGACCGCATTGAACATTTTATAGGTAACGGTGTCTTCCTTATGGGCGCGAACGCACCGGAGGGCGCCCCGGAACGCCCGGAAGCCGCGATACTTCGGATCGAGAATCGCCCGGTGCATGAAATCGAAGAACGTCTCGTGGAAATTGCGCTTCGGCGAGGAAAGCGGGGTCGAACGGCCGCTCTCATCGTAGAGGTAGAACGGGTTGTCCGCGGGCCAGCAGAGGTTGTCCTTGTACGGCTGCCAGTCGGTCCCGATCTCGGCGGCCCGGGTCAGGATGCGGATAAAGGTGTCGTAGTCGTGCACGCCGCCGAGGTCCACGCCCGCCGCCCCCATCGCCCGGTACATGGCGATCTGCTGGGCCGCCCGCTCCATGTGCTCTTCCAGCGATTCCCGGCCCAGTTTGTCCAGCAGGGCATCGCTGACAAAGCAGCCGGGAAGCTGGATGTCGTGCATCAGCCGCGGGGCGGGCGTCGAGGTCGTCAGCCAATAGACATTGCCGAAGACCGGGATCGTGATCCGCCGCTCGCCCAGGTACTGCATCAGCTCCAGCGATTTTCGCCAGTCCCAGCCGACCTGGGTAATCAGGTAATCGGCCCCGGCGGCGATCTTTTTCTCCATCTTATAATACTGCTGTATCAGCGAGGGCTCGGTATATTTGAACGGCGAAACCGCGGCCCCGGCGAAGAACCGGTGGACCTTGTCCCACTGCCCCGATTTGGCCTTGAGGATCGTGTCCTGGTTCATCCGGCGGATCATCGACAGCAGGCCGACCGACTCGACCTCGAACACCCCCTGCGCCTTGACGGGTTTGTCGCCGGTCAGGGCCAGGATCGTTTCGACGCCCCGCTGACGATAGCCGACGAGGGTGCTGGTCAGGCCGTCGGAGTTGAGGTCCTTGCAGCTCAGGTGGGGGATCACGTCCAGATTGTCAAGCAGCCCCTCCTTATCCATGACGGCGATCACATCGGAGGGGTCGATATTGGCCACGCCGCCGGGGTTCTGCGGCAGGGCCACCGCCGCCAGATCAAACACCTCCGGAATCCGCGTGCCCCCGCTGTCCTTATGGGCCTGAAGAAACTTGCGGATGGGGGCAAAACTAAAGCCCGCCCCCCCGGTCAGTTCCGCAATCACCGGAAATCGGGATCCGTCCTGAATCGCTGCTGACAACCTTTTCATGGTCTGGAGTCCTCCGGAATTAAACCGAGTTGGTATTTTACAGGGTGGCGAAACTTTTTTGAACCTCTTTATTTCTTCTTATTTTATCAATTATTTGCTTTTTTTTGCTTTGCGCGGAACAGGATTTGAAGACTTACCCGGCCTGTTTCTCATTTGTTGTTGATAACCTGTTAATAAATTGATCGAAAAAAATATATTTATTCCAATTCTGGTCTATTTAATCGCCTTAATTAAATAGTCTAAGATCAGCCCTCATAGCACCTAATCAAAACCCCAATGCATAACTCTTTTTAAGTCAAATATTTATGGCATGTTCACTGGTTTTACGCATATTTATACCAACTGGTTGGTACTATATTTTTTTGAGACATCTTCCGCATTTTGACATTTCGGACGTCTGGTTCTTTGTTCATTCTTCGTGGAAAACTTGTTTGCAGACATGGAAAAAGCCCGGCGGCAGGGAACCCGGAGGTCCTTAGGCCTTTGCCTCCAGCAATTTACATATTTTATCCTTGAAAGCTCGGGTTTGTCGGCGAGGATCGGAGGCCTCGCAGACGGCGGCCCCGACAGCCACGGCCCGGACGCCGGCCTCGATCAGCAAACCCACGTTTTCCAGGTCGATCCCCCCTATTGCCACATGGCCGATGGCATGTTCTTTGAGTTTGGGCAACGCTAAACGGGCATAGTCGAGACCGGAGATCCGGAGGTCGGGCTTGGTACGGGAGGCAAACATGGGACCAAGGGCGGCATAATCAGCCTTTTGGTCGATTGCCGCCTGCAGTTCGGCCTCGTTATGGGTGCTGAGTCCGACAAAGGCGGGCCGCAGCAGCAGTCTTCGGGCCTGAGAGAGAGGCAGGTCCTCCTGACCGAGGTGCAGGCCGTCGGCCTCGCTTGCGGCGGCGATGTCAGCGCGGTCGTTAATAATACTGAGAACGCCGTTTTCGCGGCAGAGATCAACAAACCGACCGGACAGTCGGTACAGCCGGTCATCGCTGAGCCCCTTGACTCGAAGCTGGATGGCATCTGCGCCGCCGAGGGCGATCTGCTTGATGAATTTGAGGACGTCGTCGGGCTCGTGCTCGGCCGTCGCGGTCGCCAGCACATAGAGCCGCACCTGCCCGAATCGGACGGCGGGGAACCGGGCCGCTACCGCTTTTTCCAGGTCGTAGCCGTCGAAGCGAATGGATTCAAATTCCGCATAGGCGGCGGCGGGGCAGGCGGCCTGGGAGAACTCGGCGAGCACCCGCAGGGCCTCGCTGAGGCGCATCGCGGCGGCGGTGAAGCAGTCTTCGAGGGTTTTGCGCGACTGCTGGCCTTCGACCCGCATGCCGCGGCCGACGTCCGCCGCCGAATCGCGTCCCGTCAGCAGGGCGCTGCGCTCCCACGCCCCCGCCGCTGTGGACAGGCGGTGGCGCAGCCCCTTGGCTCGGCCGCTGAGGGCGGGGTCGTTGAGGATGAAGCGGCAGTACTCCTCCATCGTCCGCAGGGCCTCGCGGGCGCGGTTGAAGTTGGCATCCAGGATTCGGTTGATCGGTTTTTCCATGGCGGGCATTATAACGGAGCGGGCGCGGGTGTCTAACAAAAACGCCGGCCAGGAGGTCGGGCAGGTTAGATCGAAGCAGCGTTTTGCAATTTTTTTGGAATTTGCTTGAAGTGGCAGTGTTCTAGTATATACATTGTGAAGTGCAGATTTACCATAACTTCGCAGAGACACTTCTTTGATTGGGCAATATATTCGACATCTGCAATAAGACAGGTTTTTCAAGGGCATGCAAATTACAGGGATTGTGTAGATGAGGCAGAGGGTTCACAGCATTGTATTGCGGCTTTTGGGGTTTTTGCTGCTGGTGTCGGCGGGGCTCAAGGGGCATGAGCTGCTGACGGCGCCGGCGGCGGGGGCGGATATCTGGTCTAACCGGAGGTTTCTGATCTTTCAGGTCGAGTTGGAACTGGCGCTGGGGATCTGGCTGCTGTCGAAGGTGTTCAAGCGGGCGGCGTGGATGGCGGCGCTGGGGTGTTTTGGGGTGTTCTGTGCGGTGACGCTGTATAAGGGGCTGGCGGGGTTTGGGTCGTGCGGGTGCTTTGGGCGGGTGCATGTCAGTCCGTGGGTGACGCTTTTTGCGGTGGATGTGCCGGCGGTAGTGCTGCTGGGGGTGTTTCGGCCTTCGATGGATTGGCGGCGGATGCGGCGGCCGGGGCACTGGCTGGAGCCGATGCCCAATGGGGCGGTTCTGGGGGCCGTTTTTCTGCTGGGGATCAGTTCGCCAGTGCTGATTTGGAAGGAGCCGCCGGCGGTGACGAGTGGGTATGAGGTGCTGGAGCCGGAGACGTGGGTGGGCAGGGAACTGCCGATCCTGGAGCATATCGATATTGGGGATCAACTCAAGGAGGGCAACTGGCTGGTCGTGCTGTACCATCACGACTGCCCGTCGTGCGCGGAGACGCTGCCGAAGATTGAGGCGATGGCGCGGGACCTGGAAGGGAACGAGGAGTTTCTGCGGTTTGCGCTGGTGGAGGTGCCGCCGTACAAGCAAGCAAACTACGATTCAACAGTACATGGCCCCTGTTTTCATGGTAAGATGGATATGGACAAGGATTGGTTTGTGACAACGCCAGTTATTATTTTGATTCAGAATGGTGGTGTGATTCATTCTGTTAAAGATTATATGCCTGTTTCTGATGAAGTAATACACTTGTATGTCAATAAATAGCTATAGTAATTCAAAGTAGTAATTATGTCATTGTATTGTATGGATAACGTACAATGATGAGGATGGATAAAACTGCAGTGTTTTGAATTTAAAAATTAATTTGAGAAAGGAGTAGTCATGAAAAAAGGAAGATTGTTTTGTGTGATGTTGGCTTTAATAATAGTCTTAATCAGTTCGGCTCTTTTTGCAGCAGCAGATTTACAGGCATGGATTGGGTATGATTGTGTCACACAATCATGCGGTGGTTATTATCGCAATTCAGCAGATGAACTGATTATATGCCCCAAAACGCTTTGGTGGTGTCCGGGATCATGCTACCAGTGCATTTCATTAACCGTAGCTACATTTTGTTATCGTGACTGCAACACATCTGATTACTCTATGTGTTGGATACCTTTGCCGGGAGGTACTGCAATGCCCCAGTCCTGCGGGTTGAAATATAAAGCAAAATGTTATAAAGATGTATACGACAATTGTAAATGCCCAACCCCCGGGAGTGGCGATTGGACAGAAGTAGGACCATGTACTATATCTTTATGTAACTGATGTCGAATAAGTTGAGCTATGAATATATGAAGGGGGGGCGAGATAAGTTGTCTCCGCAGGTGTCATGATACCTGTGGAGACAACTCTGATCGACTCATGTTATTATTTACATAACATGATGCAAAAGCAGAGACATTTTGTTAGAAGTCAAATCTGCCCATATAAAAGACGTGTATTGGATGGATTGGAAAAACGACATATTCTATTTGTATACATCAGCGAAGGAAAAAGGGATTTGATGTGTAACGTTAAATTATTGTTTAACAATTAGAATCACTTCGGAGAATCGTTATGAAGAAAAAATATGTTTTGTTCATTTTAATACAGGTTGTAATTGCCTTAGGAACTAAAACGACTCTTTTAGCGGATAGTATGAATATGGGCATTGTTAATAATATTGAGGCTGCAGAACAGAAAATTAGTGATATGCAAGCAACGGTACGATGGCATAAAGGGCCGGGAGGGAGTATTGTTGATTACAAGTGGACATACAAAAACGGAATGGAACGTCGTGAGACAAGTAATAATAATAATTCAAGCTGGAATGAAGAAGAAAAAGATTATTCTGCATGGCCAATTGAGATATTGAGCTATGACAGTCAAAAACAATATGCTTTTACTAGTACGCATGATAAGTCCATACAGAGGGGAGGGGTATATGGTTTAAATTTAATTCCTTTTGAAGCGTCATTGATGCCACGTGTGTTGCTGGGGTACAGTTTGCTTGATTCGTTATCTGATAGGTTAAAAAAAGCTGAATCAATTAAATGTTTAGAACAAGCAGACGTAATCCAAGGACGTATCTGCTCTATTATCGAAGCTACGGACATATTAATTGAGAAAGGGTGTATCCAGCATTATAAAGTGTGGATAGACCAAGAGAGAGATTATCGGCCTCTTAAGATAGAAATATACAGAAAGACTGATCCGAAAAATCCTTGGGATTCATTAAGTAGAAGTATTTCAAATATTGAGCTACAACAAATTGATGGCATATGGTTTCCAATCAGCGGTGACATTCAATACTTTCAGGAGGCTTTTACTCTCAAAGATGGTAGAGATGTAGAAACTCTACCAGAAAAGGAGATAGATAAAATCTTTGGCCATTTAAATGAAGAACAAGCAAATGAAATGATGCAGAAACATAACATACCGAGAGGTCCGGTTCAACACATTGAGATTTCCGGTGTGGTGCTTAACCAAGGATTGACTGAAGAAGATTTTAAAATAGTGTTTCCTGTTGGCTGTACAGTATGGGATGACTTTGTGCAGCATGGATACAAAGTTGGTGTAACTAATGAAGAGCTTCTAGAATTAAAAGATAATATAGTGCATTCGTATGAGATCAACGAAATAGAGCTAGAGAGAAAGTCAAATGTTGTGGATGATAGAGTCGATAAGAATTCGAGCGATGAATTGCTCGTGGGTAGCACAAAGCACTTAGACACGAAGCCAATAGTTATGAATAACATCAAGTATGTGGTTATGATTATTGTTGGCATTATTGTCTTTTTGTTGGCCGGTTTTCTATTATACATGAAAATGCGTTAGAAGGAAAATAGCATAAATAGTTTGGATACAACATAAATGCCTAGTGCCGTTTCCAGTAATAGAGTTTCGTGATTTTTCATAAGGGTTATGCTGCTTTCTTATGACGACGATAGGTTTTCCAATCTTGAACACTGATGTTGCGTTTGCGGTTTCGCCACAACAGGTACT
>JBNRMP010000013.1:0-27322 GCA_050309685.1 Anaerohalosphaeraceae bacterium
GCCTTCGCGACGCCATCCTTTATTCGGTGGGCGCAAATAGCGAGCATGGTTTGCGTCGGACGAATGAGGACAAGCGTAAGGCCGTCGAAACCATGCTTACCAATGAAGCTGTCTCAAAGGATGAAAACGGAAAACCGTGGTCAAATTGTGCAATTGCACGGTTATGCCACGTTGATGAGGGAACGGTTCGGAACTACCGAAAAGTTTATACTTCGGAAATTCCGAAGTATGAAACTGAACAGCGGACATTCATACATCCTAAAACAGGCAAACCTGCGGTTATGAACACAACCCAGATCGGCAAGTCCAAACCCAAACCCAATCGGCAGTACGGTGGTATTGCCCCCGATGCCTTCAAGCCTGTCCGCCCGTGTGGACAGTACGAGCCCAAGGCCGCTATTGAACTGCCCTACAAGGCGGTATATGCCGCCAAAACCATCGTCAGCGTGATGGGCAAAGATCTCGCTGTTGAAATTGCACAAGAAATCCTCCAGATTGCGAAAGGAAATTAACTATGTCGAAGAATGCATCTATCCACTGCAAAATGATGACGATCACCCCGGCCATGGCTATGGACTGGCTGGAAAATGTCAACAATCGCAACCGCCCCGTATCTCAGAGCCATGTCAATGTACTTGCGCGTGATATGAGAGACGGTAAATGGGCAATTTGCCATGAGGGCATTGCCTTTGATCCGAATGGGATTCTGCTCGACGGCCAACACCGGCTATGGGCCGTTGTTGAAGCCGATACTCCAATTGAAACACTGGTCTTTTTCAATGTCCCTGAAGAAGCGATCATGGTTATAGGCGGTGGTCGGGGGCGAACGCTGGTTGATCACCTCAAGCTGGCCAACCGGGATGGCCATCTTACCAGCCATCACACTTCAACTCTCAGGGCCATGCTGGGAGGCGCTGGCGCTCCGCCCAAGATCTCACACCAGGAGACCTCTGAACTCCTTGGAAAGCATCGTGAAGCCGTGGATTTTGCCGTCAAGTACCTGTCCCACTGCCGGACAAAGGGGATCTGCAATGCCATTACCCGCTCTGTTATCGCCCGGGCCTGGTATTCGGCGGATCATAATGATCTGATCCGCTTCTGCGAGCTGCTCACCAGCGGAATCATCAGCAATTTCCCGTCGGCCGCGGCCCTGGTTTCGCTGCGTGAATATCTGACCACGAATACCGGCGGCACATCCGGTGCGATCCGGCGTGAAAAATATGGCCGGATCGAACGGGCCCTCAAGGCCTTTTTGAAGCGTGAGTCCATCGGAAAGCTGATCCCTTCAACCAAGGAGCTTTTCCCGCTGCCGCAGGATGAGAAGGCCTGTGCATGAGACTGGAAAAGCTCTTTCCGACCCTGCTGATCGTACTGGATATCTGCGCGGCCCTGGCCTATGTGCCCTCCGGTGATTGGAGGCGAGTGGTGTACTGGCTGGCAGCGGCAATCCTGACAACCTGTGTAACCTATTAACATGCAACTGAGAAACTACCAACAACAAGCGGTCGATGCGGTGTATGACTACCTGCGGAATCGGGATGGCAACCCCTGCGTTGTCATCCCGACCGCCGGGGGAAAGACACCGGTGATGTCGACCATCTGTACGGATGCTGTCAATCTTTGGGATGGCCGTGTGCTGGTATTGGCCCATGTCAAAGAACTGCTGGAACAGACGGCGGGTACCCTCGGCCAGGTGGCACCGGATCTGGATATTGGGATTTATTCTGCCGGTCTCAATCGCCGGGATACCGAGCACAGGATCGTTGTCGCTGGTATCCAGTCCGTGTACCGCCGAGCGTGTGATCTGGGTGCATTTGATCTGGTTCTCATCGATGAAGCTCACATGATCCCACCCAGTGGTGAAGGGATGTACCGCACTTTTTTACAGGATGCCCTGGTCGTAAATCCCAGTATGAGGGTGATCGGCCTGACGGCGACTCCGTATCGGATGTCATCCGGGATGATCTGCGGGCCGGATAATCTGCTCAACGAAATTTGTTTTGAGGTGGGCGTTCGGGAACTGATTGTTCAAGGGTACCTATGCCCCCTTAAAAGCAAGGCCGGAAGGCAGAAAGCCGACACTTCCAGTCTTCACATCCGAGGAGGCGAATTCATCGCCTCGGAGGTCGAAGATCTGATGGATCAGTATGCCCTGGTCTCTTCTGCCTGTACGGAGATCATCGAACAGACAACCTCGCGAAACAGCGTGCTGATCTTTGCTGCGGGCGTAAGTCATGCCCGTCACATCCAGGAAACCCTTCAGCAGCGGCTCCATCAGGAAGTGGGTCTGGTAACCGGAGATACGCCGGCAGGAGAGCGGGCTCAGCTTCTCGCCCGATTCAAGGGTCAGTCTGTTCAGACAGACATGTTCGGCGGAAGTAAACCTCCGCTCAAATACCTGGTCAACGTCAACGTCCTGACGACCGGCTTTGATGCCCCCAATGTGGACTGCGTGGTTTTACTGCGTCCGACCAATTCACCGGGTCTCTACTACCAGATGGTCGGTCGCGGATTTCGGCTGCATCCATCGAAACAGGACTGTCTGGTTCTGGATTTTGGTGGCAACATCCTTCGGCATGGGCCGGTCGACAGCCTGCAGATTAAGGATCGCTCATCCGGCAGTGGTGATGCGCCCGCTAAAGAATGCCCCCAGTGTCAGTCGGTTATTCATGCGGCATATGCAATCTGTCCAGAATGCGGATTTGAGTTTCCGCCGCCGGAGAAACAGAAGCACGACGGGCAGGCCAGTACAGCCGGTATTCTATCAGGAGAGGTTGAGGATACAGATTGCAAGGTTTATGACGTTGTGTATCACTACCATATGAAACGCAACGCCGGACTGAATGATCCGCCGACTCTCCGGGTTGAATACAATGTCGGGTTTAATCAGTGGGTTTCAGAATGGGTCTGTTTTGAGCATACCGGATATGCCCGTAATAAGGCAGAAGCCTGGTGGCGGTCCCGAAGCAATGAGCCGGTTCCCAGTACAGTTCAGGATGCCATTGAACTAGCGGAGGCTGGCGTACTCGCCCCCACCCAGCAGATCACCGTCCGCAGTGTTACCGGCCAGAAATATGACCGGATCGTCAATTACCAATTAGGCCCTAAGCCTCCGCTGCTCGATGGCAGCGAGGAACGGGATGACGGGGGTTTACCCCAGTATTCCTGGGCCGAAGATGATATTCCCTTCTAGGAGAGCGATTACCATGGAAGAAACGCCAATGCCAAAAATGGCCTGTCCCCAATGCCATGCGGAATATGACGACTTCGACGGACTGGGTGTCCTGTACTGTGAGAAATGCGGATATTGCAAACATGCCTCGATTACAGATGGAAGATGTGACTATTGTGGGAACACGCAGGGAGCTTGATTACCTATTATGAATCAACAGTTACAACAAACCGCTTTAAGCTACGTCCAGCAGGGACTGTCCGCATTACCTGCGCGGCGAGCCGATAAGCGTCCCTGTATCGGCTCCTGGAAACAATACCAGCAGCGCAGGCCAACTCAGGCAGAGATTCAGGCGTGGTTCAGCAATCCGCAGGATGGGGTCTGTATCATCACCGGTAGTGTTTCGGGCAATCTCGAAATTATCGATTTTGATAATGGTGGCGAGCTTTTTGATGCCTGGTATCAGTTGATCCCTTCCGACCTGCGTGACCGTTTGGTTATAGAACAGACGCCTTCGGGCGGCTGGCATGTGATTTACCGTTGTCAAATGCCTGTCAGCGGCAATATGAAACTGGCCCAGCGGAATACTGACGGAAAAATCCACACCCTCATTGAAACCCGGGGCGAGGGCGGGCTTTTTCTGTGTGCGCCAACAGCAGGCTATGAAATCATGCAGGGCCAGTTGACGGATCTCCCTATTTTGACGGAAGGCCAGCGTGATATTCTACTGGAAGCGGCCTGGTCACTCAATGAACATATTCCCGAGCCGGTCCAACACAGCCCGCAATCAGAAAAATCGTCTCTCCGACCCGGTGATGATTATAACGGCCGAGGGAATATTGCCGATCTTCTGAGATCCCATGGATGGCAGCTGGTCAGTACCTTCGGGGAGAATCAGCGGTGGCGCCGGCCGGATAAGCAAAAGGGCTGGTCGGCTACGCTGCGGATGTCGGATAGCGTTTTCTACGTATTCAGTTCCAACGCATCGCCTTTTGAGCCCAATAAGGCGTATTCGCCGTTTATGGTCTATACGCTCCTGGAACATGGGGGTGATTGCAGCCGGGCGGCCCTGGCATTATCGAAAGAGGGGTATGGTCAGCCTATTGTCCCTCCCAGTGATGAAGGTGTTGACCTGTCCGGGTTTAACTGCTGCCCGCAGGAAGATACCGAAAAGAAGGAGCGAATCTCTGATCCCGGTCCGATTCCCGAGTCCTATTTTCATGTGCCCGGATTTATTGATCAGGTCATGAATTTCTGCCTGGAGACCGCCCCGTATCCTAGCCGAACCTTTGCTTTTTGCGGAGCACTGTCCCTGCAGGCATTTTTAGCAGGACGGAAAATTAAGGAACCGGGTGGTATTCGGCCCAATATCTATCTTCTGGCCCTGGCCAGTACGGGTACGGGTAAGGACTGGCCACGAAAGATCAATGTCAATATTCTCAACTACATCAATGCAAATACCTGCCTGGGCAACCGGTTTGCCAGTGGGGAAGGCATTCAGGATGTGATGCAGGTCAATCTGAACATGCTTTTCCAGACAGATGAGATCGACACTATGCTGCGCTGCATGAATTCCTCCCGCGACGGCCGCTACGAGAGCATTATGGATACGCTTCTGACGTTTTATACCTCCAGCGACAGCTCGTTTTCAGTACGGACGAAGGCGGGCATGAAGGAATGCGTTTCTATCCGGTATCCGCATTTGAGTATATTCGGTACGGCTACACCCAGGAATTACTACCAGGCTCTCAGCGAGCGGATGCTGACCAACGGATTCTTTAGCCGAATGCTGATTGTCGACGTAGGCGAGCGCCCGCTGTGTGAAATGGCCGGTGATATTGACAATATCCCGCCTGGTATTCTGGAGATCGCTGAATACTGGCAGGAAAAAACCCGGCCATCTTCCCGGCATAATCTCTCTTGGGAAAACCCCCAAGTACCTGCTGCGCCGTACCAGGGCGATGCAAAACAGATGCTGTTTGAGTTCCAGCGGACCTCGGATATGAAACACCGGTGCGCTGATGCCAATGATGAGGTCACCAAGGCAATCTGGTCACGAGCTGCCGAAAGCGCCCGCAAGCTGGCATTGCTGTATGCCTGCAGTGAAAATCATGAGCAGCCAGCCATTACCGAGAACGCAGCCCAATGGGCGATTACCTTTGTTGATCATCAGGTTCAGCGCCAGTTGTATATGGCCAGTGTCTATGCTGCGGAAAATACATTCCATGCGGATTGTCTCAAACTCAAGGAGAAGCTCCGCAATGCAGGAAATGAATTGCCGCACAGCATCCTATTAAAGCGAATGAAGATTGACAGAGATTCTTTCAGAAAGCTGATCGACACCCTGGTTGAACAGGGGGATGTTCGCGTTGATCCATTAGATCAAACAACCAAAAAGGGCATCAAATATGTTCTTTTTGAGTAAAAGATATTTCACCAGATATTTCACCCTGGGGGGGTGAAATATCTCGGATTGGGGCCAAAATGACGTCCAAAAGCCCTCAAAACGCCCCAAAACAGGAGATAGTTCCCAATATTTCACCCCCTAAGGGTGAAATATCTTTTGATGTAAGTATATGAAAAATAAGTATTTAAAAAATAGTTCCCCCTTTCACCCCTATACCCCCCGCGCGTATGTGCGCGATGTACGCGTGGGGAAAGGTGAAAGATTAGGTACTTCCAGCGGTTTCTGGATATGAGGCCACGGGAACGCGTCGCATTGTTAAACAGAGTTTGTTTTCGTTGTCCGGGAATTTTTCTGCTCCGCCGTGACGCCCCAGGTTGGCCCGTGTACCGCGAAAGCGGCGGATTGCAACAACCACGCGATAGAACAAGATCTTCGCACACGTCGAAACGTGTGCGATAAAACGCAAAATAATTGGGATACTTTTAATCAGGAGTTTGTATGAACGAGAAGTTTACCATCGAAATCCGCAGCATTGACACGATCCGGCCGTACGAGAAAAACCCCCGCATTAACGACAGCGCCGTCGATGCGGTGGCCGCTTCCCTGCAGGCCTTTGGTTTCCGCCAGCCGATTGTTATTGACGGCGACGGCGTAATTGTATGCGGGCATACCCGCTACAAGGCGGCACTCAAACTGGGCCTGGCCAAGATCCCCGTCCACGTGGCGACGGACTTGACGGCCGAGCAGATCCGGGCGTACCGCATCGCGGATAACAGGACGGCGGACCTGGCCACGTGGGATTACGAGATCCTGCCGATCGAGCTGTCGGAACTGATGGATGCCGGATTTGACATGGACTTGCTGGCCTTCGATGAGAAGGAACTGACCCGGCTCTTGAGTACCGAGGTCACCGAAGGCAACACTGATCCGGATGCCGTCCCCCAGCCGCCGGACGAGGCGACGACCCGGCCTGGCGATATCTGGATTCTCGGCAATCACCGCCTGATGTGCGGCGATTCATGCAGTCCGGAAGATCTCGACCGGCTCCTGGGCGGGGCAGTAATCGACCTTGTCAATATGGACCCCCCGTATAATGTCAAAGTCGAGCCGCGGAGCAATAATGCGATTGCTGCCGGTTTGAGCAGCTTTGGCAAGGGTCTCCAGCATCATCAGTCCTTTGATGTGGCTCGCGATAAGACGAAAGCCCAGAAGACCACCCAGAAGCTCCGCGCCAAGGACCGCCCCCTGGAAAATGACTTTGTCTCCAGGGAGGCCTTCGATGATATGCTGCTGGCCTGGTTCGGCAATGCCTCGCGCGTACTGCGTCCGGGCGGATCGTTCTATATCTGGGGCGGGTACGCTAACCTGGGCAACTATCCGGGGCCGCTCCAGCAGTCGGGACTGTATTTCTCTCAAGGGATCGTGTGGGACAAGCAGCATCCGGTTCTGACCCGCAAGGACTACATGGGCGCCTTCGAGATCTGTTTCTATGGCTGGAAGGAAGGTGCCGGTCACAAATTCTACGGCCCCAATAATGCGACCGACCTGTGGCATGTCAAAAAAGTCAATCCGCAGAACATGGTCCACCTGACGGAAAAGCCGGTGGAACTGGCCGTGCGTGCGATTCAGTATTCCTCCAAACCCGGCGGTAATGTGCTGGATCTGTTCGGCGGCAGCGGAAGCACCCTGATTGGCTGCGAACAGACCGGGCGTAACGGCTTTTTGATGGAGATCGACCCGTTGTATTGCGATGTGATTGTCCAGCGGTGGGAGGAATTTACGGGCAATAAGGCCCAGCGGATCAGTGCCATTGAAAAAACCCCGGCACCTGAAACCGGGGTTGAGGAAGAAGCGGTTGTTTAATGCGGTCGCTATTTGGGGCTGAGGGCAAATTGCCCTCGGCCCACCTTCTGGAAGCGGGAGTCGGTACCCTTGACCTTAATTTCTTTCGAGATGGCGGCGTGCAGAGTATTAGCAGGTGTTTTGCCAGATTGGGAAGGTTTCCAGTAGTCTTTAGCCGTCATTGTTTCGACCATCCGTTTGCAGCTCAGGGGCTCCTTGGCCTCGCCAAGCACCCGGGCGGCGGCATCCAGGATAGAGGTCTTCGGCACCCGCAGCGAGTTTTGCACAGGTTTGGCCGTGTTGGCCTTCGGCTCTTTCGGGATATCCTTGCTGGCCTCCTGCTTGGGTTTGGGGTCAGGGGCCAACGTGTCGCCTTTCGCGGCCGCACCCCGTAAGCGCTGGGGTGACTTGATCCGCACGGTTTTACCGGTGGCCAGATTTTTGGCATCCCAGCCGCCGTGCGGATTTTCCGAGAGAATTTCGACCGTCACGATCTTGTCAGTTACCTTCGCGGTGTAGCGGTTTCCAATTTTGACATCTGTTTTCTTCATGAGAGGTCCTTTCAAAATGGGTTTTAAGGTTTACTGTTTATCGTCCGGTTTTCCGGTAGCGGGTCAGGTTGAGTTTGATCGAGCCGACGATTTCGCCGCTGGCGCTTCCGGGGAAACTGGGCTTGAGGTCATAGCCAATGAAGATATTGACCCAGTCCTGTTTCAAATGAAATCGGGCGTTGGCCAGCGCCTCGTCAACGGTCGGTCCGCGGCCCCAGTCAAAATCCGAGGTCGCGGCAAAGTATTCAATCGGTCTTTCGTTTTCTTCGGTCATGATAGCACTCCTTTCCAAAATGGGTTAGTCGGTAAAATGCTGCAGCAAACGGTAGTAGTCGTGGACCATGGAATTGGTGCCTTTGCATCCGTCCAAATGGTACTGGAGGCACTCGGCCATCGAGAAGACGTCGTCGGGATTGTCGGCCTCGATCTGGTGCTCGCGTTCGCCGCCTGCGCTGATGAGCTTGACGGTGATGTAGTCGTTGCCGGGAACGCGGTGGATGGTGGCGAAATATTCGGGCACGTCTCCTTTTTTCATTCGACCGGCCAGTTTCATTTCGATGATATTCATGGTTTCTCCTTGTTAGTTGTATCCATTTTCTTTGGCGAGGAAATTGTAGAGTCGGGCCGGGATATCGTCGCGGACGGCGGTGTCGAGCCAGATAATCAGGTTCCAGGCGGTTTTGTAATCGCCCTTGGTAAGGTAGTTCAAAATGTCCGTCAGGTCCTTGACATCTTTTTCAAACATTTCAGCGGCGTCGCGAAATCCATCCGCCGCCTCCTCGTCGCACCATTTCTGGCGGATGGCGATGCGGGCCTCCAATTTCTTGAGGTCGGTTTTGATGGCGTTGTAGGTATTTGCCTTTTTCATGGTTCGGTTCCTTTCTGTCGGGGTGCCGGTTTGTCGTTATTCGTATCCCAGGCAGAGGCCTGCAGGGCTTTCCCACTCAAAACGGCAATGGTTCTTTTCGGCCCATGCGATGAGTTTGGGATGGATATAGTGTTCATAATAATCATTGAGCGTCGTCTCGAATTTCTCGCCGTTTATGTGTTCGTACACCATACTCTCGCCGGAAATCATGGCGTGCGTTTCGTCAAGGCGGATAAACGCCGCCGGGTGATGCGGATGAACAGGCGGGAACATGGTGTTGATCTCTCGAACCGCTCGTTCGTTCAGTAGCAGCCATTGGAGTTCGGCCAGCGGCTTTTTCTGGTAGCCGTTTGTGGATTCAATCACCTCCTCCAGACTCATCGTTTCGCCAGCCCGCGTCGAAACCAAGTGGCGGCTGATTCGGTACTGCTGAATTTTCTTGATGGTATCGCGTTTCAGGGAGCGTTCACAGTTCATGGCAAGTCCTTTCTACATCCGGGTTTCTTCGAGAGTCTCTTCGATGGCCTGGGTTTCAAATCCAGACAGGAAAGAAAGCGTTTCAATCAGGTCGCGTCGAACTTTGTTGAGGTCGCCGAGGTGCGCCCAGTTGACCGTGGTGGGTTCTTTTTCCAACTCGCATTCAAACCAGCCCAGCAGGTTGGCGATGTCGTTCTTCGCGTTTTTGTATTCGGTTTTTACGTCTTTGTTTGCCATGTTTTCGTCTCCTATAAAAGGCCTTATATGTCTTTATTTCTAGTCATGACTTACAGTCTTTTGGGCCGAAAGCCAAGGGCATTAAGTCATTATTTTCAAAGAATTTGCATTATTTTTTAGGGTTCTGGACAAGGGGTGCTTGGAATGAAAAATCCTATCAAAATTACCGCATTGACGCCGGAGGAACTGGCCAAACTGCTCAGCCAGGCCAGCCGGAGGTCCATATCTGGACAAGATGTACTGGCAATTGCCCAATCCGCCGGAATCATTGCTCCCGATGGAATGATCAACCTGATTGACTACACCGCATTTTTAGCCCAGGAGGTTGCCGGTGGCGCAGATTAATCCAACCAAGTTAAAACCGACCGATCTGACCCGGCTGCTTAATTCCGCCGGTTTCGGGGAGGTACTCAATGAACGCACGCTCCGCCGCCACCGAAACCGGGCAGGATATACGATCGGTGATGCGCGGACGGTGGACCTGTTTCGGTATGCCGCCTGGCTGACGCAGCGGTATTTAGAACCGCCGAAGAGAAACCGCACATACGATGAGCTCAAAGAGACAGCCCGGCTGCGCAATGCGGAGTTGGCGCGGGCCGGTCAGGATATCGGTACGATCCCTTCGGTGGTCCATCCCGACCGCAAGGCGCGGGCGATGGCCAGCTTCAAATATTTCTGCGAGGCGTACTTTCCGGAAGTGTTCTATCTTCCCTGGTCGCAGGACCACCATAAGGTCATCGAGAAGATCGAGCAGGCCGTTCTCAAGGGCGGTCTGTTTGCCCTGGCGATGCCTCGCGGGTCGGGAAAGACGGTTTTGATGCAGATGGCCTGCCTGTGGTCGGCACTGGCTGGGGCGACGGAGTTTGTCTGCCTGATTGCCGCCTCGGCGGATCGGGCAAAAAGCCTGCTGGAGAACATCAAGGTCTGGCTGGAGACCAATGATCTCTTAGCTGAAGATTTCCCGGAAGTAACTTTTCCGATTCGGGCACTCGAGCGCATCACCAATCGGCAGAAGGGCCAGCGATACCAGGGGATTTCCACGCGAATCGAATGGTCTGCGGACAAAGTTGTGCTGCCGACCATCGAAGGCAGTAAGGCATCCGGTGTGGTCATCTCCTGTTCGGGGATGCGGGGATCGGATATTCGAGGCCAAAACCATGCCCGATCTGATGGGAAGGTGGTCCGGCCCCAGCTGGTCATGGTTGACGACCCGCAAACGACTGAATCGGCCTGGAGCCCGTCCCAGTCCCAGCGCCGCGAGGCGATCCTGGCCGGGGACGTGCTCGGTATGGCCGGTCCCGGAAAGAAGATCTCCGGCCTGATGGCCTGTACGGTCATTCGGCCCGGCGACATGGCGGACAACATCCTCGACCGCGAAAAACATCCCGAATGGCAAGGCGAGCGGACGAAGATGGTTTACGCCTTCCCGGCCAATGAGAAGCTCTGGGCCCAGTACGCTGAAATCCGGGCTGATTCCCTGCGAAATGACGGGGACGGGTCAGAAGCAACCCGGTTTTATCAGGAAAACCGCGAGGCCATGGATGCTGGTGCCGTCGTTGCATGGCCCCAGCGCCATAATACCGATGAACTCTCCGCGATCCAGCATGCCATGAATTTGAGGCTCCGAGATGAGGCCGCCTTCTTCGCAGAGTATCAGAATGAGCCGGTGGTCGAATCCGAAGGCGAGGATATGCTTGGCCCCGAGGAAATCGCCGCCAAGCTCAATGGGTATAACCGGGGTATTATTCCCGTTACCTGCCACCATCTGACCCTGTTCATTGACGTCCAGCAGAAGGCTCTTTTCTGGATGCTATGCGGATGGGAAACCGATTTTACCGGGTACATACTCGATTACGGTACCTGGCCGGAACAGAAGCGGCTTTATTTTACCCTTCGGGACATCCGCCGCACGATTGCCCAGCAAAAGCCTGGCTCCGGCCTGGAAGGCGCCATATACCATGCCCTTACGGAACTGACTGGGGAGAAGCTCTCGCGTTTCTGGCGGCGGGAGGATGGGCTGGAAGTGAAAATCGACCGCTGCCTGATCGATGCCAACTGGGGACAGAGTACGGATGTGGTGTATCAGTTCTGTCGGCAGTCGCGGTTTTCCGGGATTGTCCTGCCTTCCCACGGTAAGTATGTCGGCGCGTCGAGCATTCCGTTTTCTGAATACAAGCGTAAAAAAGGCGACCGGATCGGTCTGCACTGGCGGATTCCCAATACCACTGGTAAGCGCGCAATGCGACACGTCCTGGTCGACACGAACTACTGGAAAACCTTTGTCCACGCCCGTTTGTCTGTGGCGATGGGCGATCCGGGAGCGTTGTCCTTATTTGGCCGCGATGAGAATACGCACCGGCTCCTGGCCGAACACCTTACTGCCGAATACCGAATCAAAACACAGGCCAGGGACCGTACGGTTGATGAGTGGAAACTTAAGGCCATCAGGCCAGACAACCACTGGCTCGACTGCCTGGTGGGCTGCGCAGTGGCGGCTTCGATGGAGGGAGCGAGGCTTTTTGGGACGGAATATGATCAGCCTCAGCAGACCAGGCGAATCAAACTTTCAGAAATTCAAAATAAATATCGAAAAAAATAATTTTCCATGACAAAAAATCGTGAGACTTAACGATATTACTTTTAGGAAGGGACATGAATGTCTACATCCCAATTAGTCGAACAAAGCAAATCAACCGAAGCCTTTTTTAAGAAGTACTACTTTCTCGTTGAAGCCGCAACCAGGCGATATCGACGGCGATTCCAGGCAGCAGACAGTGATGAAATCAACAGCGATGCTGCATATGGGTTATATCAGGCGATATGTCAATACGACCCAGTGCGTGGGATGACATTTGAAGCATTTGCTGCTTGTAAAATTCGGCAATCAATAAACGAAGGATTCCGTAACCGATGGCAGCAGAAAAGCGTCCTCAAAAATGCAATCAATATCGATGTTGTGAATCAGGACACTGAATCAGCTTTCTGCGTAATACACGAGGATTTTCAAAATGTTGACGACCAGGACCTTGTTCGGGCGATGCTCGAAAGGCTTGATGAACCCTCAAAACAATTGATACAGCTTCATTTTTTTGAAGGGCTTGATGTGAATGAGATCGCCAATCGCACGGGCTTACATTGGCGCGGGGTTTATCGAAAGATTGAAACCATTCTTAATACGTTGAAAAGAGAGTTCCGCAAAGATGGCAGATAACACAATTGAAAATTCAATTAAAGAGAACGCCGCTGGCCCGAAGAGTGCCAGCGGCGATGCCGGTTCTGTCCAGCAGCATTCTTTGCCGGAGCAGATTGCCGCCGATAAGCACATCCAGTCCAAAGAGGCAATGAAAAGCAAAGGACTGGGAATCAAGCTCTTGAAGATTTCACCGTCGGGGACCATTTAATGTGGCCGTTTAAGCCAAAAACCAAAACCACCTGCACCACCGTACCGGTCACGCTGCATGCACGATACGATGCGGCCCAGACCACGCGGGAGAATGCTCGCCACTGGGCAATGGCAGACTCATTGTCTGCGGACGCGGCGGCCAGCAGCGACGTGCGAAAGAAGCTCCGTGAGCGTGCTCGCTACGAGGTGGCTAACAATTCCTATGCCAAGGGGATTGTGCTGACGCTGGCCAACGACTGTGTGGGTACTGGACCGCGGCTGCAGGTGCTCACCGGTGACAACGAACTCAATAAGAAAATCGAGACCATGTTTAGCCAATGGGCGCATACGGTTGGCCTGGCGGCTAAACTTCGAACGATGCGGATGGCCAAATCGACCGATGGGGAAACGTTTGGCATTCTGAATGGAAATCCCCGGCTGCCCGGTCCCGTCAAACTGGACCTTTCGCTGGTGGAAGCCGACCGGGTGACAACTCCGTATCTCAAACACATGGACGCGAGCATTGTCGATGGGATTCAGCTGGACAATAGCGGTTATCCGGAAAGTTATTTCATCCTGCGGCACCATCCGGGCGACATGCAGGGACTCGTTTCAGAATTTGATGTGATTGATGCCGACGCTGTGATCCACTGGTTTCGGGCGGATCGGCCCAATCAGCATCGGGGTGTGCCGGAGATCACCCCTGCACTGCCGCTGTTTGCCCAGCTTCGCCGGTACACCCTGGCGGTTCTGGGCGCTGCGGAAACAGCAGCGGATTTTGCAGCCGTCCTGTTTACCGATGCTCCGGCCAATGGGGAAGCGGCCTCTGTCGAGCCGATGGATGTGGTCGAATTGGAAAAACGCATGGCTACGGTCCTGCCGGATGGGTGGAAGCTGGGCCAGATCAAGGCCGAGCAGCCTGCAACCAGTTATGCGGAATTCAAACGGGAGATTTTGAATGAGATCGCCCGCTGCCTGAACCTGCCTTACAACATCGCCGCGTGCAATTCATCAGGATACAACTATGCGTCAGGCCGTCTGGACCACCAAACGTACTTTAAAGCCATTCGGGTTGAGCAAGCGGATATGGCGACTGTGGTTCTCGATAAGATTCTGGCAGCCTGGGTATATGAGGCCATGCTCTCCAGTGAATTTGCTGTACTGCGGACGCTTTCCTACCTGCCGCATCAGTGGTTCTTCGATGGGACCGAGCATGTCGATCCGGCCAAGGAAGCCAATGCCCAGAAGATTCGCCTGGATTCCAATACGACCACGCTGGCTGCCGAATACGCCCGCCAGGGTAAGGACTGGGAGACCGAGTTGCACCAGCGGGCTAAAGAGAAAGAGCTTATGACCCAGCTGGGTCTGACAGAAGTGCAAACCGAAACCGCCACTTTAGTAGAGGACGATGAAGATGAAGAATAATATTCCCGGCAATATTCAGTTCCAGTGCCCCCTGACGATTGATGCGGCTGCCGATGAAAAGGCGATTCCCTCCTTTTCGATGGTCGCTTATACCGGCGGTCCTATGAAGATCGCCGGGTTTGCCCATCCGGTGGTGGTCGATCTGGAGGGTCTTTCCATCGACCGACAGAATATCCCCATTCGGCTCGACCACAACCCCAAACAGGGAGTCGGGCACACGGAGCGGGTGGTTATTGAAAACGGACAGGTGCTGGCAGAGGGCCTTATTTCACGCGACACGAGTTGGGCTCGCGATGTAATCAAGAGCGGCCAGAGGGGTTTCCCCTGGCAGGCGAGTATCGGGGCTGAGATTGTCGAGGCCCAGTTCATTCCCAACGGCAGTCAGATCCAAGTAAACGGCAGGACCTTTGACGGTCCTTTGTATGTCATTCGAAAATCCATTCTTAAGGAGATCAGCTTCGTGGACAACGGCGCAGACAACAAAACGAGTGCCAGTGTGGCAGCACAATCCAATGAGGAAAACCAGATGACCGATGAAAAGAAAACCGAAATCAAAGCCCAGGAAACCCCTTCTGAACCCGCTCCCCAGCCGACCTGCAAGTGCAAAAACAGCACGCCGGAAAAGGTCGAAGCTGCGGCTGCGCCCGATCCCGTGGCGGATATGCGGAAGGCGGTCGCCGAGGAAACCATGCGAATCCAGGCGATCCGGGACGTCTGCGGCGGCAAGCACTCCGACATCGAGGCTAAGGCGGTTGCCGAGGGCTGGGATGTGACCCGGTGCGAACTGGAGGTGCTGCGTGCCTCGCGTCCGAAGGCTCCGGCGGTACATACCCAGAAACCCATCCATACGCCCCAGGTATTTGAGGCCATCGCACTGATGGCAGGCGGCCTGGGCGGCGGGCGCCTTGAGGCCATGTACGATGCGCCCACCCTGGAAGCGGCCGACAAGCTCCGTGGAATCGGCATCCAGGAGTTCTGCGAACAGGTCGTCGGGATGCAGCTTCCGCGATTCCGACGGGATGCATCCGGGTGGCTTCAGGCGGCTTTCAGTACGACGTCTCTGCCGGGAATTCTCTCGAACATCGCCAACAAAATGCTCCTGGAGGGCTACAATTACATCGAGGACGCCTGGCGGCAGATCTGCAAGATCGCCAGCGTCAACGACTTCAAAGAGCACAGCCGCTATCGGATGACCGGCGCTTTCAAGTTCGAGCAGGTCGGGGCGGACGGCGAACTCAAGCACGGCAAGCTCGACGAGATGAAGTACGGTCAGAAGGCCGACACCCACGGCATCATGTTTGCCCTGACCCGCCAGATGATCATCAATGATGATATGGGGGCGTTTACGGACATCCCTCGCCAGATCGGTATGGGGGCAGCCGAGGCCATCGCCGATGCGGTTTGGGGCCTCTTGCTCTCCAACCCGAACAATTTCTTCTCGGCGGCCAATAAGAACTACCTGGACGGTGCGGACACCGCCCTGAGCGTCGACAGTCTGACGGCGGCGGAGATTCTGTTTAGCCAGCAGACCAAGCCCAATGGAAGGCCCTTGGGTATCAGTGCCTCGATTCTGCTGGTTCCGACGGCCCTGAAGGTGGCGGCCCAGCTTCTGATGACCTCGGTGCTGCTCAACGAGACCACCACGGCCAACAAGGGCAAGCCCGCCAACAACCCTCATGTCGGCAAGTTCAGCGTCGCCTCCAGTGCCTACCTGGCGAATTCCTCATTCCCCGGAGCCAGCAGCAAGGCATGGTATCTGTTCGCTGATCCGAATCGTCTGCCTGCCCTGGAGATCGCGTTCCTCAACGGCATTGACCGTCCCACGGTGGAAAAGACCGACGCCGACTTCAACACGCTGGGCATTCAATTCCGTGGGTACATCGATTTTGGCGCAAGAGAACAGGACCACCGGGCGGCAATCAAGCTCAAGGGCGAGGCATAAGCCTCGCTCCTTCTGAGCTTGATGTGGATGACAACTTCTAACTTCTGAAAGGATATTGTATGGCAGTTGCACAATTTATTCAACTGGGAAATTCCATCGATCATACTCCGGCCGCTGCGGTGGCGGCAGGTGAGGTGATTGTTCAGGGCGATCTGGTCGGTATCGCTCAGCTCGATGTCGCTGCCGGTCAGCTCGGGGCCCTGGCACTGACCGGAGTCTTCGACATCGATAAGGCGACCGGCGTGGGCACCGGGATTGCCGTTGGCACCAAGGTCTACTGGGATGCGGCCAACAAGCAGGCCACTTCTGCTGATGGCGGCGGCGTGAATAAGTACCTGGGCAAGGTTACCGCTACCGCCGGTGACGATGCTACCAAGGTCCGGGTACGGCTTCAGCAGTAAAAATCCATTCTCTTCTCCTCCTTTCTTAAATAGCCGGGGCAGGTTCGGCACCTGCCTCGGCCCCTGGAGGTGGTAAACGAATATGACCAACATGCTAAACAACGGAATCGACTGGCTCGAGCAGATGATGCTCAACTCGTGCTCTGACCCCATCGAGTATCGCCGGAGCGAGGAGAGCCGGACTGTCGCGGCTGTCTTTGGTAAGACGGAGTTTGAGGTCGAAGAAGCAGGCGGCATTTCCGTTGGCAGCTTTGTATGGGACTTCCTTATCGATGCGGCCACGCTGACTCTCGTGCCCGAGGTGGGCGACTTGATTGTTGCAGGTGGCCGCCAGTACGAAGTGATGAACTTATCTGGCCAGGGCTGCTGGCGATGGACTAGCGCCAACCGCAGGACCTATCGAATTCACACAAAGGAGATCGGCAGTGACGTGTAACAACCAGCAATACGAATCGATCTGCAAAGCCGAGTTCGCCGAGCTTCACAAGAAACTCGACGGCATGGATGAGGCCATTCGCGGCAACGGCAAGCCCGGCATCCAGCTTCGCCTGGACCGCCTCGAGCAGGACCGGCTTAGCCGCAGCAAGATTGTCTGGTTCCTATTGGGTATTGCGGGCAGCGTCCTGGTGGGCTGGATTGGAGGCATGCTGTGAAGCTGGCCATCGATATCGCAGATGCGATTGTCACCGAGCTTGCAGGTAGCTCTTTCAGTGAGCCGTTGACCGTGACTCGTCGGGTGCTGCCGGAGTATGAACTGTCCCAGCTCAAGGACCTGGCCGTCACGGTGGTTCCAAAATCCGTCGGGATTAGCAATATCACCAGGGAGTCCAATTCCTACGAAGTGGCCGTGGATATTGGCATCCAGCAGAAGATCGGAAAAGACACGGATGCGGAGGTATCCCGGCTAAGTGGGGTCGTCAGCGAGGTGATTGCTTTTCTGAACCGCCGAAAGCTGACGGCGTTTCCGGCGGCCCAGTTCATGAAAATCGCCAATGAACCGGTGTACGCTCCTGAGCACCTATCGGAAAAGCGGCTTTTTACGTCCATCGTAACTTTAACCTACAAGGTGATGAATGGCTAATCAAATCGAACAGCTTGCTGACTGGATGACGAGCAAGGCCCAGCAGTTGAATTGGACCTTGGATCAGTGCCAGGGCGTGACCTTAAAGCAGGTCCGCAACCAACTGCCTGCTCAGCACAAAGCCGTTATCAATGAGATTCTGTTCTTAAAGGCCAAGGGCGTCATGCTCCGCCGAGTCTTCCAGAATCAGTTGGAAAGCCTCCGGAATAACGCCGGGATTTGGGCGGCGATTAAAAATGTGTTTCCGAATGCGACTGTTTCCATCGAAAACGGCCGCCGCAAACGAATCATCATTGATGTACAAGGGGTGATTGAATGAACCTGCTCGATTCTTCTGAATGCTGCTTTTTCTATAAAGCAGGCGGCAGCAGTCAGGCTGGCGGCTGCACCAAGGCCTATCTGGACTTAGTCGCCGGTGATCTATCGACGATCATGGGAGCCGGTGGTGAGCCTGTGTATTCCAGCGCCCAAGCCCCATTATTTAGCGTTCGCCACGGGGACCAGTGGGCCGTTGAGGTAAGAGAGGCTTCCATTTTGGCCCAGTGCCGGGTCGGTCTGATCGCCCGTCACAATAATGATTTCCTGGAATGTGTGTATGTAGACGGGGAAAAAGCCGTTTTTATTGGGATTTCAGTGCCTTATCCCGGCGAGACAAATCGGTTTGGATACACAAGCTGGTATGCTGTTGACTCAGAACCGGGCACTGGAAATACCATTATCGAAGTTGGCGATACGGCTGGTCTGGCTGAACTGTCAGAGTACGCCTTTGAAAATCAGCTCAACCAATCCTATCCGGTTTATCAGATCACCCATATTGATCCGGATCTCTGGCTGGTCACGGTTGATGACGGCGGAGCTTTAGGGGGTGGTGCGGGCTATCTGGCTCCCTATAGTTTTGATGCCGATCTGGTAGTCGGCGGGGCCTGGAACAGCATGCAGACGCTCATCAACAACCTGCAGGCCAATTACCGCAGCCAGTGGGTGTTTGTTGGTACGGATTTAGCCGAGACGGTTCCGGTCGTCTTGAATGTCACCTATGCTGGCATGGAGGATTACAGTACCTTCTTTAATATTGTCGGCTATGTGGACAACGCCTACGATTCGCTTCCGGCAGGCTGGAACTACTACCCGGCATCCTGCTTGGTAAATCCTGCCGTGGCGTCAAAATATCGACCGGCACTGGAATGGATGAAACTCAACGACGGAATCCTCAGCGGCGTCTGTGACCTTCGAAAAGTAGACACGGGGACGGTCGTAGCTCCCCAAGGATATGGGGATGCCGCGTTTCAGTTGAAATATAGCGTGATTTCCAATGTCCGGATTATGGGCTTTAACTGGACCCAGACAGCACACACTGTGCGTTTGCCGAGCCTACTTTATACGGGGTATGATTCCTCCACGGACGCTGCCACCTTTGCGGCTGTGCGGCATTGTGTGCAGTTTGAAGATAAGATTGCCGGCTCCACACTAGTTCAACTGGGCGTTGGAATCCCGGTAGAAGTCCTTGACTGCATGCAGGCGGGAACTCCGGATAAAGCCGTAAGTCCGGTCAACAGTAACTACGACTATGCGACAGGTAATTTTAACGGGTGTGTCGAGGTGGCCTTCTGCGTCTTTAAGAACATGAATAATCCGACCTCCCGTTACAATACCCTCTCGTTCCACCATAACATCGTCAAGGGATGTGCCTTCGGCGGCAGCATCGTCAATGATGGTGCTTTAATCCGGTACAACAATGTCATTTATTTTACGGATGTCACGGCGGCAACTACATTTCAATTGGTCTATCACCTGAATGCCAAGACAGGCCGGATCGTCAGCCGTAATGAAATCTTCCTGCTCAATACGGATTGTCCTACGTGGAAGGCGTTGATCAATGTTTCGGATGGCGGCGTCATTGATGCGGACTACAACTGTTACTATGAAGTCCATGGCCGCCAGATTGAACCGATTGTATTCTCCGGAGAGCCCAACTGGCAGGGACCGACGTCGATTGAGGAAATGGGCGCGCACAACATTATAGCCGACCCTCAATTCGTGGACCCAGCCAACTGGGATTTTCGCCTGCGCCCGGGCAGCCCCTGCATCAATGCAGGCAAGCCAGATCCTTTCGGAAATCCCACTCACATCGGCATCCACTATGAAAAGCGGCCCCTCGGCCTCTATGGAAAACCAATAAGCATCTACGGATTATAAGGAAAATAACATGAGTGAACATGCATTTATTCTCTATGGAAGCTACCAGAATCCCTATCTTCGGGCCGTTCGGATTTCGGATGGACTGGTTTGGGATCAGGTAGCCGGTCAGCTTTCTCAGGCGCCCGCCTGGGCGGATACGGTGATTTCTCTGGGAGCGAAGAATGCTTCCATTAAGGGCTGGCCCGTCGGTCTGCCGGATCTGCCAAAGGGATCTTATGACCTGCAGCTATTTGATTCGGCCAACCCCTCGGACGTGGACGCCATGGTTGCCGCCTGGCGGCTGGTGATGCCGTACAAGCTACTGGTCAACCCGACCGAGTTTCCGTTGGATGTTTTTGGGCGGATCAGGACAACGGGGGTATAAATGCCGGGCCTCAAGATCACCCATCTGTTCTTTGACTCTGAAAAAGTCATCCGGTCGGTGGACAAATCCACCCGTAAGGTGCTCTCGAAATTTGGAGCTTTTGTACGAAGGACCGCCAAGCAGAGCATCCGAAAGCGGAAGGCATCATCCGCTCCGGGTCAGCCGCCGTCGAGTCATACGGGGCTTTTGAAGCGGTTTATCTTCTTCGGCTACGACCCGCAAAACGAAAGCGTGGTCATTGGACCAGCCCGGCTCTCGCAAAACAACAGGGGCGAGGCCCCAAGCATCCTGGAATACGGCGGCCGCACAACGGTAAAGAAAAAACGAGTCAAAATCAGTGCTCGGCCTTTTATGGGCCCGGCGTTTGAAAAAGAAAAACCCAAACTTCCATCGATGTGGAAGGACGCAATCAAACAATAGGAGAAATCAACATGGCAGATTTTTTACTGGGCATGAATGCCAAAATTTACCAGGGAGCGGCCTCGGCCACTCCGGCGACTCTTTCACCCTCGACACTGACGGAGATGGGCAATGTCAAGGATGTGACCCTTTCCCTCGAGGCGGGCGAGGCGGATGTGACCACGCGCGCCAACAGCGGCTGGCGGGCCACCGCGCCGACTCTGCGCGAGTGCACGTGCGAGTTCAACATGATCTGGAAACCCGGTGATGCAGGTTTTGAGGCCATCAAAACGGCGTTCCTGACGGCCGGTACGATAGCCCTGGCGGTGCTGACGGGCGCCCACAATGCGGATGGGGCCGAAGGCCCTGTGGGCAACTGGTCCATCACCAACTTCTCTCGAGAAGAGCCATTGGAGGACGCGGTCACGGTCAGCGTGACGGCCAAGCTCGCCGCGTTCGGCGAGTGGTACAAGTACACCGGAGTATAAACAAAACATCTTTGATAACTTTTTAGGAGAAAGCACCCAATGAAAACAGACATTTTGCACAAGGTATTTAACTGGATGGACCACAACCGCTACACAGTAGCGTCGATCGTCATCTTCATTGTGATGATGGGGATGGTGGTAAGTCTCAGTGGTTGTGAGTCCCTCACGCCGGGACTGGCCGTTGGGGCGGACGGCACCGCGGTGAAAGTCGACCGGCCGGAATTCGAGCGTCAGGCGCTGGTGGGCGAGAAGGACTTTGCCCTCCGGCGGATTGAACTTGATTCCTCTGTGGCCCAGTTCAATGAGGAAGTCCAGGCATTTAATGAGCGAGTTCAGTTGGGCCTCGAAGACCTGGAAAAGCAGGACCAGTTCCGCCAGCAGATCCTCGATACCATCGGCATGGTTGCGACCAGTGCCACGGAGGGCACCTTGAATCCAGCGGCCCTGGTGCCGATTGGGATTGGCCTCTTGGGCGGCGCCCTGGGTCTGGGGACCTCGGCTGATAACCGCCGCAAGGATAAGGTCATCACCAGCCTCAAAATCAACCCAGCGGCAGCTTAGAACAAAGGCATATGGATGCGGGGCCTTCGGGCCCTGCATCCTTTTTTATCAGGAGAAGTTCTTTTATGAAGACATTTACGGATAAAGAAGGCAGGTCCTGGGATATTACGCTCACCGTTGGATCGGCGAAGCGTGTGCGGGACCTGCTGGATGTTAATCTCCTCGAGCCGGAGGCCGGAGATCCGCCGCTTATCACAAGGATCGGGACCGATGAGATCCTCTTGTGTGACATCATTTACTGCCTCTGCCGCCCTCAGGCACAGAGCCGCAGTCTGACTGACGAGCAGTTTGGGGAGCTTTTGTGCGGCGATGTGATCCTTGCCGCCCAGGAGGCGTTCTATGCAGAGATGCTGGATTTTTTCCGGCTGCGGGCCAGGAAGGATCGGGCCATGGCGATCCGCAAACAGATGGAGGTGATCCGGCTGGCAGTGTCCCGAGCGGAAAAAGAAATCGACGCGTTTCCGATAGAGCAAGAGATCGAGAAAGCCTTTGGGCCGTTGTCTACAAGCTCGCCGGCATCGCCGGTGTCAACCCCGATCCCCTGACGCTGCGGGAACTGGTGTGGATGACGGAAGGCCGAGGGAATTTCCAGTGGACGCAGACCTCGCATTTGCTGGCCCTGATCGCCAATGTCAACCGGGCCAAAAAGACAAGCAAGGTCTTCTACCCGGAAGATTTGAATCCGTACGCCGTTAAAAAGAAGTCAAATGCCATCGTAATTACCAGTGACAATGTCTCAATTTTGCGGGACGCGTTTTTAGGAAGCAGACTATGAATGCAGGTGCCATTCGAGCAGGAAGAGCGTTTGTCGAACTCAGTGCTGACAACACCAAGTTCATGCGCGCGCTGCGCAACGCGGAAAACCAGCTCAAACAGTTCGGTTCCCGCATCAAGGAAATCGGCCGGGGCATGATGAGCCTGGGCCTGGCAGGCTCGGTGCCCCTGGCCTTGTCCACGAAGATGTTCGCCTCCTTCGACGATCAGATGCGGGCCACGAAGGCTGTCACGAATGCCACGGCCGCCGAATTCGATGCCGTGACCGAAAAGGCCAAGTTCCTGGGGCGGACCACTTCCTATACCGCTTCCCAGGTCGCCGGAGCGATGACCGAGCTGGGGCGGATGGGGTTTAGCCCTCTTGAGATCAATGCCTCCATCCAGTCGATCCTCGACCTGGCTCGGGGAACGGGCACCGACCTGGCGGAGGCGGCCTTGATTGCCTCCGGCGCGCTGCGGTCGTTTAACCTGGATGCCGCGCGGATGACGGATGTGGTGGACGTACTGATGGCAACAGCCAATAACTCGGCCCAGACCCTGGTCGACCTGGGCGAATCGATGAAGTACGCTGCCCCCGTGGCCGCGGAATTTGGGCTTTCCCTGCGGGACACAGCCAAGGCCCTGGGGACCATGGCCCAGTTTACGATCAAAGGGGCCATGGCAGGCACCTCCCTGCGAAATATCATGCTGCGGATGGCCAACCCTGCCATCCAGAAGACGTTAAAAGGCATCGGTGTCAGTGTGGCGGATACCGCGGGGAATATGCGGCCCCTGGCGGATATCCTGGGTGATGTCGGTGTTGCCCTTGGGAAGGTCCCACAGGTCGAGCGGCTCGGCCTCTTGGACCAGATCTTCGGGATGCGGGCGGTGACAGGCGGCTCGAAACTCACCACGGAGAGCTTCGAGCGGCTCAACGACGCGATTGACAACTTTGCCGGCACCGCCCGCCGAACGGCCGCGGAGATGGATTCCGGCATTGGGGGCGCTTTTCGGATCCTCTGGTCGGCGGTCGAAGGCGTGGCTTTGGCGGTCGGGGACAAGCTCGCCGGGCCGATTACGGTGATCGCCAAAAAGCTGACCAGCGTCAATGAGAAGATCGCCGATTGGATCGACAATCATAAAACTATTGTCCGTGTGATTGGTTTCACCGTGGCCGGCCTGGTGGTAGCGGGCGCAGCCCTGATGGCGTTTGGGATCGGGATCACGTTTATCGGCAAAGCCCTGACAGCGGTGTTGTTCCCGTTCCGGGCGATGCTGGGGACTTTCAAGTTACTTACCGGAGCAGCGCTTCTGCTGGCCAATCCATTTGTGGCGGCGGCCGCTGTGATTGGGACATTCGGAATCGTGCTGGCAAATGCCACCGGGCTGACTGAAAAAGCCGTCAGTTTCATCATCAATAAACTGCAAAGCCTCAAGCAGAAGTACGGTGCGGCATTTGATGCTTTTAAATCAGCCCTCCTGGACGGAGACGTGACGAAGGCAGCGAAGATCTTCTGGCTCTCCTTAAAACTGGCATGGGTCGAGGGGATCAACGGTCTTATCGGTGAATGGCACGAGCTTTGGAAATCCATCCACCAAAAGGCTTCCGATATGTGGACGGGAGTCGTGGCCGGATGGCACATGGCTGTCAAGGGCATCAAGGATGGAATTGCCAGCCTGAGGCTGGCCCTGCAGGGCCTCTGGGCCCGGTCGAAAAAGGGCTTCCGGGATATGTACGCCGACTGGGTATATTGGCTTGGCTGGCATGCCGCGGAAATCATGGGCAAGCTCGACAAGGATTTTGATGTAAATGCCATGAAGTGGGCCATGTATGATGATACTCAAGGGACCAAGGCCGACGCCCAGAAGGAATATCTGGATGAATTGGAATCGGCTCAGGACGAATTCAACACCCGCTCGGAGGCAATCAACCAGGAATTTACAGATGCCCTGGGCAGGACCTTGGAGGATGGAAACCGGCGCCAGCAGGCAATCAACGATAAATACCTGCGGCGAATGGAGGTACTGCAGCAGGACATCGAAGAGGCCAAGCGTCAACTGGAAGAGGAGATTACGCCCCAGGTTCGTTCCACGCAGAATCAAGAGGCCCAGGACCGGATCGCCGCCGCCCGGAAGCGTGTGGCAGAGGCAGCGATGGAGCTAAAGCAGGCTCGCGACCGCAGGGGTATGGATGCGGCCCTTTCTGAAACTACCGATCCGAAACAGCGGGATGAGATGATGAAGGTCCAGCGGGCCAGGGAATTGGAGGCCCAGCTTGCCTACCGCCAGGCCCAGGGTGAATTGCGGGATGCAGTCGCTGCTAAACAGGCCCTTCGCAGGCAGCCCGCCAGCGCCCGGCCGGAAGTTGAAGGGAGAACATCGACGACATTGGCTGACTTTGTGGCGGGCCGGCTCGGCCTTTCGGCTGCTTCGCTCAGTTATGAGAAAGCCAGTGCTATCGGTTCATTTAGCGGGTTCTCGCGGTTCGGCATGCAGGGAGAATCGTCTGCTGCGGAGCGGACGGCCACCGCGGTCGAGGAGATCGCGAAAAACACGAAGGAATTGTTGGATGAAACCAGAGACTCTAATGGGGGAGCGGTCTAATGTCTGTTAGTCAAGCAATTTTGGGCCGGTACTCGGCTGGCAAGTCGGCTGAATTCCACTATGTGATCCGTGGGGCTGCGGATGAGAAGGCGGCTTACGATGAAATCCGGGCCGTTATCAATACGGCATATCAGTATATCCCGCTTCAGGAAATCGAAATCGAGACGGAGCATTTCGATTCCACAGATACCACAAAGAACATATTCCGGGCGACTGCCCGGTATTATGCCAAACGGCAGGATGATGGTGATTTGATATCATTTGATACCACCGGCGGCACGCAGAAGGTCACCCAGTCGATGTCCACTGTTGCCGCCTATCCAGCCGGGTCTCCCAACCTGCAAGGTGCGATCAACTATGACGGCGAGAAAGTCAATGGTGTGGATATCGGGATAGCGGCATACGATTTCACCGAGCAGCACATTATGACCACGGCCCAGTGCGATGCGGACTATCGGGTGGTCTTGGCGACGCTTACCTACACAGTCAACAACGCCACGTTTCGCGGGTTCGCTGCCGGTGAGGTCTTATTCAAGGGGGCGGTTGGTCAGCAGGTGGTGGATGATGGCATTAAGAAATGGCAGCTGAATTTCCGGTTCGCGGTTAGCCCCAACCGGTCCAATTTCTATGTGGGCGGGATTCTGGTGGCTGCAAAGTATGGATGGGACTACCTGTGGACGCTCTATGCAGATACCGTCGATGGCAACCGCGTTGTGAAAGTGCCCGCACATGCGTATGTCGAGCGGCTATATCCTTTTTCAGACTTTGATTTGCTGGACATCTAATATGGCAAATACCGTCAAAATTACGAAAACGACGTGGCGGAAGATTGACGATATGCTGCGCGGTGGGGGCATCAATGTTGGTTTCTCCCTCGGCGGCGGACAGCCACAACTGTCATACGCGGCAGCACGGAATGATGGTGTTTTGGATGTCGCACAGTTTGAGGTAGTGTCGATCACCGGCATTTTAGTGACATCTGAATACGCAGCGTTTTATGAATGCAAGTATGGCTTTTCAGTAACCGATACCATCACGAATACTGATAAGCCGTATGGCGTTGCGCTGGAACCCATTGTGGCGGGTGCGTTCGGCCGCATCGCGGTATTTGGCCATGTGGCCGTTCGGGTTCATGTGTCCGATGCCACTCATGAGTACGCCGTTCCGAGTACCACCGTGGCGGGGCAGTTGGATTCTGCGGCCACGGGTCCATTCCGGCTAATTTGGACATACGCAACAAGTATTCCGGTATTCGTGGCCGGTCTAACATGGGGTGTGGCGATCTTTCCGTATGCCACGGGCAGCGGCGGCGGGCAAATACAAAAGGCATATTGCAAGAGCGACGCTGGCACAGGCACATCAATCGAGTGTTTCCTGAATAATGGCAACTACACCGAGTATGATAATACGGCCACGTATTCGATTGGCGATTATGTCTGGAATGCTTCGGGCTCTTATCAATGTATTCTTGGGTGTACAGGAATCAGCCCGCCAAACGCTGTATATTGGGTAGCAACAACCGACTTGGTCACTGTCCACTGCTCCATTTCGCACGGAACTGACCTGGTGGAGAATCTCAATAGCTCCATTCCGCGTCTGGAGGCAGGAAGCATGATTTTGGTATGGTTTGACGGTACGAACTGGCTGGCATTGACAAAGTTTCAAGCGACGGAGGTTTGTCCCTACTAATGGCAACGACACCCTGCGGCATCGTGATGAATTCTCGCACCAAGAAGGTCTTTTTTCGTGAGCAGAGAAAAACCGTCCCCACTTTATGGACCATGCACAAATCCAATACGCAGGTACTTGACAATCCGTGCGAGGCAATGGAGTGCCTTACCTCGACAAGCTGGTGTGCCAAATTAGCAGTGAACATGTGTCCCGGCGGAGTAGCGACGCCGCGCTGTTTACTGGTTCGGTATCATGGCAAATATTATTCCGCATTTCACTATGCGTGGGTTTCCACTTATTGTAATTATTTCCTGCTGACGGGGCATGTCAACTATTACCCGCGTATATCCCGCAACACGTTAACCAACGGCTTTAGTGCCGTTTCCAGTAATGGAGTTACGCCTTTTTTGAGTGATCTGTAAGTTTCTTGTAATATTAGACTTGCGCTATCGCCTATCGTGTTATAAATAGGTTCTCCACAGGCTGTATGAGGCAGCC
>JBNRMP010000014.1:0-87055 GCA_050309685.1 Anaerohalosphaeraceae bacterium
CGGGATTTTACATAAGGTTTTTTAATGGACATTATGGACGGGATGGACCCGATGGACGGGGGGAGTCTGCGATTTTCGATGGACGAATGACGATGGACGATTGATTTTGCGCGGGAATGACGAGAAGACAGAAGTCAGAAGACAGGAGACAGAAGATAGAATGAACGGGGCGGACAGGGATGGGGATGGCGAGGGTCGAAATTTACGATGGGCGATTGTGGGGGGATTTTTCTGGTTATGAATTTTAGGGGTTGGAAAGGAGGCATTGTCCGGGTATAATGTCGGGCACATTCGCAGAGATTGCACCACGGATTTTTCAGCCCCAGAGGACTTAAGAGGACACGGAGGTATTTTAAAAATCGGCTTTGATGACGCGGCCCGGGAGCAAGGGGATTTCGTCTTTTGTAAGCGAGTTAGCCAAATAAAGGTTCCTGAACCCTTTTTCTCCGACCCCTTTTTTTCTCCTGACGTTGCTTCGTTTTCCCAATCGTTGATCTTGATTGTTTTTTGGTCGGATGGGGAGTATAATTTGGGGTTAGACGGAGTTACATAAATCAAAAATCGATAAAAGCCGGTTGTTCCTGAAAAGGTGAAGGATGGCGCCTCTGCCGGCTGAATCAAAAGGGTCAAAATCGATACGGGAGGAAACCATGCAGGATATCGAATTAAAGAAAGAGGAAGCGGCATTTTATTTCAATCTGGCGATTCATAACTTTCAGAGCGTATCCGGGATCAGCGACGAACAATATCGATCCATAAGCGGCAAAGTTAAAGAGAAAGTCAAAAAAAACCTTGAAGATCTATTTGCTAATTCCACTGTACTGCAAAAAACAGAAAACTTCATTTTTAATTATAAAGATACGGCGAAGAGCGCGAGGAATGAGATTGAGACCCTTGTCCTGAAACTTGTTGAACTGCGCAATTTCTATTCCCATCATATTCACGGGGAACAGGTCAAAGTGTTGAGCGGAGGCGAAAAGGCCGCCCTGGAACGATACTATCAGATTGCCATCGACGCAACCGGGAGCCGGAAAGAGGCACTTGATCTGTTCAACGGAAATAAACTGACGAATGCGGGCGTACTGTTTATCCTGTGCCTGTTTTTAAAGAAGGCCCAGGCCAATAAGCTGATCAGCTCCATTTCCGGTTTTAAAGAAAATGGTCCTGAGGGTCAGCCGCGCAGGAACCTGTTTACTTATTACTGCATACGAGAAGGATATAAGATTGTGCCTGATATGCAGAAACATTTCCTGCTGTTTGCGCTGATCAATCATCTCATTCATCAGGAGAAACTCATTTTAGAGAAACAGGCACAGGACGATTTCGGGGAAGGGTTATTCTTTCAGCGAATGGCCGCCACGTTTCTCAACATCAGCGGCCTGTTGAAAGACATGAAATTTTACACGTATCAAAGCAGGCGGCTCGATGAGCAGCGGGGGAAAGTCCAATCTTCCAAGGAAATTTTTGTATGGATTGAACCATTTCAGGGGAACAGCTATTTCACTATCGGCAAACACAAAGGGGTCATCGGCGAGGATCAGCTTAAGGAACTCTGTTATGCCCTGCTGATCGAAAAAAGAAATATTCAGGAGGTCGAGGGGAAGATTTACCAATTCTTTGAGCGATTTAAGGCCGTCAACAGCAAGCAGGATGCTGAAAAGGATCCGGTTCTGAGACCCGAGTATTTTCCCGCCCATTATTTCGGGCCGACGGAGACGGGGAATTTGAAGGGGCGACTGATCCGGCGGCTTGAGCAAAGGTTCGGTGATTCAGCATCACAACCCCTCAAGACCTATGACAAGATGAGGGAGGTGGCGGATTTTATCAATTCCTGCCTGCCGCCTGACGAGAAGATGAGACAGAAGGATTACCGCCGGTATCTGAAGATGATCCGATTCTGGGACAAGGAAAAGGAGAACATAATACGCGAATTTGACAATAAGAAATGGAAAAGATACCTGCCGCGAGAATTTTGGGAAAAACGGGATATTGAAGAGGTCTATCTCTATGCCAAAGAACAGAATGACGAACGCACTCGACGTTTATGCGATCAGATCAAACGCCTGAACGAGAGCGAATTTGAGAAGCATCAAAAGATCAGTCAGGCGGGGGATATTGAGACACTCCGAATGCTCTGCCGCGATTACAGGTTGCCGTGGGAGGAAAAGGACTGGGACGAATATTCAAGACCGATTACCGACCGGCAGAAACTGACCATTATGAGACAGCGGGCTACCGCGGCACTTAAAGAGCGGCAAGGCATCCGCGGATTGAATCTGCGACTCAGTCAAGACAGCAATAAGAGCCGTCAAGCCGTTATGAACAGGATCGCCTTGCCCGTCGGATTTGTCAGAGAACACATATTAGGGACCCGTGAAAAGATCTCCAAAAAAATAAGGGGAAGCCCGTGCCTGATCGAACTTTCCAAACGGTACAGGGGGCTTTCGGAACGATGTCTGGAAAGAAGGGACCTGAACACCCTGACCGCTATTAACGGGCTGCTCGAAAAGAATACGCTGATTGCTTTTATGGTTCTGCACCTTATGGATGATCCGGGCTTTAAGATCGATCGGCCTCTGTCCGTCTATGAGCTTAAGGAGCGAAAAATTCCGTATAAAATTACCGAGCGGGTGACTGTGGAAATTCCGCTTGCTCACTATCCTTCGCTTGCGTATGCCATCAGCCGCCGTTATCTTGACCGGGTGGATCAATATCCGTTTCCGGAAGCAGAGCGGGCGAAATCACTTTTGGAGAAGATAGACTTTATCGAGAAGGGGCGATTCGAATATATCCGGCAGGTACTTGGATTTGAAAAGTATCTGTTTGACAACAAGATCATTGACCGTGACAATTTCAGCAGCTTTGAGGAAATCTGCGGCGGGCTTGTTAAAAAGGGATGGGATAAAGACATCCTGAACCAAATAAGAAATGCACGCAACAATGCGCTGCACGGCGATATACCGGACAGGATTACGTTTTATAGAGCAGGGGTGTTGATAAAAAGTCTGAAAAATGATCTTTGTCGAACGACTCAAGGTGTCCGGAGTGATGTTTTTGAGAGACAAAAGTCGCGCAAGGGTTTTGAGAGAAAGAATTTACGAGACAACCGCTGTGATGACCTTCGATTTGGAAGGGAGTAACAGTCAGCGGCCGCTGTAGAGGTTCTCAAGAGTAGCTGTGATGACCTTCGATTTGGAAGGGAGTAACAGTTTTTCTATTCCGTCTCCAATCAGTCCAACAGCTGTGATGACCTTCGATTTGGAAGGGAGTAACAGTTGGTGGGTGGATTGCTATACACGCGTTTCGGCTGTGATGACCTTCGATTTGGAAGGGAGTAACAGTGCTGAAATGTCAAACATCTGTCAAAGGTTTGCTGTGATGACCTTCGATTTGGAAGGGAGTAACAGTAAGGCTTGACGATGCAGCCTGATCGGATGGCTGTGATGACCTTCGATTTGGAAGGGAGTAACAGTAGCAGGAATAATAACCAGTTTAGTTTCATCGCTGTGATGACCTTCGATTTGGAAGGGAGTAACAGTGCAGTCGCTGGTTTTTCGTCTGGATCAGTAGCTGTGATGACCTTCGATTTGGAAGGGAGTAACAGTCGTTCCGCTGGGATGATCCCACAGGTAGATGCTGTGATGACCTTCGATTTGGAAGGGAGTAACAGTTATAAAACGGTATATCAGCGGCCCAGCAAAGCTGTGATGACCTTCGATTTGGAAGGGAGTAACAGTATCGGGATAGTTGATTAGTTGCTCTACACAGCTGTGATGACCTTCGATTTGGAAGGGAGTAACAGTTCCTTTGCCTCTGCATTGACACACTCAATAGCTGTGATGACCTTCGATTTGGAAGGGAGTAACAGTCTTGACCGCACGCTTGCAGCCGTTATCCATGCTGTGATGACCTTCGATTTGGAAGGGAGTAACAGTCCCGAGCATTGCCGTGCACCCGAGCATTGCGCTGTGATGACCTTCGATTTGGAAGGGAGTAACAGTCGAAGGGTTACGACTAACATGCGGCTCTCCGCTGTGATGACCTTCGATTTGGAAGGGAGTAACAGTTATTCGACCTGAGCCTAATCGTAGATGTTCGCTGTGATGACCTTCGATTTGGAAGGGAGTAACAGTACTTGTGACCCCACTTGTGATCTCACTTGTGCTGTGATGACCTTCGATTTGGAAGGGAGTAACAGTCCTTTCGTTTTGTTTATCTCGTGGCAATTTGCTGTGATGACCTTCGATTTGGAAGGGAGTAACAGTGCGCGGAATTGAGTTCCTTCAGCCAATCGGGCTGTGATGACCTTCGATTTGGAAGGGAGTAACAGTTTGTCCAATTGTGAGCTCTTCGATTTTCATGCTGTGATGACCTTCGATTTGGAAGGGAGTAACAGTAAATGGATCGGTAAAATGATATCAAATTCCAAACAGGAGAATTACTTTGAGACAATTCGCAACTACAGATGAAGCAAAAAAAGCCCTGGAGCGGGTAAAAATTGCTGAGATCAAACGGCGAGGCCACGACTTTTCTTACTCAAAAGTCCTGCTTTTTTTGGCTGAACTGTACGATCAGACAGACTTGCCCGACCCGATGACTCCGCTCGTCAGTACTTCACGGACACCGAAGAAAATCTGTAAAATGAGACAATTCGGCGTCACCGATGAAGCAAAAAAAGCTCTGGAGCGAGTAAAAAAAGCCGAAATCAAGAGGCGCGGCCTGAGAAAACAGGACACAGGACATGGATTTTCATATTCCAAAGTCCTGATTTTCCTTGCTGAGTTGTACGATCAGGCCCATCTAATTAAGTAGTGCAATGAGGGGCGCGGTTTCACTTGCTGAGGGTGGCCGCGCCGCCTCTTTTTTTGTAATGTCAAGCCCTATTAGCTGTGATGACCTTCGATTTGGAAGGGAGTAACCACCCCGGCCGCTGGGGGGGGGCACCCCTTCTGTATCAGGAGGGGAGTTTTGATTGGTTGTCTGCGCGGGGGGGCGGGGATGCAGGGACACAGGCAATCAGGGACTCAATGGGGCTGATGCCTCCGGCTAAGCAGCTTTGCGTTTACTCGTTAATGACACCGTCGTATCGATAGGTTGGATTCGGTCGGCCGGGGCTTAGGCATTGCAGGCGAATCACCTCCTCGCGCACGCCGAACTTTGCGCATGAGCTGCGCACCTGGTCTTTTACCAGCCGTTCCAGGTCTTCCGGCGACATCTCAATGCGGGCGTTGATGGTCAGATTTGCATTTTCGGCGGAGCAAGCCGTCTGGCCGCGAAGGACGATATCCCCCTCGGTGTGCGTGAGATTGGCCGCCCAAAGCCGGCCGTCAACCGACAGAAGCATCTTGAGGTGTCCCACCTCCGCCCCCTGCCTGCGGAAGGCGGCTTTGAGGGCGTTCATCAGGTCCTCCACCAGGTCCCGCCAGCAATCGGGTTTTCCCCGGCCTTGAGCCGCAATGACGCATTGAGCCATCCGAGGACCGCCTCCCCCTGGGCCAGAAAGGCCATGATTCCCGGCCGAAGCAGGCGAGGAAGCGATTTACCCGCACAGGGGCAATTTTCATCGATCATTATCGGACCTCCGCAACTATATGTGTTAGACAAATACTATCGAAATGGAAACACCTGTCGATGAGAAAATTGGGGGGGAGTTTTCGATTTTCGATGGGCGATGGACGATGGGCGATTTTTTGGGGAGAGGGCCTTCGGCGGGGCTTGCGTTTTGTCTGAATCTGGTCTAAAATGGAGATTATGAGACTACCATTGACGAAATACGGTTTGCCGCAAGTGGCGATTTTTCCCCTGATAATCGCGGGGGTTATGGTTTTGTACGGGTTTTTGATGTCGTCGGCGGTCCGCCCATCGGGGTGGGCGGCGTTTTGGGCGATCTGGCTGCCGGAGGTTGTGCTGCTGGCGGTTTTAATTTGGGCGCTTTCCTTCTTTCGCGACCCGGTGCGGCGGACGCCGGACGACCCTGCGCTGCTGGTGGCCCCGGCGGACGGGACGGTGACGGACATCGAGACGGTGGATGAGTATCCCGGCTTTGAGGGGAAGGTCGAGAAGATCGGGATATTTTTGAGCGTCTTTAACGTGCATATCAACCGGATGCCGTGCGCGGTTCGGGTGGAGAAGATCACGTACAAGCCGGGGAAGTTCGCCAACGCGATGGACCCCGGTTCGGGCAAGATCAACGAGGCCAACGCGGTGCTGCTGCGTCGGCTGGAGGCGCCGGGCGACCCGATCCTGGTGCGGCAGATCTCGGGGGCGATTGCGCGGCGGATCGTCTGCAAGGCGTCGACGGGGGAAACGTTCACCGCCGGGCAGCCGTTCGGGATGATTAAATTCGGCTCGCGGACGGAGCTGATCTACCCGGCGCGGGCCAATGCGGCCTGCCGGGTGCGGATCGGCGACAAGGTCAAGGCGGGCGAAACCATTATGGTGCGATACGAATGAAACCACTGAAGCCAAGACGATTTTCCTTTCGGCCGAGTCGGGCGCGGCAGATCCGCACGGTAACGATTCTGCCGTCGCTGATTACGATGGTCAACGGGCTGCTCGGGTTTGCGGCCATCGGCCTGGCGACGCAGGGTTCGAAATACTTCAGCCTGGCGGGCTACCTGATCTTTTACGCGATGATCGCGGACATGCTCGACGGGCGGGTGGCGCGGATGAGCCACTCAACGTCCAGCTTCGGCGGGCAGCTTGACAGTCTGTGCGACGTTATCAGCTTCGGCACGGCGCCGGCGATTTTGACGTTTAGGGTGATGATGCAGAACTTTCCGGATCTGTTCGGATCGCGGACGTTCTTTTTTTCGGACTTTTTTCAGCGGTTCATCTGGCTGGCCCCGGCGGCGTATTTGTCATGCGCGGCGATCCGGCTGGCGCGGTTCAACGTGGAGAACGAGGAGGACGAGAGCTCGCACATGAGCTTTACGGGGCTGCCCTCGCCCGCGGCGGCGGGGGTGATCGCGGGGCTGGTGATCCTGATCGAGCACCTGGCGGCCGATCCGTCGATGGATTCGCCGTTTTTCATCTTCATGCTCAAGGGGCTGCTGTACGCCCTGCCGTTCATTGCAATCGGGGCGGGGATTCTCATGGTCAGCCGCATCCAGTACCCGCACCTGGTCAACCAGTACCTGCGGGGGCGCAAGCCGATCATGCACCTGTTCTGGATCGCGGTGCTGGCGGCGATGATCTGGCAGGCGGGGCTTCCGGCGTCGCTGGTAATCACCTTTGGGGCCTTTGCGCTGAGCGGGGTGGTGCGCTGGATCTGGCAGGCGCTGCGTCCGGCCTCGCCGGCGACGGGCGGAGAGGGCGAGACGTCCGAAGCGCCCTTTGCCTCGACATGAGCGAGGCCGGCATGAAGACGGCGTCGTTCAATCCGCAGGACTACTCGCTGTACGTGCATATCCCGTTCTGCCGGAGGAAGTGCCGGTACTGCGCGTTCTACTCGACGGTCGATGCGTCCGAGCTGTCGCGGTATCTGCGGGCGGCGGCGGCGGAATTGGAGATGCGGCGGCCCCGGACGACGGCGCGGACGGTTTATATCGGGGGCGGGTCGCCGTCACTGCTGGCCCCCGCCGAGGCCGTCGAGCTGATCGAGCGGATCGGGCCGGAGGCGGCGGACCGCGAGTTTACCGTGGAGGTCAACCCGGCGCAGGCGAGCTTGGAGTTTCTGCGGGCGCTGCGGGGGGCGGGCGTCAACCGGCTTTCCATCGGGGCGCAGTCGTTTCGCCGGGAGGAGCTGGAGCGGCTGGGGCGGATTCACCGGGCCGAAGAAACGGCGGCGGCGGTGGAGAACGGCCGGCGGGCGGGGTTCGACAACATCAGCGTGGACCTGATTTTCGCGATTCCCGGCTCGACATTGGCGGACTGGCGGTATTCGCTGGAGCAGGCCATCGGGCTGGGGCCGGAGCATATTTCGGCGTACAGTCTGACCTACGAGGAGGGAACAGCGCTGTGGCGGGACCGGGAGGCGGGACGCATCGAGCCGGTCGATGAGGAGACGGACGCGGCGATGTACGAGACGGCCATCGAGACGCTGGAGGGGGCGGGGTATGAGCAGGTGGAGATCTCGAATTTTGCGCGGCGGGGGTATGCGTGCGAGCACAACGTGCGGTGCTGGAAGAACCTGCCGTATATCGGGCTGGGGCCTTCGGCGGCGTCGTGGTACGGGGGGCGGCGAACTGAAAACGTCGCTGACGTAAAAGGTTATATGGAGCGGATCGAACGGGGCGAGCCGGCGACGGCGGCCGGTTATGCGCCGACGACCGAGGAGGTGGCCTGCGAGACGGCGGTGCTGAACCTGCGGATGCGCGAGGGGATCGACCGGCGCGAGTATGCCCGGCGGTTCGGCGCGGACCCGGCGGCGGTGTTTGCCGGGGCCGTGGAACGGAATGCGGAGCTGGGGCTGCTGGAGGTGACGGAGGAGCGGATTCGGCTGAGCCGGCGGGCGCTGGCGGTGGCCGATGCGGTCATGGCGGACTTTGCGTTGCCGGATCAGCGGTTTATAACGGATTGCAAAAACAAACATCCCTGATAAGGTATCAACGATGGAAATTGAAAATAACGAAATGGATTCGGCGGATCAGGCCGAAGGGACGGGGGCGGCGGTAACGCGGTGGCCGTTTCTGACGGCGGACCTGCCGGGGATCGGCGGGCAGATCAAGGTTCGCAACGAGGACTTCGTGGTGGACGAGGCGCCGCTGTACCCGATGGCGGGCGAGGGGACGCACGTGTTTTTCCGCGTGGAAAAAAACGGGCTGGCGACGTGCGACGCGGCGGCGCGGATCGCCGATGTGCTGCGGGTGCGGCGGATCGATGTGGGCTACGCGGGGCGCAAGGACACCCGGGCTCTCACGCGGCAGTGGATGTCGGTGGAGCATGTGGACCCGGAACGAATCGCCTCGCTGGACATAGAGGGCATCAAGATCCTGGAGACGGTCCGCCACACGAATAAGATCAAGACCGGCCATTTGCGGGCCAACCGCTTTATTATCAAGGTGCGGGGGTTGGAGCTGCCGTTGAAGGAGGCCGAGGCGGTTGCGCGTCGGGGGATGGAGGTGCTGGTACGCCGGGGCGTGCCCAACTATTTCGGGCCGCAGCGGTTCGGCTCGCGCAATGACTCGCAGGAGCTTGGGCTGCTGCTGATTAAGAATCGGCTTGCGGAGTTTACGGACCTGCTGCTCGGTCATCCGGATGCCCAGGAGCCGCGTGATTTTGCGCGGGCGCGGCGGTTCTATGAACAGGGCGACTACGAGCGGGCGATGCGGAACTGGCCGCCGCGTTTTCGCGACCATCGGCGGATGCTTAAGGCGCTGATGGCCAACGGGGGCGACAAGGCCCGGGCGGCGAAGGTGGTTGACAAGAGCTTGGCGATCCTGCTGGTCTCGGCGTGGCAGTCGGATTTGTTCAATCGGGTGCTGGCGGCGCGGATGCCGCATATCGACCGCGTACTGGAGGGCGATATGGCGTGGAAACATGCCAACGGGGCGTGTTTTATCGTAACGGACGCGGCGGCGGAACAGCCGCGATGCGAGCGGTTTGAGATCAGTCCGACGGGGCCGCTCTACGGGCTGCACTGCACGCGGATCGAGGGCGGGGCCGGAGAGATCGAGAACCCGCTCATCGAGGCGAGCGGGCTGACGGATCCGGATTTTCGGCGGCTCAAGCAGAGCGGCTCGCGCGGGGGGCGGCGGCCGCTGCGGTTCGGCCCTCGGGACGTGGAGATCGGCAGCGGCAGGGACGATCTGGGCGACTATCTCGAACTGCGGTTCGAGCTCGATTCGGGGTGCTATGCCACAACGCTGCTGCGCGAACTGATGAAAAAGGATGTCTCTTAGATGGATGACTCGACCGGGACGAGCGTACGGCCCGCAAGCTGGAGGGTCTGGCTTCGGGCGGCGCGGCCGTTTTCGTTTACGGCGTCGATGACGCCGGTGCTGCTGGGGGCGGCGCTGGCCTTTTATCGGGAGGCGGCGGCGGACTGGCGGCTGCTTGCGCCGGTCGCGGCGGCCTCGCTGCTGATCCACGCGGCGACGAATCTCGTGGGCGAGTATTTCGATTATGTCAAGGGGGTGGATCGGGCGGAGACCTATGGCGGCAGCCGGGTGCTGGTGGAGGGCCTGCTTGGGCCGAAGGCGGTGCTGATGGGCGGGCTGGCGTGCTTTGCGGCGACGGCGGTGATCGGGCTGCTGTTTATCCGGCTGCGGGGCTGGCCGATTCTGGCGCTCGGGGTGTTCGGGATGCTCGGCGGATTTTTTTATTCGGCGATGCCTGTCGGGTACAAGTATCGGGGGCTGGGCGACGGGATGGTGTTTCTGCTGATGGGGCCGCTGATGGTCATCGGGTCGTATTATGTGCTGACGGGCGAGTTTCATTACAGCGCCGGGCTGGTCTCGCTGCCGGTCGGTTGTCTCGTCGCGGCGATCCTCAGCGCCAACAACCTGCGGGACCTTCCGCATGACGAGGCCGTGCACATCAGGACGACGGCGGGCGTGCTGGGGCTGCGGCGGGCGCGGGCGGAATATATCGCGCTGGTGGTCGGGGCGTTTGTGCTTACGGGGGGACTCATCGGGCTTGCGCAGCTTCCGGCATGGTCGGCGATTGTGGTGCTGGCGCTGCCGGGGGCGGTAAAGGCGATCCGTGCGGCGAAACGCTTCGAGGGGCGGGAGCCCGCGGCGATTGCGACGCTGGACGTGGAGACGGCGCAGCTTCATCTGATCTTCGGTGCGCTGCTGATCCTTTCAATCGTGATCGAGGCCTTGCTGTGAAGGTTCCCGCCGCCCTGCTGATCCTTGCCTTTGTTCTCTGGACGGCGATGTTCCTGCCGGCGGCGGCGGAACGGATGCCCTTCTGGCCGATGATGGTGCTTAGCTCGGGCCTGCTGGCGGGCGGGGCGATCATTGCCGAGGGCCGCCGCTGCGGTGAAGTGTTTCGCTTTCGGCGGATCGATGTACCGGCGGGCCTCCTGTCCGCCCTGCTGCTGTACGGGGTCTTTTTCGTCGGGCATTTTCTTTCCGTGCGGATTTTGCCCTTCGCCGCGGGACAGGTCGAGAGTATTTATGCCATCCGTCCCGAGACGGCGTCATGGCAAATCGCCCTGCTGCTGTTTTTCTGGATCGGGCCCGCGGAGGAGATTTTCTGGCGCGGCTTTGTGCAGCGGCGGCTGGGGGAGCGGCTGACGCCCTTTGCCGGGTTTGTCATTGCCGCCGCCCTGTATGCCGGGGTGCACCTGCCGTCGCTGAACTTCATGCTCATCGCGGCGGCGGGCATTTGCGGCGGCTTTTGGGGCCTGCTTTTCCTGGCGACGGGCCGCCTGTGGCCGGTCATCATCTCCCACGCCCTTTGGGATGTGCTGATCTTTATTCTCTTTCCGATCCGGTGAATTATAATAGCTGCGACAGGAGCGTTCGAACCGGAACAATCAGCGGCTCACCGGGCGTCGCAAAGCAATTTGCATCAACGTATGCTTCATTCATGACCGCCTGGAATGCGAAGGGAACCTTCAACTGCTGATGGTAATAATTCAGCCCCGGGCTCAGAGGGGCGTCACCGGTTTTCACCTCCACAAGAAACCAGGGCTTACCATCTCGGCTGACGATAAAATCCACCTCGCGCTGCTGAATATCCCGAAGGTATCCTAACTGGAAATTTCCATAGCCCAGATCATTCCAGCCCTCGACGGCTTTGAACAGATGACAGGCGACAAAAGTCTCCGCCCTCTGACCGGGATCCTCGACCATGGACCAGTCTCGCAGGTACCATTTGGGTTCCTTGCGAAGGGAACGTGAAACATTCTTAAACCACGGGCGGACCATAAAGCCCAGATGCAGGTTGCACAGCGTCGCAATCCAGCGTCGAATCGTATCTACGGACACCTGGATTTCTGAGGCCAGATTGCTGTAAATAAGTTGATGGCCGGAACGGTGGATGAGTCGATGAACGAGCAATTCAATCTGATCCAGTTGTTGAATCCGCGTCAGGTCCCGAATATCCTCCCGTAACAGTTGGCTGAGCCGCAGATTGTTCCAGCGGCGCGAAAAGGCGGCATCACGTTTTAAAAAGGGCTCCGGATAACCGCCGTAGGCCCACAACGCCTCAAACTCTTCATCCGGAATCGTCTCCGGTTCCCGAATGATCCTTTCCGGATTCGGCAGACTTTGTGCCGCCACCTCGGCCACGGTAAACGGATGCATGCGATAGAGGAAATAACGTCCCATCAAACTATCGCCGCCCCGACGGTAGATATCCAGCCGCGAACTGCCGGTGGCGAGGATGCGTACCCGATCCGCATAGGTGTCAAAAAAACCCTTAAGAAACTGCTTCCATCGGTTGTATTTGTGAATCTCATCAAAAAGCAGGACAGGGAGTCCGGGCCGCAGTTTATTTAGACCTGCAAGGTCGGCTATTTGTCTTGGCCCTTCAAGAATTCTGGATCGATCATCTAAGTTATCCCAATTCAAGTACAGATCGGACAATCTCCGACAGGTCGTTGTCTTGCCGACCTGACGCGGACCACTCACAAAAGCCATCTGACGCTGATTTTCCAGATGATCCGCCAGCATTGTGTCGTAAACGCGTTTTCGAATTCTTTCCATATGTACTATTATCGACACAGTCGTAAAATAATCAAGAGTAATTTACGATATATCGTAAATTAGTACGATCATTTCATCTTGAATAATGACCGATTTTGTCTTATTTTATTTATGTTTATTTGTCGAGCTTGATATGTCTGCAACTAATTTTGATTTTGATCCGATTGCCCGGCGGTATGATCTGTGCAATCACCTGTTCAGCCTGGGGCTGGATCGGCGGTGGCGGCGGCTGACGGTGCGGGCGCTGAGGCCGGGGGCGGGCGACCGCGTGCTTGATCTGTGCTGCGGGACGGGGGATTTGGTCTTTGCCTTCGCCCGGCACTCGCCTGCCCAATCGATCACGGGGCTGGACCTCAGCGAAGCGATGCTCGGGCGGGCGCGGGAAAAGACAACGCCGGCGATGAAGGAGCGGCTTGGGTGGATTGCCGGCGATGCGGCGGCGACCGGGCTGGCGGATGAAGCGTTCGACATCGTTACATGCGCGTTCGGCCTGCGGAACATGCCGGACCGGCTGGCGGCGCTGCGCGAGATGCGGCGGCTGCTGCGTCCCGGCGGCCGGGCGGCGATTCTCGAATTTTCCCTGCCGAAAAGCCCCCTGCTGCGAGGCCCCTACCTGTTTTACCTGCGGACGCTGATGCCTTTGGGCGGGCGGCTGCTGTTCGTCAGCCGCGGGCCGCTGGACTATCTGGCCGATTCGATCATGGATTGGAGCCGTCAGTTCGATCTGCCCCGGGCGGCGGCGGAGGCCGGGCTGGAACACCTGAGCCGACGGTCGATGACGGGAGGGATCGTCATGCTCGATATCCTGCAACGCAGACCGTAGAGACGCTGAGCTCAAATCTCCGGTTTGAGGCGGGTGACGTACTGGTGGGCGAGGCGAGTGGGTTCGGGTAGGCGGTATTTCGTGCAGCATCGGAGGGTATAGGCGACGGCGTCGTCGAGCGTGCAGAGGTGGCCGGGGGAGACGAAGAGGGGCTTTGTTCCTGTGCGGGTGCGGAGGACGGCGCCGATGATCTCCTCCTCGGAGGTGTCCTGTTTTGCTTCTCGGCGCGGTTTGGCCCGATGCGCTGCCGCTGTTTTCCCGTCTTCGAATATCCGCTTTTTGTCTTTCAGGAGGGTAAAACTCCCCTTCTGCTCGCCGGGCGGGTCGTAAGTGCCGATGAGGCGGCTTTTGGCGCAGCCGATCATTGGGGTATCGAGGAAGAGGCCCAGGTGGCTGGCGAGGCCCATGCGGCGGGGATGGGCGATGCCCTGGCCGTCCACGAGGAACAGGTCGGGTTTGGCGGTCAATCCGGCTGCGGCCGTAAGATAAACGGGGATTTCTCTGAAAGAAAGAAGACCGGGTATGTATGGAAATTGGAGCGGCTCGACGGCCTGCGAGACTTCTACCAATTCGAGCTCCGGAAATGACAAAACAATAATGACCGCGGCGATCCGCTTTTTATCCATGCTCAAGGCGCAGTCGAGGCCGGCGATAAGCCGGGGGATTTTTTTCAGGGGGCGCTGGATGATGCGGCCGGCCAGCCGCTTTTGCAGGGCGCCGGCCTCGGTCGGGGTAACGTTCCAATCATGGATCGGTTTTATTTTCATCAATATACAGGCCCCGCTACGGATTTCCTGAACATTCTATTGTACCGACGTATAATTTCAGTTACAATGGGGAGTTTGGTTTATTGTCTTATTCCGGGAAGAGTATATCTAAGAGAAACTGTTGAATTTTTCCGTGTCATCCGGATTCGCGCTTTGGCGGAATGAGAGCGGCGGAAAGTCAGGGAGTTTCTTTATCGAAATGGGCTTATAAAGTATGTCAAAGGATCAAAAGTATATCCGCGTGACGGGGGCGTCCGAACATAACCTCAAGAATATCAATGTTGACATCCCTCGCGACAAGCTGGTGGTGGTAACCGGCATCAGCGGCTCGGGCAAGAGCTCGCTGGCGTTCGATACGATTTATGCCGAGGGTCAGCGGAAGTACGTCGAATCGCTCAGCGCGTATGCGCGGCAGTTCCTGGAGCAGATGCAAAAGCCGCAGGTGGAGCATATCGAGGGGCTGCCGCCGACGATTGCCATCGAGCAGCGCAGCGCTTCGAGCAACCCGCGTTCGACGGTGGCGACGACGACGGAGATTTACGACTACTGCCGGCTGCTGTTTGCGCGGATCGGTCAGCCGCACTGCTGGATCTGCGGCCAGCCGATCTCCAGTCAGCACGCGACGCAGATCGTGGACTCGATCCTCGAGCACGCGGAGGGGACGCGAATCCAGATCTGCGCACCGGTCATCCGGGGGCAAAAGGGCGAGCACCGGGAGGCGCTGGAGCAGATTCAGCGGGAGGGGTTTGTGCGGGTGCGGATCGACAACGTCATCTATGACGTGAAGGCGACGCCGAAGCTGGACAAGAACAAGAAGCATCACATCGACGCGGTGGTGGACCGGCTGATCCTCAAGGAGGGCATCCGGGTGCGGCTGGCCGATTCGGTGGAGACGGCGCTGAAGATCGGCGAGGGGCTGGTGACGGTGATGTTCCAGTCGCCGGAGGACAAGAAGGACAACGGCGGGGACGGCGCGTGGCAGGATGTGCTCTACAGCGAGAAGTACGCCTGCACGGATCACCCGGAGGCGTCGCTGCCGGAGCTGTCGCCGCGGCTGTTCAGCTTCAACAGTCCCTACGGGGCGTGCCCGAGCTGCGACGGACTGGGGACGATCCTCGAGTTCGACCCGGAGCTGATCGTGCCGGACAAAACGGTCTCGCTGGAGAACGGGGCCGTGGAGGCGTGGCGCAAGGGCGGCAAGCGGATGAACATTTACTACAACCGGCTGATCAAGCGGTTCTGCCGGAACTTCGGCATCGGCAAGTCCGATCCGTACAGCGCGATCCCGGACGAGATAAAGCGGGTGCTGCTGTACGGGACGACGGCGGCGGACGAGCGAAAGTACGGGGCGTCGTTTGAGGGCGTGATTCCGAACCTGCAGCGGCGGTGGGAGAACACGACGAGCGAATTCGTCAAGGGGCGGCTGCACGGATACCTGTCGGAGTCGGCGTGCAAGACGTGCAAGGGGACGCGGCTGCGGCCGGAGGCGGGCGCTGTGACGATCCAGGGGCGGAGCATCAGCGAGGTCACGCAGATGAACATCGAAGAGGCCGTGGCGTTTTTTAACGGCCTGACGCTCGATGCGGAACAGAGGCACATCGCCGAGCAGCCGCTCAAGGAGATCCGGGCGCGGCTTCAGTTTATGATCGACGTGGGGCTGGGGTATCTGACGCAGGACCGGACGAGCAAGACGCTCTCGGGCGGCGAAGCCCAGCGGATTCGGCTGGCCACGCAGGTGGGCAGCGGGCTGGTGGGGTGCTGCTATGTGCTCGACGAGCCGACGATCGGGCTGCACCGGCGGGACAACGACCGTCTGCTGGCGATCCTCAAGCGGCTGCGGGACATCGGCAATACGGTGCTCGTGGTGGAGCACGACGACGAGGTGATCCGCGCGGCCGACCACGTCATCGACATCGGCCCGGCGGCGGGACGCCACGGGGGCGAGCTGGTGGCGGAGGGGACGCTGGAGGATATCTGCCGCCAGGAGCGGTCGCTGACCGGCCAGTACATGTCGGGGGCGCGGTATATCGAGCTGCCGACGACCCGGCGGAAGGTCCGGATGACCGAGTGCATCGAGGTGAGGAACGCGACGGAGCACAACCTCAAGAATATCAGCGTTAAGTTTCCGCTGGGCGTGCTGACATGCGTGACGGGGGTGTCGGGCTCGGGCAAGAGCACGCTGGTGACGGAGATTCTGCTCAAGGGGCTCAAGCGGCGGCTGTACGGCTCGCGGGAGAAGCCGGGGAAGCATAAGAACATCCTGGGGCTCTCGAAGATCGACAAGGTGATCGAGATCGACCAGTCGCCCATCGGGCGCACGCCGCGCAGCAACCCGGCGACCTACACGGGCGTCTTTGACCTGATCCGTCAGCTTTTCGCGATGACGCGCGAGGCGAAGATTCGCGGGTACAAGCCGGGGCGGTTCAGCTTCAACGTCAAGGGCGGGCGGTGCGAGTTCTGCCAGGGGCAGGGAACGAAGAAGATCGAGATGCACTTTCTGCCGGATGTGTATGTCGTGTGCCAGGAGTGCAAGGGCAAGCGGTACAACCCGGAGACGCTGCAGATCACGTACAAGGGCAAGAACATCTCGGATGTGCTGGATATGCGGATCGACGAGGCGAAGGTGTTCTTTGCGAACTTTCCGAAGATTTTGCGGCTGATCAAGGCGCTGTGCGACGTGGGGCTGGGGTACATGACGCTGGGGCAGTCCTCGACGACGATGTCGGGCGGCGAGGCCCAGCGGGTGAAGCTGGCGTCGGAGCTGGGCAAGCCGGGCACGGGGCATACGCTGTATATTCTCGATGAGCCGACGACGGGGCTGCACTTCGCGGATATTCACAACCTGATGAACGTGCTGCGGCGACTGACGGACATGGGCAATACGATCATCGTCATCGAGCACAACCTCGACGTGATCAAGATGGCCGACTACATTATCGACCTGGGGCCCGAAGGCGGCGACGGCGGCGGCGAGGTGATCGCGGCGGGGACGCCTGAGAAGATCATCAAGTCGAAAAACTCATACACGGCCCGGTACCTCAAGGAAAAACTCGAAGAGGAAAAGGCGAAGCTGAAGAACGTCAGCTAAACAGATTAAAAATTAAAAATAAAAAAGCAAAAATGCGGGCGGCCTGCGGCCGGGCGGAGAGTTTATTCCGAAAAAAAGTGATCGGGGAAAATCCCTAATTGTCCCATAAAAAAACGGCACGGGCGGCTGGGAGGTTCGGGCAGGCGCAAAAAATGGGGGCGTCTCATAATCGGCCGGATGATTTTTGTTATAATAGGTCTTTTCCTGAAAAAACACCCGTGGGGGTGATCGAGATTCGCGGGAAAGACAGCGTCGATTTCCACATCCTTGGAGATCCTGCACCAAGACGGAGAGCGTTAAAGGGGAGACGAAATGCAGTACAGGTATTACACAAAATCCGGATGCGTTTATGTTCGGACGGTGGACATCTACGGCGATGACTGGTACCGGGTGGACGCTGACGGCCAGCGGTTTCTTCTGGCCGGGGCGATGCACCTGACCCATCGGCGGCTTCAGGCGCTGATTACCGACTATCCCGTCGGCGTGCTGGACCATACGGCCCTGATCGGCCGAAGCATCGCCAAGGAATTTTTCGACGACGTGAAACGCGAGGGGGTCATTGAGGTGTCGGACTCGGAGGAATCCACGATCTTCTTCCTGATCGACCGCGGCGAAGGACAGTACAGTCTGGGCCACAGCAGCCGGGTGGAAAAAGTCGAAGTCAGCGAAGGCCGGGAGGACCCTGAGAGCGTCGAGAAAAGATATTGAAACGGCATTACCAGTGCAGCACTTCCTCCGGGGCGCAGGCGAGGTCGGGGGCGAAGAAGTCGGCGGCGAGGAGCCGGTCCCTGGTGAAGGAGGTGGTCAGGGCCAGGCAGCGGCAGCCGGCGGCTTTGGCGGCGGCGACGCCGCTGACGGCGTCTTCGATCACGAGACAGTCTTTCGGCTCTAACCCGAGACGCCGGGCGGCCAGGAGGAAGATTTCGGGGTCGGGCTTTTTGTGTTCCACGTCCTCGCCGACAACGATTGCGTCGAAACGGGCCGGGTCGAGGCGGATTTCACGCAGGTTGCCCTCCACCTTGCGGCGGTCGGCGCTGGAGGCGACGGCGAGTTTTTTGCCCAGCGCGCGGCAGCGGTCGATGAACTCATACACCCCCGGCAGCGGCTTTAGCTCCCCCCGGATGATATCGAGGTAGATATCGTAGGTCTGCTCCTTGGTATCGGGGAATTTGAGCGGGAAGTTGTATTTTTCGGCCACGCCGCCGATGAAGCGGTTTTCGCCCGTGCCGATAAAGGGGTGGAAGTCCTCCGGTTTGACCTGGAGGCCCTTTTCCGCAAACATGGTCATGGCGGCCCGGGTGATAAAGGGCTCCGAGTCCACCAGCACGCCGTCCATATCGAAGATTACCCCGTAAGGTCGATCCATATTGTCCATTGCCGTTTCCAAGGTTTAAGTTTGTTCTCTTTAGAAAGCGGCGATTATAAGGCACAGGGGCCTGCGGGCAAATCGATCTTTAGATACTTTTTTTCGTGAACCCGGGCTTTCGCTGGACTGTAAGAAGGAAAAAGAGTATAATCCGCCGGATTAAAGTTTTAAATGCCCGTGAATCAATACCTTATCCATCTCGTTCTGGCCGTTACGACGGTTTGGCTGGCTGGTTCCAAGGCGGGTGTGGTGTGTATCGGGGCGGACGGCCATATTGCGGTCGAGCCGGCTTTTCACAACCACTGCGGGTGCGGCGGCGACGGGGAAAGTACGCCGAACCCCGACGGATCGAGCATCACCCACCCGTGCAGCCCCTGTACGGATATTCCCATCCCCGGCGCCCCGGCGGGCCTTGATAAGATTCAAAAGACGACGGTTACGGATGCCGACATTCAGCCGTCGGCACGCCTGCTGACGGATTTACCGCAGACCGCAACGGAAGGCCTTTGCGGCTTTCATTACTCCTATTTTTCTCCCCTCAAAGATATCATCCTTCTGACCTGATCGCCGCCTCCGTGCGCTCATCGCATCCCGCGGAATCGGGATTTCCGTTTGCGCGGGAAGGACGAGAAGATTCTCTGCATTCCTTCAAAGATTTTTATTCAAGAGGCAGCGATATGTTTCGATTTCGAGTTGCCGCCCTGCTCATTGCGGCGGGGCTGGCGCCGCTGATCCATGCGGCCGATGTCATTTCGGAGGAGCCGACGGGGGCTCTGACTTTGCCCGAAGCGTGGGGGTTGACCCTGATGCACAATCCGCGGCTGCGGGTCTTTTCGCTGGAGGTCCGGGCGGCGGAGGCCCGGCAGCTTCAGGCAAGTCTGCGGCCCAATCCAACGCTGGAGATCGAGGTGGAGGACTTCGGGGGATCGGGTTCGATGAGCGGGTTTGATGCGGCCGAGACGAGTCTGTTGATCCGTCAGCCGCTGGAACTGGGCGGCAAGCGGGAGAAGCGGATGCAGACGGCGGCCGTCGAGAGGGCGCTGGCGGACGTTGATTACGGCATCGTTCGCGGAGAGGTTCGGGCTGAACTGGCGAAGGCGTTTGCCGATCTGCTGGCCGCCCAGGAGAGGGCCGAGCTTTACGGGGAAATGGCGGGCGTATCCGAGCGGGGGCTGGAGATCGTCCGCCGACGGGTGGAGGCGGGTAAGGATGCGCCGCCGGAACTGACGCGGGCCTCGGTGGCCCATTCGTCGGTGCTGGTTCGCCGCGAGCAGGCCCGGCAGGATCTGGAGACGGCCCGGCGGCAAGTGGCCTCGTTCTGGGGCTCGACGCAGCCGCGATTCGAGCGGGCGAAGGGTGAGCCGGTGTCGTCGGCCCCCCTGCCGGCGATGGAGACGCTTCGGGAGCGACTGGCCGGAGGGCCGCAGTGGACCCGGCTGGAGAAGGAGATCGACCGGCGGCAGGCGATGCTGGAAGAGGCCGGGGCCCGGGCGAAGCCGGATATCTCGATCGGCGCCGGGGTGAAGCGGTTTTCGGAGACGGATGAGAACGCGCTGATCGTGGGGATTGAGATCCCCCTGCCGATCTTCGACCGCAATCAGGGCGGCCGACAGGAGGCCCGGATCAACGTGACCAAGGCCGCCGAAGCGCAGCGGGAGGGACAGATCGAACTGCTTTGCGAACTGGACCGGCTCTATGGCGAACTGGTCAATACGCGGCGGCGGATCGATTCGCTGCAAGCGGCGGCCCTGCCGGGCGCGGAGGAGGTGCTGGAGGCCTCGCAGCGGGCCTACGCCGAGGGCAAGACGGACTACCTGCACGTGCTGGACGCTCAGCGGACTCTCTTTGAGGTCAAAAACGAATTCATTGAAAGCCGGGCCGCCTATCAAAAGGCGCAGGCGGAACTGGAGCGGCTGGTCGGGGACGCGGCGACGGAAGAAATTATTCAGGACGAAACCGGAAAGGATGTGAAGCCATGAAGCATCATTCAGGATTCAAAGGGACGCTTAAAATAACGGTTCCGGCATTTATGCTTTGCTCGGGGGCCGCTCTGTTATTCGGCGGATTTTGGGTGGGGAAAAAGACCGTCTCGGGCCATGTTTTTGCACATGGGGTCTGTTCAGACGCGGCCTTTCGCCATGCCGAAGCATCGCATGAAGGACACGACGAGCATGGGCGCCATCATTCCGCCGGAGAGGGGCATTGCGAAGCGGAACATGCGGCCGAGGGCGTGATCGCGCTTCGGGATTCGGCCATCCGGCAGTTCGGCATTGAAGTGGCGCAAGCCGCGGCCGGCACCATCGGGGTCCATGCGACTTTTCCCGCCGAGATTGCCTTAAACAATGACAAAACGGCGCATGTCGTGCCGCGCGTGCCCGGTGTGGTCAGGGCCGTTTTTAAGACGCTCGGCGACAGCGTCCGCACCGGCGAGGCGCTTGCCGTGATCCACAGCCGGGAATTGGCGGATTTTAAGGCCGCCTACCTTGCGGCGGGAGAAAGACTCCGCCTTGCCGAAGCCCTGCTGGAGCGCGAACAGCGCCTGTGGAAGGAGCAGATCAGCGCGGAACAGGACTATTTGAGGGCCCAGCGCGATGCGGCGGACGCCCGCATTGAATGGCGCTCCGCCGGGCAAAAGCTTCACGCCCTGGGGTTTTCGGCGGACGACCTGGCCCGGCTGCCGGACGCCCCCGAAGAATCCTACATCGTCTATGAAATCACGGCTCCCATCGACGGCGTCATCATTGAAAAACACATCACCCTCGGAGAGATGCTCCGGGATGATTCGGAACCCTTTGTGATCGCGGATTTAAACGATGTCTGGGTGAACGTCAGGGTTCATCAGAAGGCCCTGCCCCGGATAAAACGGGGTCAAAAAGCCGTGCTTAAAACCGAACATCATCGGGGCGAGGGCATTGTCAGCCATGTCAGCCGCGTGGTTGACGAAAACACGCGAACGGCCCTTGCCCGCATCATCCTCCCGAACGATTCGGGCCGGTGGCGGCCGGGGACGTTTGCCACGGCCGAAATCGCCGTCGAAGCGTTCGATGCGAGCGTCGTCGTTCCCGCGGAATCCATCGTCAGCATGGAAGGCAGATCGTTTGTTTTTCTTCCGGTCGAGGCGGGTTACCGGGCGCAGGAGGTTCGGCCCGGCCGCATGAACGGCGAGTATGCGGAGATTTTATCGGGACTGGAGCCGGGGCAGGCGTATGTCGCCCGGGGAGCGTTCACGCTGAAATCGGAAATGACCAAGTCCGCGGGCGACCCCTGCGGCGGGCATTGATTCTGAGGCCGTCCTTCTTTGCTTAGAGGTTAAACATGCTGGAACAAGTCATGCGTTTTGCGCTTCGCAATCGGCTGCTGGTGGCGGCCGTTGTCATCGCGATCATCGGTTTTGGAGTGGCGGCCTACACGACGCTGCCCATCGACGCCTTTCCGGACGTGACCAATGTCCAGGTCGAGATCGTCAGCAGCGCGACGGGAATGTCACCTTTGGAAATCGAACGGTTCGTTACCTATCCGATTGAGATGTCCATGCGGGGGCTGCCGGGGCTTGAGACGATGCGTTCGACGACCAAGTACGGCTTATCCGTCGTTACGCTGGTATTCAACGACGGGGTGGACATCTACTTTGCCCGGCAGCTTGTTTTCGAACGCCTGATGGGAGTTCGGGACACGCTTCCGGCGGGGGTGGAGTGCGAGATGGGGCCGGTCGCCACCGCGATGGGCGAGATTTACCAGTACACGCTGGAGGGCCGCATACCTTCGGCCCCGGAGGAGCGAGTCGCGTATTTTACCGAGCTGCGCACCCTGCAGGACTGGGTCGTTGCGCCCCTTCTCAAGGGGGTGGCCGGGGTCAATGAGATCAACTCGTTCGGCGGCTACCTGAAGCAATACCAGGTCCTGCTAAACCCTGAAAAGCTCCTCGCCTACCGGCTTTCGGTTCAGGAGGTGTTCGAGGCCATCGAGAAAAACAACCGGAACGTCGGCGGCGGCGTGATCGAGACGCCGACGGAGCAATACGTGATTCGCGGCATCGGTCTCATCAGCGACGAGGCCGATATCGCGGACATCGTGCTCAAGTCGATTGACGGCACGCCGGTGTATCTCGGAGACGTCGGCCGGGTTACGTCGTCTCATGCGGTTCGCCAGGGGTTATCTCTCAAAGACGGACAGGGCGAGGCCGTCGGGGGGGTGGTGATGATGCTTAAGGGCGAAAACAGCCGGATCGTCGTCGAAGCGGTCAAGGCCAAAATCCGGGAGATCAACGCGTCAACGGTTTTGCCGGAGGGGATCACCCTCAAGCCGTTTTATGACCGGTCCGAAATCGTCGGGCAGGCCATGAATACGGTTATCAAAGCCATGGCGGAAGGGGTGATCCTCGTCAGCATCGTTATCTTTCTTCTGCTGGGAACGGTCCACGGAGCGATTGTGGCCGCGATTTCATTGCCCTTGTCGGTTCTGCTGACGTTTATCGTCATGAAACTCCTGGGACTGGACGCCAACCTGATGTCGCTGGGGGGGCTGGTGATTTCCCTGGGCATGGTCTGCGACGCCACCCTCATCCAGGTGGAAAACATTCAGCGGCATCTGGCGGAGAACCGAAACGACCGGTCCAGGCCGGCGACCGTTCTGAAGGCGGCGCTGGAGGTTCGCAAACCGAGCATGTTCGGCGAGCTGATCATCATTCTGACCTTTGTCCCCATCATCATGCTCCAGGGCATGGAAGGCAAGATGTTTTCGCCGCTTGCGTTTACCGTCGCCATTGCGCTCTTTGCGTCGATCATCATTTCGCTGTTCATCGCGCCGGCGTTGTCGGAACTGTTTCTCCGCTCGGGGCAAGAGAAGCAGAGCCGCCTCCTGAGGGCGGCCAAAGCGCTGTATTCGCCGGCGCTGGAATGGGTGCTCCGGCGAAAGGCGGCGGCGGTCTTTATCTCGGCCCTGCTGATAGCGGCGGCGGGGATCGGGACTGCGCATCTGGGCCGGGAGTTCGTGCCCATCATGGACGAGGGCGCCTTTGATATGGACATCCTGCTTCCGCCGGGGACGTCGCTTCAGCGGTCGGCGATGATTGCGGATATGGTGCAGCAGCGTTTGATGGAGTTCGAAGAGCTTGAAACGCTGGTTGGAAAAACGGGTCAGACGGGGATCGCCGTTGAGGCGCGCGGCGTCGAAAAGACGGGGTTTGTCGGTTCGATGAAACCGCGCCGCGAATGGAAAAACGCCAAAACCCGGGAGGAGCTCTTCGAGAAGATGCGGGAGGCCGTTGCGGATATTCCCGGCCTTGCCTACGGGTTCAGCCAGCCGATCCAATGCCGGATCGACGAGCTGGTGGCCGGGACCCGCGCCCAGATCATCGTGAAGCTCTTTGGGGACGATTCGGAAATTCTCCGGCGGAAAGTCGGCGAGATCGCCGGCGTTTTGTCGGACATCGAAGGGGCCGCGGACGTGGTTACGGAAGCCGTCGAGGGGCAGCCCTATGTGTCGATTCGGGTGGACAGGAACAAAATCGCACGTCACGGCATGAATGTCGCCGATGTTCTCGATGTGGTTGAAATCGCCCTGGGCGGCAAACCGGCCGCCGCCGTTTATCAGGAAAGCAAGGCGTTCGACCTGACCCTCCGGCTGCCCGATGAGGCGCGGAGTTCCGCGCAGGCCCTGGGGAACCTGATGATCGATTCGAAACAGGGGTATGCGCTGCCGCTGAGCCAGTTGGCGGACATCACCGTCGAGGAAGGTCCCGTTCAGATCAGCCGCGAGAACGGCCGGCGGCGAATGGCCGTCGAGCTGAACGTCCAGGGGCGAGACATCGGCTCCTTCGTCGCGGAGGCGCAGCGGCGGATCCGGGAGACCGTACAACTGCCCGCCGGATACTACATTGAATGGGGCGGCCAGTTCGAGAACCAGCAGCAGGCCTCCCGGCGGCTGATGATGATTACGCCGATCATTGTCAGTCTGATCGTCATGTTCCTGTACATCACCTTTCAATCCCTTCGATTGGCGCTGCTGGTTCTGTGCAATCTTCCCTTCGCACTGGTCGGCGGAGTATTTGCATTATTGATTACGGGAACGTATTTATCGGTTCCGGCCTCCATCGGGTTTTTGGTGCTTTTGGGAATCGTCGTGCTCAACGGGATCGTGCTTGTTTCGTATATTGCACAGATGCAGAAGAACGGCGCTTCGCTTGAGGATGCCGTCCGGCAGGGATGCATGCTGCGGCTGAGGCCCATTTTAATGACCGCCCTGACGACCCTGTTCGGCCTTGTGGGGATGATTCTCGCCACCGGTCCGGGGTCGGAGGTTCAAAAGCCGCTGGCCCTGGTTGTGGCCGGCGGGCTGGCGACGTCCACCGCGGCCACCCTGCTGGTGCTCCCGGTGCTCTACGGCTGGTTTGCCCCCCGGTCAAACGAATAAGCCGCTTACGGCGTTGCGGGCCCTCGTTAGTCGATCTCGGTCGGCGACGTTTTCCTTCGGTGGCGGCCGATCCTCCTGTCCAGGGGGTTGAGGCCCACGAGGATGATCAGCGTCGCCAGCGTGGAGACCGCGGCCAGCGAGTACAGGCGCGCCCCGGCGGCGATGCCGATACCGGTGACCAGCCAGATGGTGGCTGCCGTCGTCAGGCCGTACACGCTGGCGCCGTAACGGATCATCACGCCGCCGCCGATGAAGCCGATGCCGGTGATGACGCCCTGGAGGATCCGGGCGGAAGAGTCCGGGTTCAAATCCAACTGCATGGCGATCTGGGTCAGCAGGGCCGAGCCCAGGCAGATCAGGATGTTGGTGCGCAGGCCCGCGGCCTTTCGGCTCAGCTCTCGCTCCAGGCCGATGACGGCCCCGAGCCCGATCGCCACTCCCAGCGGAGCCAGGGAGCTCCAGTCTATCTGTACGGTCGATAACGACATGCCGTCGCCTCCATTCCAGCCATCGGTTTGGGCTCTTTCTATCGGCCGGCGGCCGTTTTATCATTAGGCATTCGCCTTTGGGCAATTAGGCAGATTCCTGATCGGCTTCTAACGATATCTCCCTTTATAACAACCGGGGATTGGTGAATCAACCGAATTTTTGGAAAGAAGCACACATGCGTAAGTTGGCGCGGTTGATTGGTATGGCGCTGGTCGTTCTGATGGGAATCCTGTTTGCCGTCGGCTGCAATACCATCGAAGGCGCGGGGCGGGACATCGAGGCGGGCGGCGAGGCCATTCAGGATGCGGCCGATTAAACGGACAGGGAAGAACCTTTTGCGGAAGGAGTGAACCATGGGTTTACTGGGATGGGCAATCGTGTTTCTGGTAATCTCGCTGATCGCCGCGATTTTCGGTTTCGGCGGCGTGGCCTCGGCGGCGGCGGGGATCGCCAAGATCCTCTTTTTCATCTTCATCGTGATCTTTGTCGTTCTTTTGGTTATGGCGCTGTTGGGGGTCGGCGCGGCGGCGGCATAAGGAGCAAACCCGTCCGCTGGGGAAGACGGCCGTTCGGGGGCACAAACAGGAGAGGCCGTTTTTTCCCCCTGCCGAGGGGCGGGCACATTCAAAAGGAGGGGAGCATGGCGCTGTTGGGAGGGGCATTTTTCTTTCTGCTGCTGATGGCGGCGGCCGTGATGCTGAATTTCGAGGCGACGGCCGCCGTGGGGGCCTACATTACGGAGCTGGTCTTCTTTGTCTCGATGACCCTGTTCCTGATTACCCTGTGCCTGATCCTTTATCAGGCACAACGCAGTCTCATTTAAGGGTTTTCTTGAGGCCGAAGAGACGCCAACCGACAGTAGGACCTGAGGACAAAACGTTCATTATGACAGGAAAAGGAGAAGTTATGAAACGTTTTGAAAAAGGAGCCCGCAGGAAGGGGCTTTGGAACGATTGGATGGAGTTGTCGGATAAGGTCGAATTTTCGGAAGACGAACCTTTGTTTGTCGGTCCGTATAAGCCCCCCGCCGAAGACAGGGCCGGGGAGGCCTCCCGTTCAGGCCGGTCGGGCCTCCGGGGGGAGCGGTGAGCAAGCGGCAGCAGCCATTCCTCTTGTGAATGGATAATCATAGAGGGCCTTGCAGAGGCCGGAAAAGTTTTCCGGTCCATGAGCTTGCCCCCGGATGGGTCATCAAAGGGCCCATCCTTTTTTATGGACGCCGGAGAAGCGCAGCGCACGGCGGGGGTTACAGGATGCAAAGCTCATCGTCGCTGAAGCCGTATCGCGAGTCCGTCGTCAGGACGCGGGAGCCCGCTTCGGTTACCTGCACATCGTCCTCGATGCGGATGCCGAAGCGGCCGGGGAGGTAGATTCCCGGCTCGACCGTGATTACCTGGCCGGCCCTGAGCTTGCTCTTGCGGTCCAGGGGGGAAAGATAGGGCGACTCATGCACCTCCAGCCCCAGGCCGTGGCCCGTTCCGTGGCCGTACACGGGGAAGCCCGACTGCTCGATGACGTTTCGGGCCGCCGCGTCCACCTCGGCGACGCTGACCCCGTCGCGGATCTTCGCGATTGCCGCCTGCTGGGCCGCATAGACCGCCTGCCAGGCCCGTCGGTATTCCCGGCCGGCCGATCCGAAGGCGAAGCTGCGGGTGATGTCGCAGGTGTAGCCGCAAAGGCATGCCCCAAAGTCGATCAGGATGGTGTCCTTCGAGCGCAGCCGGCGATCCTGCGGCTGGTGATGGTTGCGTGAGCCGTTGGGGCCGAAGGCGATGATCGTATCGAAGCCCGGCACGGCCCCGCGCGACTTCATTTCGTATTCCAGTTCGGCCGTCAGTTCCTGCTCCGTCATGCCCGCCCGGAGCTGTTTCAGGGCCGCCTGAAGCGCCCCCCAGGCGACCTCGGCCGCCCTACGGATCAGCCTGACCTCGACCTGCTCCTTGATTTCGCGGGGCCGCTCGACGAGGCCGCCGACGGGCGTTGTTGTCAGGCCCACCCGGCGAAGGGCCTTGCGAATCGCCTGGTAAGCGGCAAGGGAGGTGGTGTTTTCGACGCCGATCCGCCCGAGGCCGCGGCCGGAGAGCTGATCCGCCAGGGCGTCCGCGATCGGCTTGCGGCGTTCGACGATTTTGCAGGCCGCACACTCTCCGACGGCCTGTTCCGTATATCGGCTGTCGGTAATCAGCACCGTCGAACGCCCCAGGACCACGGCCCAACTGTCATGTCCTGAAAAACCGGTCAGATACCTCACGTTTTGGGTTTTGGTGACCACCAGCGCATCGAGCTTTTTTTCTTTCAGGGCCGCTCGAACGGCCTGAAGCCGTTTCTGAATCCTCTCTTTTTCCACGCTTTTGCCTCAGATGAGTTTTATTATCGGTCTTTAGTCATCCTGAATGATCCGGAACTACCATACCCGTAAACCGGCCTGCCTGCAAAAATAATTTTCCCGTTTGCCCCGGGGCGGATCATTTTCTATGTTTTGAATAGGCATAGGATGAATGCAACGCCCTACTGAATCGGGTGCATAAAAACCTCCTCTCCTGTCTTTTCCTTGCACGGATGCTCCGGCGGGACAGCGGCCCGTAAACGGACCCCTGTCCCGTTCTTATTTCTGCTTGTCGTCCGCCCCCCTTCCCGTTACAATGCCCGTTTGTCCTTAAAAAATACCGATATTCTTGAGAAACCAAATAAACAATGCTTCCGATTGCAACCAGTATCAGTCCGCGACGAACGCCGTATGCGAACTATCTCCTGATTTTCCTCAATATCCTGATCTTTCTGATCAGCATCCGTTACGGCCTTGATCGGCAGACCGGGCAGCGGGACTGGGGACTTCGGCCGATGGCGGAGCTGTTCATGCTCCACCCGCAGCGGCCGATCCTCTGGCAGTTTATCACCTATGCCTTCCTCCATGCCAACCTGATCCACATTCTCGGCAACATGTACATCCTGTACCTGTTCGGCAACAACGTCAACGACCGGCTGGGCAACGCGGGATATCTTTCGTTCTACCTGGCGGGGGCGATCTTTTCGGGGCTGGGACACGCCCTGCTCCACGACAATCCCGTGCTGGGGGCCAGCGGTGCGGTGGCGGCGGTGACCGGGGCGTACCTGGTTTTGTTCCCCAATACGTTGATTACCGTGCTGTATATCTTTTTCTTCATCGGGACGATTGAGATTCGCGCCCTCTATTTCATCGCGTTCAAGATGATCGTCTGGGACAATGTCCTTGAGCCCAACTGGGCCCCCGGGGCGGTGGCCTATTCGGCCCACCTGGCGGGCTACGTCTTCGGGATCCTGACGGTCATGGGGCTCTTTGTCTTTCGACTGATGCAGAGCGACTACAACGACCTGTGGTCGATCCTGCGGCAGTGGAACCGGCGGCGGATCTTCCGCGATACCGTCAACCACGGCTATGATTCCTATGTCGGCGGCGGGCGGGTCCGCAAGACCGTTCTGAGCCATACGCTCGAGCCCAAAGCGTCGGAAACGGATGAGGCGATCCTGCGGATGCGGACGGGAATCACGGAGGCGCTGCGCCGCCACAGTCTGTCGGAGGCGGCCGACCTGTATATGGAGCTCATGGAAAAGCACCCCCACCAGGTTCTGGCGAGGCAGGATCAGCTCGATGTGTCCAACCAGCTTATGTCGATGGGTCGCTGGCAGGCGGCGGCGGACGGGTATGAGAAGTTTCTGGTCCACTACCCGGGATATGAACATGCCGAGCAGGTGCACCTGATGCTGGGCATTCTCTATGGAAGATACCTGCGGCAAAAGGACCGGGCCCTGGAGCACCTTCAGGCGGCCCTGGATCAGCTTCACGATCTCAGCCAGGTTCGGATGTGCCGCGAGGAGATGGATCGAGTTCGGGGCCAGTGATCCCCTTCCTCTTTTCGTCGGGCGGAAGAATCGGACGTCAGGTTTGCTTGCAGCCGGACGAGCCTGCCGATGTTTCGCCCGTCCGGCCGCAACTTCTCCCAAACTTCCTTCTGCCTTCTGCCCGTTCTATTCGATTCAGCGAATCGCCGATTAAAACTTGAAACCGATACCGAGGGTATAGAGAAACTGGCCGTCATCGAAACTGTCGTCGATGTCGCCGCCGCCGTCAAAGTCGAAGAGATACTCGGCCATAAGCAGGATGTAGGTTGTTTCATTGACGAACCAGCGGAAGCCGCCTTCGGGACCGCCGAGGCAGGTGTCTTCCACCCGGTCGCCGCACGTGTAGCCGATGCTGGCGCCGATAAAGGGCACAAAGGCCCCGCTGGTGCAGCAGTTCCAGTCCAGGGCGATGCGGAATGTGTTGGCCCAGTCGTCATCGCTTCCCTCCTGGTCGTCCAGGATGATGTTGTCGCGAACGGCGATTTCCCAGGCATCCGTGAAGAAGTAGCTCACGGCGGCATTGACGGAGAAATCGTTGTTTACCAGGTCATCGTCGCTGACGCCGGCGCCGGCGAGAGTGAACGTGTAGTCTCCCGCTCTGAATCCCTGGGCGAAGCCCGCGGCGGAAATCAACAATAAAATGCAACCGGCTGCTAACAGTCCTCTGGTCATCATGAATCCTTCCTTTCCTAAAAACGGCACCCTGATGCTTCGTTTCACACGGCCGACACAGCCGTATTCGTCAACAAAGCACCCTACTCTATGGTTTCTCAGTGTAGGGAGGGGGTTGATTGGCGCATGATAGGCAAATGCCTGATTCGGGGGGATCAAAAAACTCAACTGCATACCCGATAAAAAATAGGTAATGATTTGCTGATAAGATGGGCGCTTATTTTCGGATGTAGAGATTGCCGGGAAGCTGTTTAATTAATGCCTTAAGCTGAAGACTGATAAGGGCGGCGTGGGCGGCGCCGGCGGGCAGGCCGAGGGCGTCGATGAGTTCGTCGATGTGAACGGGTTGAGTGTTCAAATGGGAGAGCACCTTTTCCTCGGAGGTCGAGAGGGCCAGGCGGACGGCGTCGAAGAGCGGGGCCTCGGCGGCCTGCTCGCTTTGGCGGGCACAAGTCGCCGTGTGGGCTTTGAGGTCCCGGCCGATGACGCCGAGGGTGTCCATGATCTCCTCGACACAGTCCACGAGGCGGGCGCCCTGCTTGATGAGTTCGTGCGGGCCTTTGCTGGCGGGGCTGTCGATGCGGCCGGGGACGGCCATCACCTCGCGATTGTATTCGAGAGCAGCGGCGGCGGTGATGAGGGCGCCGCTGCGCGGGGCGGCCTCGACGACGAGGACGCCCATGGAAAGGCCGGCGATGATGCGGTTGCGGCCGGGGAAATTTTCGGAGAGCGGCTCGCAGCCCATGGGCAGTTCGCTGATGACAGCGCCGCTTTCGGCGATTCGCTCGAAGAGCTTTTGGTTTTCGGGCGGGAAGACGCGGGACAGGCCGCAGCCCTGGACGGCGATGGTGCGGCCGCGGGCGCTGAGGGCGCCGCGATGGGCGGCGCTGTCGATGCCGCGGGCCAGACCGCTGACGATGGTGAGACCGGCGGCGGCGAGGAGGTGGGCGAAACGCTCGGCCTGCTCGCCGCCGTAGTGGGTGCAGCGGCGGCTGCCGACGACGGCGAGGGAGAGACTGTCGCTGCGCTCGAGGGCGCCCCTGACGTAGAGGACGGGCGGGGCATCGGGAATGGCCCTGAGCGGAGGCGGGTAGCGCGGGTCGTCCCAGTGGATGAGGCAGACGCCGGCCCTGTCGGCCTGTTCAAGCTCCGGGGCGGGGTCGAACCGGCAACGGGTGCGGGCGATCTTTTCGGAGGTTTTGGGGCCGATGCCCTCAACGCGGGCAAGCTCGGCGGCCGAAGCGCCGAAGACGGCGTCAAAAGAGCCGAAGCGGTCGAGGAGCCGGCGGAAATTGACCGGGCCGACGCCGTCAGCCCGGATGAGCCGGAGCCACTGATCTATCCCTGCTGCGTGCTGCATACGAAGTCGATAATGTAAACAGGCGATGGGAAAAGTCAAGAAGGAATTGCGAGATGAGGTGTTAAAGAAACCGCAGACGGCGGTATTACTTATTGGGGGTGGGGATTAAATTGTGGATTTCGAGATTTTGGAAGTAATTTTTCTTTTGCGGTTGCGTCTCTAATCTATAATGGGAGTTCCTGTAAGACCGAAGGAGGCCTCAGAACAGACGCGAAAGGACCTGTTGTGAAGAAAAAGAAGAATAAGATCATCCTGATATCCTGTTTAGTGGTTCCGGGACTGTTTGTGCTGGGAGGCATCGTCTCGCACTCGGTAAAAAACACCAAGGGGGAGGAAAAACTCAAGGTCCGCACGGAAACGGTGACCCGGGGCCGGCTCGTCGAGACGATCAACGCGCCGGGGCAGATTGAGCCGCGGACCAAGGTGGATATCAGCGCCAAGCTGTCAGCGCGGGTGGTGGAGCTGCCGTTCAGGGAGGGCGAACGGGTGAAGGCGGGCGACGTGGTGGTGCGGCTGGACTCCAAGGACATGGAGAGCCGGCTGCACAGCGCCCAGGCCTCGCGGGACGCCCAGGCGGCGCAGATCGAGGTGGAGAAGGCCCGCATTTTGGGACAGAAGGCGACGCTGGTGGGGACGCAGGCGAAGCTGGCGCAGCTTCGGGCGGATTTCGAGCGTCAAAAGCAGCTTCTGGCGTCGCAGGACATCAGCCAGTCGGCGTTCGATGCGGCCAAGGCAGCGCTGGAGGAACTGGAGGCGCAGGCGGCGGCGGCCGAGCAGAGCATCCAGGCGTCGGAGCTGAACCTCAAGGTAATGGAGCATAACCTCACGGCGGCCCAGGCCCACGTGGAGGAGGCGAAGGAGGCGCTGAGCTACACGACGATCACCTCGCCGATGGACGGGGTGGTTACCCGGATCAACGCGGAGGTGGGCGAGGTGGTGATGACGGGGACGATGAACAACCCGGGGACGGTGATCCTGCAGGTGGCGGACCTGTCGAAGATGATCCTCAGCGCACAGGTGGACGAGAGCTACATCGGGCAGGTGAAGGTGGGCCAGCCGGCCGACGTGCATGTGCAGGCGTTCTGGGAGGACGTGTTCGAGGGGACGGTGGAGTCGATCGCGCTGACGCACGACATGAGCACCGCGGGAACGAAGTATTACAAGACGGAGATCCTGATGCGGGGGGACGTGAGCAAGCTGTATTCGGGGCTGACGGCGGACGTGGACATCCGCACGAACGTGTACGAGGGGGTCATCATGGTCCCCAGCCAGGCGGTGCTGGAGCGCAAGACGGAGGAGCTGCCGGAGGCGATTCGCAGGGACAACCCGCGGGTCGATCTGAAGAAGACGTACCTGACGGTCGTGTACCGGGTGATCGACGGCAAGACGGTCGTGACGCCGGTGCGGATCGGGGCCAGCGACCTGACGCATACGGTCATTACGGAGGGGCTGACGGAGGGAGATGTGGTGATCGTCGGGCCGTACAAAGTGCTTGAGACAATCGAGCATGACAAGCCGGCCGAGATCGAGGGGGCCCAGCAGGAGAAGACCGGGGAACCGAACGAGCCGACATCAGCAGCGGAAGGGGTACTTTGAAGCGGTCGGAACCCATCATACGCCTGCGGAACATTCACCGGGCCTATCGGGTCGGGACGGAGACGGTGCACGCGCTGCGGGGGATCGGCCTGGAGATCGGGCGCAACGAGTATGTGGCGATCATGGGGCACAGCGGCTCGGGCAAGAGCACACTGATGAACGTGCTGGGGTGTCTGGATCGGCCCAGCGAGGGGGAGTACGAACTGAACGGCATCCGGACGAGCGAGATGAGCCAGGGGGCGCTGGCGCGGGTGCGCAACAAGCAGATCGGGTTTGTGTTCCAGTCGTTCGAGCTGCTGGGGCGGATGAGCGCGCTGAAGAACGTGGAGCTGCCGCTGATCTACTCGAACGTCGGCTTCATCAAGCGCCGCCGGATGGCGCGGGAGGCGCTGGAGCGCGTGGGACTGGGGGAGCGGATCGACCACAAGCCCAACCAGCTCAGCGGCGGCGAGAAACAGCGGGTGGCGGTGGCGCGGGCGCTGGTGGCGGGGCCGAGCATCCTGCTGGCCGACGAGCCGACGGGCAACCTCGATACGCAGACGAGCGTGGGGATCATGGAGCTGTTTGAACGGCTCTATGAGGAGGGGCAGACGATTGTGCTGGTGACGCATGAGGCGGATATCGCCTGCCGCGCGCGGCGGGTGGTGCGGATGCGGGACGGGCAGATCGTCAGCGACCGGCCGGTGCACCAGGACCCGGCGTGGCAGAGCGTGCACGGCGAGGAGCCGGGGGAGGCGCGGCCATGAGGGCGCTGCTGAGTGTGCCGCTGGTGTTTGTCCGGCTGCTGGGGCAGAGCGTGTGGCTGGCGCTGGGGCAGATCTGGGTGAACAAGACCCGCAGCGTGCTGACGACGCTGGGGATCATCATCGGGGTCGCGTCGGTGACGGCGGTGGTCGCGGCGATGTCGGGGATGAACGACAAGGTGATGGAGAACTTTGAGATTTTCGGGACGAAGAAGATCTTCCTGTGGCCGGAGCGGCCGCAGACGGGCTCGCAGAAGAACGCGGACTGGTGGCAGCTCCGGTTTCGGCCGGAGCAGTTCGAGGGGCTGCTGGATCACTGCCCGTCGGTGGAGCACCTGAGTCTGACGGCGGGGCTGGGGGGAATGACGGCGAGGCACGGGAAATACACCGTCGAGGGGGTGCGGGTGCAGGGGGTGGAGGAGAGCTGGTTCAAGATCGAGAACCGGTCGATTATGCGGGGCCGGCCGTTCTCGTTTCTCGATGCGCAGCAGGCGCGGCGGGTGTGCCTGATTACGGAGAAGCTGCGGGACAAGCTGCGGATGGACGCGGACTGCGAGGGGCAGACGATCCAGTTCAATACGATGCGTTTTCTGGTGATCGGGGTGGTGGAGGAGCGGCCGGCGGCGTTCTTCGAGGGCCGGGGGGAGCGGTTGGAGGTCTATATCCCGTTCCAGACGGCAGCGGCGATCCAGGAGCCGTGGATTCAGGCAATCGCGGCGTGCCGGAGCACGGAGACGGCGGAGGAAGCGCGGGCGGAGATCACGTTCTTTTTGCGGAAGATGCGGCGGGTGAAGCTGGGGGAGCCGGACAACTTCGGGGTGTTCATCATGGAGAACGAGGTGGCGCAGGTGCGCAAGGTGATGGGGATGATCTCGCTGGTGGCCGGGGCGGTGGTGAGCATTTCGCTGCTGGTCGGGGGCGTGGGGATCATGAACATCATGCTGGTCAGCGTCTCGGAGCGCACGCGAGAGATCGGGCTGCGCAAAGCGGTCGGGGCGAACGGCTACGCGATTTTGATGCAGTTTCTGGTGGAGGCGGTGGTCCTGTGCCTGATCGGCGGGGCCATCGGGACGGGGATCGGCCAGCTCTTTGCGTCGGCGATCGCGCATTCGACGCCGCTGCTGGAGAAGACGCAGGTGCCGGGCTGGGCGATTTTGCTCTCGTTCGGGTTTGCGGCGATGGTGGGGATCTTTTTCGGGATGTTCCCGGCGGTGAAGGCGGCGCGGCTGGACCCGATCGAGGCGCTGCGGCATGAATGATCGTCGCGGACGCGAGCGAGCCGCATGGGCGAAAATCCATCCCGCGGGCCGGCAGGTCGGCCGGGCGGGCAGACAGAAATGGGATGTCAGAGAGACGAAGGGAACGAAATGAAGTATCGGGCCGGGCTGATGACGATGCTGCTGATCGGGGCGGGGTGTGTGCCTCCGAAGCCGGTGAGGTTTTATGAGCTTCAGACGCCGGAGGAGAAGGTGTACGAGGTCGAACCGCTGAAGCTGGAGGAGGCGGAGGCGGAGCCCGACGAGGCCGCGGTCGGGGCGATGGAGTATCCCGAGACGCTGGAGCTAAGCCTGGAGGAGACGCGGGCATGGACGCTGGAGAACAACCTGGACCTGAAGGCGCAGCTTATCAGCCCGACGATCCGGGCGCAGGCGCTGCGGGCGGAGGAGGCGAAGTTCGAATCGACGTTCTATGGGGCGGCGGACTGGTCGAAGACCGACAGCCCTCAGGTCGTCAGTCAGTTCGTCGAGGGGTCCATGAACGAGACGGCCCTGCTCAGCACCGGCGTTGAGATTCCCCTGCAAACGGGGGGAACGATCAACGTCGATCTGTATGACGCGCGGCGCAAGACGAATCAGACCCTGACGGATTTTGACGACATCTACTACGCCAACGACCTGAGCTTTTCGGTCAGCCAGCCGCTGCTGCAGGGCGCGGGGCGGCGGGCGAACCTGCACTCGATCCGGGTGGCGCGGTACGGTCTGCGGAGCACGGAGGCGCAGACGAAACTGGAGCTGATCAACCTGCTGACGGTGACGGACGGGTTTTACTGGCGGCTGGCGGCGGCGCGGATGGAGCTGGAGGTGCGCCGTCAGCAGTATGAGCTGGCGCAGGCGCAGTTGGAGCGGGCGCGGCGGCTGGTGGAGGCTGGGGAACGGCCGGAGGTGGAGGTGCTGCGGGCCGAGGCGGGGATCGCCTCGCAGCTTGAGCAGATCATCCTCGCGGAGAACGCCCTGCGGGACCGGCAGCGGGAGTTGAAGAAGCTGATGAACCTCGCCGCGGCGCCGGTCGCGTCATCGACGCGGCTGATCCCGGTGACGGCCATGGACCCCGTGCGGTACAAGCTGGACCCGGCGCATCTGGTCGCCAAGGCCCTGGAGAACCGGATGGAGCTGCTTCAGTTGGAGCTGGAGGCGGCCGCCAAAGTCAGCGAGATCGACTTCCTGCACAATCGGACGCTGCCGTGGCTGGGGCTGCGCTACCGATACAATATCAACGCGCTGGGGAACACACGATGGCATTCGTTTGACATGCTGGAGGATAAGGACTTCGAGGATCACGCGGTCGGGGTGGAACTGAGGATTCCGCTGGGCAACGAGGCGGCCAAAAGCCGGCTTTGGCAGGCGTTCTACGAGCGGATGCAGTTGCTGGCGACGAAGGAAAGCCGGGAAGACCTGATCGAGCTGGAGGTGCTCCAGGCCATCGACCGGGTGGAGGCGAACTGGCAGCGGATCCTGGCGGCGCGGCAGAACGCGCTGCTTGAGGCGCGGCTGACGGGCGCGGAGATTCGGCAGTTCGAGATCGGGATGCGGACCTCGACGGATGTGCTGGAGGCGCAGGCCCGACTGGCCGACGCCCGCAGCGCGGAGATCCGGGCGCTGGCGGAGTACCAGGTCTCGCTGGCGGATCTGGCGTATGCGACGGGAACGACGCTGGGGGCGGCGAAGGTGGAGTGGGAGCCGATAACAAAGTGAAAATCAAATATCAAAAAGTAAAAATGCGGAGGCGGCTGTCCCTGGTTTTTGGGAGGGGGTTCAGCGGTGGTTTTGGCGGCGGAACTGGGTGGGGGACATGCCGGTGTGCTGCTTGAAGGTGCGGTTGAAGTAGCTGAGGTTGTTGAAGCCGGAGTCGTAGCAGATCTCGAGGCAGGTGCGGTCGGTGGAGATCAGCAGCGAGCGGGCCCGGCTGATCCGCAGGTCGGTGAGGTAATCGAAGATCGTCAGGCGCATCCGCTCCCTGAACAGGTGGCACAGGCGGGAGACGCTCAGGTGGGCCGCCCTGGCGATCTCCTCGAGGGTGATCTTCTCGCGGTAGTGCTTCTGGATGAACTCGACGGCGGGACGGAGGCGATCGTCGCGGAGGGGTTTCTGGAGCTCATAGACGCTGTCGATGAAGTCGTTGAGGGCCAGACTGATCCAGATGCAGATGTCCTCCTGGGTGTCGAGGGAGACGACCTTGCTGATGTAGCCGACGTTTTTTTCGAGCAGCAGGTCGGGGTCCACGCCGGCCTCGGAGGCCGAGCGGCTGAGGATGCTCAGCAGCTCGACCAGCCGGACCTTGAGGATGTTGATCTGGCCGGGGTTTCTGAAGACGATGCTGCCGAGGATGGAGTTGAGGATCTCGCGGGCGCCGGTCTTGTCGCCGATGCGGACCTTGGCCAAGAGCTCCTGCTCGCTCTGGAAGGGGTATTTCTCGCTGAAGCCGTCGGCCTTTCGCTGCTGGATGACCTCGCCGATCTGCGCCTGCTGGAGGGTCTGCTGGCGGCGCCACTCAATGACGCGGGGGTCGAGCCGGGTGGTTTCATAGAGGAGGATGAAGAGGAACTCGACGGCCTCGTGGAACCGGCGGGCGCTGCAGACGGGCAGGGCGCGGGCGGCGGCAAACAGGTCGCGCTTGACCAGCCGCAGACCGACGAGCCGTCGGGAGAGGTCCTGCTCGGTCGTCTCGCTGAACGGCTCGGAGAGGCAGCGGCCGACGAGCAGGCCGCCGAGGGGCTGGTTGTGGTTCATGATGGGGATGCAGCTGATGAGGACGCCGGCGTGGCAGAAGTTTGTGTGGGGCTGGCCGGTCTTGAAGGCCATGCGGAGCCAGCGGAGCCGGTCCTGGCGGCAGCGGCTGCGGCCGGAGGCGCTGCGGCGGATCATCGCACAGAACGGGGGACAGGCCCCGCCGGAGGTGTGGGTCTCGAGCTCATTGCCGCGCAGGTCGATGACCTGAAGGACCAGGTCGAAATGGCCGGCAAACACCTCGCTCAAAGAACGAAACCGCTCCGGGGAGAACGCCTGAATTAACGGATCGGTCGAATGCATCGTTACTTTCCCGCCTGAAAACCGCAATAAAATAATATTGTATTGCTTTCGCCGGCCGAGGTAAAGCAAAATCTATCCCCAGACGCTCTTTTTTTATAACGCTCCTTGATCCATCCGTAAACCCTTGTAAATCGGAACCTTAGCGTAATTCTAAATAAAGATAATGTATATCATTAAATTTATATCGCCGCCGTCCGGTTTTTATGGGACCTCTCAATACAGCAATATAGTATTATTTTTTGATAAAATAGTAGCTGAAAGCCGCCCCGCTTCGGCGGTACAATTCAATCGCTTTGCAACAATCCCGGACACGGATTCTTGCAACGTTGATGTGTGCCAGACGCACGGGTGTTATCAGCTTAGAAAGGAACAACATGGATCGCAGTTTTTACCTGAAGATGGCTCAAGCCGGGCTGGCGTTCCCCCTGGGGGCAGACCTGGTTTTGAAAGAATATTATGACCATGAGAGCATCCTGTACGACGGGGTTCGCCTCGGGCATGTGGTCGCCGAGGCCGCCCGGCGTTTCAGGACGCCGCTGGCCGTTCCCGTCATGGACCTCATGTTAGAGAAGGCGATCCTCCTGCGATTTTTGGGCGCGATCGATGAAACGGCTATTCCAACGTGGCATTTTTCGAGCTGCCCGACGGAGGAGCAGGTGAGCCGGATTCGCCGGGGGCTGCAAGGGGCGCCGGAGGGGCGTCTGAAGGCGAATGTCGAAGCCGTGCGTTTTATTTCGCGGAATACCAACCTGTGGCCGGTCGGCATGAGCATCGGGCCGTTTTCGCTGATGACGAAGCTGCTGGCCGATCCCATTACGCCGGTGTATCTGGCGGGGATGGGACTGACGGCCGATCAGGACCCGGACGTGAAAACGCTCGAGACGCTGATGGAGCTGGCCGTGGAGGTGGTGCTGTGGTCGTTCGAGGCCCAGGCCCTGGCCGGCGCGAAGGCCTTCTTTATCGCGGAACCGGCCGCCAATAAGGTGTATCTCTCGCCGAACCAGATGGAGCAAGGTTCCGACATCTTCGAGAAAGTGGTGCTGGGGCCCATGAGACGCCTTAAATCGGCGATGGATGAACGGGGCGTCGATCTTATCTTCCATTGCTGCGGCGAGCTGAGCGACGATATGATCCGGGGGTTTGCGTCGCTGAAGCCCGTGATGCTCAGCCTGGGCAGTTCGCGCAAACTCTGGGAAGACGCCGCCCTGCTCTCGAAGGATATCGTGCTCTACGGGAATCTGCCGTCGAAGAAATTCTACTCCGACGAGGCGATTTCGCCGGCCGAAGTCAGGAAGAACGCCCTGGAGCTCGTCGCCCGAATGAAGCAAACGGGTCACCCCTTCATCCTGGGCACGGAGTGCGATGTGCTGAGCGTGGACGGATGCCGGGAAACCATCCTGTCAAAGGCGATGATCATCGCGGAGTGCGCAGCGCGGCCGCAGGCGGTGTCGGCCTGTCCGGTCTCGCGCGAATCCGCCGCCTAAAGTCCGGAATCCCGCGTGGGCGGGAGTATCGATACCTATGATTGATTCAAATGAGTGTTACGTAACAGGAGAATGACAATGGCAGATTTAGAAGCATTGGCACAAGCCGTCATCAAGGGAAACCAGACCGAATCGGTACGGCTGACGAAAGAGGCGCTCGGTGAGGGACTGGCCCCCGGCGAGGTGCTGGAAAAGGGACTCATCGCGGGCATGAACGTGGTAGGCGTGCGGTTCAAGGCCAACGAAGTGTACATTCCGGAAGTGCTGATCTCGGCGCGGGCGATGAAGATGGCGATGGAGATCCTGGAGCCGCAACTGGCCGCCGCGGGGGTCGAACCGGTGGGCCGGGCGCTGATCGGGACCGTCCAGGGCGACCTGCACGACATCGGCAAGAACCTGGTGGTGATGATGCTCAAGGGCGCGGGCTTCCACGTGGAGGATGTCGGCGTGGATGTCAACCCCGAGACGTTCGTGCAGAAGATCAAGGACAGCGGGGCCACGATTGTCGGTCTCAGCGCCCTGCTGACGACGACGATGCCGGCCATGGACAAGACGGTACAGACGATCCGCGAGGCGGGCCTGAACTGCAAGATCATGATCGGCGGTGCGCCGGTGACACAGGGCTACGCGGATAAAATCGGTGCGGACGGGTACGCCCCGGATGCGGCTTCCGCCGTGGACGTAGCCAAGAGCTTTTTGAATTGACACCTCCGATACTCACCCTTGCTGAGCCGACCGGCGATTGTCCGGTCGGCTTTTTTATGGCATGGATGCCGAAGCGAAGAAGAAGGGTTATGCCTTTTCAGAGCCGCGGATTTGCCGGACGAGGTCGAGGGTTTGCCGGACCTTCTGCGTGAGGGCGGGCCAGTCGCCGGCGGCGACGAGTTCCTTCGTGACCAGGTTGGAACCCATGCCGACGCAGGCGACGGACGCGGCGAACCACTCGGAGAGACTCTCCTTCGTGGGAGAGACGCCGCCGGTGGGCATCAGCTCGGTCCAGGGCATGGGTCCCCGGACGGCTTTGGCGAAGGCCGGGCCGCCGACCTGGGCGCCGGGGAAGATCTTGCAGATCTCGACGCCGAGGGCGTGGGCGCGGTGGATTTCGGTGACGGAGCCGCAGCCGGGGCAGTAGGGGATCTTGCGCTGGTTGCAGAGGACGGCGGTGGGCTCATCGAGGACGGGGCCGACGACGAAGTCGGCGCCGGCGGCGATGTAGAGGGCGGCCGTGGGGGCATCGCAGATGGAGCCGACGCCCAGGACGATGTCGGGGCGCGATTCATCGCGGAAGCGGGCGAGCTGTTCGAAGACCCGCCCGGCGCGGTCGCCCCGGTTGGTGAATTCGACGACCCGTGCGCCGCCGTCGGCGCAGGCGGCGAGGATGTTTTGGGCCGTCTGTGCATCGGGGTGATAGAAGACCGGCACCAGTCCGATCCGCTTCATGAGCGTGAGGGTTTCCAGACGCGCGTATCGAGCCATTTGCATTTCTCCTTTGTTAACGGGCGATGCGGGCCGTGCCGCCCTGCATCAGTTTTTCGACGTCTTTGAGCGTGGCGGTGGTGGTGTCGCCGGGGGTGGTCATGGCCAGGGCGCCGTGGGCCGCGCCGTATTCGACGGCCTCCTGCGGCGACTTGCCCTCCATGAGGCCGTAGATCAGGCCGGAGGCGAAGCTGTCGCCGCCGCCGACGCGGTCGAGGATCTCGAGGTCCTCGCGGAGGGTCGCCTCGCAGAACTCGCCGCCGGCATAGAGGATCGCGCCCCAGTCGTTTCGGGTGGCGGTTTTGGCGCGGCGGAGGGTCGTGGCGACGACTTTGAAGTTGGGGAAGGTCTTCACCGCTTCGCAAATCATCTTCCTGAAGTTGCCGGGGTCGAGCTTCGAACAGCCCTCATCCAGACCGGGGACCTCGAAGCCCAGGGCCGCGGAGAAGTCCTCCTCGTTGCCGATCATGACATCGACCAGCGGGGCGATGGCGCGGTTGACCTCGATCGCCCGGGCCTTGCCGCCGATGGCCTTCCAGAGGGACGGGCGGTAATTGAGGTCGTAGGAGACGACCGTGCCGTACTTTTTGGCGGCGGTCATGGCCTCGAGGACGGCGTCGGGCGTGGTCGGCGAGAGGCCGGCGAAGATGCCGCCGGTGTGGAGCCAGCGGACGCCGTCGCGTCCGAAGATGGCGTCCCAGTCGAAGTCGCCTTTTTTAATTTGTGCGGCGGCGGAGTTGGCGCGGTCGGAGCAGCCGACGGCCGCCCGCACGCCGTAGCCGCGTTCGGTGAAGTTGAGACCGACGCGGGCCTCGCGGCCGATGCCGTCGAAGGGGACCCGGCGGACGTATTCCAAACTCACGCCGCCCTGGAAGAGCAGGTCCTCCAGCAGGCGGCCGACGGGATTATCGACGATGGCCGTGGCGACGGCCGCCCGCTTGCCGAAGCATCGCTTCAGGCCGCGGGCCACGTTGTATTCGCCGCCGCCCTCCCAAACGCGGAAATGGCGGGTCGTGTGAATCCGCTCCTCGCCGGGGTCGAGCCGGAGCATGACCTCGCCGAGCGAGAGGATGTCGTACCTGCATTCGGACGCGGGCCGCAGATCGATCAGGGCCATGGGCTGCTTCTCCTTTCCGATAACCGCCTGCTTTCGAAGCCGCACGGGTCTTCGGATTTTCCGTCGATGCCGGATTCCCGCCGGAGCTTACCCTCGCGAAGGCGGGGGCGGCAATGACGGGCGGGGGCGTTTGTCTCCTGTTCCTGTTCCGTAGTCAACAACTCGATCGAATTTTCAAAACCGCCGGATCGCGATGCCCGTTACCGGGCGAGCCAGCCGCCGTCCACGGCGACGGTGTAGCCCTGCATGTAGCTTGAGGCGGGCGAGGCCAGGAAGACGGCGACGCCCTGGAGGTCCTCGGGCGTGCCCCAGCGGCCGGCGGGGATGCGGTCGAGGATCGCCTTGCTGCGGGCGGGGTCCTCACGGAGGGGCCGCGTGTTCTCCGTGGCCATGTAGCCGGGGGCGATGGCGTTGACGTTGATGTTGTGCGGGGCCAGCTCGTTGGCCAGCAGGCGGGTGAGGCCCATGACGGCGCTCTTGGAGGCCGTGTAGGAGGGCACGAGGATGCCGCCCTGAAAGCTGAGCATGGAGGCGGTGTTGATGATCTTGCCGCCGCGGCCCTGCCGGATCATGACGCGGGCGACGGCCTGGCTCAGGAAGAAGAGGGTGCGGATGTTGATGTTCATCACGTCGTCCCAGTCCTTCTCGGTGAAGTCCACGAGGGGCGCCCGGCGGATGATGCCGGCGTTGTTGAAGAGGATGTCGATGCCGCCCAGGCCCTCAACGACGGCGCTGACGATGGCGTCAACGGATTCCTTTCGGGTCAGGTCGGCGCTGACGGTGAGGCATCGGCGGCCCAGCGATTCGATCCGCCGCCGGGTTTCGCCCATGTCGAGGATGTCCACGACGGCGACATCGGCCCCGGCCTCGGCGAGACCGACGGCGATGCCCTGGCCCAGACCCTGGGCCGCGCCGGTAACGATGGCCTTTTTGCCGTCCAGTTTGAATTGATCCAGAATCATTTCATCTCTCCTTTTTTACTATCGAAGATCTCCGATCCTGAGGTGATCCATGTCATCGAAGTCCTGGTTTTCGCCGCCCATGCCCCAGCAGAAGGTGTAGGCGGCGGCGCCGACGCCGGCGTGGATCGACCAGCTCGGCGAGAGGACCACCTGGCCGTTAGCGACGACAAGGTGGCGCGTCTCGTCCGGGCGGCCCATAAGGTGGAACACGCGGGCATCGTCGGGCATGTTAAAGTACAGGTACACCTCCATGCGGCGCTCGTGCGTGTGCGGGGGCATCGTGTTCCAGACGCTGCCGGGCTCAAGGACGGTAAAGCCCATCACGAGCTGGCAGCTCTTGACGCCGTTGGGATGGATGCACTTGTAGATCGTGCGGCGGTTGGCGGCCTCGGACGAGCCGAGCGTGACGGGGGCGGCCCGGCTGATCGGGATATGCGTCGTGGGATAGGCCGCGTGGGCCGGGTAGCTGAGCAGGTAGAACCGCGCAGGCTTGTCGGCCCCGTCGCCGGCGAACTCGATGGTCCGGGCGCCGCGGCCGATGTAGAGGCAGTCGAGGTTGACCATGGGGTAGGTTTGGCCGTCCACGGTCACCTTGCCCGGCCCGCCGATATTGAGGACGCCCAGCTCGCGGCGCTGGCAGAAATAGTCGGCCCGCAGCTCATCGGCCGCGGCGAGAGTCAGCGGTTTTGAAACGGGGACGGCCGAGCCGACGATGGCGCGGTCCACATCGCAGTAAACCATCTCGATCCGGTCGGGCGCAAAGAGTCCCTCCATGAGGAAGCTCTCTCGCATCTCCTGTGTGGTCATGCGCGCAAAACGCGCGGGATCGGGGCTGTATCGTACTTCCATTGTGTGTTCCTTTCCCGGGTTACCTGACGCTCACCCGTACGGGGTTATCGATTCGCTGTTTGAAGTTTTTCAGGTACTGCTGCCATTTTTCGAAGCGGTTGAACTCCTCGTTTTTATCCCAGCAGGAACCCGCGTAATAGGCGACGGGGACGCCGGGCTTTTGGTCGAGGGTAAGCAGCAGGTGGCCGTCGGCCGTTGTCGTTTTAACCGGGGCCGATTGGGGGAAGACCACACCGACGCCCATGCGGCCCTCGATGAAGTCCGTCGGCAGCCAGTAGGCGATGCTCTGATCGCCGGTCCAGGTCTGATCGCTGGTCTCGCGGAGGACGATGCCCGCCGCCAGCGGCAATGACTCAGCGCCCTCGCAGGCATAGCGGCATTCGATGCGGCTCAGGTTGCTGCCCAGGTCGATGGAGATGCGCTTGACCTCGCTGACGGTGTAGGGCCCGGCCTTCCACGGCTTGTAGGTGAGCTCGAAGACGGAGCGGATGGGGCCGTTGGCCAGAACCTTCCACTCGACGAAGTTGCGGGGCAGGACGATTTTGCCGTCCACGAAGGGGGCCATGCCGCCGGCGCCGAGGGTGGGGCCGACCTTGTAAAAGTCGCCGCCCTCGCCGTGGTCATAGTGGTACGGGATCTTCTCTTCATTGTAGGCCCTGATGAACTTGTCGATCACCGGGTACGGGACGCACTTGCCCCAGGCATCGATGCCGCTGGTGATCGTCTCGTACTCAAGGGCCGGACCGTACATCCGGTTGGCCGTCTTGTCGTTCTCCCAGCCGAAGTCGTCCTTGCGCTCCGGGATGAAGCGGCAGTAGGTCGTCCGCTCGGACCGGGGAACCTCGAGGTCCGCGGGTTTGGGCATCAGTTTAAAGGTCCGCTTCTCATGGGGGGCCAGGTCGGTCTGGAAGAGCAGTTGGACGCTGTCGCCTTCCTCGATGAACTGAATGACCTCGAGGCGGCTGCTTTTGACGTCCAGGATCGCCGCGTTCTCCCGGGTCAGCCCCGCCGCTGAATCCCGGAGGGCATTCCAGTCGAGGACGACGGTTTCCCGCACCCGTTCCAGCGGAATCGGATTGGTCACGACGATCTCCCTTGACGGGGCCGCGGCCGCCCCCCGATCCTGCGAGGCGCATCCGCAAAGCACCGGCATCAGTAAAACGATCACAGAAGCGACGTTCTTTCTCATGGGCCATCCTTTCAATTCGAAGTCATCGAATACCCTAAAACGGCGGAAAGCTCCCGGGCGGCTTTTACGACCCGGAGGGCTGCGCCGGAGCGATTTTCGTCGGTGAACTGGACGGAGGGGCCCGTGACGCCGAGGGCCGCGATCACCTGGCCCCGGCTGTCGCGAACCGGCGCCGCCAGGCAGTAAACATCCTTATAAAACTCGTGATTGTCCACGGCGTACCCGTCCCGCTTGATCTTTTCGATCTCTTCCTTCATCCGGGCCGGCGTAACGATGGTATTTTCCGTGTACCATTCGTTCGAGGCCCCGGCGAAATACTCCTCCAGTCGGTCCGCGAACCGCCAGGCCAGGAAGACCTTGCCGGTCGAGGAGCAGTGCAGGGGGACGATGGAGCCGGGACGGGAGGCCACCCGCACCGGGTTGGGGCTGTCGTGGACCTCGAGGATCAGCGAGTGAAAGCCGCTGGGGATGGCCAGATGGGCCGTGAAGCCGGTCTCCGAGGCCAGTCGGCTGAGGATCGGGATCGACATCGACCGAATCTCCAGGGACTGGAGGGAGTGAAGCCCGATCTGCATCAGACTCGATCCGGGAAAGAAAAAGGCCCCGCGTTTTTCCGCCATCTCCTGTGCGCACAAGGTTTTAAGGATTCTAAAGGCCGTCGTGCGGGGGACGCGAACGAGCTTTTCGAGCTCGGCGGAGGTGACCCCCTCGGGCCGGCCGGCCAGCACCTTGAGGATCTCGCATGTTTTAACCAGGTTGGGAATTGTGTAATTATTCATATATGGAACTCGTTATTCTAATCTGAATAAATGATAGACGCTGAGGAGAGAAAGTCAAGCATTTTTAATAAAGCTTTGGAGCAGCCGTGGAAGATCCGTTGCATGACTCAGGAAATGTATCGACAGGGAAAGAAGTTATGGAGAGAAGCTCACCCTTCGGCCGAAGGTATAGTGCAAGACAAGCGGCTCACCCAAATAGCCGCACCTGCCCGAAGGGCCTTATTGATCGCCGTCTTTTGCTATTACGGGAGTGAAAACAAATACATACTGCGTATCTTCAGCTTGAACCTGATATTCCTCAAGGCGCTGATTGGGCAGGTTACCGACACCGGCATGAGCCGCATCGATCGTCAGAAATATCTTCTCGGATCGTTCCAGGTCCCGCGTCAAAGGGGCGGATTGCAGCATCTTTTCACTGTAGTGCAGCGCCGTAAAATCAAACGTTTCACCCAGCAGACGATCCAGGATCGTCTGGGGCGGAAACACCTTCAGGGCGATGTCTTTTCCTGAAAAAATCTCCAGCCCGTAACCTTTGTCATTGCACATCGTCATCTTGCGCACGCCATGACGATTACCGTTGGCCTGCGGCCGCAGATAGGGAACGTAAAACTCATCAACGCTCCGGCAATATTTGCCCAGACGAGCTCCCTCGTGCCGGTCGCAGTAGTTTTCATCGGGACCATATCCATACCACTTTACCCTTTCGAATCCCGGAGACAGCGTCATTGTCAGTCCCATACGGGGAAGGTCCGTTTTACCGAACTCATAATTTACTTTAACGGCCTGACCGATCAGGAGACGGCCGTCCGCCAGGAAATTGTAGTGCGTCGTCAATGTAAACACCGCCGTTTTTTCTTTGGGATTCACGGCTTCGGTAACAACGCTCACCTGATACCGGGCGTCATCCGCTTTTTGTGAATGAACGCACACCACACGATGCATCAGATCGCCTAAAGGACAATCGTCAAACCAGTCCTTTCTGTAGCGATCGCTGTTTGACCATGCGATATCGTTGTCAATCGGCGCCCGCCACGCCGTAAACTGCGGACCTTCACCATCGGCGATCAGTTCAATTTCGTCGGCCAGTTTCCAGGACGCTAAACGCCCTGTTCGGGTATCCATTTGCCATCGGCTCCGGCCGCCTTCTATTTCGATGCCGGCATCGAAGTGCCGAGCCCGAATCGCATCTTTCGAAATGTCGGCCGGTTTATTCAGTGAGGCGGAGGTGAACCTGCGAAGTATAAACTGATCCCATGCCACGACATGGCCCGCGTCGGCCCAACTCGTCGCCTGCCGAAGCGCGTAGGCGACGGTCAGCACATATTCTCCACGATCCTCCGGCGCCGGCAGGGTCAAAGGAATCGTACATGCAGCTTTCTGACGCGGCTCCATGGTCGGGAGCATAAGCTCCCCTGAGGAAATCGGTTCGCCGTCAACTTCAAGCCGCCAGTGACAGCGGAACTTCTCATGGCTCACCGGAATAAAGAAATTGCGATTTTCAATCACGATCCTTCCATCCGTGATATCCGGCATCGTCGTTACGATCGGCCGGTAAACCCGATGAACGTCGTTTACGGCGGGTTGAGGGGTACGGTCCGGGAAAACGATACCGTTAATGCAGAAGTTGCCGTCATAGGTCTGTCCGACCACCAAACCGTAATCAAAATGGGGCTTGCCCTTTTCTATCCGAAGCCCCTGATCGATCCAATCCCAAATAAATCCCCCCTGCAAGCCGGGATACGCCGGATTCTCAAACAGCTCCATGTATTCCTTCAAATTTCCGGTGGCGTTGCCCATCGAATGTGCATATTCATTCAGGATCACCGGCTGCGTGTCGTTATGCATACCCGCAACCGTGTAGCGGCGTCCCGTCCCCGGCCGCAGACTGGGATAGGTTTGGGAAAAGATATCCACGAAGTCTATTTTCATGCCGTTTTTGGTGTAGTGAATAAGCCGGGACGGGTCGCGCTGACGAATCCATTGCGCCATTAATTCAAGGTTTTTGCCCATCCCGGACTCATTTCCCAGCGACCATATAATAATGCTGGGGTGATTCTTGTCTCGCTCGATCAGCCGACGCGCCCGCTCGAGGAACACCGGGGTCCATTCCTCGCTGTCCGTGATCCGGTCTGAATTCGTTTCATTATTAACTTCATCCAATAAATAGATTCCGTGCCGATCGCACAGGTCGAAGAGGGCGGGATGAGGCGGCGCAATCGCCAGGCGAATCGCATTGATGTTATTTTGCTTCATCATTTCGATATCACGGCAGAGTGCTTCATAGGGAACGTGACGGCCGTAGTCCGGATGTATCTCAAGTCGATTGACCCCTTTGATCGTAATCGGCTGACCGTTGACGAGCATCTGATTGCCCGCACGCCGGACGGTTCGAAAACCCACGGGACGGCGGATCTCCTCAATGACCGTTTGCCGGTGTTTTAACTGCAATACACAGGGGTACAGCGTCGGCGATTCGGCCGACCATGCATCGACATTCCCGATGGTGTGTTGAAATTCAACCACCGTCCCCTTCCCCGCCGGTATCGGGGCAACTTCCTGATCCGCCTCGATCAGGATTTTACCGGCCGGATCCTTCAGCACCATGGAAACGCCGTAACCGGCGGCCGTTTGGGACTGTGAGTTAGCGATCCAGAGGCGGGTGTTCAGTGTACCGTCGGAATAATGATTCTTCAGGCCGGCCGCCAATTCAAAATCCTGAATGTGAACGGGGGGAGTCGCATAAAGATACACGTCCCGGAAAATCCCGGAAATCTTCCACGTATCCCATGTTTCAAGATAAGACCCGTCGCACCATCGCAGGACCCTTACGGCCAGACAGTTCCTTCCGGGCCGCAGCAGATCGGAAACGGTAAACTCGGCCGGAAGGAACCCGTCCTCGCTATAGCCCACAAATATGCCGTTCAACCATACCCGAATCGCCGAATTGGCGCCGGCGAAGTGGAGCACCACACGCTGATCCTTCCCCCAGCCGTCAGGAAGAACAAACGTTGTTCGGTAACAACCGGCAGGGTTGCCCGTTTCTTTCGTATAGACCCTGGGGGGCGATCCGGTCCAGGGCTGTTTGACATTGGTATAGATCGGAACGTCATAGCCCTGAGTCTGCCATGATGAGGGAACACGGATGGTCCCCCATTGAGTATCGTCGAAATCCGGCTGCTCCATCCTCTCGGGAACATCGTAGGGACTGTGGGCCAGATAAAATTTCCACGAACCATTGAGGATATGGAACGGATGCGAAGACTGCGTATTGTCAAGCACCCGGCCGTCCTCCAGCACAAGGGGAGTCAAGAGGGTGCCGTGAGGTTCGTTCCTATTGATGCCCTGCACATGGATGTTTTCCCAATCAGGGATCTCCTGACCGTAAAGGATTGCCCCGAGCGCGGGCAGCAACCCCATGAGCAGATGGATGATCTTCTTGTACTGCATCCGTTGTCCTTGTCCATAGTCGTGCGTGAAAACCGGTGAACGCCGCCGGGCGCCCGCCTTAAGCAGGCCGGCCATCAACCCGGTCAAGCCATCGTAATTTCCACGGCACTGACAGACGCCGCCGGAAACTCCCATGCGCCGTTGGGGGCTAAGGATTTTTTGCTGATCTGCATTAACCGGTCTGCGTTCAGATAGGTCAATTCCGCCGCGGTATCCTCCGCAATCACGTACATATCGGCCTGTTGGACGGCGGCGCCTTTGATGCCGAAGGAGGCGGTGACGCTTCGGGTTCGGTGGGTGTTGACAACATGCAAATACACGGTCCGGTCGCGGCGGCTGGCGACGACGTCCAGGTCGCTGTTTTGCGACTCGACACTGACGGCGTGGCTGCCGATGTGATGCCGGTACAACTGCATGACGCGCGCCACAGGCATCAGATAGCACGTTACATGCTTTTGGGGGTAGGGCGTAAAGAGCATGACGGCATTAACCTGCCAGCGGTTGCCGCAGAAATCCGCCGCCGTAGCGATCTTGAGGACGTCGCCGTGCCGCTGGTAATTGTTGAACATGCGGGCGTAGGCCGCACCAACCGCCCAGGTACTCATCACATCGCAGCGGTCCTGACCGGGGACGCTGAAATGACATTCCGTCATCGCCAGCGGAATTTTATAACGCCCGACGCTTTCCCGCGCCTGACGGATCGTCTGGTCATTGATTTTCCACGCCTGCATAAGCTGATTCCATGCAGCATCGGGGTCGCGCCGGAACAAATCGCCTCGCAGAACCGGCTTTTTACGGTCGTCCGGATCGAACATGTGATGAAACGCGATATACTGCAGGTGCTCGCCGGCGATCTCAAGCATGCGGGACCAGAAACCGCGATCCCCCCAGCCAATCAATTGGACGGCGGGGTCGGCCTTCCGCATGGCTTTGGCGAACTCGACGGTTTTTTGCGCGGCCGTCAGGGCATCGAACCCGTTTTTGTCGTAGGACGTCTCATTGCCGATCTGCCACAGTTTAATCGTGTGCGGCTGCTTAAAGCCGTGCCGGATTCGCAGGGCGTCGTCCGGATCGTTGCAGTAGCGAACCCATGCGGCGGCCTCTTGGGCATCGGCAAAACGGCTCCGGCCCGCCGGGTCCGTCATCCAGGGCTTGCGGCCGTCACATTCAAAATTGACGCACATCAGCGGATCGGCCCGCACCTGACGGCAAAAATCAACAAACTCCGCCGTACCGATCTGGTTGGACTCGATGCCGCCCCAGAGAAGATTGTACATGACCTGGCGCTGGTCGCGCGGACCGACGGCTTCCCGCCAGCGGTAATACGAACTGAAACAGCCGCCCCACCGCATCATCGTCGGGCCCAATTGCCGGGTAACGTCGATCAAATCCCTGCGCCAGGCCCTCTGCTGATGGTCCCAGGCCGCTTCAACGGAGCCGTCAGTGGCGCCCAACGGCTCCATAAACTGCATGAACAGGTAGGGCGACAGCTCGTAACGCGGCGTCGGGTCCACCTGAATGGTCAAGGAGCGGCTTTCAGTCGTTTGCGCCAGCAGCGGCCCGCCCAGGGAAAGAGCGCCGGCCGTTCCAACCATTTTTTTTATAGCATCTCTGCGTGAAATCATCTGTCTCGACGAATGTTCCATATAACGATTCCTTTCTTTTTCGGAGAGTTCAAAGGTTGCGGCCTTTCGCCTTGATCAGGGAAATTCGGCTTGTAACCAGTCTTCGGTATAGGCCGCCAGATCATGGATGGAAACCGCCCCGCTTTTATCCAAATCAGCGCCTTGACACCATTGATTTTCCGTCAGGCAGGTCTCCTGAAGCCAGTGTCCGGCAAGCAGTGAAAAACCGATTAAGTCAGGGTCCGAAATATCAATCCGTACCACGGAACAGGCCGGCAGGTCAATGGTCATCCTGCCCCCTTCCACCAGAAGCGAACGGTTCACGATCTGAAATTGCCCGGGTTTTTCCCATGTCTGCGCGGCCATGTTATGCGCCGTATAGTCCATGAAATCCTCATTGACGGAAAAAATCGAAAGACGCGCCTGCCGGGGCCTTGCCGCGCCCTCCAGTTCAATATCCGTCCGGTACTCCGACGTGAGGGAGCGGTTGATAAGGAACAAAACGACTGTACCATCTTCGATATCCCGGAGAGCAACCGCATCCAGATAGGGAATCCCGGTCACGGTCTGCATCTGAGGCACCGACCGGGCCATATCAAAAGTATCGCATACCACCCGGGTTTCAAGGAGCCGGTCGGCGCGAACCTCGCTGTAGAGCAGGGCTATGGCATTCCGCGGAGAGGGCGGGATTCCCCGACTGCCGATAAACGCACTGAAATCATGGCTGCAGCTTATGCGTAAAAAATCGCCGTTACGCAGAAACACATTCAGCATCCCCGCATAAAAAACGGCATTGGCCTGTGACCAGCCGTGCGGCAATCGAGGGGCCTGCACGGTTAGGTACTGCGCCCACTCCGTAACCGCAAGCTTCACATTCGGCAGATCATACTGCGCCGGTTTCGTCAGGTCTCGTATCGAACCGACAACAACCGTTTCATATTGACTCGGATACGAAAGATAAATCTCGGCAAGATGAGTAAGGTCCCATAGCTCCAAATCGCTTATATTGCGAAGCCCCCGGACATATCGATGAATATCCATGAAGTCCATCTTATCGCCGATAATCTCAAACAGCGTTTTATTCCACGCATTGTCATCATTGGTATGATAGCCGGGATCGCGGCCCATCGCCATGACTTTGATCGTCGGATCGGCCGCCTTCATCGCGTCATAATAATCCAGGTACCGGGTCGCATAGTCGGCCGCATGGGTATGCCCGATCTGATAGCTGCCGTACACCTCATTGCCCACCTGCCAGATCTCGATATCATAGGGATCATGCCGGCCGTTTTGAGCCCGCATCGCCCCGTAGTACGTCGTCTCGGGGTCGCCGTTAACATACTCAACCCAGGCGGCCGCCTCGGAAACCGACGCATACCCGAAGCCCACGCAGATGATCGGCGTCAGGCCGGCAATTTCGCAGAATTCCAGGAACTCGTCCGTTCCCAGGTGGTTGTTTTCAAGGCCCGCCCAGGCGAGATTCGGCCGCGTGGGCCGCTGATCGAGGGGGCCGACTCCATCCTGCCAATGATAACCGCTGGCAAAATTTCCGCCCGGCCATCGGATGGCGGTTACGCCCGCATTCCGCAAAGCCTCGATTGTTTCCGGATTAAAGCGGCCGTTGACGGCGTCGGTCGGAATCAGGGTCGCCTGATCCAGCAGCAGCGTGCCGGGGGTGCGGGCAACCACGGCCAGCTCATAGATTCCATGTCGGCCGCGATGTTTCGAGGAGGCCCGATGACCGCGAAGGTCCAACTGTCTTTCGATGAGCTGCCACTGCGATGAAACCGGAAAGACAACGCTGTCAATGACCTCTTTTGAGGCATAGTCCCTCAGTTGGATTTCGGCCTCTTCAATCGCCGCCTGTGCCTTTGCATAAAGCCGAACGCGATAATGATCGGTGCGGTAATCGGGAAGAATAATTCGCTGGACCACACCGACGGAGACGCCTTCATTCGCCGTATGCACAATCTTCTGCGAGGTTTCCGAATTCAGCGCATCTGACGACAGCTCAAACGCCGGGCCGTGTTCGATACCGAACGGTTCCCACGGATAAGCGATCCCCTCCGTCTCCTGAACGTTCTTGAAGATCAGCCACTCCTTGGTGTCTTTTGAAGGGGTCGGCGAGTTTTCGTCTTTGCGATACCACGGCTCGAACGACGTATTGACGATATACTGCTCATAGAGGCCCGGATACGCATCGTTGCCGTGATGCTCAAAAAAACGTCCCCAGAGCCGCCGGTCCACCGACCAGGCGGAGTACGTATCGACCTTGACCTTCACGGACGCTTCCTTCCTGAACATCTGCGCCGAAACGACCGTTTTGTTCTGGACGCTGTCATACTCGATCAGCACCTTTCCGGCGCCGTTGAACGCCATAATCGTCCCGGCATCGACGCCCTCCTGAATGCTCTCGGAAACATCCGAATCGAGAATCAGCCGGCCGTCGCCCCGGATATTGATGCTTCCGTTGGCGCGAAGCGTCAATGCGGCCGCCCGGATCGTTCCGCCGTCCAACTGCACATGGCCGCCCCGGCTGTTCAATCCCCCGATCCTCAGCTCGGTACCGACCGTCAGCTCACCGCCGAGCATCTCAAGCACCGCTCGCCCCCCTGCCGTGCCGGCAATCAGCCACAGCTCCTCGCTCAGAGAAAGGGCTCCTCCTTTAAGGGTCATCACCGTGGTCTGCGAATCCGGCGGTTCTATACGAATCCCCTTTGCCACGAACGTGTCATAGCCGGGAGGAGGCGTCAGGCCGGCCGTAATCACCGGGCCTCGCCGGCCGGCGGCCAGTTCCCCGATGCGGACCTCGGTCTCAGGGTTTACCGGCATATAGCCGGTTGACCAGTTCCGGCCGGTGGTCCAGAGACTGTCATCCCCCAGGCCGTTCCACTCCTGCCAGACCGTCGGGGGGGCCGCAAGAGCGCGAACGGTCGTAAACCCGGTCCAGGTCTGACCAAAGTCATATATCACGATGCCGTGGCCGCCGAAGGCCGTAAGGACGCCTTCGTCGATATAGTGCTGAATCACGGCCGTATGATCGCCCTCGACATGAAGGGTCGCCGCCTCGCTGCCGAGATCCAGAAGACCGGTGCCGGGAACGATTGTAAGAACGTCTGTCCATACCGTTGCATTTCCGGAAAGAAACAGCCGGCCCGGATATCCCGAACCGATTCTGATTTGATCAAGTGTGACCAGAGTCCCCCCGCTCATGTTGAACACCGCCAAACCGATGCCGGACCCCGCGCCCAGGCGAATCCCGTCCCCCCCGTTGTCCTGGCTGCAATACAGCGTCCCGCCCGTCATCTCGACGGCGATAGTGCCCGCGCCCGCCTCCAGGGCCAGCATCCTGATTTCGATATCCATCCCCTCGCTGATGACGGGGCCCTGCCCGCCCGCGGCCAGGTCCGCAAACCGGATATAGGTGGTATCGGTGGAAATCGGAGGCGCATGGCCGAATTCGGCATCCCAGTTGGCCGCCGTCGTCCACCGGCGGTCAGGTCCAGCGCCCGTCCAGCGGGCCGCCGCAAAAAGATCACCCGCGGCCCAAACCGCCAACAGCGCCATTATGGAAATCACCCGCTTTTTCATAACTCAGTCCCTTCTACGGATTGTGATATCGCCGCTATCCGTCATAAACCGGAATGCGTCATCCCTTTTTTCCGTCAAACGGCGGCCGGGATCAATAATTCTTCATGATCGCCAATTCCCACGGGAGGAAGTCATATTTGAAATCGCTGCCGATGCCATCCGCGTCAAACGCCTGAAACAGGAGCTGGAGATTGAAATCCTCGATTTCCAGCCGCTCATCATATCCGGATCGGATCAGCTCAAAGTGGCTGACCTGATCGTAGTGCGACCTGGAGCCGTCCTCGTTAACCAGGCAGGCGGGATTGCCGGCGAATTCATTCTGATCGGCCTCCACCCGCCGCCACGGCCCTTCCAGCTTGTCGGCGACCATGGCGAACATGAAGCGGCTGCGGCTGTCCCAATAGTTCTTGCGGGTAGGATGCGGATAGACCGCCTCCAGCAGGGCCAGATATTTTTTCTCCTTTTTGACATAGTAGATATGGCTGCCCTCGTGCAAACGCCAGCGGCCCTTGGGGGTTTCGCCGCGTTCCGTCAGGACCGTCTCTTCCTTTTCATCGGCATACCCGTGGGGGAACTGTTCGATGGGACACTCGAACCGGAACAGGGAGCCCTCGTGATCCGTGTAGAACAGATGCGCTTTTTCATCATCGCAGATGACCCAGAAATCGATCCAGAAGCCGTTATTCGACTTTCGGGTCTTAATGATCTGCGGCATGGACCAGCCGTTAACATCCTCGATATTCGGATTGGTCATATAGATCGGCGCCAGATCGGGCTGACCGTCCACGGTCGTCTGTGCAATCAGATACCAGAGCTTATGCGGTCTAAAATAGAAGACCTGCGGCGCGATGATCACCGACTTATACATTTCGCTGAGGTTGGACCGCCGGCCCTCGTTCAGGGTCTCCAGCGTAGGGGCGCATACGTAAGCCGTACAGGAACCGCCGGTGCCGCTATACGTGAGCTGCCGGCGCGCCTCCATGCTCGCCTTGCTGGTATAAAACATGTGATAGTTGCCATTGTAATAGACAATCGTCGGGTCTTTGACGGCCACATCGTCGAAGGTTCCCTTCGGTCCGGGCGTAAAGACCGGTTTACTGACCACCCACTTCTTATACGGGAACAACCCCGCCTGGGGTTCGGCCCGGCAGCTCGTCGAAAAGACCGTCAGTCCGATGAACATCCAAAGACCGGCTCTGCTGCATACACGTCTCATCCGATTCTCCTTGTCTATAGGGGTTACTCTTCATGATTCCAGGGAACGCGGCCGCGGCGGCATCCCCTTTGTTTTCACTTTTCGACGGTAAACTTATGAACGCACGTATGCGTGTACGTGCGGCCCGGCTCCAGGATCGTATTTGGAAAATACGGACGGTTGGGAGAGTCCGGAAAGTGCTGAGTTTCCAGGCACAGGGCCTGATATTTATGGTAACTCCGGCCGCCTTTTCCGATAACGGATCCGTCAAAGAAGTTGCCGGAATAAAACTGAATGCCCGGTTCAGTCGTGAAAATTTCCATGGTACGGCCGCTGAGAGGATCATAAACCCGAGCCGCCGGCACCAGGGTCCGATCGCAGCTTTCCCGCCGGAGAACATAATTATGATCGTACCCCCCCTTCACCTGCGCGATTCGCCCGCCGATGGGCGCGGGGGCGGTGAAGTCCATGGGCGTACCGTGAACGCTGAGAATTTCTCCTGTCGGGATTAAGCGCTCATCCGCCGGCAGATAGAAATCGGCATTCAACTGAAGCTGGTGCTCCAGAATATCCCGTTTGGCGTCGCCCGACAGGTTCCAGAAGGTGTGATTGGTCAGATTCACCGGCGTAGCCCGGTCGGTCTGCGCCTCATAGTCAATCCGCAGCTCGTTATCTTCGGTAAGGGTGTACAGGATGGTACATTTGAGATTACCGGGATACCCTTCCTCCCCATCCCGGCAGAGGTAGCGGAGGCGAACTCCCGCATAGCCGTCGCCCCGGACGGGTTGGCTGTCCCAAACCACCTTATTGAAACCCTTGAGCCCTCCGTGGAGATGGTTTCCATGATCGTTTTTCGCCAGCAGATAGACACGATCATTCAGCCGGAATGTTCCTCCCGCGATCCGGTTGGCATAGCGGCCGATGGTGGCGCCGAAATTATTCCTGTTGTTTACGAATTCCTCCAGCGTAGAATAGCCGAGCGTGATATCTTCCGACGTGCCGTTTCGGTCCGGCATACGAAATGAGTACAGAATCGCACCGTAATCCATGATGCGGGCTTCCAGACCGTTGGCGTTGCTCAGGATGTACATGGAAATCGGCCGGCCGTCAGCCCTGCCGAAGTCTTCACGCCGGACGGAAACCGCCGGCTTTTTACCCGGGCCGTCGGCGGCTCCGGGCGCTCGGCAGGACGGGGCAGCGATAATCAAAAAAACCGCCGCCAGAAAAACACACATCCTTTTATGATCGTTCTCTTTCATTTGCATCCTTTCAATACTCATCTGCAATCTCCGATGGGCTGCGGCGCACGGGTGAAATCTTCCGCGTTGCATAAAATCCGGTGATCTGCATGGCTCCGCGTTCCGGATGATTACTGCGGTCCGGACAACCAGTCCTTCGCCATTTCGCCCAAATCGTTCAGGTCCACGGCGCCGTCCTGATCGATATCGCATCGGCCGCACCCGCTGCCGGCCGTTTCGCAATCATCACGAAGCCACTGATCCGTTAGAGCGGCCAGATCCTCCAGATTGACCTCCCAGTCATCATTCAGGTCTGCGGGCAATGTACGGATACGAAAATCATCCACCCGGCAGTCGATCTCGTTGTCCGCGTTGCTCGTATAGGCGGTAATATAAACATAGTACTCGCTGTTTTTGAGTCCCGGCATGCTCACAATCCCATAACGCATCCCGTTGAGGAAGTACTCCAGGACGCCGCCGGAGTTGGTGAATTTGACCTTCAGCCGGCCGGAAGCATTGGACAACAGGATCGAGGAGGTGGCTGCCGCCCCATTTTTGCACACCGTATATTCCAGTCTGTCCCCGTCCTGATCGTCCGTCTGACGGACCTCAAACCAGTTATTCAAGTCTTTCTGAAGGCGAAGGCCGATGGCCGCCCTCGCTGCTCCCCGGGAATGAGACCTCAGGGAATCAAAGGTAAACTCCGAGATGCTGCTGCCGTACACCGGCCGGTTGTATTTCAATCCCCGGCCGTACCAGGTACTGCCGTCATCGCCCTTCTCACTGCCGGAAAACCGCAAACGACCGCCGCTTTCATGGATCACAATGTCCGGCAGCGTATTGTGGTTCTGTTTGCTGATATCCTGCCTGTGCAGCGGCACCTGCTGCCAGAGCGGATCCAGCAGATTATCGTCGAAGTCATCTTCCATCGACATCCGGCGGGCCGCCTCGTCACCGTACTGCGAGCAGAGGCCGAAACAGGTAATCCCATTGAAGCGAGCCGCAAGGTTTCGTGCGTACAAACCTACCTGAGACGCCCCCCAAACATCCGCCGTTGCGGCTGCGAGCTGACCGTCCACAAAAAGGCGGACTCCGCCCTCTCGGCGAATCACACGCAGGTGATAGCTGTCGGCAATGTCAACTGAGGCATCATAGAGAGTCGTTTCGACACCGTCCTTCATTCCATAAACTTTCAGTCGGCCGGCGCCGCGGTCAATCCCCGCCCGCAGCCAGTTCTGATCATCCGTAAAAATCGCATAGATGCCCATTTCGCGGGAATTGCCGCCCTGGGCCGCCTCGGAAATATCCGTCGCCTGAACCATGAACTCATATTGGCTGAGCCAATCACCCTTGAAGATTCGACTGGTCCCGATGCCGGCGGCTGTCTCGATACCGCCGGACCCGACGGCCCAGTCGCCTGCGGCATTACCCCAGCCGCGAATGCCCTCATCCCATTCATCCCAGCCGATCGTATAAACAAAGCCGTCAAAGCAGGCCGACGCATTATCCGTGTAAAATCCCGGCAGGCCCTCGCCGTCAAAATTCGTCCCGATCACCGGGTTGCCGGGGGCCGGACGATCATCAATCTGCACCTCAAAAGCCGAATCGTTCTTTGTCACCCGAAGATGGTGATAGACGGTGAAATTAAAATTGCCGTCAAGCGGATAAAGGGCGCTCTGAACGATTCCATGTTCCATCTTTTGATAATACCAGCCGCCGCCGCTTTGGTCGAACCCGACGGCCAGCCAGTTGTCAGCATCCTTATAGTAAGCCGTCAATCCGGCGCGCTGAGCGGCGCTGTCGGCCATCCTGACGCCCGCCTCCACCAGATAATGACGGGCCGGGCGGCTGCGAATCAGCGCCCGATTTTCACCGGGGGACATCGAGCGGGCCTGACCGCCATCAATCCCCCACGTCCCCGACAGAATGTTCCAGTGGTCCGCCAGAGCTGTTCCTTCATTAAACAGGTCGCCCAGGGTCGGCGACGCCGGCGGCGGCGTATAGGTTCCGGCCGAGAACTCCGGCAGGTTGCAGCTCGGCCCCGTCACATGGAGCTTGCGGTCAAAAAATAAAATACGATCAATGGCCTGACTTTTGGAGCTGTCGTCATATTTGGCAAAATACACCAGCCACCATTCGAATCCATTCGGTCCGCGCACCACGCTGGGCTGGCCGATATGGGTAATCGAATGCTCGCCGCGCACCGTCGAAGACAGCACAGGGTCGGCATACTTGTCGGCATGGGCAAATCCAAGCGGGGTATCGCTCACGGCGCAGCCGATCGAATAATTCGGATTCCATGTGGCGTTGGCATTATAGAGCATATAATACGTGCCGCGATAGCGGATGACAAAGGGGGCCTCGTTAACCCGTTCCGAGTCCACCCACTCCCAGGCCGGATACCCGGTCGAAGGCAGCCAGAGCAATTTCCGATCCGTCCCCGTCCGAGTCCACGGATCGCTCATGCCCTGTCCGTAAACGGTGTTGCCGTGAGGAAATTTCACCGTATAGAAATAGCAGGAGCCGTCAGCATCCTGAAAAAGATGGGCATCGATGTAATCGGCAAAGTACGTGCTTGTCACCGGTTCCGTATAAGGCCCCATCGGATGACTTTCCGACACCGCATGACCGATATGCCGTACCCCTATATCGCTGCGATTCACCGACCAGTACAGGTGAAATATCCCGTCCCGATAAGAAATATCGCAGGCGTGAATCTCCGAATCCTCGCCCGCTTCCCCGGTCGCCCACTCATTATTCATGGAAAACACATGCTCGCGCGGGCCCCAGTTGACCAGATTGTCGGACCGCCGCATGTCGCCGCTGCTGCCGGTGCCGATAATGTAATACTCCCCGTTGTACCTCATCACCCCGCTGTCAGCCAATTTAGGGATCACGGGATTGGGAACCGGACGGTTCGGCAGCACCGGCGTCTCCGTCCTTTTCACGGCCCATATCACAGTCTTGCCCGGCTGGGTCGCATCATAGTCAACCAGAACGGTCCCGTCGCCGCCCCAGGCCCTCACCCTTCCGCTGTTAATACGATCCTCAACGGCCGTCCGATGGTCGCCCTTCAGGATGACCTGCGCATTGTCCCGCATATCAAGAAAACTGTTCGTATCACTAGCAATCATCAGGGACAGCGCATACACGGTCGCGTCATTGGACATATACATCTCGCCGGTATAACCATACCCGATGCGAACGTATCCCTCGTTCCCGTCATCCTGATCGACCCTCAGTACACCTCCGCTCATATTGAAAACGACTTTCCCGGAACTGGAGCCCGCTCCTAAACGGAAATAACAACCGGTTGATCCGGGATTGTAGATAGTCAGCGTACCCCCGGTCATGGTCATCTCAATCAGGGAGCCGCTGCCGACCTCGACAGCCAAACTTCTGGCAACAGCATTAATCCCATCCTGAATGACCGGCCCCTGCCCGCCCGGAACCAGATCCGAATACTTAATATAGGTCGTATCCGAGGACGCCGGCGGCCGATAGAAACTGGCCGCTGTCCAGTTGTCCGGATTGCTCCAGAGACGGTCCCCGCCCGCATCGCTCCAGTAGGCCGCAGAAAATGCATCACAGGCCGGTACCAACCCAATGATCAAGAAGTAAATCCGGATTTTACGCAATACACTCTCCCGCAAAGAACCGCGTTTGACTGAAACGCCCCCTAAATTACCACCAGAAGTAAGGACTATTGCTCTTTTTGTAACGCACTCCCATTCGCTCAAAATGTCGCCATTCCACATGGTTGTCAACAAAGAGAATATTGCCGCCGCTGGGCTTGTGGTTTCGCCCTATATGGCTGGTTTTGTTCTGTTCCCCGATGACGGCCTGATGAAAATCATGGTCGTCCGGGTTGTACTCCTCCGAACCAATCAGTTCCGAAAGCGTCGAATCCGTAACCAGTTCCACAGACCCGGCATTGGTCACCTCCGTCGTTTTCGCGATGAAATTTCGCTTCGGCTGACGGGGGGGGTCATTGCCGTTGACCTGAATCGGACCCTTCAGCCAGGTGCCTCTCTCAATCATCCAAACATACTGCGTAACCCGATACGCGCCGTATTCAAGACTGGCCCGGTAAGTCCACTTTCGTTCGAGTTCATCAGGCGTGATACGATTGGACGGGCAATAAAACGTTTCCTTTGCCCCCCCGCTGTTCATGACCTCGTCCACAATCCGTACCGAGGTATCCCACATCCAGTGCGACTGATCATATTTGTCAACGGGAAACCTGCCGTCATTCGTCTGGGTATAGACCGCTAGGGCCAGCCCCACCTGTTTGAGGTTATTGCCGCAGACGGACCGCCGGGCAAACTCTTTGGCTTTATTCAGCGAAGGCAGAAGGACGCTCATCAACAATGCAATCACCGCGATAACTACCAACAGTTCAATCAGGGTAAACCCCCTGGCAGTGGTTTTCATGTTCACCTCTCTTTCTATGACTTGCAAATCAAATCGTGTGCCCGGCCACAAGCGGCCGGGCACACGGAAAAAGTCCTTAAGCGATTTAGGGCACGGGAACCGGCGCCGTCAGCGCGTAATCCTCAAGCCATTGGGAGGCGATCACGGCGAAATCGTTCAAGTCAACAATGCAGTCGCCCGTCAAATCCTCCGGATTGGCGGCGCTCAGTTTCAGGCCGAGGCGGGCCGCTTCACACGGGTTGGCATAGACATGCAGGACCATCGCATTGGAAACCGGCAGATTCGTGCCATCCTGGACGGTCGCCGTCAGTGTAACCGCACCCGCCGGATAATCCACGGTCACAAACGGATTTTCAATCGCCGGATCGGAGAGAACGGCGTTCGGGTCGTTCGCCTCCCACAGAATGGTCGTCGCCGAAGCGCCGTCATCCTGGATTATAGCATTCAACTGGATCGGCTGCCCCGCCCAGGTAATCATGTCAGGGCCGGCATCAACCGAAGGAGGCAAATCCTCGGCAGCGTGAAACACATAGACAAATCCTTCGGTTACTGATGCCGGCTCTGTAGTACCGTAAATATAGGAATCCACCTGCCAGTAATAGGTTCCTTCCACCGGAGCCGACACGACCGTACTCGTCAAATTCTTACCGAGGGAAACGACTTTCGTGTACGTTGCCGGATTCAGCTTATTGGGATCCGTCCCGAACCAGACATCGACATAGACATCGTCGCCCGGCATATTCGGTTCATAATTCGTCCAGTTCAGTTCCACATTCCCCACAATAACGGTCTCACCCATGCCGGGACTAACAATTCCCGGAACGCTCCGAATAGTGGTAAAACCCGGATTGGTCACATCATAGTCAACAAGAACGGTTCCACTGCCGCCCCAGGCCGTCAACCTTCCGCCGTTAATACGATCCTCAACGGCCGTCCGATGGTCGCCCTTCAGGATGATCTGAGCATTGTCCCTCAAATCAACAAAACTGTCCGTATCACCGGCAATCAGCAGGGACAGCGCATACACGGTCGCGTCATTGGACATATACATCTCGGCGGTATAACCATACCCGACGCGAAGGTATCCATCGGCCCCGTTATCTTGATCGACCCTCAGTACACCTCCGCTCATATTGAAAACGGCCTTGCCGCTGCTGGTGCCCCCTCCTAAACGAAAATAGCAGTTTGTGGCGCCTGGGCTGTAAATTGTCAGCGTTCCGCCGGTCATCGTCAGCTCAATCAGGTCCCCGCTGCCGACCTCCACAGACAAATTTCGGACGGCGGCATTTATTCCGTCCTGGATCACCGGCCCCTGACCGCCTTCAACCATATCCGCATATCGGATAAACGTCGTATCCGAATGAAGAGGTGGACGATGAGTGCTGTCCAAAGTCCAATTATCCGGATTGCTCCAGAGATGATCGCTGCCACTATCGCTCCAGTTGCAGGCGCCATAAATACCGGGAGCCATAGCCAGCACTGTCAGTAAAACCATCAATGATCTCATCTTTTACTCCTTGCAAAAGAATTCTCTAAAAACAATTTTTTGAGGGCCATGTGCCCGACTTTCACACTTCACAGTTCACACTTCACACTTATTATTCAATCTTTAAAACAGGATTCCCCCATACACACCAGTCGTTAAAAATCGGACTTTTATTATCTTTCAGAACGTTCTTCTCACCCTCGGTTGTAATTAAGGTCAGAAAACGATCAGACTCTGATAACGGAATCCGGATCGTCCCCGTCTGTCCAATCGTTGCATTTCGCCGGCTGAATTTAAGCTGCCCGTCAACCAGAACCCAAAAATCCGCATACGGCTGGATATCTTTCCTGCCGTATGCATCCGAAAGCCCATAAAGGCTGGAAAATTCCGTAATGGAGCCGCCGGGTAAATCCCGCCGAATTGCTTCCAGATCAAACGTGATTCCGATATTGGAATGCATGAGTAGTGCCGGCCGTTGTGATGTCCCATAGACCATCCCATCCAACATTATCGATCGTCCCCACATTTGCTCCTGCCAACAGATCACGCCATACCAGTATCGGCCGGAGGTAATAGGAACCTCTTGAAAATAGTGCCCCGATGAGGTGATCTCAATCGGCCCATCCTCTCCATTGGGAACAAACAACCCGTCTATATAGGCGTTGGACAAAACGGGCCGATAAGTTGATTCTAAGGTTTGGCTGCCTTCCTTTCTATCTCCCGTTATTATTCGCCACGACGTATCGTTAGGATCCAGATAAGATTTGCCGATGCCGGTCCCCAATCCATTTCCGCCTCCGACAATATCCGCCAGGCTGATTGGCTCACCCCGCCAAACGACCTTCCTTCGGGTATTCAGTTCCTGAATGAAAGTGGTAGGATTGAACGGGATGTCCTCAATCTGCCCGCTGGATGCCAAAATCCGTCTGGCCGTTCCTTTGGTCAAAATTTGGCTTTCCCGGGTCTGCCCCTGTGTCCCCGAAACCAGCGAGGCTTTTCCGCTGAACATGTGCACAACCGAGGTCCCGTCCACATCAACTTTCACGCCAAACTCTGTACCTAGGTCAATCACGCTGAAGGAGGGAGTCGCCACTGTGTACCCAATGGCATTCTTAGGCACCTTCACATACAGGCGGCCGGAATGGAGATTAACCTTGTCCTTCTCGGGAAATTCGAACTGGGCGGGCCCTTCAATGATCACCTCGGGACCGAGCAGGGTTTCAATTTTGATCGCCCCTGACAGCAGCACGTGCGTCTTGTCGGTGTTCATGATCATATCCCCCGATTCCAGCGACAAGGCCGAATTCGCCCAGCGGGCATTATCACTGTCCCGCAGCACCGCCGTGGGTTCCGTATACACTTCGGGAAGAGAATGCAGATAGACCATAAAACACAACAACGCTGCCAGTGAAGTTATCACAATAATCAGTGGCGTCCGATTGGCAGGGTTTCTCTTGCATTCGACGGATCGGAGCGGTCTGATCGACTCTGTCAATGGCGTCTCCGGTTTCTCGACCTCAATGGCGGGGGCGTTTTGCTCGTGGCTGGCAAGAGAGACCCATACATCCTCATCGAAGGAGTTTACACCCGTGAGCGGCAGAATTTTAGATGTCCAGTCCAACTGGCGAAGGGCGCAATTAATGTCCAGAAGTTCAAGATAGTAATCCTGAGCGGTTCTGTCGTTCGCCAGCAGTTGGTTCAGGCGAATATATTCCTTGTCGGAAATAAGACCCTCAAGGGCGAGGTTTAGGCAATAGCGGATCTCTTTTTTCGTTTGAAAATCCATGTATGCTAACCTTCCACTGAAGCGCTCTTTTTGACGCAGGAAAGCAACAGTTCCTGTATCCGTGCCATATTTTGATAGACGCTCTGAACAGACTTACCAAAACGCAACGAAATATCCTTAACTTTCAGATTCTGCTGGTAGCGCAGCAGAATCAAATCCTGATCCGGCAGACTCAGTTTGCGGATGCAATCTTTCAGAAACTTTAAATATTCCTTAGACATATCCTGTCTTTTTTCAGATTTATCTTTCAAGTCCTGTGTTAGTTCATCAGTAAATTGTATTTTTTGCAGTGCTTTTTTATTTCGGCGAAATTCAAGAATGCGGAAATGGGCAATCTTAATCCCCCAGGCGACAAAATCCGTCCCCCGCTGAAATTCATCAAATTTGACCCACATCATCTTGCTTGTTTCCTGCATGATGTCATCCGCTTCATTGAAATTTGGAACCAGCGAAAGAATAAAAGAGTAGATTCTCCCCTGATGAGAGGTAAAGAAACTGACAAATTGCTGGATTTTTTCTGTCTCTTTTTCCAATTTGGCCTCACTTAAATCTTTCGTTCATATCTAAAGGACACATCTCTGCTTTTTTTAAAGTAAAAAATATGACGGTCCGGTTAACTTTTGTGTTTTGACCTACCGGCTGCTGAAAAACATACTCAAATAATCCGGTTTTGCTGATTGTATCCGGTATGAAGAAGATAGGACTTTTCCGATAAATAAGTTGGCGGATTGTAAAAACATGCTCTGACGAGCATGGAGTTTATCGCACTGGGATCACTGGTATCGTCATCAAGGATGTCTTCGTAAAACCGTCTTTATCGTGTTCATGCAATACTCCTGTATTACCTGGGCATTTATTGAAATACATGATGCCGGAGGCCTAAAGCGTTAAACGCATCAGATGGGCGAGTAAAACTTTGAAATGCTCACCAATCTAAGGGGTTGTGATGGGTAAAAACTGGAGGCGGGGGGATTCGAACCCCCGTCCCGAGACATTTCCGGGCAGACTTCTACATGTTTAGTCGTTTTTTTGTCATTCGCTCCGGCAAGCGTCAAACGACAGACTCTTGTCTTCGCTAGTTCGCTAAGGTCTCGCCCTCGGGCCGCGAACGCGCCCTCGAGCCAGCCCGCTGGTCGTCGCTTTGGCCTGTCCCACGGGCGAGAACAAGCAAAGCGGGCGCCTTAATTAGGCAGCCATTGCATACTGGTAGTTGCCAGTTATTGGTTGCAGCGGATGATTAGGCAGGCCAACCGCCATCCTGCACATGCAGCCTGACCTTCTACCTGTCCGGTCGAAGCCTTTCGCCCCCTGAACTTGTCAAAAAACGCAAATTTACTCCTTATACTATACCCTATTACGCCGCTCTCTGCAAGCAGTTCTTCCTCTATTTTCACCCAAAGCCATCCGCAAATAAGCCGTTTGACCGATCCTGTCAAAAAAATTCAAGGACTTTCCTAACCCGTTTTTCGTCCTTTCCCTACCTCTCCCCGGGGATATCTTACGCTATCGTAAACTTATTGAGGCAACCGCGATGAAAAAGGAAACAGGATGAAGGTGCTGCTTGTCAACCCGAAAGCCCCCAAAACCTTCTGGAGTCTGAGCCATGCCCTGCGTTTTATCTCCAAAAAAGCCCTGATGCCGCCGCTGGGGCTCCTGACGGTGGCGGCCATGCTCCCCAAAGACTGGCAGCTCCGGCTCATTGACATGAACACCGCCCCCCTGCGCGACCGGGACATCGACTGGGCCGACATGGTATTTCTCACCGGCATGTTCATCCAGCGTGCCTCCGCCGAGGAGGTCATCGACCGCTGCCGCCAACGGCAAACCCGCATTGTCGCCGGCGGTCCCCTGTTCAACGCCGTTCCCGAACTCTACCCCATGGTGGATCATATCATCATGAAGGAGGCCGAGGTTACCCTGCCCGCTTTCCTCCGCGACCTGGCCGACGGCGCTGCCCAGCCGTACTATACCAGCCGCCAACGGCCCGACCTCGCGGACAGTCCGATCCCCCGCTGGGACCTGGCGGACATGAGCCGCTACGCCCTCATGTGCGTCCAGTATTCCCGCGGCTGCCCCTATGACTGCGATTTCTGTGACGTCACCCGGCTGTTCGGGCACAGCGTCCGCACCAAGACGACGCCGCAGATACTGGCCGAACTGGAGACCCTTTATCGCCTCGGCTGGCGGCGGGAGGTCTTTTTTGTGGACGACAACTTTATCGGACGTAAAAAACACCTCAAGGAAGACCTTTTGCCCTCCCTGATTAAGTGGATGGAAGACAAAAATTATCCATTTACCTTCAACACACAGACCTCCATCGACCTGGCCGACGATGACGAGCTTATGGCGATGATGGGGCGGGCGGGGTTCGACTGCGTCTTTGTCGGCATCGAGACTCCCAGCCCGGAAGGGCTTTCCGAGTGCCGCAAACGGCAGAATCTCGGGCGGGATCTGATCGCCTGCGTCCGGAAGATTCAGCAGGCGGGAATCGAGGTCCAGGCCGGCTTTATTCTCGGCTTTGACAGCGACCGGCCGGAAATCTTCGACAACCTTATCCATTTTATCCAGCAAAGCGGCATCGTCATGGCAATGGTCGGCCTGCTTAACGCCCCAAGGGGCACCCGGCTCTACAAGCGTCTTCAGCAGGAGAACCGGCTGGCATGTATCCCCACCGGCGATAACACCGACTGTTCCATCAACTTCCGTCCACGCATGGACCTTCGGCAGTTGCTCAGCGGGTACGAACGGGTCGTCCGGACCATCTACTCGCCCCGGCACTATTATAAAAGGATCGTCCGATTCCTGGAGCATTACCGGGTGCCGGAGAAAACAAGACCCTATTTTCGGTATCGGGACATTCAGGCGCTCCTGAAGTCGACTTGGCATATCGGCATCTTCAGCCGAGGGGCGTGGTACTACTGGAAACTGCTCCTGAGAACGCTGCCCCATCCCTGGCGCTTCCGTCAGGCGGTGGCATTCAGCATTTACGGCTTCCACTTTCGCAAAACCTTTAAGCACATCCGGGCGCGCCGGCGAAAATTTGTCCGTCAACTCCCCGCCGCCCAGCCGCTTTAACCTCGAAAAAAACAATTTTTTTCGAAATTTCCTATAAAAAATTTATTCTCGGTCTATATCCCATTCGAAAGCGGTTATATAGTCGTGTTATGGGATAACGCCACCTATGCCGGAAGACCGTAAAAATTCTCACGATTATCAGCTCTTCATAAAGCTGTACCTTGCCAACGAAAGGCGGCTTTACGGCTACGTCCGAGCCCTGGTTCCCCACTGGTCGGACGTCGATGACATCATCCAGGAAACGGCCGCCGTCATGTGGTCCAAATTTGACCAGTTCGAAAAGGGGACCAATTTTTCAGCGTGGGCCCTGAAAATCGCGTATATCCAGGTCCTTAATTACCGCAAGTCAAGAAAGAAGGACAAATTTTACTTCAGCGAAGACACGCTGGAGCAGCTTGCCGAGAAAAGCTCCAGCAAGGTCCAGAATATCGACAAGCGTTTATCGATTCTCCAACAGTGTCTTAAAAAGCTTCAGGCCGGCGAACTGACCCTGATCCAGATGCGGTATGAGCCGGGCGGATCGACCAAGCGGGTCTCCCTGCAAACGGGCAAGGAGCCGTACACCCTCTACCGCCTGTTCAATAAAATCCATGCCAAACTCTTGCTGTGCATTCGTCGGACGATGGCGGAAGGAGAAATTGCTTAGCCATGAACCGGGAAGAATTAAATCGGCTTTTCACCCTCTGCGGGGCCCTCCGGGATGAAATCATCACCGAAGAGGAATTCCGCGAACTCGATGAGCTCCTCCGGCGGAGCCCCGAGGCCCAGGGGTATTACCTGGACTATATCTACCTGTGCACGGATTTGTGCAATCTGCAGGCGGCCGTCAAACATACTCCCTCGGAACAGGCGGAGCGGGCCGATCACGACCCGGCCGACTCCGATGCCGCCGAGTCGCCGTTGACATTAGAAATGCTCCAGGTCCTCGGCGACTATGAGAAACGGGCCGAGGTTCTGGAAATCCCGGCGCCCGAGAAGCCCCGGAAGGTCATCGAGAAGGTCGTGATCGAAAGCCAGCCGTATCGGAGTTCCAAGCTCTCGATCATCACCTTTGCAATCTCCCTGGCCGCCTTCTTTGTCCTGCTCGCCTACATCCATTTCAATCCCCGGGTCTCCTTCGAGGTCGCCACGGTGGTCGGCGCCGTCAACGCCGAATGGTCGGCCTCCCTGCCGCTGCACAAGGGGCTCCGCCTGCCGGTCTCCTCCGAGTCCTTCCATATCCAGAAGGGCGTGCTCGAACTGGAATCCGACAAGGGAGTCAACATCGTCCTGGAGGCGCCGGCGGGTTTCTACTTCCGCAGCCCCGACGAGATCTACCTGGACTACGGCCGGGCCTATGCCCGTGTGCCCGCCGGCGGCAGCGGATTCAGCATTCAAACGGGCAGCTCGAAGATCATCGACCTCGGGACCGAGTTCGGCGTCCATACCGATACGCGGGGAGAAACGGAACTCCACGTTTTCAAGGGCAACACCGTCCTTATTACGGGAGGTAAAAACAAGCCCCAGAAAACCCGGGAAGTGCCCGCCGGCAAGGCAATGCGGGTGAGTCACTTCGACGGCCGGGTCACGGACATCGAACCCTGCCGCAAAATGTTCGTTCAGCAGATCGATCCCGACCTGGGCCTGGTCTGGAGGGGCGACCGGGTTCTGAGTCTGGCGGATATGGTCGGCGGCGGCAATGGGATGGGGACCGGGCGGCTCAATACCGGCATCAACCCCTCCAGCCGGGACGGAGAAGAGCCCTCCCTGGAGCGATATCGGCCCAGCTCCAACAGGTACAACCCGGTCTCTCGAAACCCCTTCCTTGACGGCGTCTTCGTGCCTGACGGGTCCACCCCTCAGATCGTCACATCGGAGAGGGATCGATTCGCGCAATGCCCGGTCACTTCCGGCTACTTTTATTCCGACATCGCCTGCACCGATCTTGAATACCTGTGCGTCAAGCGTTCCGATCCGTCTTCGGACGATCCCGATCCCAACGGCTTCGCCGCCGGGGACGACCTGATCCTTTACATGCATGCCAACGCCGGGATTACCTTCGATCTCAACGAGGTTCGCCGTCAGTGGCCCGGCATCCGGCTCTCCCGGTTTCAATCGACGATCGGCATCATGAAGTCCGTGCGCGACAAACCGGTCCCGAGCCGCGCCGAGTTCTGGGTGCTGGCGGACGGCAAAGTCCGCTATCACCGGGCCCTGCTGCCCGAGATGAAAGAACCGATCGAGGTCGCGCTCGACGAGAGCGACCGTTTTCTGACCCTGGTTACCACGGACGGGGGATCGCTGGAACTCGAGCTGGACCGACACGCAATCGGCCATGACCTGTGCGTATTCGTAAACCCGGTCCTGGTGCTCAAATAACGATGATGAGGAAGAATCCATGAGACATGACGGACAAACCACAAACGGGCGGCCCCTCCGGGGCTTCAGAAAGACGGCGGCGTTTACGCTGATCGAGCTGCTGGTGGTCATCGCCGTTATCGCCCTGCTGCTGAGCATTCTGCTGCCGTCGCTGAAAATGGCCAAAGAACACGCCGCGCGGTTCCTCTGCGCCAACAACCTCAGGAACATCGGTCAGTTCCAGATACTCTACGCCGATCGGAACGACGGCTATCTTCCCATCCCCTACTATAACAATAATTACTATGGAGAAAGCCATCTCACCGGAGCCGCCAGCTATATGTTTCTGAATATTGACGATAGCGTGCCGTTGATGGAACGGGTCAAGGACGCCATGCGGAAACACAATCCGTCGGTCAATATTTTTAGAGTCTTTAACCTGGCGATCCTCGTAAAAGAAGATCTGGTAACGGAGGACGCCGCCGCCGATCTCTTTTACTGCCCGAGCAACAAGCGAACGCCCTTTGCCTATGACTGGTACGGCGGCCCCGCACAATGGCCCTCATCGAATGAAGGGGACCTGCAGAACCAGGTCGGGGGCCGCATCCGGGTCAGTTATTCCTATCTGCCTCAGTCGGCAAAGGCGCAGATGAAGATCGGAACCCGGTCCTTCCCGGCCATCGCCAAGCGGCTCAGTGAGACGCATCCGAGCCGCTCCCTGTGCCTGGACGTCACCCAGAACCCAATCCGCGCCTCTCATCGGCGCGGCGGCTATGTCGGGGTCAATATGCTGTATTCCGACGGCAGCGTCACCTTTCAGCGGGATCCGCTGCTGGCAAAAGTCTATGCCGAAAACAGGGACCCCATGGAGGACCCGCTGTTGTGGCGGGAAGTCATTGAGGCCCTAGAGTAAATAAATCAAACGGAAAAAACGTGTAAAATCCCGGAACGGGTAAGACATTTTTTATTAACTTTTTTGGAGGGACACGTTATGAGAAGTACAGTATGGGTAGTTTTAATGATTCTCTGCACGCTCGGGCTCGTGGCTCGGGCAGAAGTGGCCGTCACCACGGCCGACGGCATGGGGGCCGACACTTATCTGACCAACGATGATCAGGAAAGTGCCACTTCGACCCACGGCACCGACATCCGGATACGGGCCTTCCGTCAACTGCTCGGCACACGGTCCAAAACGGGCTATATCCGTTTTGACCTGAACGGAGTCGATGGAGATCCTAACAGTGCCTTCATGACGTTTGCGCTGACCTATCAAAAAGGCGGCGTAAAAACAGTCAATGTCTATGGACTGAAAGATGGAGCCGCGGACTTTTGGAATGAAGCCACAACGAGTTACAGTAATGCCGCCGGTGTGCTTTCCACAACAGCGGGAAATATCCTCCTGGATGAAAGCATGACGGAATTGCTGGGAACAATGTCCACACCGGGGACCCCGGAACCCAATCAGTTCTCGACCACTCCGCTGGCCCTGCCTCTCGAAGATTTCCTTAAAAGGGACACCAACGGCTTAGTGACATTCCTCTTTGTGGGCACCGGCGAAAATGAAAATGAAATCGCCTCCAAAGAGAGAGCCGATGCTCTCATTCCGCCGACCCTCACCCTGCCCAACGGCTATCCCGTCAAACGGGCTTCCAATCCCAGTCCGGCAAACCTGGTCAAAGTGATGGTCGGTGAGTATTCCGAATTAAGCTGGACCCTTCCCGAACCGAACCTGCCCAGCGGCGAAATTTCCTGCGACGTGTACTTCAGCGACAGCGAACCCAATACCCTGCTGCCCAATTGGGGGATGACGCTGTTGCAAGCGGGAGTAGAAGGCAGCTCCGTGGCCATGCCGACCCTCGATGTCTACAAGAACTATTACTGGAGAGTGGATGTGTATGACACCAGCCGCGATCCGGTACTGGTCAAGGGTAAGGTCTGGTCCTTCAACACCAACAATGCCGCTCCGACCGTCAATGCCGGCGCAGATCAGTACGTCTGGGTCGCGGGCGGCGCCGTCGTCGATACCACCAGCAGCAACGACACCTACCTGCGCGATTCCGGCGTGTACGGCTCGGAGGTATACGTGGATGTTCGCGGCGGTTCAATTGACCGCGTGGGCTATATCCAGTTTGACCTGTCTGCGCTGTCCGCGATGGACCCCCAGGAGGTCAAGAATGCAACCCTGACGCTCCGAAAAGTCGCCGGCTCCCGCAATGACGGCATCAACAACGGCCGATTCGCTCTGCACGGCCTCAACAACGTCTCCGGCAACACTCCGCAAAACTGGAGTGAAGCCACGCTGACGAGAAGCGGCGATGTGACTCCGGGAGCGGAATGGAACGAGGTAGTCCCCATGGACGCGGCCATCGCCAGCGGTCGGGTCACCGATCTGGACGATAATGTCGAGGGAATTTCCGAGGTGATCGCAAACGACTGGATCACCATTACCGGCACTGCACTCGATGCGTTCCTGCAGAGCCGCATCGCCGATGGCGGTCTGGTTACCTTTATTGTGGCCTGCGAAGACGGCAACGATCGAGGATACGGGATTGCCTCCAAGGAAAACAGCGATCCGTCCTATCGTCCCCGGCTGCAACTGAATTACGGCGATGCGGGCGTCGAGGTCACGCTCAGCGGCAGCTACGACGACGACGGCCTGCCCGTCGGAACGGAAACCGTGCTTTGGACCGAGACCAGCCGACCCGAAGGCGCCGAGCCGGTCATTATCAGTCCGGCCAATGTCCTGGAGACGACCGTGAACCTGGTCACGCCCGGCTTTTACGAGTTCCAACTGGCCGCCAATGATACGGAATTGGAGGGCACCGATACCGTCCAGATCTACGTGGGATACAACCCGTGCGATGCGGCCCAGAAGATGCCCACCTATAAGGCGCATGCCGCCGACTTCAACGGCGACTGCTTCGTTACGCTGGCGGACTTTGTCACATTCGCTGAGGGCTGGCTGAACTGCACCAGCTTAGTGTGCCCTTAAGATCCGATGAAGGATTCGGGCGGATGAATCTTCCGTAAGACGCAAGGCGGGCGGCCTGATGCCGCCCGCCGGCTTTTTCGAATCCGGCAGTTTGGAGAAAAGAGAATGAAAAACAAGCCGGCCCTGACGCTGATCCCCGGGCCGGCGACACCGATTTTACTTGTCCTCGGCGGACTGGTGATTCGTAAAAGAAACCGCTAAGAAAAGTCATCTTAGCCCTTTTACGAAGAAGAGCTTACTCGGAAGGAGTAAGCTCTTTTTTAATGCCGTTTAAAGCTCCGGATCGACTCAGGCGTTGGCCCCGCAGCATTTTTTGTATTTCTTGCCGCTGCCGCAGGGGCACGGATCGTTGCGCCCCACCTTGGGCGACTCCATGCGAATCGGTTTGGTCTTCTGCTCGCCCTTGGGCGCCTGGGCGGCCGCCCGCTGACGCTGGTCCATCTCGAACTGCCCCATGTTCTGATGCTGCACCTGGCTGACGTTCCACACGCTCCGCGCCCGCGCCCCCGGGTCCAGCTTCACCCGGAAGATCACGTCCGTCACCTTGTCCTCCACCGCGTCGAGCATCTCGTTGAACATGCGGTAGCCCTCGTGCTTGTACTCGACCTTCGGGTCCTTCTCCGCGTAGGCCCGCAGCATGATGCTCTCCTTGAGATGGTCCATCGCGTACAGGTGGTCCTTCCACGTGGAGTCGAAGATCTGCAGCAGCACGTACCGCTCCAGGTCCGTCAGCTCCCGCCGGTAAAACACATTGGCCTTCTCCAAAATCAGCGCCTCCGCCTGCACCGGGTCCCGGAGCTCATCGGCCTTCAGCGCGGCGTCATAGGCCCGGTTGGCCCACTCGGCCAGCGCCTCCATGGAGGTTGCCTGACTGACCTGGGCTCGGACCTCCTCCGCGAGCCGGCCGTCATGGTAGAGGCGGCTCAGCTCCAGCAGCTCCTGATAGATCGCCTCCGGCCTGGACTCCTGAATCTTCTCCGCCGTCAGCCCCGCGTGGTAGCGGCGGTTGGCCCACTCGGCCAGCGCCCCGAAGCCATAGACGTTGGCCCCCTGCGGCCCGTAGGCCATGTCCATCGCGAACTCCACCGGGTACTCGATCTCGCGGCGGGCGTACATCGCGTCCACCTTCTCGCGGAGCAGTTTTTCAATCGCCTGGGGCGGCTTATTCTTCAGTTCTTCCTCGCCCAATTCGACGGCGAACTTGCCCTTGGCCCAGGTCTGCAGCGTGCGCAGGCCGTGATCCTCCCGCAGCAGCTCCGCCAGCCGGGAGGCGTCCTTCCGGTCAACCTGCTCGCAGGCGGCCTCGTCGAGCTGCCGCTCGATCTCCTCGGCCGTCATCTGGCGCATCTTGCTCACTGACAGACTGACCTTGAACGCGCTCATGGCCCAGCGGCTCAGCTCGTCGAGCTTCCACGTCTGCGGGTTGTCGTACTCCTCGAGGTACTCGCCCAGGCTGGTGGAGATCTCGTCGATCACGTTCTTTTTGGCGCGGTCCTTGATGAGCTCCTCGATTTCGGCCGCCTCCATGCCCTGGAGGCGGGCGGCGTCGATCTCGACGTTGAACTCGCTCCGCGCCCACTCCGCGATGCACCGGCAGGGATAGAGCTCGTCGAGCATCTTATCGACCGCCTGGCGCAGCGTCGAATCGATCATCTCCTGGATCGTCTCGCGCAGCTCTTTGCCCTCGATCAGCTTGCGGCGGCGGGAGTAGAAGATCCGCCGCTGGTAGTCCATCACCTCGTCGTACTCCAGCAGACTCTTGCGAATCTCGAAGTTGCGCTCCTCCACCTTCTTCTGCGCCCGCTCGATGCCCTTGCTGATCTGGCGGTGCTCAATCGACATGCCTTCCTCCCAGCCGGTCATGGCCAGGGCCTTGACGATCCAGTCCGGCGAGAAGATCCGCAGCAGGTCGTCGTCGAACGACAGGAAGAACACGCTCGAGCCGGCGTCGCCCTGCCGGCCGGCCCGGCCGCGAAGCTGGTTGTCGATCCGCCGCGACTCGTGCCGCTCGGTGCCCACGATGTGCAGGCCGCCGATCTGGGCCACGCCGGGCGCCAGCTTGATGTCCGTGCCGCGCCCCGCCATGTTCGTCGCAATCGTCACATTGCCGCGGATCGAGCCGTCCCGCGCCGTGTGCTGTTGGCCCGCCTTGGCGACGATGGCCGCCTCGCGGGCGTGCTGTTTGGCGTTGAGCACCTCGTGCTCGATCCCGTATCGCTTCGTCAGCGCCTGCGAGATCGCCTCGCTCTTCTCGATGCTCACCGTGCCCACCAGCACCGGCCGCCCGGCCCGGCTGGTCTCGTTGATCTCATCGACAATTGCGTTGAACTTCTCCCGCATCGTCTTGTAGATCACGTCGTTGCGGTCGTCGCGGATGCAGGGGCGGTTCGTCGGGATGACGACCACCTCCAGCTTGTAGATCTTCATGAACTCGTCGGCCTCGGTCGCCGCCGTGCCGGTCATCCCCGCGATGCGGTCATAGAGCTTGAAGAAATTCTGCAGCGTCACCGTCGCCAGCGTCTGGGTCTCCTCCTTGACCTTGACGTTCTCCTTGGCCTCGACCGCCTGGTGCAGCCCGTCCGACCACTGCCGCCCGTGCATCAGCCGGCCGGTGAACTCATCGACGATGATTACCTTGCCGTCCATGACGACGTAGTCCTTTTCCCGCTCGAAGACCGTGTGGGCCCGCAGCGCCTGCTCCAGCATGTGCGGCCACTCCATGTTCGAGCCGGTGAAGAACGAGCCGACGCCCGCGATCTCCTGGGCCGCCCCGATCCCCTCGTGCGTCAGGTGCACCGACTTGCGGTCCTCCTCGATCTCGTAATACTGCGTCATGCCCTCCAGCCGCGCCTTGTCCTGCTCAAGCTGCTGTTCCTTCTCCTCGATGAGCTTCTGGGCCTTCTCGATGCGGGCGGTGTCTTTGGTCTTCTTCGCCTCGGCGATCTCGCCCTTGGCGCCGGCGATGGTCTTTTCGAGATTGTCGATGTGTTTTTTGAGATTCGTATAGCCGCTCTGCAGGGCGATGAGCTGCCGCGCCACCGCGTCGGCCTTCTTGTAGCGGCTCGTGTCGTCGAACGCCGGGCCCGAGATAATCAGCGGCGTTCGCGCCTCGTCGATCAGGATCGAGTCCACCTCGTCGATGATCGCGTACTCCAGCGGTCCCTGGGCCATCTGTTCCAGCGACATCTTCATGTTGTCGCGCAGGTAGTCAAAGCCGAACTCGTTGTTCGTGCCGTAGGTGATGTCGCAGGCGTATTGGTCCTTGCGCTCCTGGCTGGACGTATCCATGTCCGCCTGAATCGCCCCGACCGTCAGCCCCAGCGCCTGATAGACCGGCCCCATCCACTCCGCGTCGCGCTTGGCCAGGTAGTCGTTGACGGTGATGATGTGAACGTGGCGGCCGGTCAGGTGCACCAGGTAGGCCGCCAGCGTCGCCACCAGCGTCTTGCCTTCGCCCGTGGCCATCTCGGCGATCTTGCCCTCGTAGAGCACATTGCCGCCGACAAGCTGGACATCGTAGTGTCTAAGCTGGATGTTCCGCCGGGCCGCCTCCCGCACGACGGCGAACGCCTCGGGCAGAATCTCCTCCGGCCGCCGGCCCGAGGCCAGAGCGTCCTTGAACTCGGCCGTCTTCGCCCGAAGCTGCTCGTCGCTGAGCGCCTGCACTTTCGCCTCGAACGCGCCCGCCGCCAGCGCCGTCTGCATATACGATTTGACCAGCCGCTCGTTGCGCGACCCGAAGATTTTTACCAGCCACTGATTGAATGTACCTGCCATTTTCTGCTATTCTACCTATATTGTTTAGACGCTCTGTAGCTCATTTGTAAAATTCTTCAAGTCAATAAAATCGTAGCCAGAGTTCGCTGCAAAAAGCCCCTCATTGAACGGTTCAAGTTTTTTCATAGTAGCTTCAATTGCTTTGTCCGACTGATCGATACCTATCCATTTTCTACCATTGACTTGTGCCGCTTTTAATGTAGTTCCTGACCCACAAAAGCAGTCTAAAACGATACTATCCACATTCGACGAGGTACGAACAATCAAGTCTAACATATCGGAATTTTTTTCTGTCGGATAGTCAGGGTATTGAGGGTCCTTGTATTCCCAAATATCCTGTACTCGTTTGCCTTCTCTTTCATCCGCAAAAATTATCTTTCGTGGATTGCCCGTCGAGGACCATTCAATCAGCCCGTCCTTGTCCCATTGTTCAAGTGTCTGAACGTCTGTTCTCCAGTGTCGGCCCTTGGGTGGCATCATTCCTTTAAACGGCTGATTCGAACGGCCGTTCTGAGTCTCACCCGGAGCATGAATCGGCACCGTTGTGTATCGTCGGCCCGTTTCGGTTACTTTGGAAAACAACTTTTCAATATCCTGTTCTGTATATGCTTCTTTGGGTTCATTCCACACAGGACGTTCAGACTTAGTGTAAAAAAGTATCAAGTCCTTAATATTTCCATAACCGAGCCGGCTGAAATTTTTCGGATTACATTTAATTCTTGTAATGTCATTTCGGAAATTCTCTATCCCAAAAACGTCATCCATCATAACTTTTACATAGTGACCGATTTTGTAGTCAATATGCAAATAAATTGAACCTTGATCAGACAATAACTCCCTGATTAAAAGCAATCGCTGTCTTAGAAATTCAATAAAATCTTTACCGATAAGTCTGTCCGAATATGCAACATCACCATTCCTTGAATTGCTGATTGTAGATGCCCTGCCGTCTGTGATAGTAAAATTACCCCCCGTTGCGAAGGGAGGATCAATATAGACGAGGTCTATTTTTCTTTTTAGCCCTTTATTTTCTAAAAGGTATTTGAGACCTTGAATATTATCCGCCTTGATAAGTAAGTTTTTCATCGGTCTAAACCTGGTACAGGAAATCCCGTAAAACCAAAGCACTCATAATATTGCAATCTTTGTAAGTTTCAGTTATATCGTTATACATTTTATTTCTTCCTTTGATATAGAGTACTCCATCCAAAATGGCAATTTTTATCGCTCTAACATTCTTTGCCTGCAAAGTGCTTATGGCATCATTAAATTGGGCATTTTGATGTCCACCGAAATCTGTGAGGAATTTTGCCTCTCCAATAATATATTTGCCCTTAAACCTTGCCACGAAGTCAAGTCCCTTGTTGTGATTATAACCCAACTTAAGTTTTGCAAACTGCATCATTGCAGCATCGCTTGCATCTAAAACCGCGTCTTTTTCATTGGCAGTAAATTGTGCTAAATTAACAGGTGCAATTCCAAGTGTCTTTCTTCTTAACCACGCGCGAAACATGGGTCCAATTTGGCGATTTGTTTCTTTGGGCTCACTGCACCTTTCTAAAATCTTGTCAAGTCCGATTTCATAAAGCCTGCCACAAATCCGATTAATCGTTCTTGGATTTCGCTCAATCGCCGACCTATCCCTCCTTAAATATGCAATGTAACTGTCTTTGATCGGGAAGAGATCAAGCGATAGAAGCGTTCTCAGAAGCGTATTATTATCTCGGCAATTGAACGCTTTTTCAACTAATGCCCACTTTTCTTCATTGATGTCCCGTATTCCCTCAGGGATTGTGGGATAAATCTGAAACAGATCGTCAAGATAAGACCTTTGATTGGCATAATCAATGCTTAATTGGGTCCATACGTTCATTCAGGCTCCCTTAGTTTAGAACGATTTAATCCTTTACCCGCGTTATATACTCGCCCGTGCGGGTATCTATGCGGATCATCTCGCCGACCTTGACGAACGGCGGCACCTGCACCACCAGCCCCGTCTCCATCGTCGCCGGTTTGTACTGGTTGGTCGCCGTCGCTCCCTTGATTTCCGGGGCCGTATCCGTCACTTTCAGATCGACCGTGTTGGGCAGGTCCACCACCACCGGCTTGCCCTGGTACATGCTCACCAGAAGCTGCATGTTGGGCTTGAGGTACTTGGGCCCGTCCCCGAACGCCTCGTCATCGAGCATGATCTGGTCATACGTCTCCAGGTCCATCAGGTAGTGCTCGCTGCCCGCCGAGTACAGGTACTCGAACTTGCGCTTTTCCAGGTACGCCTCCTCAATCGTCTCCTCCGCTCGAATCCGCTGATCGCGAATCCCGCCGTCGGTCAGATTCCTGAACTTGGTCTGATAGACCGCCCCGCCCTTGCCGAGCTTGACATGCTGAAAATCCACGATCACGTAAAGGGTCCCGTCGATCTTGACGGTCTGGCCCTTCTTCATCTCTGAAGCTTTCATTCGGTTCTCCGATAGTTATTTTTTTGTTCTCCGCTCTCATCCCTTCAGCCGCCGAAGCGGTACTGAAAAACAAGGCACACAGTATCGCAAAAGCGGCCGGGATTGTCAAGCGTCAGCCCATCGCAATCTGATTTGCAGCGCCGAGAGATAAGAAATATAAATACGCCCGGCAAACGGGCTTGTTCAGGATTCCGGAGGCCGCACGGCAGTAATAGTAAAGCTGGGGAGTATAGTGTTCGACCCGCTGGGCCAGGCCCGACTGACCGACCCGATCCGTCTTGAAATCGATCACAACCAGCCCCTCCGGCGTCGGGACAATCAGGTCGATCATCCCCTGCAAAATCACCCTTTCCTCGCACGAGCCGCCGTAGAGCTCGCAGGCGGGCAGGGTAAACGTAAACGGCCATTCCCGCAGAGCTTGCGCTGCATTCTGACGGACCAGCAGACCGAGATCCGACGCAAAATACTCCAGAATTTGCCCGATGTCAACCTGGGCGGCCGCCGCTGGCGATACCAGACCCTCCTTAACCAGTTTATCAATAAGGTCGCGAATCGAAGACTCGCTGACATCGGACAGGTCGATTCGGGATAATACAAGGTGGGTTGCCGTGCCGACCTGCGAGGGTGACGCCGTTTTTTCACCGGCCCCTTCCAGCAGGGCCTCCGGGACGCGACCCAAAAAGTCGCCTTCATCTGATCGACCTTGTTTGACCAGTTCGCTCACGGAGAGTTTGGCCGGGATGGAGGCCGCCGCCAGGTTGGGATATTTCCAATTTACATTCTCCTGAATCCGTTCATACAGGGCTTCGGCCTGTTTGCGCACCTCACGGCCGAAGACCGGCAGGACGGTGCGTTTGCGGGACCGTTTGATCTCCTCGATAAATTGGGTAATTTCATCGAGCCGTTCCCGGCCGATCCGCCGGGCCATAAAGCACCCGCCGTCCGGGACGGGAGGAACCTCGTAATCGTAGAGTTTCATCAGCCCCGGCTGGTTGCTCAGGCCGTGGAGAATCCAGTCGAAACCGCAGCGAACCTCCAGCAGCTTCCACGCCGGCGGCCGTCCGCCCGGCCGCAGGGCCGCCGGCTCCAGAATCTGCCGGCAGTGTCCCTCCCGGCCGCAGGCCGTGAGAATCAGCTTCTCGCGGGCCCGGGTCAGAGCGACATACAAAATCCGCATCTCCTCCTCCAGCATCGTCTGCCGCTTGCGGTCGCAGAGCACCTGGTGGGCCATCGTCGCCAGCAGCGCCCGGCTCTGCGGATCGACGATCTTGAGTCCCAGCGCGTCCTCATCGACCAGACACGCCTCGCCCAGGTCCCGGACGTTAAACGGCGTGTTCAGCTCCGCCAAAAACACCACCGGAAACTCCAACCCCTTGCTGCGGTGAACGCTGAGAATCCGCACGGCGTTTTCCGCCGCGCTGTCCGGCTGGGCCGGCGCCCAGTCCTGCTGCTGATCCATCAGCTTTTCGAGAAACTCGACGAACCGCGCCAGCGATGTGCTCTGCGGCCCGCTGCCGAAGTGCTCGAACTGGATTGCCCGGTCATGCAGCTTCATCAGATTGGCCCGCCGCTGGCGGCCGTTGGGCAGCGCCGACATGAACGCGATATACCCCGTCTCCTCCAGCAGCCGCCCGAGCACCTCCGACAGCGAGCCCGTGCGGATCGCCTCGCGCCAAGCGTCAAGCTGCTCCAGCGCCGCCCGGACCTTCCGCCTGCCCTCGCCGTCGGGTCCCCGCTCGGCATACAGCCGCAGCGCCTCGTAGTAGCTGATGTTTTTGTGCTCCTGCCGGTCGGCGAAGAGTCGAATCTCTGCAAGCTGACTGTCCGTACAACGGAAGAACGCACTGCGGAGCACCGCCGCCAGCTCGATGTCGCGGATCGGGTTGTCCAGCACCTTGAGCAGCGAGAGGCAGTCGCTGATCTCCGTCGCCGCAAAATACCCGCACGAGCTCTGCGAGCTGACCGGCACACCCGCCAGTTGCAGAATCTCCGTGTACTCCTGCGCCCGGTGCGCCACCGACCGCATCAGCACGACAATATCCCGGTACGTTACATCCCGCACGCACTGCGCGGACTTGTCATAAATCTGAAACTCCGCTCTCCCCGTATCCGCGCCGACGATCTCGCGAATCCGCCCTGCGATAAACGCCGCCTGCCGCTGCAGAGCCGAAATGGTCAGAGCCGGCGCACCGTCATTTTCGGCCTCTTCCGGCTCCCCGTCGTCCGTCTCAGCCGCCTCCTCTTCGAGGATGAACAGCTCCACGGCGGGATGATCCGGCTTGCTCTCCGGCTCCAGCCCCGCCCGGAGCATCGCCCCCGCATCATACTCCATCGAGGCCGTCTCGCGGCACATGATCCGCCCGAACACGGCGTTGGCAAAGTCGAGAATCTCCCGGCGCGAGCGGAAGTTCTCACCGAGGTCCACCCGCAGCGGCCCCGGGGCGGATGCCTCCGGCGCGGCCTGCGCCAGCGCCTCCAGGAAGATCTGCGGCTTGCTCCGACGAAATGCGTAGATACTCTGCTTGACGTCGCCGACGATGAACAGGTTGTCCGGCCGCCGCACCGCGTCGAGAATCCGCTTCTGCACGGCGTTGATGTCCTGGAACTCGTCGATGAACACATACTCGAAGCGGCTTCGTAGCTTCTCGCCCACCTCCGGGTGCTCCGTCAGCAGCCGCAGCATCCAATGCTCCAGGTCCGCAAAGTCCAGCCCGCCAAGCTGCTCCTTCGCCCGGCGGTAGCACTCTTCGTATCGCTGCGCCAGTTGCAGCAGCGTCCGCGTCTGCGCCTCCGCGTGCGGGGCCACCCGCCGCTCATACAGCGGATTCAGACACGCCAGATCCAGCAGCCCCTTCAGTTCGTCCTTCACCGCTTTGGCGGGTCCCTTTACGAGGTCCGCCGTCGCCTCGTCAAGCGTCTTGGGCCGTCGCGGAAAGTTCCTGAAGCGAACCTCCCGGATCAGATCGCGCAGCGCCTCCGGCCGATCCGCCGCCTGAGCACATTGATCCAGAAACGCCAGGTAATTCTCCGCGAGAAATCCGCTCAGCCAATCGCCGCCGGTAATGGCCCGGTCCAGCTCCAGCGAGTGTGTCACCTTGCGCCGCATCGTCTCCAGCGCCCGGAGCACCTGCATCCGCTGGGCCTCGGCAAGCCGCGCTGCCTGCCCGTCGCCGCAGGCGTTTGCGTAAAAGCCCTGTCGGTCCGGCACACTCTCCAGAAACTCCTGGATATCGATGAGCTGGTTGACAAAGCTCCCCGGCGCAAACGGCTGCACATTGCGCTGATCGAACAGCCCCCGCATCGCCGTCGCCAGTTCCTCCGTCTCCCACGCCTCCTCCAGCGCCGACGCCAGGCACTGCGCCTGGAGAAGCTGCCTCTGGTCCGGGTCGATGATCGAAAACCGGGGGCTCAGGTCCAGCAGGTAGAAGTGCTCGGCGATCACCCGCCGGCAGAACGAGTGAAACGTGCTGATCCACGACGCATCCAGCAGCAGAAGCTGTCGCCGCAAGGCCCCCGCCCCCGGTCCCCGGCACAGCCCGCGCAGCGTCCGGTCGATCCGGCTGCGCATCTCCTCGGCCGCCGCGTCCGTATAGGTGAGCACCAGCAGCCGGTCCACATCGACGGGCCGCCGCTCATCGAGCACCCGCTGCGCGCAGCGCTGGGCCAGCACGGCCGTCTTGCCCGTGCCCGCCGAGGCGCTGACCAGCACATCGCGGCCGACCGTTTCAATCGCCAGCCGCTGATTAGGCGTCCACTGCGGACTCTTCATCCATCGCTCCCAGTTTCATCATCATCTCCGCCTTGCCCGCTGACTCCAGCAGGCGATAGTCGTTGATCTGCCAGTCGAACCGGCACACGGCCCGGTAGTCGCAATATGAACACGGGCTTGTCCGCGCGATGCGGTACGGCGCGATCCGCACGTCCCCCGCGAGGATCTGATCGGCCAGCCGACCCGCCGTCTCCTTCGTATGCTCCATCAGCCGCTCGAACTGCCGCCGATTCAGTGCCCCGGTGCTGCGGAAGTATTTATAGCAGCCGCCCTCGCCGTCCACATACAGGTTGTAGTACCGGCTCCACTGCTGCGCACTTCCGTCCAGCCCGCCCGCCGCCTCGCCGACAAACAGCCCCTTGACCTTGTAGCCGAACGTCTCGGCTTCGCCGTCGGCCTCGGAAAGCGTTTTCGATTTGGGCTGCGCGAGGATCGGCATGAAGAACGCCCCCGCGGGCTCGTCGATCCGCACCCCGTTCAGCGTCCGGTCCTTCAGCGCCATCAGGTACACCGGAAGCTGAATATCCAGCCCGTGATAGAGGTGTCCCCAGTTGACGGCCTTGGCGCTGCGCTTGTAGTCGAACACCACCGCCGCGGTGCGTCCGTTCCGCTTCCACAGGTCGATCCGGTCGATCTTGCCGCGGATGTGCACGATCCGCCCCTGCTTCGTTTGCAGCACAATCGCCGGCAGGTCCTTTCCCCGGTCGAACTCCACCTCCGTTCCCGCAGGCACAAACTCCCCCGCGCAGACCATCTCGCGGACGGCCTCCGCCAAATCGCACACCTGCCCGACGGCGCACGACAGCAGGTATTCGTGATGCTTCGAGTGGCGAACGTAGCTTTGCAGGACCGTGTCCCGTTCGATGATCTCGCTCGCCGTCTTCTCGCACAGCGCCCGGAGCTCCTCCGGCCTAAACCCCCGCCAGTCCAGCCCGCGCCCGCGGATGTCCCGAAACAGCCGGTCGAGCACCTCATGAAAAAACGTGCCGAAGTCCACCGGCTCCAGCCGCGCCAGCCGCCGCCGCTGCAGTTTGAGCACGTACTGCACAAAGAACTTGTACGGGCAGGAGGCAAACGTCTGCAAGCGGCTGATCGACAGGTTCAGCGGCTCCGCGTGGCACTGCCCCGCCAGATGCGTCTCCAGCGAGGCCTCGTTGTCATAGCCCAGGGCCGCCTCCAGCAGGGCCGCCGACGGATCGCCCGCCTTCGTCATTCGCTCATACAGGGCCGCGGCCAGCTCGCGTTGCGGATCATCCGTCGCACTGTCGCGTCCGAGCCGTTCGCAGAGCATCCACTCCAGCTCCGACCGCGTCTGCACCTGCTCCGGCGTCTCCGGGCCCGCCGCCGGGTGCAAGATCCGCAGGTCCGGAAACGCCCCCTGGATGCTCGTCAGCCCGCTCCACGCCTGCACGGGGTTGCCGTTCTCGTCGGCCATCGGGTACGACAAATACACCCGCCCCGCCGAGCGCGTCAGCGCAATGTAGGCCAGATAGCGCCGCCGCATGAGCTGACTCTCCAGCGGTTCAGCCGGGGCAAACTCCATCGGCGCCAGCAGCGCCCGGTCCTCGTCGCTCAGCAGCGCATCCAGTTGGAGCGGCACCGGAAAATCCTTCTGCGTCGCCCCCAGCAGCAGCAGCGCCTGGATGTCCGGGTGACGGCTGCGCTCGATGGAGCCGATGAGCACCTGGTCCAGCGCCGGCGGAATGAGTTTGACCGTCAGCGTCTCGAACGCCGTCTGAATCAGCTTGATGTAAAACTCCGCCGGCTTGGTGCGTCCCGCGCAGATCGTGCCGATCTCGTCGAGCGTCTCCACCAGTTTTTCCTGAAACTGCCGATGTCCGTACTGCTGATCGGATGGATCCGTCGCCGCCCACTGTGCCAGCCGGGCCGGGATATTCAGCTCCCCCAGAAAATTCCACAGCACCCGCGTAAAGACCGGCGGCGCGATCTCCCTGCCCTCCGGCAGTCCCAGCGCCTCCTGCAAACGCCGCAGCGGCCCGATCACCGCTCGCCGGCTCACGTCGATCTGCGCCAGGTCGAACGAGCACCGGCCCGGATCGGCAAAGTCCCACGGCCGCTCCAGCAGCCAGTCGCCGCCCTCCACCCCGCACGCCCGGCAGTAGTTGTCCAGCAGGTCCAGCTCGAAATCCTCCGGCCCCGTCAGGCCCGTCTTCATATAGGCCGTCATGTCATCGAGGGCAAAAAAATGCAGCACGGCGCGCAGCGCGGCGTCGATGAGCTGGGCCGCCGGGTGCGCCTTGAGCGGTCGCGGCCGGTCCAGAAAGTACGGGATCCCCTGCCGCTCGAACGCCCACGTCAGCAGGTTCTGGTACGTTTCGATCGGCGGCACGACCACGGCGATGTCGCGGTAGCGGTACGCCTTCTCACGCACAAACTGCCCGATCTGCCGCGCCGCCCACATGCACTCGCTTCGCATATCCGGCAGCGCAAAAATCTTCAGGTTCCCGTTGGCCGCCTCCGCAAACTCCGGCGGCGTCTCATCCTCGCAGAGAATCTGCTCCAGCAGTCCCAGCGAGTGCGCCTTTGCGAACCTCGGAAAACTCGTCAGCAGGATCGGCCGACCGAGAGAAAGCCTGGCGTTTTTGCAGATTTTCTTCAGCTCGAAATACGTCTGCTCCGTCGGGTCGAAGTGCCGGATGGTATCCGACACCGGCGGCGCCTCTCCGTCCGGGTCGATCCGCTCCGGGTCGAGGCACAGCGCGATGGACGCCTCCCGCGAGAGCTTGAGCAGTTCCACCAGCACCCCCAGTTCGTGGGTCGTAAAGCCCGAAAAGCCGTCCACCCACAGCCGCATCCCCCGCAGGGCCTCGCACCCGGCCGCCTTTTGCCGAACATGCCGCAGGTAAACCTCCGGGTCCGTCAGGTTTCCGGCCTGGCTCGCCAGAAAATCCTGATAGCCCTGAAACAGGCAGGCAAAATCGAAAAGCTTTATCGCCGTCTGCGAGCCGGGGTTTTCTTTCTGAATCTCCTCCGCAAAGCGGACCAGGTCCGCCGGCTGCGCATCGGCGTGGTACAGTTCCGTCACAAAGTCCGCCAGCCGCCCGCACAGGCCCGACAGGTCCCCTTCCGGCCGGAAAAGCTTCAATTGGTCTCGTGAATCCTCCACAATCCGCTGCAGGATCAACTGACGCCCCAGCCGGCTCAGTTCGGACCGCCCCGCCGGGTGCGGACAGAGCATCGCCCGCAGCCGATCAAACGACATGATTCTTAGACGCGAGTACCCCTCAATCCCCTCCCGGCCCAGCACCGCCCGCTCCATCTGGTACGTGGCCTGCTCCGGCACCAGCAGCACCAGCGGCTCGGAGCCCCCTTCCCGCAGCGCACGCACGGCCTCGTCAACACACATCCATGTCTTGCCGGTTCCCGCACGTCCCAGTATGAACCGTACCGCCATAATTCCTTCTCATCCGGATAGATTATTCAAAAAATCATCCCTTGTTTTTGAATAATTTTTTGTTTTTGTGAAAGTCATGTTATAATCCAAACTCGAGAGAATCCAAAACAAATTTTGGAGGAAAATTCCATGAGATCGAGCGTAACTTCGTGCATGACAATGGTTTGGCTCATTGCCGCCGCCCTGCTTCCTGGGGCCGTGATCTACACCGCCTCGGCCCAGGGGGCCCGGGTCTCCCGTTCCGCCGGCGACTATGAAGTGTACGGCATCGAACCCCAGATAAGCGATATGGCACGGATGGTTGAGGCCTACGAGCGGCTCTCCGACCAGTACCTCTCCCTCGTGCAGCACCAACTGAACAATATGGATCGGGCCGACCGCCAGATCCTCGCCGAACTCCAGAAGCTCGAAAAAAAGATCGACGACCTCTCCGCCAAAGTGGATAAGCTCACCCCCGCCCCTCCGGCCCCGAC
>JBNRMP010000015.1:0-15232 GCA_050309685.1 Anaerohalosphaeraceae bacterium
CGTATCGTCTGGGAAGATCTGACCGACCATCTCAAGACGTTGTCCAGTGGAACGCAAATTGTCAAAGAGCTCGGCCGGCTGCTCATCGCCGCATAAAAACTATGAAAAAAGTCAGTCAAGTTGAGAAGCTTACCTGTTTTGTTTTTACTGAAGCTGTTTTCATTGAAGCGGTAGAGGGAAACTTCATATTGTTTGAACAATTCATTCGGATCTTCTCCGGCAAAAGATACCGTGGCCTGGGCAAAATCGATAGTAAACGTGCCCAGGTCCATATTTTGCCCGTCGGGAAAGTTGAACCTCCCCAGTTCCACCCATCGTTCATGACCCTTCAAACCGGCAATTTCGAAAAAGAGGTATCGTGAGCCGGTCGGGATTCCACGGAAAACAAAACGGCCCGTTTCATCGGTCCTTGCATAGGCCGTAAAGGCGGTTTCCCAGTTGCTCGGACTGCCCTTGATAAGCAGGTTGAGCTTGGGGACCGGTTGATTGTCCCGCAGAATCTTTCCTGTGACGGATGAAAGGCCGCCGAAATCCAGGCTCACGGCCCGATCCTTTTGCGGCAGAATTGATGTTGTTACCACGCCCAGTTTGTTGTCCGGGTCTTCACGATAGCCGTAGCATAGGATTGGTGGCATCTTTTCAATCCAATAGTAGCCGCGGTGGTCGGTGATCACCTTTGCCAATCGGGCTCGCCCCTGCTTCCAATAACTGTAGTCGCTTTCATCAAGAAAATAAAGCGGAGTATCGGGAAGGGGTAATCCGTTCTCATCATAGACGAATCCTTCAATTATGCCGCCTTTGGAGAGGACGACCTGCACCTGCCTGAGGGCATTTCCCTCTGTGGTGATCTGCCGGGTCAGGAGGGCATAATCGGCGTGCTCAAACACGAGCCAGTGCCCTGAAGAATCCTGCTGAAGATCGTTCAGAGTGAACCGACCCTCGGCGTCTGTAATGGCCGCCGGGCGGGAATCGCCCGGTTCATAGCGGAACCGGACCTTGACCTCTGGTACGGGCAGACCCTCCTCATTCACAATCGTTCCCTCAATGATCCCATCGGCTTTTACCGGAGACATGGCAATCAGGGTCGGTTCATCGGCATCAGGCACCATTTCCGGGCTTGGGGTGTAAAAGTACCCTTCCGCTGTCAGCTCCACCCGGCGGCTTTCAGTTCCATACACTTCACAGGTAAATTCTCCCTGCGGATCTTCATAGGCGATCTGATTGACGGTGAACTTCTCAATGGGCAGATTCGTTTCCCTGTCGATTACCTTTCCCCTTAACACGGTTTGCTTTCTGGTTGGAATTTGCAAAACCAAGTTGTCCTGGGGAATCTCAATATTTTGAAATTTCATTTTGATCGGTTCACGATCGATCTCAAACGTATAAAGACCCGGCACCATGTTCTTAATTTCAAATTCGGTTTTACCCTTTTCCACGTGAACATCATTACGGTTTCCATCGGCGCTGACAGCCCATATCCAAAATCCCGTAGGCGGGGGGGATCCCATGTATTGAATCGTTACTTTCTGGGTAACTCGCTGTGAGGGAGAAGCGTAAGGAATTGTGATCGCAATCAACCCTGAATCGGGCGGCAACGGTTCAAATGTGGACCAGATCCCGCTGAAACCAGTCTCCATAGGAACAAAGATTTCCAGTTTGTACTCGCCGGGCAGAATGTTTTTCAGTTCAAAGTAACCCTCCTGATCAATCGAAGAATGGGGGACACAATAAACGCTGTGCCACCAGGCAGGTTCAGGAGCGATTTTCCATCCGCCAGCGGGCAGGCCGTCTTCGCAAACCGCCCGGCCAAAAACAGAGATGCCCGGCTGAAGGATGAAACGAAGCTTCTTTTCCTGAAAATGCCTGTCGAATTTGATTTTCTGAAAGGCGGGCGCATATCCGTTGCCTGTTACGGTAACCTGATATTCTTCGGGTTTGAGCCCGCCGATGAACGCTTTTCCTTTCTCATTGGTTCGCACATCTCGTTTTGGGCCGCGGCCCACAATATCGGAAACGTACGCCGCATAGACTGAAAATTCCTTGAGGGGCTGGTTGTACTCGTTGACCACTTCCGCTCGGATCTTGCAGCCCTTTTGGAATTGATAATGTCGGAAGGTCTGGGTATCCTTTTTCAACTGAATGGTTTCATTCGTATATCTCCATCTTTCAGGGGTAATATAAACAGGGGATTCAAATTCAATTATGTAATCTCCATCCGCCTTAATATTCGCGAACCAGTACATTCCGTTTGGATCTGTTTTAGTATGTTGATAGTCATCATTGGGAGAGCAACTTATAGAGATCTCCAAATCGGCAATTGGCTCGAGTGTATTGACATCGGTGATGAGGCCGCTCAGGACGCCTCGGGGGGTGAACTGGTAGGGCTCAGGGGCAACGGTGGGTTGTATAGCGGGCTCCTTGAGCTTTGCGGGCGGCTGGGGTTTTGTTTGTTCTTCCACGGCCGCGATGGTTTTCAACTTTGCTTCGTTGATGATCGGATCGACGGGCGCTTCCTGCGCTGGCACGGCAGCCGGCTGGGGCTGGGCGGTTGATTGTGGGCTTGCCGCATCCGTCAGGACCGCCTGCACCGGGGGAAGCGACGCCGGTTCGGGGTGACTGAGATAGAACAGCAGGCCGGATGTGCCTAGGATCACGGCCGCAGCCGCGGCGGCAATCTTGAGTCCCACAGCGGTCCCGACCGATGCCGGCGTGGTCCCTGCCGCTGCCCCGGCAAAACCGGCCGGGCCCGTAGTCGTCGCCTCGGCCACGGCGGCGCTGCCGATGGCGATGGAGCCGACGGCCAGCATGACGGCTTTTGTGAAGCCGGCGCCCGGTTTGGACTTCTGCAGTCCGCGTTCGACCATGGCCTCGACCTCGGCCCTGAGCATCTGGCGGCCGCGATGCAGGCGAACGCGGATCGTGGCCTCCTTTTCATCGAGCAGGTCGGCAACCTGCCGAATGGAGCGGTCCTCGCGATAGAAGAGGACGAGGGGGTCGCGGTACATTTCGGGGATCCGCATGAGCGCCTGGCTGATCATCGCTTCTTCCTCCCTGGAGATCAGAATTTCGGACGGCCCCGGCTGAGGGCAGGCAGAACCGGGGAGATCGTTGAGTCTGTCGGTGCAGGCGAGGGGTTCTCTCTTTTTTCGGCGATGATGATTAAGGATGACGCTGCGGGTGATGCTGCACAGCCACGACTTGAAGCGGGCGGCGTCCTGGAGCTGCGCCAAGCTGCTCCACGCCCGCACGAAGGCCTCCTGGGCCAGCTCCTCGCTGAGGTCGAGGCGGCCGACGGCGCTGTAGGTGAGGGAACAGACGAGGGATTTGTAGCGGCCCACCAGCCGCTCGAAGGCGCGGGGGTCGCCCCGGAGGCAGGCGGCGATCAAATCCGCCTCTGTGTGTCCGTTATCTCTCATATCGGGCCTCCTTTCGCATTATACTTCGGAATATGAGAAACCGACAGGGGAGAAAGGTTACAAGGGAGGGAAAAATTTTTGGCGAAAAGCGGGCTGGAAGGAGCCGTCGGCTTGCGTTGCAAACGCGCTGCCGCACGGTTTGCGATTTAAATAGGCGGCTGTCCCTGTTTTTATACCCTACGGTTTCTTCTTTTTGGCGGCGGGTTTGTCCGGGACGTCGGCGGGAAGGGCCGGCGTTTTGCCGGGCTCGAGCGGCGAGGCGTCGTAGCGCTCCTTGAGGGCGTTGATGAGCCGCTCGTAGCCGGCGATCATCTCCTCAAAGCGGGCGATGAGCATCCGGCAGTACTCCTTGCGGTCGGCATCGGAGCGGCGGACGGGGGTGAGCCACATCTCCATGGTCCTGAACTGCTCCTCCATGACGGAGGAGAGCGTGTGGAGGTTCTGCTGCTGAAGGGCGGAGCGGATCTGCTGCTCGGAATCGGTCTGAAAGCGGATGCTCTCGATCACCTGGTTCATGCGGTCGAGGATTTCGCGGCCGATGGTTTGGACGGGATCGTCGGCTTTCGGGGTTGCCGCCGTTTTGAGGCCGTCGGCGAGCGCATCCTTGATGGATTCGAGGCCCGCGTTCATGCCGTTGAGCTGGCGGATCAGCTTGCCGATACGGTCCTCGTCGTCGGCGCCGAGGAGCTTGTTGCGGGCGAAGGTCTTCTTGATGTCGGCCCAGCGCTGCGCCTCGGTCTCGCTCAGGCGGCCGGTGAGCTCGCGGAACTTGAGCAGGCTGGCCTCCGCGCCGCTCGCGAGGGTCTGGGCGTCCTGTTCGTAGTTGGAGAAGATCAGCGTCCAGAGCTCGCGCTCGTTCATAACCGGCAGGACGCCGGCGGCGATGCGGTTCATGTTGCGATACGACCCCTGGAGCAGGAAGGGCGGCTCGGTGCGGTACTCATCGGCCTGGGCGGCGGAGAGGATGTACTGCCGATTGACTTTCAGCACGACCTCGCGGACGACGAAAAGCTTCTTCATGACGGCGACATATTCTTCGAGCTCGTCGGCCCCGTAGGCGCCCTCGAAATCGATGCCGTCCTTTTGGCCGGTCTCGGCGAGTTTCATGACGGCATAGACGTCGGCCTGGCTGCGGCGGGCGAGCGATTCGAGGACGGGATTGGAGGTCAGGGCGTTCTCGATGTAGCTGCTCATGAACGCGTCGTAGTTGTCGCCGACGATGTCGCCGATGTTATAGATGTCGGCGCGGTTGCTGAGCATGTCGGGGATCTTGAACTTTTCGCCGCTTTCGGTATAGGGGTTGCCGGCCATGACGACGCAGACGCGCTTGCCGCGGAGGTCGTAGGTGCGCGGGCGGCCCTCGTGGATGCCCTCGATTTTGCGCTGGGCGTCGCACAGCGAGATGAACTTCTGGAGGAACTCGGGGCTCGTGTGCTGGATGTCGTCGATATAGATCATCACGTTGTCGCCCATCTCGAAGGAAAGGTTGAGCTTTTGGATTTCCTCGCGGGCGGCGGCGTTGGGGGCCTCGGCGGGATCGAGCGAGATGACCCGGCGGCCCAGCGCCGGGCCGTTGATCTTGACGAAGGTGAGCCCCAGCCGGTTGGCGACGTACTCCATGAGCGTCGTCTTGCCGTAGCCCGGCGGCGAGATCAGCAGCAGCAGGCCCTGGCGGTCGGTGCGCTTGGTCTCATCGGCCGTGCCGATCTGTTTGGCGAGGTTGGCGCCGATGAGGGGCAGGTAAACCGTGTCGATGAGCTTATTGCGGACGAAAGTGCTCATGACGCGCGGCTGGAACTGGTCGAGGCGGTAGCGCTGGGCGAACTCGTCGATACGCCGCTTCTTGCAGTCGCGGAAGGCGACGAAGCGAGGAACGACGTGCTTTTCGTGGTGCGTGAGGCGATGGATAAAATTGCAGAGGTTCAGCGTGTACGTGCCCTTCGCGATTGTCGGGTGATCGCTCCGGAGGCCGTCCAGGCGGCGCTCGACCGACTGTCGGACGATGCGGCGGTCGGCGGCGGGCTCCATGAGGGCGACGGCGGCCTCATGGATGACGCCGGGGTCGGGGTCGAGACCCTCTTTATTCTGGTACGAGTGCAGGGCCGCGCAGAGCAGGTCGAAGGCGCCGGCGGGGTCGTCGGCGAGGGCGTCGAGCGAGGTCTGAAGCTGTTTTTCGAAGCCGTTTTGCGCGAGATGGGCGCGGAAGGAATGGGCCAGGTCGGCGGCGGGGCCGCTGAGAATGAAGGAGTCGCCGAGGGCAAGCTCCTCGAAGAGATATTCGGCGGCGAACTCGAGTTGGCCGTCAAGCAGGCGGCCGGATTGCCTGGCGAAGACCTCCAGCGGTCCCATGAGCTGGGCCGGGAAGTCCTCGCGGCCGCGGTCGGCGTCAAAGAGAGTGCGAACAACGCCGGCGCCGCGGATGCGGGCGGCAAGCCGCCCCTTGTCCTGGAGCGGGCAGAACCAGTTCCAGAACAGCCGGGCCGCCGCGCGAACCTGCGGCGCAAAGCGGAGCAGGTCGATGACGTCGTAGAGATCGCAGAGGGCGTCGAGCAGCCGGACGGCATCGGCGTCGTGGACGCCCTTGATGTAGCCCTCCTCGAAACGCGGCCCCATGAAGGTCTGCACGGCGGCGAGCTTGGCTTCGGGGCTCTGCCGCAGCCAGGCGGGACCGCGGACGGCGAACTGTTCGCGAATGGGTTTGAACATCTGCCAGGCAAGATACTCCGCGCGGCTGACGGCGGGGCTTTCGGAAGGCCGTTCGAGGTTCCACAGGTCGGCAGCGCTGACGATCTCCTCGTCCTCCAGCGGCTGGAAGAGGCCCGTGCCCGCGAGATGGTAAAACATCCGCCCCTCACGGCAGACGACAGCGCCTTCGAGGGCCTGGCGGTTGACGGAGAAGCGGTAACTGCCGAGGCGGATGATGCTCTCGCCGTCCTCGTAGAGGGCTTGCCTGTCCTTGAGCTGGCGAACGGCGTCCTGCCGGAGCGTTTTCAGGCGGCCCTTGACGTCCTCGGCCTTGACCGAGTCGCCCAGGTCGGTCAGTTGGGCAATCGTCTCGCGAATGCGCTCGACCATGCGGTCGGCGGAGAAAAAGCCGTTGATCTCATCGACGGTTTTCAGGGCGCGGACGCGGGTCTCGATGCCCTTGAGGATTCGCTCGGCGGCGGTCATCAGGGCGGCGGCCTTCTGGTTCTGCCGCTCAACGAGGGCGATCTTGCGGGACTCGAAGGCGTTGTAGATCTCCTCGCGCTTGTCGGCAAGGCGGACGATGAACTCGTCGAAATCGGCAAAGCGGCCCTCGAGCGTTTCGATCTGGAGTGCGGACTTGGTCAGATACTCCTCGCACTTGGCGGGGCTGTCGCACAGATCGAGGAAGCTGATGACGGACTGTTCGAGGAGCTTGAGCTGGGAGGCGAATTCGGCCTGCCCCTCCTCGCGGGCAAGGTCCTTCGTGCGGCCGGTGACGGCGGCCTTGGAGCGGTTGACAAGGGCGTAGACCCTCGAGATGTTCTCGACGATGGCGGCGGTCTGCACGGCGTCTTCGATCTTCAGGTTGCTGACGACGTCGGCGAGCAGCTCCAGTTCGCCGGCGGTCCGGGCGATCTGCTCCAGACGCTCTTTGCACTCGGTAACCTTCTTCAGGTTTTCGACGGCGTCGCCGAGGGCGGCCGCCTTGACCTCGTAGGGCCGCAGGGCATCGTCGCGCAGGAGAAACTCCACGCACCCGGCGGAGAGCGTGTCGGTGTGTTCGGCGGTTTGCGTTTCGAGGGCGTCGATCTGCTCCAGGTCAGCGTAGCGCAGGTCACGGAGGGAGATGATGCGGCCGCGAAGGGTCCGCAGCTCCGCCAGGCGGCTGACGTACTGGCTGACCTCGGTGAGCGAGTGATAGTTGATGGCGGCGATGCTCTTTCGGACCTCGTCCCGAACCTCGGCAATCTGCCGGCGGGTGTTTTCGCGGGTGCGGACGACCTTTTCGTATTCCTCCATGGCCGCGGCGGCCGCCTTACGGATCTCCTCCAGCTCAGCGGCGAGGTTGTGCGTCTCCTCCTCGCCGATCCAGAAGTAGGAGTCGCGGATGTCCTGGGCCTTCCGGGAGATATCGAGGTAGAGATTCAGGTAGGAGTCCTCTTTGTCGATGAGCCGGAGCAGTTCGGTGCACTCGGCCATGCAGCGGACGATGCTCTTGTTGCCGATCTTGTAGAGCGGCGAGTCGCTCCTGGCCTCAACGACATGGTCGGGGTGGCAGAAGGGCGTCTTCCAGACCTGGATGACATGGTGCTTCTGGGCCTGCCCGTCGGCGCGGAAACAGATGAACGTGCCGTCCGCGAACGAGCAGAAGCCGTTGCAGACCAGCGGAACGGCCATCTCCATCCGGATGATGTTGTAAAAGAGCAGGACGTAAACGCCCGAATCCCGGTTGTAGAAGATGTAGAAAAAGTCCTCGCCGTTGGGCGAGTCGAGCCGCTTCTCGAAGACCATCTGCTCCATGTCGGTCTCGAACTGCTTGAGCTGGCCCGACTGGAGGTAGTAGCCCTTGGGAAAGACCAGGCCGTGGCCCTCGGGCAAAAGGACGCAGGCGTCGCGGATCGAATCGATACGGACGGCCGTCTGCGTTTTTTCATTGTAGAGAATGTAGCGAAACGCCGTCTCCTGGTAGGGTCGGATCTTGAGGAGGATCAGGTTGGCGATGATCGAGTAGTAGATCTCGGCGTCGCTGAGCGTCTGGTCGGGGTCGTCCACGGGCTCGGCGTAGATGCCTTCGCCGGTCTCGGTGTTGTCCTCGATCTTGATGGTCAGGTCGCCGCCGACGGTCTCGACGAAGACGCGGTCTTCGATGGAGATGTGGGGGTGAAGGCCGCTGCGGTGCATGTCCTGCGTGACGCGGGTCCACTCGAACTGGTGCTGCGGGGGAAAGCAAAACTCGTGGTCGCTGCGGTTGTCGAGGTATTCGAGCTTATTGCCCCGGATGAGCCACTTGAAGGTTTTGATGTCGTCGATGTTCTTGCCCGTGCGAAAGATCATGAACAGGTGACTGCCGAGCACGGCGAACTTGGCGAAGCGGGTGTGGCGGTAAAACCGGTAGAGGTTGAAGAAGTCGCCGCGAAACCGCTCATCGTCGATCAGGTCGAGCGGGCAGGGCCGAAAGGCGCCGTCCTCAAACCGGTAAATCGCGAAGACGTCGGCGGGGGCCGTCTCATTGCGCAGGCCGACGAAGACGTTGTAGCCGAAGATGAAGTGGTTACCGACGGCGATGATGTCGCGGGGAACGCAGTTGTTCTCGGTGGAGATGCGTTCGCTGGCGAGGAGCCGGTTTTCCACCGCGCCGAAGACCGCCTTGCGGTCGGCGTTGAGCGATTCGAGTTTGCCCCGAAGGGCGTCGGCATGGGCGTTGAGCCGCTTGCGGATGACCTCATAGGTCCCGCCCTCAAGCACAACCGGCTCGGCGGAGGCGCCGGGTTTTGACTGATCCTGTCGTTCCATTATCTCTCTGTGATTTTTAAAAAAGGTGCCTGCCGGCAGGCGCGGCCGCCGGCAGGGGCGCGTTTATGCCTTCAGCGTTCGGGTGGTCGTATCCTCCAGCGTCAGGCCCAAACTCTCGGCGGGGTGATCCGCCAGGCCCAGGCCTTTGACCGTCTCAAGGAGGCGACCCAGCAGGTTATGATCCTTCTTGCTCGCCTTGCTCATCAGCTTCATGACGAGGGCGGAGATCGTCAGGTTCTTCAAATCCTCGCTGGTCATGCCGAACTGGGAGACGAACTGGCGAATCTTCGCCTTGGTCTCCTCGTGGCCGCCGTCGAAGAACGTCTGCTTGACATCGGTGAGAATGCGGCTGTTATCGATCATCCGGTCCACGCTCTTGCCGGTGGTGATGGAGTTGACCAGCCGGTTGAAGAACTCCCCGTCGCCGCCGACGATGTCGATCTTCGCGGACTTGAGCGCCTCGGCGAGAATGAGGGCCTGCTGCTCGGCGATATCCTTCTGGATGCCGATCCGGGCCAGCTCGATGTCCTTTTCCTTGTTGAGCTCGAGCTTGAATTCCTCGTGTTCCTTGCCGACGGCGTCGAAGATCTTCATGGCCTCGGCCTTCTCGCGGATACCCTCGGCCTCGGCATTGAACTTGCGCGACATAACGGTCGCTTCGGCCGTGCCCTGCTTCTCGACGGCCAGGGCCTTGGCCTCCATGACCTCCGCTTCGGCCATGCCGGCGACGGCGTGCTCCTTGACCTGGGCGGCGGCAATCGTCTTCTTGGCCTCGGCGTTCTTCTTCGACGCATCCAGGTTGGCCTGAGCCTCGATCAGCGCCTGCTCGGCGTAGAATTCGGCCGACTTCTTCGACGCCTCGGCGGCCTTGATGTCTTTGACGAGGGCCTGCTCGGCCTGCTCCTCAGCTCGGATGATCGCGACCTTCTTCTGGCGGTCAGCCCCGGCAAACTCGCGCGTATCCTTGATCCGCTCTTCCTCGGCCACGACGGTCTTTTCGACCATGATGCGCTCGCGGATGTTGTTTTGCAGTTCCTTGCGTTTCTCTTCGACGGCCTTGTCCTTCTCGACCTGGGCGATGGTGACGAAACGCTCGCGCTCGGTGGCCTCAAGCTGACGGTCGCGGGCGACGCGCTCCTGCTCGACGCCGTCGGTCCGCTCCTTGTTGCGGGCGGCGACGATGATCTGACGCTGCTTGTTCTCCTCGGCGACCTGGATCTCCTCCTCGGCGGCGATGCGGGCCTTCTCGGCCTTCTCGCGTTCGGCCGCCTGGATCTTCTTCGTCTCGGCCTCCTCGCGGGCCTGGACAGAGGCGACCTCCCGCTTCTGCTTGGCCTCGGCCTCGGCGAGCTGACGGTTGAGTTCGAGGATGGCCTCCTGTGCCTCGACGTTCTGCTGGGTGATCGTCTTGTCCTTTTCGCGCTCGCGGGCGTTGGCAAGCTCAAACTGCTCGGCCGTCAGGACGGTGATCTTCTTGATGCCCTCGGCGTCGAGGATGTTGTCCGGGTTGAGCAGCTTCTTTTCGGTCTGTTCGAGGTAGTCGATGGCGGCGTCCTCGAGGACGTAGCCGTTGAGGTCGGTGCCGATGACCTGGAGAATCTCCTCCTTGAACTCCACGCGGGAGGTATAGAGCTGGGCGAAATCGAACCGCTTGCCGACGGTCTTGAGGGCCTCGGAGAACTTGGCGTCGAACAGCGTGTACAGCGCCTGCTCGTCCGACGCCCGCTTGCACCCCAGCGCCTGGGCGACCTTCTTGACGTCCTCCGCCGTATTATTCACCCGCACGAAGAACGCCACCACGATGTCCGCCCGCAGGTTGTCCTTGCAGATGAGCCCCTGGGCCCCCCGGCGGTCGATCTCGATCCGCTTGACCGAGATATCCATGTACTCGATGCGGTGGATGATCGGCAGGACGATCATGCCCGAGAAGCTGACCCTCGTGCCTCCCATGCCGTTGCGGATCAGCGCCTCGCCCTGCGACACCTTGCGGTAGAAGGACGAGATAAACGCCAGGATCAGCAGCGGAAGAACAATAATCAGAATAAACAGAATTCCTGCAATCGCTGCGCCGGGTACTGCTGCTAACATAATTTAGGTCTCCATATTCAGGGGGGCGATCAGATAGACTCCGCGGGCATCATCCCGGCCGACGATCACGGCTTCATCCCCTTTATGAAAGACGCGGTCGTCGGCGGACATTACGTTTAACAGGATGGGCGAGCCGTTGGTGGTAATTTCGGCCTGGCCCAGTTTCTTCGATACTTTGGTGGTCGTGACCCGGCAAACCTGCCCGATGAGGGGGCGGGACGCCTCGATGCTGCCGTCGAGGCCGGTAAACACCCGGGTGATGGGAATGATGACGATTTTGGTGATGCCGCAGGCGATCATAAAGGCGGGCAGGGCAATCACAAAGGCCAGCGGCAGGGAGTTGTTCGGATTGAAATAATAGTTGCCCAGCACGGCCAGCAGCCAGAGATTCAAAAAGAGAACGCTCAGGACGATCATGAACGGAACCCGGCCGAGCGAGAAAAATTCGGCCGCGGCCCGAAACAGCCCCGAAACCCCGGCGCCGTCCGCACCGACATCGATATCCGCGTCCACATCCACATCCCCGTCGAGATCGATGCCGACATCGCCGTCCAGGTCCAGGTCAAAGGTATTGAGATCGAGAAGCCCCAGGAGCACGGTGAGCCAGTAGAGCATCATCAGAAGCAGCATCAGGGTGAAAAAGAGGTTCACCGGCTCGAAGGCATAGTGGATCAGTTCGACCATGGCCGATCCTCCTTGCGACGGAAACTGAGCCGAATGTCCGGGCTGCGTTTCAAGAGTTCTCCTTTTTCTCCGGGATTGCCTGCATTACCGCTCCTGTTTGTCGTTTGACCTGAGGCAGGGAATCCGCCCGGCAACCTACCCGCTCGACCGCGTTTTGTCAACAAATTTTCTCGTTTATCCGACTCCATATTCCGGCTCTCTCACCCCTATAGAAAGGCCGGCGAGTCTTTTTGTTACACTGAACTTTGTGCAAAATCGTTATTTTGTTTTTTGAGTAATTCTCTCACTGATCCTGCGGTTTTTTTACTCCGGGTCGGGGCAGAAGTGGAGGAGGCATCGGCGGGAGCGGGGGCCGTCGAACTCGCAGAAGTAGATGCCCTGCCAGGTCCCCAAAACGAGGCGGCTGTCCTCGATGAGGACCTGTCGGGTGCAGCCGAACAGCGAGGACTTGACATGGGCGTCGGAATTGCCCTCGCTGTGGCGATAGCCGGGGGCGCCCTGGGGGATGAGCTTATTCAGGGCCAGGAGGATGTCATGGATCACATCGGGGTCGGCGTTTTCATTGATGGTGACGGCCGCCGTGGTGTGGGGGATGTGGATGGTGACGACCCCGTTGCGAACGCCGGACTCTCCCAGGGCGGTCCGGATCGAGTCGGTGATGTCGATCATCTCCTCGCGGCGACGAGTGGATACGGTCAGCGTCTTGCGATGTACCTTCATTTTGTCTCCTTTTTCTCCGAATTATTGTTTGTCCCTTATTGTAGCGAAAAGGGGGAGAAAGGAAATATGCTTGAATGCTTGGAACTGTGTTTTTTCGATGGAATGATTAAGGATATTCCGGATATGGGGGATTTGGGCAAATATGTTACAGGTTAATTTTTGAAAGTAGAGAAAGGATCGTCAACAACTCAGATTATTGGGAAGGAGCAATTATGGGCTTTGATCCGTTAAAAGAAAAGGGCATCCCCCTGGAAAATCAGTTTCGAAACTGGAGCGAGCTGGACATCCGGCCGTACAACAAAAAGGATGTCCACCCGTACACCCGTACCCGCATCATCCTGATGAACGGCATCGAGGTCGAGGGGGCGCTGTTCAAGCACCAGTTTGCCCGGCACTCGGACAATATGGAGCTCAAGCAGGAGTTGGCCGCCACTCGCCGGATTGAGCAGCAGCAGCAGAAAATGATCAACTGGTTCTCGCCGGGCGATGAATCGCCGCTGGAGACGACAATCGGCTACGAACAGGTGGCGGTGGACCTGACGGCCTGGCTGGCGCGGACCGAACCCGACCCGCTGGTCAAGGATGCGCTGGATTTCGCCCTGATCGAGGATTTCGACCACCTGTACCGGTATGCGAATCTGCTGGAGATGACCGAGGGTAAGCAGGCCCAGTCCATCACTCGCGACCTGACGGAGATCATGCCGGGGCGACCGACCGAACGGGAGCATCGCCACCCGTTCGATTCGCCGATCGGGCATGTCAGCCTGCCCGTCGCCGACATCCTGACGCTCATGCATATCCAGACAATCGTCTCCGCCGAGCAGCAGACGATGAATTACTACATGAACGTGGGCAATCAGTTGGGCACGATGGCAGGGCGGGGGCTCTACCAGGAGATCGCAATGATCGAGGAACAGCACGTTACCCACTACGAGTCGCTGATGGACCCGAACGCGACCTGGTTTGAGCGGTGTCTGCTGCATGAGTACAACGAGTGCTACATGTATTATTCCTGCATGCAGTCGGAGGAGGACCCCCGGATCAAACGGTTCTGGCAGGAATGCCTCGACCAGGAGATCACCCATCTGCACATGGCGGCGGCCAATCTCAAGCGGTACGAGGACAAGGACCCGCGGCAGTTCCTGCCGGAGGAGTTTCCGACGCTGACGGTCTTCCAGTCCAACAAGAACTACATCCGCGATGTGCTGGCGACGCAGATCGATCTGACCAAGGCCGACCTGGAATACAAGCCGGTGGACGATCTGCCGCGCGATCACCGGTACTTCAAATTCCAGCGAATCGTCAACGAGGGCGGCGTGCCCAGTCACCAGGTGATCGAACAGAATATCCGGAAGGCCGGTCGGGACTATCGTCTTGAGACGCAGGGAGAGCACCCGGTTGAGCGTTACCGCAGCCGCAAGACCGTCGAAGTGTAACCGATCGGCTGACAGCAAAGGGCGGCATGCAACTATCCGTGCCGGCAAATTATGGGCTCGCCCGACTGCGGCTGCCGGCAAAGCCGGCCCGGATGCAGGGGATGATGGCCCCGATGAAGGAGCGGCCGATCCGGATCGACGCGGCGAAGATCCCGGCGGATTTTTTGGAGCGGATCGAACGCGCCGGCTGCACACAGCGCGATTGCGCCGACTGCGGAATCTGCGGTCAGGTCGCCGGGGAGGCAGTAACGATTGACAAGGCGTTTCGCGATCACGTGCCGGCGGGATATGGTGAAGCGGAAGAATCCATTTTGACGGGACGGCTCTGGGATGTTTAAGTCACGCGCTACGGAAACGGAATGGCTGGACCGGCCCGACGGAGATGAGGACCTGGTTCGCCGCAGCCACTCCCTCATGCGGACGGTAAACCGCTGCTTCGGAGGGACGCGCCGGGTCCGCTGTTTTCTCCGCCGGCAGATTTCCCGCGGACGGCCCCATGAGGAGATTCGTCTGCTGGACATCGGCTCGGGAAGCTGCGATATCCCGATTGCCCTGGCGCTGTGGGCCCGGCGGGAGGAACTGGCCCTGCGGATAACCTGTGTGGAGCGAGACGCGAGGACGCTGGACGCAGGCCGGGCGGCGGTGGAAAAGACCGGGTGTCCCTCGATCCGGCTTGTCCATGGAGACATCTTCGTCTGGCAGCCGGAGGAGACGTTCGATGTTGCCGTCGGTTCGATGTTCTTCCATCACCTGACCGATCGGCAGATCGTGCGGCTGATCCGACGTCTGCGGTCCTTTGTCCGCCGGGGGGTGTTCATCAACGACCTGTGCCGGACCCCGATCACCTACGCGGGCGGGGTCCTGCTAACGGCGGCGGCTGACCGGGAGGTCCGCCGGGATGCGCTGCTGTCCATCCGCAAGGGATTCCTCCGGGAGGAACTGGTAACGCTGCTGAGCCGGATCGAGAACGCCTCGGTAAGCGTGGAGAATCACCATTTCGGGCGGATCACCGCCTGGGTCGAATTTCTGGCGGGAGGCATTGATGCGAACGAAAAGTAAAAATCAAAGATAAAATAGCAAAATTGAGGACGGCTTCGCCGGGCTGATTTAGTTGGGATACATGCCATTTAACCCGGTCCGGGATAAGAGAAAAGTCAAAAGGTAGAGGTAAAAGGGCAAAATTGAGGACGGCTTCGCCGGGCTGATTTTGTTGTGATACATGCCATTTGGCCCTGTCGGGGACAAAAAAAGCAAAAATTAAAGGTAAAAGGGCGAAATTGGGCTGAAAATGCGGTTTTCTGAGGTTTTTATCCGTAAAAATACCTACCTGAAACGACCAAAAACGACCAAAAACGACACGAAAAAGACGCGAAACGACATGGTTTCGACACGAAATGACAAGGGGTA
>JBNRMP010000016.1:0-5458 GCA_050309685.1 Anaerohalosphaeraceae bacterium
CGGATTGTTCTGTCTGTAATCGCATTACACAGAACTTTACACAAAATACCCGATGGCGCAAGTCTAAATTATGAATTTTTCAAAGAATTTAACAATTCCAGCTTCACACGGCTAAAATCTTACGAAAGTTTACAATGGGAAATCTCAGTTTACAAGTAAAAAGTGACGATGGCGAAGCATTCAAGAATACATGTACTTACGGAGATGAAGCGGATCGGTCTTATTCCCGTCTTTTATAACTCTGATTTCGAGACGGCCAAGCAGATCGCCCTTGCCTGTGCCGCGGGCGGAGCCAGGGCTATCGAGTTTACCAACCGGGGCGACCGGGCGGTGGACGTGTTCAGGCAGCTATGTGAGTATCGCGACAAAAATGCGCCCGATCTGATCCTCGGCGTCGGCTCGATCTGCGATGCGCCCACGGCGGCCCTGTATATCGCCGCCGGAGCCGACTTTGTCGTCGGCCCGCTCCTCGATGAGGATACCGCCCGCCTGTGCAACAAGCGCAAAATCCCGTACTGCCCCGGCTGCGGTTCTGTGACCGAGATCCACAAAGCCCATGAACTGGGCGTCGAGATCGTCAAGATGTTCCCCGGTGCCGAGGTGGGCGGCCCGGCCTTTGTCAAGGCCGTCAAAGGTCCGTGCCCCTGGACGGAAATCATGCCCACCGGCGGTGTGTCCCCGACAAAAGAGAGCCTCAAAGAATGGTTCTCCGCAGGCATCGTCTGTGCAGGTATGGGCTCCAAACTCATCACGAAAGAACTCATCGCCGCCCAAAACTGGCCCGGCATTACTGCCAAAGTAAAAGAAACGATTCAGCTCATTCAAGAGATCCGAGGGTAAGATTATAGCCATCGAGCTTCGACCGGAAAACGAATGCAAATACGATATCCTTTCTCTCGGCGAGGTGATGCTTCGCCTCGATCCCGGCGAGGAACGAATCCACACAACCCGCACCTTCGGGGTCTGGGAAGGCGGCGGCGAGTATAACGTGGCCCGCGGCCTCAAACGCTGCTTCGGCAAGCGGGCGGCGGTGGTGACGGCCATCCCGGATAGTCCCGTCGGCCGGCTGCTGGAAGACCTGCTCTATCAGGGCGGCGTGAGCCTGGAGTACATAAAATGGGTTCCCTTTGACGGCATCGGACGAAATGTGCGGGTGGGCCTGAACTTTACCGAGCGGGGGTTTGGCATCCGGGCGGCCAAAGGCTGTTCGGATCGGGGCCACTCGGCCGCCTCGCAGCTCAAAAAAGGCGACATTGACTGGGAAAAAATCTTTGGAAAAGACGGCGTTTGCTGGTTCCACACCGGCGGCATCTTTGCGGCCCTCTCCAATACGACGCCAGAGGTCGTGATCGAAGCCGTCCAGATCGCCAAAAAGTACGGCACGATCGTTTCTTATGATCTCAACTACCGCCCGAGCCTCTGGAAGTCCATCGGCGGCAAGGAAAAGGCCCGTCAGGTCAATCGGACCATCGCACCTTATATTGATGTGATGATGGGTAACGAGGAAGACTTTACCGCCTGTCTGGGCTTGGAAGTGCCGGGACTTGATGAGCATATCTCCAAACTGGACCCGTCCAACTTCAAGAAGATGATCCTTGAGGCCGTCAAGCAGTTTCCCAACTTCAAGGCGGTCGCCACGACGCTTCGCAATGCCAAGACCGCCAGTATCAACGACTGGGGGGCGATTCTCTATACGGAGGGCCGGTTTTACGAGGCGATGCTTCGGGAGAATCTGGAGATCCTCGATCGGGTCGGCGGCGGCGACAGCTTTGCCTCGGGGCTCATCTACGGCCTGATGGAAGGCAAATCCGGTGACGAGGCAGTCAACTGCGGAGCCGCCCACGGGGCCCTGGCCATGACCACCCCCGGCGACACCACCACCGCCAGCCTCGATGAGGTGAAAAAAGCCATGCAGGGCGCCACCGCCCGCGTCGACCGGTAGTATAAGCAAGCGGGAGTTTTATTTAAGGAGATGAACGATGGAAACACCTGCGGCGGATTTTAGTCAGTTACTCAAAGTTTTGGAACGTCGGAAACCGGATCGGCCGGTATTGTTCGAATTCTTTTTGAATACGCCGCTGTATAACCGACTGGCGGGCAAGGAGGTAATTGGCCGGTACGGAAACGATGAAGACGTCGGGGTGGCCGGTCCGACGCGCGTTATGGCATTTGCCAAAGCGGGGTACGACTACGCGACAACCTCAGCGAGTCTGTTTTGTTTTCCGCATGAGGAGGCGGAGAAAAAGGCCAGCCTGTCGATTAACGCTGGCCATACCATTCGGGACCGGGCAAGTCTGGAGGCCTACCCGTGGCTCAGTCCGGACGACTTTGACTATTCCAGCCTCGAGACGCTGAAAGAGATGATGCCGAAGGGGATGAAACTGATTGTGAACGGACCCTGCGGCGTGCTGGAAAACGTGATCGCACTGACGGGGTACGAGACGCTGTGCATGATCCTGTATGATGATCCGAAGCTGGCGATGGACCTGTTCGGTCACGTGGGCGAACGGCTGGTGCGGCATTATGAGATCGCCTGCCGGTACGAAACGGTAGGGGCCTGCATTAGCAACGATGACTGGGGATTTAAAACGCAGACGATGCTTTCTCCCGAGGATATGCGGCAGTACGTTTTTCCTTGGCACAAGAAGATCGTCGATACGGTCCATGCGGCGGGTCGACCGGTGATCCTGCATTCGTGCGGAAAACTGGACGCCGTGATGGATGATATCATCGACCATATGGGCTTTGACGGCAAGCATTCCTATGAGGATGTGATTGAACCGGTCGAAAGTGCGTATGAACGGCTTGGCGGCCGGATCGCCGTGTTGGGCGGGATCGATTTGGATTTTGTGTGCCGCCGCTCGCCGGAGGAGGTATATGAGCGCAGCCGGAGGATGCTGGAGAAGGCCGAACGGGCTCGCGGAGCCTATGCGCTGGGGACAGGCAACAGTGTGCCGGAGTATACGCCGGACACAAACTATTTCGCAATGATCAATGCGGTTCGCCAGCGGCGAGGGTTAGAACTGCTTCGATAAGCAATCGGAAACCACTCACAAACACGTTACCTTCGCAAGAGAACCTCAACCACCTGTCCTTTTTTCAGACCGGCCGGGAGGTTCGCGTGGTCTGTCTCCACCATGAAGTATCGTTCGCAGCGGCCGAAGGGAGGTGTTTCATTTTCAAGGATCACATGAACCGTTTGGCCGATAAACTGTCGGCAGAACTTTTCCTGCAGGTGTTTGTCTAAATCATTGAGCAGTCGGGCACGGTCCCGGATCACATCGGGAGGAACGAGCGGCGTCATCTTCGCGGCGGCGGTCCGGAGCAAGGGTCAGTAATGTAAATTAGGCCGTTGTCCAGGATGGCGGGTTTTTTCTGGTTTCCTTTCCACCCGCGATCCTATTCCTTTCCTGTTCACACCTTTTCGGCGGAGGCATTATGGAAACAACTCTTGAATATCCAGAAACCAACATCGGTAAATTCACCATGCATGTCCAGGAATCATCCGAGCCGTCACCCGACTGTCAGCAGCGCGTCGATGCCATCGCGGCCTGGCTGCTGAGCGAGTGGAACAAGCGGCAGGCGGAAAGGAATTAGATCAATGAACCAACAGGATCATATTATCAAAATTGGCGACTTCTACGGGCGAACCTGTGACCTCACGGGTGTGATCCGATGAGGTCAGAGCTTTATCGCCAAATGCCGCAAATTACCGTAACTCCTTGTGCTATAAGGAGCTATATCTCGCGGAAGGATGCAAGTTAATTCCGGGTTTCATTGCGCCCCATTGCGCCAGATTGCGCCCCGTTGCGCCCATTGCGCGTAGTATACCGGTTTTTGAAGTAAAAAGCAGTATACTACTCTCGATGTTTATTGTCCGAATAATAGAAACATACGACCATAAAAGCCGCTCTAAAATCGGCGATTTTAGAGTGTACTATACTTCTGCACTTTTGGTGTCCAGATAATGAAAACAGCTCTATTTTTAGCATGGAAACATGCGGGCAGCAGGTGCTATTTGGCAGCCGAATGGCGACCCTGTTTTCTTTTGCTGGTGGCGATTGATCCATCCGGCCAACATTAGCAGCAACATGGTATGGGGCTTGATTTTCTTCATCCCGTTGTGTTTCTTTAAGAATATTTCTCAGTCGTCTTTTTCTGCTCTTGTCCGACCATCAATTGTAAGATATACTCCCATATTTTACAATCAGAATTAGGCAGAAGAAGGGATTCTATTCATGCAACTGTTGTGGACTTTTCTGTTGAGCCTGTTTCGGACTCGGGCCAACCTTTTGCTTGAAAATGCACTGTTGCGGCAGCAGCTGATCATTTACCAGCGGTCGATCAAACGGCTGGGTCTGAAAGACACACCGACCGCTCCTCGCTCACCCTGGCAGAACCCCATCGCTGAACGAGTGATGGGCACACTTCGCCGGGAGTGCCTCGATCACATCATTATCCTGAATGAAAAGCACCTTCGGTCGGTATTGAGCGAGTACATCGACGGCTATTACAACGTCAGCCGCACACACATGTCCCTGAACAAGGACTCGCCCATCCACCGTCCAGTGCAAACACATGGCAAAATCGTCAGCAAGCCCATCCTCGGCGGCCTGCACCACGTCTATACTCGCGTGGCCTGAAACCGACGACCTGCTCAGGTGGCATAGGATCGGTCTGCGCGGAGGGCGGAAATTCCATCGAATTTGCCTTCCAGCCCAGAGAATTATGATCTCGGATTCTCTCAATCTGAACTTTCTAAAGAACAAATCTAACGTGACCAGCCTTGAAAATTACTCGCCTGAGCCGTCAGATGATTTTTGCACAAGACAACGAATTAAAACTGAACTGCTCATGGTATTCAGTGCGAGTTTTAACATGAACGGTCCCGTTGGCCCGAACCGCATTGATACCGGCACTGATTGTCTTAAATGGCCTCTGCTCGGTTCCGTCACTTGAGCCGGAATAAAATTTATCAACCCAGACATCCATCAAGCATCGCAATTTCCATACCATTAGAGGGTGAATTATTTCGATGCTCGTCTCTTCATGAAGAAAATACCGCAACTCAACAAAAGTAGCGTAGCCGGTTCGGGGACAACGTAGATCGTATAGGTTGCTTCTGTTATCTCAATAGTCGGCCACGTTTCGATTATAGTTGATAAAGTCTGAGACCGGGCAAAATAGAAACCAAATTCACCTGCCTTATCTCCGCTGTAGCCCGAATAAGGCATTTCAAATTCCAGTCGTTTCCATCCAATCATCTCCTCGGAATCAATCTTGATATCAAAAGTCGATGCTTCATCCGGAAACTGATATTGATAAGATATATAATTACTCAACTTGACTGACTTTTTTCATAGTTTTTATGCGGCGATGAGCAGCCGGCCGAGCTCTTTGACAATTTGCGTTCCACTGGACAACGTCTTGAGATGGTCGGTCAGATCTTCCCAGACGA
>JBNRMP010000017.1:0-6046 GCA_050309685.1 Anaerohalosphaeraceae bacterium
TCGTCTGGGAAGATCTGACCGACCATCTCAAGACGTTGTCCAGTGGAACGCAAATTGTCAAAGAGCTCGGCCGGCTGCTCATCGCCGCATAAAAACTATGAAAAAAGTCAGTCAAGTTGAGTTATTATGAGTTACTGGTATGACTAAGAGGGAAAAATAACTGTCGCTGGAAGGAAATTATAATTGACGTTGGACACTGGATATTGTCCAGATAAAAAACAGCGCCGCCCTTATAAAGAAGCTCCTGTTCGCCGGTAATCGGATCCGGCTCGCTGTATACGTCCCCTGCCGTGCTGGCCATAATACCTATGTTGGTGCCCCAATCCAAAGCTCCCGCCGCGACAGCCGCCATCGCATCGGCATCAAGCTGGAAGGTAATGCTCACGGTTTGGCCGTTAATAAGCTGCCCGTCTGCCCAAACCGGAACATTCCAATAGTCGCCGCCAGCGTTGATCAGGAGGCCGATAGAAGGAGTCCAGCCATAAAACTCCCCGTCAACGCCTAATGTCTCCCACGAAGCAGTCACATCGAGAGTTACAATTCCTACCGTGCTTAAACCGGCCAGCAGCGCCGGATCACCTGAAACGTTCATTTCGATTATTTCAGTCCATCCGACGGCCTCGGATCTCATGGACCATGTGCCTAAGGTCGCATTCTCTTCCGCCGGGGCCGTTACACATCCCCACTCGGCATCCCACCAGCCATCCCAGTTGCCGCCTTCAAAATCACCCACCACAACACCATAGCTGCTGGATGCCAGCGCCAGCGCTACAATGGAAACAATAATGTTTCTTTTCATCTTTCCTTCTCCTTTAAATTCTGCATGTTTTGTATTTACATACTACACAATCCACACCTAACACTTCACACTTCACTAACGCAGAAAATTGACGAATCTCCCATAGCAATAGGTTTCCTGCGACCCAATTCCGCAGAATTTTTTTCAAAAATTTTAAAAAATACAAAAAGCATGACATCTTACGGCGCACTGTCATTCCCGTGCAGGAAGATCCGGAATCAATGGTCAATCGTCAACCGAATTAATACGACAGCCCGTATCCATATTTAAACAGCGGGTCATAGTCCTTATTGCCAATGTTAATCGGGATCTGATCCATGGAGCGGGGCCAACTGAACGAGAGTTTACCCGTGGGCTTGTAATCCCCGAAAAGCACATCCGTCACCCCCTCGCCCTCCGTCCCCGGCAGCCACGCGGCCACTAAGGCGTCGGCCTGATCCAGCACCCCGTCGAGGATCATCGGCCTCCCCGAAACCAGCACCACCGCCACCGGGATTCCCGCCTTCTTCATACGGCTCACCGCCTCCAGGTCCTCCTTCGAGAGCGACAGGTCCTTTCGGTCCCCGAACCCCTCGGCATAGGGCATCTCGCCGATGACCACGATCCCCACATCCGCCCCTTCGGCCCCGCTGCCGTCCTTCGAATACGTCACCTTCGTCTCCGGGGATACGGCCTTGCGCACCGCCGCCAGGATCGTCGTGCCGCCGGTCGTCACCTCGCCGCTCCTGCCCTGCCAGTCAATCGTCCAGCCGCCGCACTGATTGCCCAGATCATCGGCGCTCCTGCCCCCCACATGGATGCGCCCGGCCCTCTTGGACAGCGGCAGGACCTTGCCTTTATTCTTCAGCAGCACCAGCGACTCGCGAACCGCCCGGCGGGCGACCTGCCGGTGGGCCTCCGAGCCGAATTCCTTCTGAAGATTCCTGTCGGCCATGTGATCCCGGGCCGGGTCCATCAGTCCCATGGCGAACTTGACCCGCAAAATCCGCCGCACCGCATCGTCGATCCGCGACAGGGGCACGGTCCCCTCCCCGACCAGTTCCTTCAGCGCCAAAAAAAACCGGCGGTACTGCCGCGGCTCCATCGCCATGTCCATCCCCGCGTTGACGCAGATCCCCACGGCCGTCTTATAGTCCGGGTGCACCTGCTGGATCGCATTGTAATCCGAGATCAAAATACCCTCAAAGCCCAGCTCCCCTTTGAGCACGTCGGTCAGGAGGTGCTTATTGCCCAGGCACTTGACCCCGTTCCAACTGCTGTAGGAGACCATGATGGTCCCGACGCCCGCTTGGATGGCCGCCCGGTACGGGTAAAGATGAATCCGCCGAAGCGTCGCTTCATCCACCCGCATATCGCCCTGGTCGAGCCCTTCGCCCTGTTTGTTTCCTTCGTTAAAGTCCGAGGTCCCCGGCTGCGTCCCCCCGTCGCCGACGTAGTGCTTGGCGCAGGCCAGAACCGACTCGGGGCCCGACAGGTCCGCTCCCTGACAGCCCCGCACCGCCGCCGCCCCCAGCCGGGCCGCCAGCTCCGGGTCCTCCGAAAAGCCCTCATACGTGCGGCCCCACCGCTCATCCTGGGGCACCGTCACGCACGGCGCAAAGGTCCACTGAATCCCCGTCGCCCGTATCTCTCGGGCCGTCACCCTCGCCGCCTCTTCTACCAGCTTTTCGTTGCGCGTGCAGCCCAGGCCGATGTTGTGCGGGAAGATCACCGCCCCCAGCACGTTGTTGTGCCCGTGAACGGCGTCGATGCCGTAGAGGATCGGAATGCCCAGCCGCGTCGAAAACGCCCGCTTCTGAAGCGACTCGTACTGACGGGTCCACGCCTCTATCCCGTTGCCCTCCTGCGGGTCGGAACTGCCGCCGCTGAGGATCGAGCCCAGAAAGTACCGCTCCACGTCCGCCGGGTCCGCAAGTCCCGTAGGATCCGCCTGGATCATCTGGCCGATCTTCTCATCGAGCGTCATCTGCGCCAGCAGCGCCTCGACCTGCGAATCGAACGAGGAGAGCGGCCGGGCCGACGCCGCCGGCGCGGTTCGGCACGAACCTGCAAACAAAGAAACGGTCAGAATCGACAGCATCGCTGAAAAACGGCAAAGCAACCCCGGCTTCATCATAAGAAATCCTTTCCTGCTGTACACATTCAGTTTCATTCGCTGGTTATTGACTCCCAAATCTTTGGCCCATGCCTACGGCCGTTGGATCTTCAATTCGCGGCCTTCATAGCTTACGGACTGATCGGCCGCCGCGTCCGGGTCCAGGCCCCGGGGCCGTTCCGGATCGATCCGGACCACCTCAAAGGTCCGTTGCTCCGGCATTCCCGCATATTGCCCCTGCCGCCGGCCGATCGTCAGCGTCTTTTCCCGCTCATGGTAGCGGAAAGGGATCCGGCCAAACGCGCCTTTTTCATAATTATAATTGATATCTTCATCTTCGTATAACATAAAATTCCCGTCCCCGCCGCCATACACATAAAGGCGGATCGGGTCCGTCTTCTCGGCCGCATACCGGATGGCCGGACCCAGGGGCAGGATCGAACCGGCCTTCACATAGATCGGAATCTCCGTATAGGGAGCGTCGGCCGCAATCGTCTGACCGCCCCGGTAAAACCGCCCGCTCCTCAGATCATACCAGTCCGTACCGGCGGGCAGATAGACGTTTCGCCGGCGCACCTTGTATTCCGTCACCGGGTTGATCAGCAGCGCCGGGCCGAACATGAACTGGTCGCCGATGCAGCGCACCTTCGCATCCGCGCCGAAGTCCATCACCAGCGCCCGCATGATCGTGTAGTCGTCGTGCGTCACCATCCCCGCCAGCGAGTAAATGTACGGCATCAGCCGGTAACGCAGCCGGGCATAGCCCGCCATCGTCCGGTACGCCGGGTGGTCCTCCGGGGCCAGGTGGAACATCTCGCGGTAGGGGAACTGGCCGTGCACGCGAAACAGCGGGCAGAACGTGCCGAACTGAAACCAGCGGGTCTGAAGCTCGCGCCACTCCTCCAGGTCCTCCGGCTTGACGTTGCGCTCGAAACGCGGCTCGACAGCAAAGCCCCCGATGTCCGTCGTCCAGTACGGCAGGCCCGACAGGCAGAAGTTCAGCCCCGCCGGGATCTGGTTCTTGAGGTCCTCCCAGCGCGTCGCAACGTCGCCGCTCCAGGTCGCCGCCGCGTACCGCTGCTGACCCGCAAAGGCCGAGCGTGTCAGGATGAACACCCGCTGATCCGACGCCCGCCGCTGCCCCTCGTAGATGCCTTTGGCGTTCATCAGCGAAAACGTGTTGCGATAACGCGCCGACGTCCCCAGCGCCGTCGGCCCGATCCGAAGCAGGTATTCCTCCTCGGACAGGTTGGAATGGATATCCGGCTCCGTCGCATCCAGCCACCAGGCGTCGATCCCCTTCGAAAACAGGTGTTCGTTGATCTGCTCCCAGAACAGCCGCCGCGCCCCCTCGCTGTAGGGATCGTAAAACGTGGACAGGTAGCCGGGGCCGACCCAGTCCCGCTCCTTCTGCTCAACGTTGCGCAGATAGAGCCACCCCTTCGCCTCGAACTCCCTGTAATGCTCCGTGCCCACGTAGAACTTCGGCCACACGGAGATCATCAGACGCACGTTGAGATCCTCATGCAGCGTCCTGAGCATCCCCTCCGGATCGGGAAACCGCGCTGTGTCGAACTCGTGGCTGCCCCATCGATCCTCCGGCCAGTAAAACCAGTCCTGCACGATCGCATCCAGCGGCAGATCCCGCCGGCGAAATTCCCGGACGACCTCCAGCAGCTCCTCCTGCGTCTTGTAGCGCTCGCGGCACTGCCAGAGCCCCATCGCCCATCGCGGCATCATCGGCGCCTTGCCCGTCAGGGTGCGATAGCCCGAAATCACCTCGTCGGCGCTTGCGCCATGAATGAAATAATAGTCGATCTGGTCGGCCGCCTCGGAGTACAGCGACAGCGTGTTCTTCGCCGCCGCGCTGGGCCCCAGGTGACGCAGCCCGATGTACCCGTCGTTCGGAATCCACTCCAGCTCAATCGGGTACTTTTCGCCCGCCTTCATGGGCAGCTTGACGATGTGCGCCCACGGGCACCAGTTCTGCCGCCACGAATCGACCGCCGTTTGACCGTTGACCTTCAACCGGGCAAAGTGCGACGAGTACAGCCGCAGCGTATGCTCCCCGGACACATCCGACTGAATCTCCCCGCTCCAGCGGATCGAGGCGTTCCAGTCCGGCCTGAATCCTTCCGGGTAGCCGTCCTGATCCTGGAGAGATTCATGGTTGATGACGGCCTCCGTCCGCCGGACAAAGAGGTCCCCGAAATTCGCATCCTTGAAATATTCCGCCGTCAGCCCCCCCTCGTTGCCGTCCCTGTCAAACAGCTTCAGCGAGGCATTGAGCGGCTCATAGTCCCGCTCGTCCCCGAACTTCGTGCGCGAGTAGTTGTCCCAGAGGATGCCGTAGTTCCGGCTGGAATACAAAAACGGAACGACCGCCACGAGGTTATACTGTTGCAGGTCAACACGGTGTCCCTTGTAGTTCATGAGGCCGTTCTGGTGCTGGCCCAGCCCGTAAAACGCCTCGTCCTCCGGCGACTCAAAGACCTGCTGAATACGAAAGGTCTTTTCGCCCATCACCTCGGCCGCCGTGAAGACCTTGCCGCCCCCCGCCCTCTCACGCAGGATTTCGTTGCCGTCATGGTCACAGAAGGCCACTTCACCCGTCGCCGCCGATACCTTCACCGTCAGCTTCGACGTCGAGACGGAAACGGCGCCTCCCTCCTCGCGGATCGAGAACGCCGCCGGCCGCGTCCTCGGCACAACCACGAGACTTTCTCGGTCAACAAACCCCTCTGTCGCCGTGGCGGTAATCCGAATGATCCCCTCGTCGATCACCTCCACCCGCATCCGTTTCGGATCGGTCGATGAACGCCCCTCTAACTCCAGGAGAATCCCGTTGCCCAGCTTCTGATATCCCCGGGCCGGAGAAAGGAATACGGTGAATACGGTAAACAGAAAAAATACGGCTTCCCTGCTTTTTCCACACATGCCCATCAGTCTCTCCCTGGAATCAATATAGTGAACAGCACCTTCGTGTTTTACCCGCGGACATTGGCCGCCCTGAAGGGTATAAAAAACAGACCCTCTCCCCTATCCTCCATTAAGATATAGCCCGAACCGGGAGGTTTTCGAGGTAAAAATAAAAAAATAAAGCAACATTTTAGCCGTATGCCCCCCGCCGCCCTGCCATTCCCCGCAACGCC
>JBNRMP010000018.1:0-69466 GCA_050309685.1 Anaerohalosphaeraceae bacterium
GCAGTATTTTGGAGTTTTGCAAGTCCATAAAAGGACAATGCAAAGGACAAGTAAAAACAGAGAAATCCATAAGTTATTTACTGTAAAGATTTTATGTAATTATGTTGTCGGTTTCCTAAACCGAAGGTCGGAGGTTCGAGTCCCCCCGGGCGCGATTTTATGAAGAGACTCATCAGTCGGATTTAACGGCAGCTTGCACCCTAAACCTCCGCATCCGCCAGAAGCTGACACAGCAGATCGGTAAGATATTCATACGAAACCTCACCGACTCCGCAGTAGGTATAATGCCCGATTCGAACGCCGACCGTTCGATTTTTGGCAAACGCGGATTTGCCGAAGCGGCAGCCGTTGCTTACAAAGCAATCCGTCATCCCCAATTCGTCGAGGTCATCCGTGACGACAATGGCGCTTATTACGCCGTTGGGGGTATCCACCACATAGCTGCCCGTCTCGCGGCCGCGGAAGTGCTGTACGCAGCAGCCTCGCAGGGCCAGCCCTGTCGGCGGTTCCGGGGCATGAGGGGATTGAAGCCCGGCGTCCGCGCTTCCGGAAATAACCTTTTTCACAAGTCTAAACGTTTTCGGCCGCCGTTTCGTTCCATAACAATTTCCGGCTGTTACTCGGCTGTTGCCGTCCGGCGGCCGGATTTCAGCTTTATCTCCTGAACCAGACAATAGAGGACCGGTACGATCAGCATCGTCAGGATCTCGATCACCATGCCGCCGAAGGACGGAATCGCCATCGGCGCCATGATGTCCGAGCCGCGGCCGGTCGAGGTCAACACCGGCAGCAGGGCCAGGATCGTTGTTGCCGTCGTCATCAGAGCGGCCCGTACCCGACGCGTACCCCCCGCCACGGTAACCTGACGAATTTCCTCTTTCGTTTCAGGTTTCCTGTTGCGAAAGGCCTGATCCAGATACGTGCCCATGATAACGCCATCGTCGTCACTGATGCCGAACAGGGCCAGAAAACCGACCCAGACGGCGACGCTCAGATTGATCGGATGCACCTGGAACAGCTCTCTCATATCGACTCCGAAGACGGAGAAGTTTAAGAACCACGGCTGGCCGTAAAGCCAGATCAGCAGGAAGGCCCCGGACCATGAGACCATCACTCCCGCGAAGATCATCAGTGAGGTGGAAACGGCTCTAAACTGAAGATACAGTATCATGAAGATTGTAAACAGGGAGAATGGAATCAGAATCATCAGCGTCCGGGCGGCGTGAAGCTGATTCTGATAGCTTCCCGCAAACGTATAGCTCACGCCCGCCGGCAGGACCAGTTCGCCGCTGTCGATCTTCTCTCGCAGATAGGCCCGACATTCCTCGACGACGTCCACCTCCGCATGGCCCGGCTTCATGTCGAACAGAACGTAGCCGGTGAGGAACGTGTCCTCGCTCTTGATCATCTGGGGTCCGCGGACATAGCGGATCTCCGCCACCTCGGCCAGCGGGATCTGGGCGCCGTCGGAACCGCTGACGAGCACCCTTTCGATGGTCTCGATCTGATCGCGCAGCTCCCGCTGGTACCGCACGCGGACGGGAAATCGCTCGCGGCCTTCCACCGTGGTAGAGATCGTCTGTCCGCCCAGGGCGATCTCGACGACATCCTGAAAGGCCCGCATGGGAATGCCGTACCTCGCCAGTTTTTGTCGGTCCGGCACGATCTCCAGATAGGGCTTGGCCACGATCCGGTCGGCCGCGACGGCGGCCGGTTCCACGCTGGGCACTTGTTTAAGGAAACGCTCGATCTCCAGTCCCACCTGTTCAATGGTCTCCAGCGACGGCCCTTTGATCTTGATACCCATGGGGGCCCGCATGCCGCTCTGGAGCATCACGATCCGTGCGGCGATGGGCTGGAGTTTCGGGGCCGACGTGGTTCCGGGGATCCGGGCGGCATCGACGATCTCCTTCCAGATGTCATCCGGCGTGCGGATGTGGTCGCGCCACTGGCGATAGGGCCGACCGTGCTTGTCCGGAATCAGTTCGCCGTTTTCGTCCCGCGGATAGACGCCCGTCTCCTTATCGTAACGGAAGCGCAGGCGGCGTCCGGACGGGTCCGTGATATACTCCGACTTGTAGTTGATGACCGTCTCAATCATGGAGATCGGGGCCGGGTCCAGCGGCGTCTCAGCGCGGCCGAGCTTGCCGACAACGGACTCGATCTCGGGGATCGCCTCCAGCGCCATATCCTGTTTGGCCAGAACGTCCGCCGCCTCTCCGATGGAGGCGTGCACCATCGTTGTGGGCATATACAGGTAAGAGCCCTCATCCAGCGGGGGCATGAACTCCTTGCCCAGCCCCGGAAAGGTCCGGGTTCCGCCCACCCAAAAAACGGTCGATCTGAAAGTCTCCTCGCCGATGCCGACTTTGGCGGCCGCCTTCGGCAGGGGGGCAAACACCCGGTCAAAGCCCAGCCAGATGACGGGGCCCAGGACCAGCAGCAGGGCCGGGACGGACAGAAAAGCGGCCTTATGCCGCAGACACCAGGCAAGAATGGATTCGTAAAAATGTCCAAACAGCAGCAGCGGAATCATCAGCCCGCCGATCAACAGGGCGACGAACAGCAGGTTGACCCACAATCCCTTTTGAATGCCCAGCGGCTGCCAGTCCGAGGTCAGCAGGACCGTGACGAGGACCAGCGCCAGGAGATTGGCCGCCCACGGCGCCGCGTCGATCACGCGAGGAGGCAGCCGATGCCTGAACAAATAAAACAACGCAAAGGCGATAACGGCCGTTCCGACCAGCCAACTGAATTTTACGCCGATCACGACGCCGATGACGGCCAGAACGAGATACAGCAGCGACCGGGCCCATTTAACCCTGATGCCCCGTGAAAAGAACACCAGGTGCGCCGCCGGCGGGATGATCGTCAGCGCGATGATAATCGAGGCGGTCAGGGCAAACGTCTTGGTAAACGCCAGCGGTCTGAACAGCTTGCCCTCCGGGCCGGTCATCGCAAAGATCGGAATGAAGCTGATGATCGTTGACGAGCAGGCCGTCAATATTCCGCTTCCCACCTCGGAGGCGGCCCGGTGAATTTTCAGGACGGCGGGCATCTCCGGCGGGTCCTCTTCGAGGTGTCTGAGAATGTTTTCGCAGATGACGATGCCCATATCCACAATCGTTCCGACCGCGATGGCGATGCCCGACAGCGAGACGATATTGGCGTCCACGCCGAAGAGCTTCATGGTGATAAACGTAAACAGAACGGTCAGCGGCATCACCGAGCTGATCAGCATCGAACTGCGCAGGTGACGCACCATGATGATAATAACGATTACGGTGACCAGGATTTCCTGGTACAGGGCTTCATTGAGCGTGCCGAGGGTCTCCCGGATCAGGCCCGCCCGGTCGTAGAAGGGCACGATGGCGACCTGACTGATCGTCGCCCAGGGGGGGCGCTGATCGGGCGACAGACGGCGCAGGTGGCTCAGCCACGCCTCCTGGTTAATCTGCGATCCGTCAAACGCTTCGAATCCGTGCTCGCGGGCATACGTCTCGATTTGTGTCCGGGTTACGGCCTCGTCGTTGAAATAAACCTTGGCGGGCAGACCGCCGGAAATCTCCTCGATCTTCTGCTTGATGTTTCTGATTACCGCCGGCGGATTGCTGCCGTAGCGGGCGACCACGACGCCGCCGACGGCCTCCGCACCGCCCTTGTCCAGCGCCCCTCGCCGCAGGGCCGGACCCAGCGTCACGTTCGCCACGTTTTTCACGAGCACCGGCACGTTGTCCACCGCCTTGACGACGCTTTCCTCGATGTCGCTGACCTCCTTGATGAAGCCGACGCCCCGCAGGAAATACTCGACGCGATTGAGCTCGATGGTCCGGGCGCCCACATCGATATTGGAGCCCTTGACGGCCTGATATATGTCCGCAAAGCTCACGCCGTAGGCCCGCATCGCGTCCGGATCGACATCGACCTGGTATTCGCGGACGAACCCCCCGACGGAGGCCGCTTCGCTGACGCCCTCGGCCGACAGCAGGGCATAGCGGACGTACCAGTCCTGGATGGTTCGCAGTTCCTCCGGGTCCCAGCCGCCGGCCGGCCGGCCCTGCGGGTCGCGGCCCTCCAGCGTGTACCAGAAGACCTGCCCCAGCGCCGTTGAATCCGGCCCCAGCGCCGGCCGTACGCCCTCCGGCAGCAAGCCGGTCGGCAGACTGTTGAGTTTTTCGAGCAGCCGGGAACGGGACCAGTAAAAATCGACATCCTCCTCGAAGATGACGTAAACGGTCGAGAGGCCGAACATGGACTGACTGCGGATCGTCCTGACGCCCGGTACCCCGAGCAGCGAGACGGTCATCGGATAAGTGATCTGGTCCTCCACGTCCTGCGGCGAGCGGCCCGGCCATTCGGTAAATACGATCTGCTGGTTCTCGCCGATGTCCGGAATCGCATCCACCGGCACAGGGTCTCGCTCGAAGCCGAATACGTCCCAATCAAACGGGGCCGCAAAGATGCCCCAGGTGACGAAGAACAAAAGGACCAGAAAGACCACCGGTTTGTTGGTCAGGCAAAACCACAGAAACCGCCCCATCGGCGACTTCTGTTCGACCGTCAATTCATAGTCCGTCTGCCGATTCATCGATTACTTCCCCTCCGGCTCGGAGGACGTCGCGGGGACAATCGTGTCCTTGACGCCGCCGCACTTGAGCATCGTCGCCCCGAAGTAGGGATTGAAAACATCCTCGCTGTCCTGAAGCCAATCGGCGCCGGTGTCATTGAACGCCATCGGACAGTGGAGGACATAAACGGTTCCGGTCCCGGTGACGCCGTATCGCTTAATCGCATCCGTCAGCGCCTGCGAGAGCAGGTGGAAGGACTCGCGGGCCTTGTTGATATCGTCGGCGCTCGCCCCGTCCGTGAGGGCGGTTTTGATCGGTCCGACCGTCTTCCTCCATACCTCGCGGTCCCCTTCGCTCAGCGGCCGAGCGTCCGCCGCCTCCAGGGTTTTCAGCGTGGACTTAAACGCCTCCGCCGCCTTTGCAGGATCGTCTCCCGCCAGCGACCTTTGGATCTCATAGTAGGACCGCACAACGTGTCCAAGCTGTGTGCGAAACGCCGAGCTGGCATTCGTGGCCGCACGCGGTTCGTTCTTCCTCGCCGCTTCGCCGCCGTGATCGTGACCGCCGCCTCCGCCGCCCTCCGGCGACATCATGCTCGGTTTGGCCTGGATCTGGAGGCTGCTGTCGATTTTGAAGTTGCCCTTCACGACGACCCGCTCTCCTTCTCTGAGGCCGCTGCGGACGATATACCAGTCGCCGGCGCGCGGTCCCAGCACGATCTCACGCCCCTCAAAAGTCGGTTTTTCGCGGTCGGGGACCTCTACATAAACGACGGCCCGGGTCCCGGTAATCAGCGGGGCGGAGGCGGGGATCACCAGCGGCTTTCGGGCATCGGACGCATCTTCATCGACATAGCCGAGCGTTTCGGCCCGGACCAGGGGCATCCCGCAGATGTTGCACGTGCCCGGTTCGTCCCTGACGATCTCCGGGTGCATCGGGCAAATCCATTTACCCGCGAGGTGCTTGTCCATGATGCGGCCGCCCTCGGCGATCCGGGCCTTCACCGTCGCCCTGACGAACATCTTCGGCTTGAGCTTGCCCTCGGAGTTCGGCACGTTCACGCGGACGCGAACGGTCCGCGTCCGGTCGTTGAGCACGGGGTCGATAAACGAAATCGTTCCCCGGAACACCTCGCCGGGATACGACACCGTGGTAAACTCCACCGGCTGGCCGTAGCGGAGCCGTTCCAGGTCCGACTCATAGGCGTCGAGATAGACCCACACCTGCGACAGGTCGGCGATGGTATAAATCTTTGTGCCCGTCTGGACATACTGTCCCTCTAGGGCATCCTTTTGGATGACGACGCCGCCGATGGGCGCGTAGATGGTCACATGGTCGTCGGCCTTGCCGGATTGTTCAATCTGCGCGATCTGCTCCGGGGTCAGCCCCCACAGCCGCAGTTTGTCCCGGGCCGCCTCGACGGTGGACTGCGTAATGTCGCGGATAAGAGAGGAGTTGGACTGTTCCATGCCGGTCGCCGCCTTGCGGGCCTGAAGCAGTTCCTCCTGGGCGCTGTAAAGCTCCGGGCTGTACAGGGACACCATGTGGTCGCCTTTCTGTACGGTTACGCCCGTGTAATCCACGAAAAGCCGGTCCAATCGACCCGGCACCCAGGCCGAGATCGAGGCCATCTTCGTTTCGTCGTAATCGACCTTGCCGACCATGCGAACCACGGCCTCCGGGTACAGCCGCTGGACCGGGGCTGTTTCGATATCCATGAGCCGCCGTGCATGCTCGCTGACCGCCAGCGTGCGCGGGGCCTCGTCGTCCCGGCTGCCGTCCTCCATCGGGATCAGCTCCATATGGCATTTGGGGCACAGGCCGGGGTTGGGCAGTCTGATCTCCGGGTGCATCGAACAGGTCCACCAGGTCTGCTTGGCCGGGGCGGCGGCGTATTCCTCGTGTGTATCCGGTGTTTGTGGGGCCGGCCTGAACAGGTACCCGGCCAGAAAGGCCGCCAGAATCCCTGTGAAAATGCCAATCCAACGTGCTGGAGATTCAAACCGTTGTTTTTTCGGTTCCGACTGTTGTTTTTCCATGGAGGACCTTTGCTTTTAAATTGGGAGTTCCCAACCTATTCATACCTTTAAGAGTCTTGTTTGTTCGGTGATACTTATTTTTCCTGAAAGAGTCAAATGGTTTCTTTATTCCTGAACGAACAGGCCGCCTTGAAAGTTCCATACAGCCATCCAATTTCCGCTGCAAAGCGCCTCCGGACAAACAAAATATCTCATTGGATATTCCCTATTGTCTCCGAATGGATCCTCGGCTGTCGGCAGGGGGGATAATATACGCTGAGGGACAAGGGGCAGAGGTGATATTATCGGTCCAAAAACGGAGAGGAACAATATTTTACCGGTTTTACATTTTCCTCCTTTTTTTGCTTTCCCGGATTTGCCCACCTTGGGGAACGTTTCTTATGTTTTGAATGGAACGTTAAACGGTCTTTGACAAGCTCATACGCGACAACCGGACGCAACGGGGCCAGGCCCCGAGATGAATGGCAATCCCAACAGTCCGCAGGACGATGCCGTACCGATACCCGCGACACCCTTTCGGGGGCCGGGCGAAGAACTGAGGTTCTCCAGGGCACTCCTCCTGCGAGGCGAAACGAAATAAGCAAAGGTATTCGAACACAGTGTTTGTCAGCGTTAGCAAACAAAAACGATACCGAAAACAAAGGTTCAAGAAAAGGAGAAACACAATGAGAAAGAACAAAGGTTTTACGCTGGTCGAAATTCTGATCGTGGTCGTGATCTTGGGTATCCTGGCTGCGATCGTGATCCCCCAGTTCAGTGATGCCAGCACGCAGTCCAAGGTCAGCAGCTCGCTGAGCAGCTTGCAGTCGCTGCGGTCACAGATCCAACTGTACATGATCCAGCACAACGACACGCCTCCCGCGCTGGATACGTTCGTGGATCAGATGACGAAGTATTCCGATGCTGAGGGCACCACGGCCGATGCGAAGAATACGGCCAACGGGATCATTTACGGTCCTTACGTTCAGAGCATCCCCTCGAACCCCTGGAACAACTCAAGAGACGTTGCGGCGTCTCCCGCCGAGGATAACGGCTGGGTCTATGACGAAGATACCGGCAACATCTATCTTGACGTATCCGATGTTGACAAGCAGGGCGTCTTAGACGAACTTACTGCTGCCGGCGCGGTTTTTTCTGCTGCTGCTGAAGGTTAATTGAGACGGTAAAAGCTATCGGCCGGTCGGCTCCGCAGTGGGGGCCGGCCGGCCGTTTTTGTTCCCGCTTTTTCCGGTGTCGCGGCATGAGAAAGATCGATAGAAAAAGCGAACGAACGGCGAGAGGCAAAGCAATGGGCAAAACTTGGATCAAACTTTTTGAGGGCGCGGCGGCCGCGATGATCCTGTGGGCGGCGGCGATGGGGACGGGTCCCCGCATCAGCCAGGCCCGTCAGGAGCAGCGGCTTCCCCTGATGGTCGAACGCCTGCACGAGGTGCGGACGGCGATCGCGCATTTTAAAGCGGACCACGGCGGTCTGCTGCCCGGGCAGAGGCAGGCGGGCGAAACGATCACCGCCGAAGCGTTTGCCGCCGCTTTGAGAGGACTGCGAAACGACGGCGGCGGCCCCTATCTCCGGCAAATTCCCGCCAATCCCTTCATCGCCGACAAGGAACGCTGCACCGCCGTAGCCATAGTGCAGGAAACCGGTGAAACGCGGGGGCAAACGGCTTGGCGCTTCTGTCCCGCCACCGGCCGGTTTACGGCAGGGGATAGCGAGTTTCACGCCTCGTATTAAATATGATAAGAAACAGGCGACATTCCGGTTTTACGGTCGTCGAGGTGGTCGTGGCGATGCTGCTGATCGTCGCGGCGGCCGCGAGCATCCTGCTGCCCGTGGTCAGCGCGATGGGGGTGCAGTACGAGGGTGTTTACCGGACGCTGGCCGCCAAACTCGCCTCGGACCGGCTGGAGCAGATCGTCGCCGCCGGCTCGGCGAATGCGTACGTGGGGACGGAAGCCCCCGGGACCGTCAAAAAGGCGGACGGGACCTCCTTTGCCGATCCCGTCTATGCGAAGTTCAGCCGCACCGTCTCGGCTCGCTCCGCCGTCGTCGGAGTCCTGGAGATGCAGTGGGTGACCGTTGACGTGTCCTGCGAGGGCCGGCCTATGTGCCGGCTCAGTATGTTGATCGGAAACGATTGAATCAATGAATCGATAAACGTCCGCTTTGTCATTCCCGCGTCCTGTCCTGAGTGTATCGAAGGGAGGCGGGAATCCCGATTTGTGATGGAAATGGAACGCAGACGACAATCCGGTTTTACGGTGGCGGAGCTGATGGTGGCGATGATCGTCGCGAGCATCATCCTGGCCGCCGTGGCGACGCTCTGCCAGGCGATGCAGCGCGGACAGGATGCGGTCGCTCGATTGGGCCAAAACCAGATGAAGGTCCGATATGCCGCCGCGCGGATGGCCGCCCTGATCCGCTCATCCAGGCAGGTCTGGCTGACGGATACCGGAAAGATCGCCGTCTGGAAGACCGATGCGGACGATGACGGCCGGATCGACGCCGGAGAGCTGGTCTTCCTGCACAACAACACGGCGGGAGGAACGATCCAGATCATCGATGCCCCCGGCGCCGAGGGAGAGTTCAGCGAAGCCCTGGTCCAAAACGGCCTGGCCGAAGGGATCGTCGGCAGTGCGAACGGCAGCCGCCTGGCGGCCCTCCTGACCGGCTGCAGCAGCACCGCATTCCAGTTGCAAAGCGGCCGCCTGGTTATCCTCAAGTTCAGTCTGGCCGAAGAAGCAGGCAGCCGGGATTACCAAATTTGTGTCTGCCGGCGAAATCGAGTGGAAAATGGACCCTAAACCGAATAAACCGAGGCGTCGTTCGCCGGCCGGATCGATCCTGCTGACCGTCCTGATCGTTATCATGGCCGTGTCCGTGATTACGATGGGGCTGCTGGCCCGGTCCGATATGGAACTCGAATGCAGCCGGAATCTCGGCGTGCAGCTTCAGCAGGGTTTTACGGAGGATTCGGTGCTGGCATACGCCAGGGCGAAGGTCCTCAGCGAATACGCCCCTGCATGGAGCGGGCAGGTCCAGCTTTTCGACGCCGATCCGTTCTCCCTCCGGATCATCCAGCAGAGCAGGAACCTCTTTACCGTCAACTACTGCCGGCCGGGGGGTAATTTCTCGAATCCCGACCTGACGGCCGTCTTTCAGATTCCCCAGACTCTCGTTTACTGGCAGAAGATGCCGAATGATCTGCCCGCCGAGGTGACGATCTGTGGGGACGTGTACTGCGACGATGCCCTCACCAACCGAGCGGCGGTTAAGGGCAATATCTATTCCCGGTTCTCCATGACCAACCTGGGCGCAATTGAAGGCCTGCAACTGCCGAACCATCTGTCGCCGCCCACAGCGTATCCGAATCTGCTGTATCTCAGCTTCGAGAACACCTACTGGATCGGGACCGCTTCTTATTCTCCCCGGTCCGTTTTACCGGGCAGTTACACGAACCTGATCTGCCAGCCCGACCCGGCCAATCCGGCGGGCTTTTTCTACTGCCCGGGCGATCTGACGCTCAGCGGTTCGTGCGCTGTTTATGGGACCCTGGCGGTCCAGGGCGACCTGACTTTAACCGGCGTCGGAACGCGTCTGGAGATACGCCCCCAGGATTCATTTCCCGCCGCCTTCAGGGTCAACCATATCCGGACCTCGCTGCTGGTCGGCAACGATCTCACTCTAAGCGGCGGTTCCTGTGTTTTAGAGGCGCAGGGGGCGGCCCAGGTGGGTCGCCGCGTTGATCTGCAAAACCAGGTCGGCAGCCGGTTGTTCCTGACCGGGGTCCTGTATATAGGGCAGGATGGGATTATTAACACGACCGGCTCAAGCGTCATTCTCATGAAAGACGGCTACTACAGTTCTGTGATCAAACCCTGAAAATTTATCCCGCCCCCCTTTATATTTTGTAAATTTTAAAGTGTTGTTGGGTCCGATACCGGGGCATTCTGCGCCGAGATCGGGGTTCTTTGAGATTCGGTCGCTCCGGATTTTTCGAACGGTTACCCGGGCCGGTTTGGGATATCCGGTCTGTAACGGCAGGTCCGAAAAAACGGGATCAATATTTTTACCGATCACAGCCGCACTGGTTAAGAACGAACGGCCGCTGGTCGAAGAGACGGACACGTGAATACTGTCTGGTCAGTGATGTAAAGGCCTATAAAAAACAGGTGAAATTATGAGAAAGAAGGCATTCGCGATATCAGCCCGGTCGCACGGGGGATTTACCCTGATCGAGATTATCGTGGTGGTTGTCATCCTCTCGATTGCGGCCCTGCTGGCGGCGCCCATGCTGGGCAGCGCGGCCGATTTCCAGGTGAAGTCCGCCGCCAGCCAGATTGCGTCTGACTTGGACTATGCCCGGGGACTGGCGGTGACCCATCAGAAGGCCTGCTCCGTCGTGTTCGATCCCTCGGCGGAAACCTATGAGATCCGGGACGAGTCGGGCAACCTCGTGCAGCATCCCGTTCGGCCCGGGGGCTTTCATGTGGACTTTACCACCGACAGCCGGACGAGCCGGGTCAATATCCGCGAGGCGGATTTTGACGGCAGCACGATCCTCACGTTCGATTACCTCGGTGCGCCTTACAGCGACACCGGAACCGCCTCGCCTCTGAACGCGGGGTCCGTTACTTTGCAGGCGGATCATTTTACCTTCCGCGTGAACGTCGAACCCGTCACCGGATACGTTACGATCACTCAACTGTAAGGATGAGACGACGAAACATGCGTTCCATTCTCGACAAACTGTTTCAGGCCAAGGGCAGCCCCATGGGGCTGGATATCAGCCCCGACTGTGTCCGGATGATCCAGTTGAGCTGCCGGGGGGAGCAGTTCTGTGTGGAAGGGGCCGAGCGGGAGCCGCTGGATCCCCGGCTGGAACTTGACAGCCCTCTGCGGCGCCGGCAGGTGCTGGAGGCGATCCGGGCCGTTCTGGACCGGGGCCGCTTTGTCGGCCGCCAGGTGATTTCCTGCCTGCCGGGCGACTTTCTGAAAATCAAGAGCATGCGGCTGGATTCGACGGATGAGGAGACGCTGGAGAAAATACTCACCGGCGATGTGATGAAGCGATTCGGCCTGGACATCGAAACCGATGAGGTTCGCTGGCTGGTGGCCGGCAGCGTCTTCCAGGGGGAGGAGATTAAGAACGAGGTAATCTTCTTCGGCGTGAACCGCCGGCGTCTCGGCGATCACATCCAAATGCTTCAGGAGGCCGGCCTGGATCCCGTCTCGGTGGAGGCCATGCCCTGCGCCCTGTTTCGAAGCTTCCAGTGCTCGCTGCGGCGGCAGGAGGACCAGGAGGTCGTCAGCGTCCTCGTGTCTCTGGGGACGCATTATACGACGGTCATCATCGGACGGGGCAACGGCATCGCCTTTGTCAAGCAGATCCCCCTGGCCGGCGAACATCTTAACCGAGCCGTGGCGGGGCATCTGAAGGTTGAGGCCGGCGAGGCGATTCGGCTGGTTCAAATGCTCCAGGAGCCGGAGGAGAAACAGGGGGACGCGCTGACCCGTCAGGCGGTGATGGAGGCGATGCGTCCTACCATTGAGGACCTGGCCCGTGAAATCTCGCTGTGCTTCAAATACTACGCAGTTACCTTCCGCGGACAGCGTCCGTCGGAGGCCATTTTCGCGGGCGGCAGTACGTATGAATCCGTCCTGATGGATGCCCTTCGCCGGCATCTCAACGTCGATATTCAGGTGGCCCAGCCTCTTCGGGGCTTTGACCTGAGCCGGGCTGCCTTTGACCGCCGCCCCAATCCCAACCTGTGCGAATGGGCCGTGGCCGTCGGGCTGGCCCTGAAGGATCAGTCGATCTGCATGAGCAGTCAAACCCGTGAAAAACAGGAGTCCGTGAAGGCATGAAGGGCGTTGATTTCATCCCGGCCGGTTACCACCAGGACCGACAGCGTCGGATCTGGTTTCGCCGACGGTATGCGACCGTGGTGCTGATCGCCGTGACCTGGACCGTCGGTACCCTTCTGACGCGGCAGTTCATCTCGCGGGCCTACGGACAGATGACGGCCCTCCAGGTTGCTTATGAAAAAGGGCTGCGGAAGGTGGAAATGGCCGAATCGCTTGAGGCAAAACGGCTGGTACTGATGCGAAAGGACCAGATGCTGAATCGGTTGTGTCCCCGGACGCCGGTTTCGGCGATTCTGTCCGAACTGTCGATCCGCGCAGGGGACCGGGTACTCCTGACCGGCCTGAGACTGGTCCAGGTTCCCCTTGAGTCACTGGCGGACAAAAGCGGCGGCGGGTCGCACGGGGTGGTGCGAATCGGGGGAGCATCGAAGGAAAAACAGTCCGCTCTGCCGGATCAAATGACGGGCGCCTCGCTCGTCCTGACGGGAATCGCCGCCGACGCCGGCGAAGTAGCGGGACTGATCGCCCGGCTGGAGGAATCGGACTACTTCATGCGGGTGTTGCCCGGCTACTCACGGAATCAGAAGATGGGGTCGCGCAGCGTTACCGAATTCGAAATTCAGTGTATGGTATCCGATTTCGTATTGGAGTGAGAAACGGCGCTGCCATGAAAGATAACCATAAAAAACAACTTTTGATGCTGATCGCGATGATCGCGGCGACCGTGGCGCTGGGAGGGTGGCAGTACTACCCCATCCATCGCCAGAAAGGGGAGATCCGCAGGACGCTGGAAGCCCAGACGATGACGATGGATCAGATCCGGGAAAAGTGCGGCCGGCTGCCTTTCCTGTACCGCGAGGTCTTGGAACTGGAGCCCCGGGCCCTGGAGTACGACCGTCGTCTGCCTTCGGACCGGCAGTTTGCCCTCCTCTGGCAGCAGATCGCCGAGATCATGAACCGCAACCGTCTCTCGGATCAACTGGTGCGTCCCGGCGAGCAGGTCTGCGAAGAGGAAATCTGCATGATCCCCCTGAGCATCGAGTGTACGGGAACCTTCGAACAGATATTCGGATTCTTCCGGGATCTGGAAACATTTGACCGGCTTATCCGGATGGAGGAGATTCAGTTGAAAAACGACAAGGACCTCTCGGGCCGGCTGAACCTTTCGGCCCGGGCGCAGGTCTTTTATCAGTCCGACCGGAAAAGCGAGAACTGATCGATGAAAGGCAGAAACGGCTTCAATTCGGCATCCGGCTCGCTGATTTCGCAGGTGAGCCCGAAGGTCATTGTGGCGGCGGTGCTGCTGAGCCTGATGGGGCTGATGTGGCTGCGCATCCTGCTCCAAAAGGAGACCGTGCCCCGGGCGGCCGGCGCCGCGACGGCGACGTCCGTGACGAGCGCTCAGTCTAAGAAGCCGTCCTTTACGGCAAAACCCCGGCCGCCGGCGATTCAGAAGGGATACCATGACCGTCTCTACCGCGACCCGTTCGACTCCGCTCAGGCATGGTGGTATACGGATAAGCCCCAGGGGGAACCCCGGTCCCCCGCGACGCTGAGCCCTGAGGAGGAGCGGCGGCGGGTCCATGAGGCCGATCTTCGGGCAATCGCCGATTCGCTGACCCTTGAAGCGATCATCCTGAACGCCGACGGCAGTCGCCGGGCCTTCATCGAAGGAAAGGTGGTGACGGAGGGATCGACGCTGACGGTCGTCCGCAACGGATCGGTGTACGAACTGACGGCCCAATCCGTCAGCGATACGGAAGTGGTTTTCACGTGGCAGGCGTTTTCCATAACGGTACACATGGCTCCATTCGAAAGGGTGGACGCAAGAAAGGATGGTGTTTTATGAGTAAGAAGAGTCTGTTATTGGCCCACACGCGAAGCACGTTCGTAATCTGGGGGGCCGCGGCCCTGATCCTGACGGCCTCGGCTTTGCCGGTCATGGCCCAGGACGAGGCGTCGGCCGAACCGGCGGTGACCGAGCAAGCCGCGCCGCTGGCCTGCCCGCAGTCACTCCAGTCCATCACCTTTAAAAAGGACATGCCGATCAAGGATGCGCTGCGAATGCTGGCACAGATGTACCAGAAGAATATTGTTCCCTCGGCCTCGGTGGACGGCATGGTAACCGTCACCAACCTCTACGATGTAACGTTCGAGGAGGCCCTCCAGGCCGTCCTCGGCACACATAAGTACATCGCCAAGGGCAACTTCATCCGGGTTTACACGAACGATGAGTTCATGGCGGATCAGACCCGCTTCGAACGGGAGATGATTACCCTCTACTACATCAACGCCGCAGAGGCCGAAAAGCTGGCCAAGCCCCTGCTCAGCGAGTTCGGACAGATTGGGGTGACTACGCCCGCTGAGACCGACCTTGAAGTCGGCGAGAGCGGCAACAAGCTGGCCATGCGCGACATGCTCGTCGTCAAGGATTACCCCGAAGTGATCGACGCCATTAAGGCCATGATCGCCGAGGTGGACGTCATGCCTCCTCAGGTCCTCATCGAGGTGACGGTCCTCAAGGCGCGGCTGGATGAGACGACCAAGTTCGGCATCGACTTCGACCTGCTGGATGTAGGATTTGAGGGCGTAGTTGACGACGATTTCTGGTCTCAGACGGGCTTTACTCCCGGCACAGAGAAAGGCATGTCCATCGGTTTTATGGAGGGCAATGCCCGTGTGCTGATCTCGGCCCTGGAATCGATTACGGATACGACCCTGTTGGCCAATCCCAAAATACTGGCCCTGAACAAGCAGGCCGGTATGGTCATGATTGGTGATCGCGAAGGGTATGTAACCGTTTCTCAGGTCAGCGCCGACGGCGCCGTTCAGCAGGTGGAGTTCATCGAGGGCGGTACCCGCCTGGCCTTTCGGCCCTTCGTCTGCAACAACGGCTTGATCCGCATGGAGATCTATCCCAAGCAGAGTAAGCCTGAAGTGTTAGCCAAAGAGACATTTTTAGTTCCCCGTGAAACCACGACCGAGATTCAGACCAACCTGATGGTCCGTGACGGCAAGACGATCGTCATCGGCGGCCTCTTCCAGGAAGAGACCAACCTGATTCGCGAGCAGGTTCCTCTGCTGGGAGACCTGCCGGTGATCGGACAGGTGTTCAGGGGTACCAATGACCAGAGCGTTCGCACGGAACTGATCGTCCTGCTGACGCCTCACATTATCAACAACCCCGAGGACGCCGACGGCGCCAAACGGCTTGAAGATGTCAATCGCCTGGCCTACAGCGCCCGTGAGAACATCACGTGGATGAGCCGGACCCGGATCGACGAGGAACGGTATGCCTGCGCGGTGCGGCATTACGCGGCGGGCGATTATGAGACCGCCCTGGCCATCCTCAACAGCCCCTGGACGTCCGATCGCAACTGGCTCGATCGCGTCCGCCTCAAGGAACGGATCCTGCATGAATCCCAGCCCGAGGCCTACGACCGGATGGAGCGGATCATGCTTGAACGGATCGAGCGCGAAGAATCCGGCAAGTGGGATCGCCGGTAACAAACAAGGTTTTTTTCGACCGGCCGGCGGTCCGTCCGTCGGCCGGTCCTTTAACAACACGGATTGCTTTGACAGGAGACTGCGATGGAACGAACGCTCAATATTCGAATCGTGCCGCTGCTGATCGGCGGTTTGCTCTGTCTGACGGCGAGCTGCACACCTTATGCCGAGCGCAAGGCGGCCATGGAGGCCCGCTGGGAACAATCGGCCGCCCGCGCCAAGCTCCCGATGGTTGAGGAATACCTCCAGCAGGGGCGGCTGAAGGATGCCTTCAAGCTGCTTCAGAAGTGCCTGGAGGCTGATCCCGAACTGGCCGAGGCGCACTGCCTGATGGGCCGAATCTACCTGGCCCAGGGACAAACCCGAATAGCGGAGGAGTCGTTTACCCGCGCCGTCGATCTCAATCCGCAGCTCGACGAAGCCTGGTTCGCGCGGGGGGGGCTGGCGCAGGACGCCGAGCAGTTGGAGGCGGCGGCCGAGTATTACGAGAAGGCCCTGGCCCTCAAGCCGCTCCATGTGGATTACATCCTCCGCGTCGCTTATCTCTACGACCTGCAAGACCGCACGGCCCAGGCCGAGGAGTTGCTGAATCGCTCCCTCCGGCAGCTTCCGGGTGAGGTGCCGCTGCTGCAGGCGCAGGCCCAGATGCTGCAGCGCCGCCGGGAGTTCTCCGAGGCGGCCGCGCTTCTTGAGCAGGCCCGCTACCAGAGCGGCCAGGACCCCCAGGTCCTTGAGATGCTGGGCGTCTGCTACATGAGCCAGCGGGAATGGGCCGCGGCTCAGAAAATCTTTGAGGAACTGCTGGTCAGCAAGGATCTGAAAAACTACGAGTCTCTCCTCCAGTGGACGGGTGTCTGCGCCCTCAATGCGGGTCGTTACAGCCGAGCCCTGAAATACTTCAATCAGCTCAGCGTTTATCGCCGCGAGGACCCGCAGCTCTGGCTGGAGATGGCCCAGGCGGCCCTGGGGGCTCAGCTCCCCGAGCGGGCTCGCGAATGCGCCCAAAAAGCCCTGCGGTATCAGCCCGGATGGATGGAGGCGCAGGCGGCTCTGGCGTGTTCCTACTATACGGAAAAACAGTACGCCCAGGCGGCGGCCGCCTTTGATCCCCTGTGCCGCGACGAAAAATGGGGTCCCTTCGGCTGGTGGATGACCGGGCGTTGCTGGCAGCAGCTCGGGCAGATCAGCAAGGCCCGGGAGGCCTTCGGCCGGGCGGTTGTGATGGAGCCGGACAGCCCGCTGATAAAGATGTTTACTCTGGGGTCCGATCCGGCCCTGTAGCAGGTGGATAAGGCGTATGAGGCTCTTAAAATCAATAGGGGTTGGTCTGCGGCGGCGGACAGCGCCGGCGGCTTCTGAAGCGGCTCTTGCGTCGGAGGCGTCGCCTGTCGATCAGGGATGCAGCAAGTGCCGGTCGCTGGAGCAGGAAAACCGCGATCTGAAGCTTCAGATCCGGCTCCTCCGACAACGCAAGGATTCCACCGAGGAACTTCTGCACAGCATCCGCGACGCCGTGCTCGTTACCGATGCGCAGGACCGGCTCACGCTCGCCAACCCGTCGGCCCAGGAACTCTTCGGTTTTACCCTGGAGCAGGGGCGCCAAACGCCTGTTGAGGATTGCATCCGCGAGCCTGAGCTTTGCGAAAAAATCCTGCGGGTCCGCGAGAGCCGCGTGCGGCACGTCCGCCACGAGCTGACTTTCGTCCGCAACGGCGGCCCGCGCACCTACGAGGCCACCTTTTCCTGCGTGACCGGCGAGGACGGCCGGCCGCAGGCCCTCGTGACGGTGCTGCACGACATCACGCGGGAAAAAGAGATCGCCCGGATGAAGAATGACTTCGTCAGCCACGTCTCCCATGAGCTCAAGACCCCGCTGGCGTCCATCAACGCCTATGCGGAGATGCTCGTGGACGGCGAGGCGCAGGACGAGGAGACGATCCGCCAGTTTTGCTCGATCATCCAGGGGCAGGCCCAGCGGCTCAACCGCCTCATCGAGGATATCCTGAACATCTCCCGCATCGAATCGGGCCTCATCAAGGTGGCCAAGGAACACCAGAGCATGGCCCTCATCATCCGCGAGGCCGTCGAGATGATCGCCGGCTATGCCCGGGAAAAAAATATTACGATCCATTCGCAGGCCCCGATTATCTATGACCAGGCCTATGTCGATAAGGATATGATGTCGCAGGTGATTATCAACCTGCTCAGCAACGCGGTGAAATATACCCCCGCCGGCGGCGAGGTCCGGGTAAATCTGGAGGTCAACGAGGCGGACAACCGCCTGACCGTCACCGTGACCGATACCGGCATGGGGATTCCCCCCGAAGACGTGGAGCACGTCTTCGACAAGTTCTTCCGGGTGGAGGCCGGCGAGAAGGCCGCCAAGGGGACGGGGCTGGGGCTCAACCTGGTCAAGCAGATCGTCGAGACCGTGCACGAGGGACGGGTGTTTGCGGTCAGCGAGGTCGGCAAGGGGAGCACCTTCGGCTTCGAGCTGCCGCTTTTGCAGACGTCCGTCGTCGCCGCGCGGTAGATAACGATGAACAAGGAGAGACATTGGTATTATTCATAGGAGAAGCAAGATGAGCGATAAGAAAGTGCTCGTGGTTGATGACGAGTTCCACATCGTGCAGGTCGTGGCGATTAAGCTGCGCAACAACGGCTTTACCGTCGTGACGGCGGATAACGGCGCCGATGCCTACCGGCTGGCCTGCGAGGAAAGGCCCGACGTGGTCATCACGGACTACCAGATGCCGCAGATGAGCGGGCTGGAACTGATCGAAAAACTCCGTCAAAACGAGCCGACCCGCGAGATTCCCGTGCTCATGCTCACCGCGCGCGGCTTTGCCCTCGAGGAGGAGCAGTGCCGGTCCCTGAAGATCGCCGCCTGCCTGAGCAAGCCGTTCAGCCCGAGGGAGGTCCTCCAGAGCATCGAGAATGTTTTGCACCAGGACAGCACGGTTTAACATCGGGGAGATGGAAGTGTCTATCAATCAGGAAACCATGACGCAGGAAGCCCCGGTCCGCGTGGAAGGGCTTGGAAGGCTGGCCAAAACGGTCAACCGCATGCGGGCCAACCTGTATGTAACCGACGACCGGGGGCGATGCCTGTTTGCGGCCGAGGGCGACAGTGCCCCGGCCGATACGCGTCCGCTGGGTCGGGCGGCCCGGGAGATCCTCGCGGCGGGCGGATCGCAGGTTCGCTGGGCCGACGGGGACCGGTTCTTCGGCGCCCCCCTGGGAGACTCCGGCCGGGTGCTGCTGATCGACGCCGGCCCGGAGGAGATGACCGAGGAGAAGGCCGCACGGTGCGCCTGCCTGGAGGAGGTGGTGCAGTACTTCCTCGTTGCTGCCGGCCGGTCGTCAACGGTCGAACGGCAGATCGAAAAGCTCAGCGCCGAGCTGGCGCAGAGCTATGAGCAGATCATGCTCCTGTACAACCTCAGCACGAACATGAACCTGACGCAGTCCAGCGCCAACTACCTGCAGATGGCTTGCGACCAGCTCACCCAGCTTGTCCCCGTCGAGGGAATCGCGATCTTCCTCGAAAAGAGGGTGGATGGGATGCGGCGGCTGGTGCTGACGGCCGGCTCGGGACTCATCGCCATCGACCCGATGATGGCCGACATTCTCCAGATGCACCTGACGACCGAACTGCTCGCGGGCCGGGAGGCGCTGCTGGACAGCGATGTTTACAAACCGTTCAAATATGAATGGCCCGAGCGGGTCCGCAATATCATTGCCGTGCCCCTCGGCGGCCCCGAGAAGATGAACGGCTTCCTCGTCGCTACCAACGTGCTCCATAAGCCCGATTTCGACAGCACCGACATCAAGCTCTTTAACTCGGTAGCCAACCAGTGCGCCGTCTTTCTCGCCAACGGCCGCCTCTTCGGCGACCTCAAGGAACTGTTCATCGGCTCCCTCAAGGCCCTCACCAGCAGCATCGATGCCAAGGACCAGTACACGCGGGGTCACTCCGAACGGGTGGCGCTCATATCACGCTGGATCGCCGAGCACATGAGGGAAAAACGCTCGATCTCCGAGCGGCAGGTCCATCTGGTTTACCTCGCCGGGCTCCTCCACGACATCGGCAAGATCGGCGTCGTCGAGTCCGTGCTCCGCAAGAAGGGCAAGCTGACCGATGAGGAGCGTTCCGTCATCCTTGCCCACCCGCGGATCGGGGCTTCGATCCTCTCCGAGATTCCGCAGATGCGCGAGATCATCCCCGGGGTCCTGCACCACCATGAACGCTATGACGGCAAGGGCTACCCCGAGGGCCTCGCGGGCGAGGAGATCCCGCTCGGCGCGCGGATTATCGCCCTGGCCGATTCCTTCGATGCGATGACCTCCCGGCGGGTGTACCGTGACGCCATGAGCATCCGGCGGGCCCTCGCCGAGATTGAGAAGGGCATTGGGACCCAGTTTGACCCCGTCGCCGCCCGGGCCTTCCTCGACAGCGACATCGAGCGGCTCTGGCAGATCATTCAGGACGGCTTCATCGAGACCTGGGACTACAGCAATTTCGACGAATACGGCACGACGGCGGTAGGGGCGCTGATGACATGAAGATCGAAAAACAAAAATACAATCAGATCGTGGTGCTTCAGCTCCAGGGCGAATTCACCCATGAGTCGATCAAGTCCTTCGAGGATGCGATCAGCAGCACGATGGCCGACGAGTTCGACGGGATCGTTCTCGACATGAGCAAGGTGATCCTGCTTGACAGCGCCTCCCTGGAGGCCCTGGTAAATCTCAACGAAAACTGCCGCGAACGGGCGCAGCAGCTCAAGCTCGCCGGCCTCGATGAGACTTGCCGCAAAATCCTTGAAATTACCCGTCTGCTTCCGCAGTTCGACGCCTATGCCGAGCTGACAGAGGCCGTCAAGAGCTTTGTCTGACGAAAGGAACGGCTGATTTGATGAGCCAGTCAACGGTTGGAAAAAAATTGCAGTTGGGACAGCTCCTGCTCAGTCGGGGTATTGTGACCGAGGAGCAGATCGAGCAGGCCCTCGCCCGCCAGCACCGCAGCGGCCACAACCGCCTGCTGGGTGAACTGCTCGTGGAGATGGGCTTTTGCTCCGAGAACCAGATCGCCTCGGCCCTGGCGGAGGCGTACGGCGTTCCCTACGCCCAGATTACGCCCAAGCTCTGCGACCCCGTCGTCATGGAGCTCTTGCCTCGCGATTTTCTCGAAGAGCACAAAATCCTGCCGCTCTTCAAGGTCTTCGACGTCCTGACGATCGCCGTCAGCGAGCCCGCCAACGTCTTTCTGATCGACGAGGTCGAGCGGCTCAGCGGCTGCCGCGTGCAGGTGGTCTGCACGACGGTCAAGGACATCCAGGGCACTCTCCAGACCTATATGCCCGCCGCCAACGTCTTCGTCATCGACGAGATCATCGAAGACACCGACCTCCATGATTTCTCGATGATCGAGCACATGCCGGAGGATATCACCAACCTCGAGGAGGTGGCGGGACAGTCGCCGGTCGTCAAGCTCGTTAACTATCTGCTCTACAGCGCCGTGCAGGAAGGCGCCAGCGATATCCACATCGAACCCGATGAAAAACGCCTTCGCGTCCGCTACCGCGTGGACGGCCGCCTGTACGAGAAGCTCCGTCCGCCGTACCAGATGCACGCGGCGGTCGTCTCCCGCATCAAGATCATGTCGGAACTCGACATCGCCCAGCGCCGCCTCCCGCAGGATGGCAGCATCCACGTCCTGATGCAGGGCCGGCCCATCGACCTCCGCGTTTCCGTCATGCCCGGCACCTTCGGCGAGAAGGTCGTCATCCGCATCATCGACGTCCGCAAAATGCTCAACAGTCTTGAGTCGCTGGGCTTCAGCTATGAGAACCTCACCGCCTTCAAGAATGTGATCCGTACGCCCAACGGCATCGTCCTTGTAACCGGTCCGACGGGCTCCGGCAAAAATACCACCCTCTACGCGGCCCTGGCCGAGATGAACAGCGAGCAGGTGAATATCTGCACGGTTGAGGACCCCGTCGAATGCAACATCAGCGGCGTCAATCAGTTCGAGGTGCATGAACTGGCGGGCTTCACCTTCTCCAGCGCCCTGCGGAGTCTGCTGCGCCAGGACCCCGATATCATCATGGTCGGTGAAATCCGCGACCACGATACGGCGAGCATCGCCGTCCAGGCGGCCCTGACCGGCCATTTGGTCCTCTCGACCCTCCATACCAATGACGCCCCCGGCGCCGTGACCCGGCTTTTCGATTTGGGCGTCGCCCCGTACCTTGTCGGCGCCTCCCTGATCGGTGTGCTGGCCCAGCGGCTTGTTCGCAAGATCTGTCCCAACTGCAAGGAACAGTACGCCGCGCCCGCCAGCATCCGCAAGGCGGTCGAAACATGGATGGGCGGAAAGCCCCCGGCCTTTTATCGCGGCATCGGCTGCAAGAAATGCCGCAATACCGGCTACGTGGGGCGAATCGCCATTCATGAGCTGTTTATCCCCAATGACCGGATCCTTGAAATGATTACGCAGGGGGCCTCTCTCAAGGCCCTTCAGGCGGCCGCCAGAGAGAGCGGCATGAAGCCCCTGCATATCGACGGCCTGGAAAAGGCCGCAGCCGGGATTACCACCTTGGACGAAATCCTGCGGGTAGCCAATATATCGGAGAGCATTGATGGCAGTGCAGACAGCCGCTAAAAAGAATACGACCGCTTTCCCGGATGAAACGCACCGGGCGGAGCAGGAGTTCCCGGCGACCCGGGGCGGGGACCGGGCAACAGCTCGAATCCGCGTCAAGGCGGCCGACCTGATCCTCTTTACGACCCAGCTCTCCGTCATGCTCGACAGCGGCGTGGTGCTCAGCGACGCCATTGAGGCCATCGCCGTTCAGATGCGGCCCTGTGTCTTCCGGGGCGTGATCGAGGATATTGCGGGCCGTCTCAAGAACGGCGAAAGCTTCTCGTCGGCCCTTTCCGCCTACCCGGGGATCTTCAACGCCATGTTCATCAGCATGGTCAGGGCCTCCGAGGCCTCCGGCCGGATGGCCCAGATGCTTGAGGTCCTCAGCGGCTACCTCAACTTCGATGCCGACACCCGCAAGCAGATCAAAAACGCCATGATCTATCCGATCGCCATGCTGCTGATGGCCGTTGCCGCCACCGGCTCGCTGATGTTCTTTGTGCTGCCCCGGTTTATGCGCATCTACGAGTCCCGCGGTTCGGCCCTGCCCGGCCTGACCCAGGTTCTGGTCAACGTCAGCAAATTTATGGGCCACCCCGTCGTGCTGACCTGCATCGTAACCTTCGGGATCGGCGCCTTTTTCGGTCTCTCCGCCTGGCGGCGGACTGTCAGCGGCCAGAAGATCATCGATTGGATCATGGTTCACCTGCCGATTGCGGGAACCATGTTTGTGGATGCCGTGCTGACCCGCTCCATGCGGATCATGGCCACAATGGTCAATACCGGCGTGAGTCTCCTCGATGCCCTCGACGTCATGAAGATGTCCTGCGAGAATTACTACTTCAAGCGGCTCTGGACCTGCGCCGACAAGAAACTTCGCGACGGCTACCAGCTTTCGGATGCGATAACGATTTCCGAATATTCCGATCTGGTCGCTCCGAGTATTCTCCAGATGATCCGTGCCGGCGAAAAGTCCGGCCAGCTCGGCCAGGTGTGCGATAAGGTTTCGATCTTCCTGGAAAAGAAACTCCAGAATTCCATCCGCACCGCTACCGCTCTCATCGAGCCCATCATGATCTGCTTCATGGGCTTGGTCATCGGCACCATTGCCATTGCGCTCCTCCTTCCCGTTTTCCGCATCTCCACCATCATGACCCACTGATCCGGTTTCCCGCTTGTAAGCGGGTTCTGTTCCGAGACCATCCGTTTAACCATGGCCGCAGGGACGACATTTGTCTTAAAGTAAAATAGAAGACAATGTATAGCTGTATTTAATAGGACCTATCCGCTATCTATACTATTAAATATTTGTTTTGAATTTGTAAAAAAAAATTGCAAATCCTTTTCACGGGCGTATAATGACAATCTTGAAAAGATAGGAAAATGTATAAGTAAACAAGAAGATGTGCAAGTTGTCGGAAAGGTATTAAAAAAACAGTATGATTACGAAAGAGAAAAAGGGAAAAATTATCTCAGATTACAGAGTCAATGAAAAGGACACCGGTTCTCCGGAGGTGCAGATCGCTATTCTGACGGGTCGGATTAATGAACTGACAGACCACCTGAAGACGCATCCCAAGGATCACTCCTCTCGTCGCGGATTGCTGAAAATGGTTGGAACCCGGTCTTCGCTCCTGAAATATGTCAGAGAAAAAGACATCAACCGTTATCGCAACGTCATTTCCAGATTAGGGCTAAGGAAGTAAACAACGGCAGTTTTTCTGCAAGCGCTCTCTTTTTGTCGGCAAAAAGAAGACTTTATAGATATAGAAGCTAAGAAGATAGATTGGATTTCACAAATGCAAATGTTTAATATAAATCGAGTAGAAAAAGAAATCGGCGGCAAGGTCCTTTCTCTGGAGACCGGCCGCTTTGCCCGACAGGCCCACGGGGCTGTTATGGCGAAAATGGGGCAAAGCATGGTTCTGGCCGCCGCCGTGACGGCTCCCCCGCGAAGCGAGGACATTGACTATTTCCCTCTCAGCGTGGACTATCGCGAAAAATACAGTGCCGCGGGCAAATTCCCCGGCGGCTTCATCAAGCGGGAAGGGCGTCCCTCCACTAAAGAGGTCCTCGTCTCCCGCATGATTGACCGGCCCATCCGGCCCCTGTTTCCGGACGGCTACTTCAACGAGGTCCAGATCATGGTCAACGTCTTCAGCGCCGACCCCGAGCTCGACCCCGACATGCTGGGCATGATCGCGGCCAGCGCCGCCCTGTCCATCAGCAAAATCCCCTTCCTCGGGCCCCTCGGGGCCGTCCGCCTGAGCCGGGTCAACGGTCAGCATATCCTGTTCCCCACGTATGCCCAGCGGGATCAGAGCGACTTTAACCTTGTTCTCGGCGGCCGACGCGATGCGATCAACATGATCGAGGTCGATTCCAAAGAGGTCCCCGAGGAGCAGGCCGCCGACGCCATCAAGTTCGCCCACCAGGCCATCGGCCAGGTCTGCGATCTGATCGACGAGCTGGTCGCCAAATGCGGCCAGGAGAAGGAGGTCACGCTTTTTGAACTCAGCCCGGAACTGATCGATGAGTTGACGGCGAAGTACGCCGATGATTATGACAGGGCCTACCAGATCACCGGCAAGGCCGACCGCACGCAGGCCCTCCGCGACCTCGCCGAGAAGGCGATGGTCGAGTACGTCCTGCCGCCCGAAGGCGAACCCAGGTGCACGGCGACGGAGCTCAAGCGGATCCTCGAACTCATCCAGTCCAAGGTCGTCCGCCGGCGGCTGATGGACGGCAAGCGTCCCGACGGCCGTTCCTTCGAGGAAATTCGGCCCATCGAGTGCGAGGTCGGTCTCCTGCCCCGCTCGCACGGCTCGGCCCTCTTTACCCGCGGCGAGACCCAGGCCCTTGTCTCCTGTACGCTGGGCACCACACGCGACGAGCAGACGGTGGACGGCCTCGTCGAGGAGTACGGACAGAAGTTCATGCTCCACTACACCTTCCCGCCGTATTCCGTCGGAGAGGTGCGGCCCATCCGCGGCCCGGGACGCCGCGAGATCGGCCATGGAGCCCTCGCCGAGAAGGCTCTCGAACAGCTCAAGCCCCCGCAGGAAAACTTCCCCTATACCATCAAGATTACCTCGGACATCACCGAGTCCAACGGCTCCAGTTCGATGGCCTCCATCTGCGGTGGCTCGCTGGCCCTGATGGACGCGGGCGTGCCGATCAGGGAACATATCGCCGGCATCTCCATTGGTCTTGTGTCTGAGAACGGCCGGTACCGCCTGCTGACCGACATCGTCGGCGACGAGGACCACTACGGCGACATGGACTTCAAGATTGCCGGCACCACGAAGGGCATCACGGCGATTCAGCTCGATATCAAGGCCGAAGGCCTCCCGCACGACATCATGGTTGAGGCCATGCATCGCTCCCGCGAGGCCCGGATGAAGATTCTGGACATTATGAACCGCACCATCGACAAACCGCGCGAGCAGCTCAGCCCCTACGCCCCGAAGATCGTCACCATCAAGATCGATCCGGAGTACATCGGCAAGGTCATCGGCCCCTCGGGCAAGACCGTCAAGGCCATCCAGGAGCAGACCGGCTCGCTTATCGAGATCGAAGAGGACGGTACGATCAGCATCAGTTGCGTCGGCGGCGACGGTCACCTTGCGGCCCGCGATATAATCGAGTCCATGACGACGCCTCCGCAGGTCGGCCGTGTGTACCGCACCGCCAAGGTCGTCTCCGTCAAGGACTTCGGCGCGTTCGTCGAGATCTCGCCCGGCGTCGAAGGGCTTTGCCACATCAGCGAGCTCTCCGACGGCTATGTCAAGACTGTCACTGATGTATGCAAGGTCGGCGACGTCATCCCGGTCAAGCTCATCTCCATCGATGAGCAGGGCCGCTTCAAGCTCAGCCGCAAGGCCGCCCTCGCGGAGATGGGCATCTCCGAAAAAGGCGAACGCAAGAAGTAAGGTTCTTTACCAGTCCGGTAAGTTGCAGAGGGGCCGGCTCCAAAGCCGGGTCCGGCCCCTCTTTCGTCGAATTCAAGGAAGGGTTGTCACTTTGCAGAGGGAGGATGCTATGGCAAAGGGTACCGTCAAATGGTTTGATCCGAAAAAAGGATTCGGATTTGTCGTGAACAAAGACGGCGCGGACGTGTTCGTGCACTACACGGAAATCGAGTGCGAAGGATTTCGCAGCCTGCGGAACGGCCAGTGTGTGGAGTACGAAGAGATCCAGGCCGTCAAGGGCCTGCAGGGCCGCAAAGTCAGAGTAATCCAGATTCCGGAGACGGCGGACGGCGAGACGCCTCGCAGGGCCATGGCCGATCCGGCGGTCTCCGAAAAGTCATAACCTCGGATTGACCCGGATTCATTCAGCAGGGAAGATCGAATTCCGTTATCCCCGATCCCCGTTCGGGGGAGGATCGGCGGATCCCTGTGGGGCCGGGACATCCGATTGCCTGCTGCTATGAAAAATAAATCGGTCATCCTGGTTGCTGATCCTCAACCGTTGCTGGAGGATCAGGTCAAAGAACAGTTCGGCCGCGTCGCGGACGTACTCCGGGCCCGTACGGTGTCCGAGGCGATCGAGCAGGTGCGCACCGGCCGGGTCCGGCTCGTGCTGTGCAGTCTCAACCTCTCCGGCGACCGCGACGGGCTGGAGATTCTCGACGCCGTCAAGGGCCGCCGCATGGACATCCCCGTGGTGGTCATCGCCGAGTCCCCCGACATCGATGCCTGCAAGCAGGCCATCCGCGGCGGGGCGTGGGACTTCATCGTCCGGCCGCTCAGCAGCGAACAACTCCGCAGCATCGTCGAACAGACCGTTCCGGCCTCCGGCCTCCGCGGGTCACAGGAGGACTTTACCTTTCCCGGCGTCGTCAGCCGCAGCCCGTCCATGCAGACGGTCTTTCGCGTCCTGCGGCGGGTGGCCCCGACGACCCTGAGCGTCCTCATCGAGGGCGAATCGGGCACCGGCAAGGAGATGACCGCCCGCGCCATCCATGACAACTCCGCCCGCAAGGACGGCCCGTTCTACCCCCTCAACTGCGCCGGCCTGACCGAGAGCCTGCTCGAAAGCGAGCTCTTCGGCCACGTCAAGGGCGCTTTTACCGGAGCCGTGGCCGACCGCAAGGGGCTCTTTCAGCTTGCCGACAACGGCACGCTGTTTCTCGACGAAATCGGCGACATGCCGCTGCCGATGCAGGCCAAGCTTCTGCGGGTCCTTGAGGACGGCCTGGTCCGGCCGGTGGGGGCGGCCCACTCCACCGTCGTCGATGTGCGGATCATCAGCGCCACCAACCACGACCTGGCCCGGCTCGTCGAGGAGAAGAAGTTCCGTCAGGACCTGTACTTCCGCATCAAGGAGGCCGGGATCACGCTGCCGCCGCTCCGCCAGCGGCCCCAGGACATCCCTGAACTCTTCGGTTACTTTCTCCGCGAGGCCACCCGCGAGATCGGCCGCGACATCCACCTGATCACCGAGCCGGCCATGCGGGCCCTGATGAACTACACCTGGCCGGGCAACATCCGCCAGCTTCGCAACGTTGTGCGGACAATGGTGGTAATGTGCGAGCGCGACACGCTGGACCTGCCCGACCTGCCCATCGAGATTTCCCGGGTCCGCCAGCTTGAGGCGGGTGCCGCGGCGTCGGCCCTGTCCGCCGGAACCGTAATCGCGGCCGAGGAGATGACCGGTCGCCCGCTGGTGGACGTCGAGAAGGAGCACATCCGACGCACCCTCGAACTCACCCGCAACAACCGCGCCGAAGCCGCCAGGATACTCCAGATCGGCGAACGCACCCTCTACCGTAAAATCAAGGAATACAACCTGTAAGCAAAAGCCCGCCCGGCAGACGCAGCAGGAAAGCGGCATGGGTAACTGTCCCTCGTTGTGCAAGTCAACAGGCGGGAGCGGTATTTGCGGCGGCGGCTTCGAGCAGTTCGGGGGTAATCATCCAGGCGATCTGCCAGAGGTTGTCGGGGTTCTTTTCGAGACAGATGACGGAGGCGTTTCGAAAGCGGATGGGGGAGACCTCCTCGCTGCCGGTGAGGAGAAGGGCGGCGAGCTTTTCCTGAAAGGGCAGATGGCCGACGATGAGCAAATCTTGCTCCCGGCTTTCGATCTCATCGGCGATGGGGACGGGGTCGTCATCCGGGTAGAGCCCTTCATGGGCCTCGGCTTCCCCCGGGCAGCAGACGGCGGTGCAGATGACCTTGGCGGTCTGGAGGGCGCGAGTCATGCCGCTGTGCCAGGCGGCATGGACCCGGAGACGCATGGGTTTGAGAAAGCAGGTTACCTCCATGACCTGCTGTGCACCCTTCTCCGTCAGAGGGCGGTCGAGGTACTCGTTTTTGGCAAATGCCTCGGCATGCTGAACGAGCAGGAGCTTCATAGCCGTCTCCTAAACCAGAACGCTGTGTTTCATCCTTTCCGCGTATTCCCTCCATGGGCCGGGACCCTGCCGCTCGAAGATCTCGAAGGACTCGTCGCCGGCAAGGATCCCGAGCAGGGCCTTGCGGCGGTCGGGGTCGGAGACGTCGCGAAGGAGTTGGAGCCGAACCTGTTTCAGTTCATCGACGAAGCGGCCGTGGGTATCGGTGAAGATTTCTTCGAGCTTGCGGCGGATGTGCCCCGCATAGGCGGGACAGTGGCCGTCGGTGCCGATGGCGATCTGCAGCTCGCCCCGGCGAACGATAGCGGGGACAAAGAAGTCGCAAAGGTCGGGCTGATCGACGACGTTGCAGAGGACCTCCAGTTCCTGACAGTCTTCGAAGATCTGCCGGTTGAGGACCATGTCGTTCGTGGCGGCGATGGCAAGCGTGGCGCCGACGAGATAATCTTTGCGGTAGGGGCCCAGGACGACTTGGACGTCGGGGTACTGAAAGGCCTCTTCGAGGGCCGGCAGGATCACCGGAGCAACCACGACGACGCGAGCGCCGGCCCGGGCGAGAGTTTGGGTCTTGCGGGCGGCGACGGCCCCGCCGCCGATGACTACCACCCTTCTGCCCGACATCTCAAGATAGATCGGGTACTTAGCCATATTGGATATTATACAGGGAAAGGAATTCTGTTTGTATGAAAAAAGCAAATTTGCGGAAAATCGGAAATGGCCTTACGGACGGACGAGCGTAAAAGATATAATAGACCCATATGTGGTCTTGTCGGCCATTCGAATTTTATTCGATAAATCGAGGCCGACGCGGTATGATACAGGACTTGAACGAAACCGATTTCCGGAGATATGCAATGTCTGAAAAGAAGAGACTGTCGGCCCCGCTGACGGAGGCGGCGGTTGCGGATTTGCGGGCGGGGGACGAGGTACTGATCAGCGGGGTAGTGTATGCCGCCCGGGACCAGGCGCATAAGCGGCTCTGCGACCTGCTGGAGCGGGGAGAGCCGCTGCCGGTGAACCTGGAGGGGGCGATCATCTATTTCGTGGGCCCCACACCGGCGGGCGAGGGCCGGGCAATCGGGTCGGCGGGACCGACGACGTCGTCGCGGATGGATGCGTTTACCCCGAAACTGCTGGCGGCGGGACTCAAGGCGACAATCGGCAAGGGCTACCGCAGCCGGGAGGTGCAGGAGGCGCTGGTGCGGCATAAGGCGGTGCACCTGGCGGCGATGGGGGGCTACGGGGCGCTGCTGGCCGAACATATCACGGCTAGCGAGGTGGTGGCGTATGAGGACCTGGGCGCGGAGGCGATCCGGCGACTGGTGTTTGAGGATTTTCCGGCGATTGTGGCATACGATTGCTACGGGGAGAGCGTGTATAGATAGTTTAAAACTAATTGAGCCATCCAAAAGGATTGCAGGTCTGAGAAAAAGCCTGGGATCGGAACGACAATAATCTACTGCCGTTTCCAGTAATAGAGTTTCGTGATTTTTCATAAGGGTTATGCTGCTTTCTTATGACGACGATAGGTTTTCCAATCTTGAACACTGATGTTGCGTTTGCGGTTTCGCCACAACAGGTACTGCTCTATCGCAGCCTCTTGTTCCGGGTGACTGCGATAGTCGGTATTCTCCAAGGCAAATTTCTTCAGTGCCGTAAAATGGCACTCAATGCGATTGAGCCACGAGGCATTGGTCGGCGTCCAGTAAAACTTGATGTTATGGGTTTTCGCATACGCCAGCACCTCGGCTTTGTGATGGTAGGTCGCATTGTCCAGAATCAGATGCAGCGTTTCCTTTCGCGGGTACTGTCGGCGCAGCCATTTCAAAAACGCCAGATACGTCGTTCCGTTCTTCTTCGAGGCAAAGGTTCCGACCAGTGTATCCCGTTCCAGATCATAGGCCCCGAACATGTGCCGTACGCCGCCGTGGCGATTGTAGGTCGCCCGCAGTCGATCTACATGGCCGGTTCGAGCATAATGGCGGCCATGCCTCGGCAGCAGATTCAGCGGACCGAACTCGTCGATACTGATGCGGCGGCCGCCCGCGGGACGTTTGGCGTACAATCGCTTGATTCGCCTGTATTTGGGCCAAAACTGGGGATCCGTGGAGTCTTTCCAGGTCTTGGTGTGCCGCCATTTGATCTTATGGCGACGCAGAATCTGCCGCAGCGATTCCAGCGAAATCGACGCAACGATGTTCTGGGCCACCAAGTATTCTCGCAGCTTGGCCAGCGACCAGACGGCCATGCCGACAAGCTGTCTGGGCGGCGAGAGGGCAATCTCACAGATTTGTTCAACGACCTGGGCCACAAATACCTTCGGTCCCGTGGGGCCACAATAGTACGGATACCAACAAATCCGGTCGATCCCTCCCGCATTGAAGCGGTGAATGATTTGCCGCACCCAGGTTGGCGAACAGTCGCACTGTTGGGAAATCTGTGCGTTCCTGCGGCCACCCCGCGACAGCAGGATAATTCGGGCATGAAGCCTATTGACAGCGTTGGTCAATTGTTGTTTCATAGATTTCAGCTTTCGGCGTTCATAAGGCCGAAGCGTCCGTGCCTTGACTTTGTCCATTTTGGGTTCTCCACTTTATCACGGCTGCCTCATACAGCCTGTGGAGAACCTATTTATAACACGATAGGCGATAGCGCAAGTCTAATATTACAAGAAACTTACAGATCACTCAAAAAAGGCGTAACTCCATTACTGGAAACGGCAGTAGCTGCATTCAAGAAAAGACTTTACACTTTTGTGTTGAAGCTGATTGAACTTCTTGACGGATTGTCCGGCGATATGGTTTCGAAGCGTATTAGCGACCAGTTATTCAGAAGCGGCAGCAGTGTATTAGCCAATTATATTGAAGGGCAGTCGGCAAGCAGCAAAAAAGAATTCACTAGTTTCCTTTCGATTTCACTTAAATCTGCCAATGAAAGTAAAATGTGGATAGCTCTATTGCGGGATAGTAAACGAACAACAGCACAAAAACGGCATGGTTTCTGAAGGAACTGGATGAGATTTCAAAGATGCTGGCTGCAAGTATCTTAAAGTGCAAAGGTAAACGATAAAATACCTTTGCCCTTTGCCTTGTACTTTTACCGTTTGCCATTTACCTTTTGATATGAAAGAACGTGCACCACGAAACCGGACGATTAAGCTGACACCGCAGCAGGTAAAGGCATTTTCAAAAAATCTGCTGCGGCTTGAGGAGCCGGCTTCTTTACAGTCGGTGCTCGATACCACGATCTGCCAGGATATGGGTGAAGCGTGCGGTTTTCTGCCGCGGGGGTTTGTCGATCTGCTGTTTCTCGACCCGCCTTACAACCTCAACAAAAGCTTCAACGGCAAAACATTCAAGAAGGGCTCACAGCAGCGGTACGCGGCGATGCTCGAAAACTGGCTGGCCCCCCTGCTGCCTTTGCTCAAACCCACGGCCAGCGTCTATATCTGCTCGGACTGGAACGCCTGCGGGGCCGTCCAAAGCATCGCCGAAAAATACTTCACCATCCGCAGCCGCATCACCTGGGAGCGAGAGAAAGGCCGCGGAGCGAAGACCAACTGGAAGAACTGCTCCGAGGACATCTGGTTCTGCACCGTCTCGAACGACTACACCTTCAACGTTGAAGCCGTCAAGCTCCGCAGGCGGGTCATCGCCCCCTACACCCACGACAACGGCGAGCCCAAGGACTGGCGCCGCACTGCAGACGGCGGCTACCGGCTCACGGCCCCCTCCAATCTCTGGACCGACCTGACCGTGCCCTTCTGGTCCATGCCCGAAAACACGGACCACCCGACCCAGAAACCCGAAAAACTGCTCGCCAAGATCATTCTCGCCTCCACCAACCCCGGTGATATCGTCCTCGACCCCTTTCTTGGTTCGGGCACGACCTCCGTGGTCGCCAAAAAGCTCGGCCGGCGGTACGTGGGCATCGAGATCGACCCAACCTACGCCGCCCTGGCGGAAAAACGGCTTGAACTGGCGGAGACGGATAAATCGATTCAAGGTTACCGGGATGGAATTTTCTGGGAACGCAACAGCCAGCACTATAGGAGTCAAAAAAGATATACATAGTGCTTTAGTTTAATAACAAGCGAAATTCGGCAATTTTATTAAGAAGCATCAAAAAATGGTGGATTCGGGCGGCTTTTGCTCCTAAGATACTTGCTTTCATAATCAATCCCTGACTGCCGGGACATCTGAAAGAAGACAGTAGAAAGGAACAATTCAAGATGAAGACCTACAAGATTGCGGTGATAGGCGGTGACGGGACCGGGCCGGAAGTGACCGTGGAAGCGGTCAAGGTGATGGACGCGGCCGCCGCGAAGTTCGGTTTCAAGATCGAAAAAGCCGACTATGATTTTGGCGGTGAGCGGTATAAGCGGACCGGCGAGATCCTGCCGGACGGCGCCATCGCCGAGCTCAAGAAACACGATGCCATCCTGCTGGGCGCTATCGGCCACCCGGATGTCAAGCCGGGCATCCTCGAAAAGGGCCTGCTGCTGCGGATGCGTTTCGAGCTGGATCAATACATCAACCTGCGTCCCGTGCGGCTGTATCCCGGCGTGGAAACGCCGCTCAAGGACAAGGGGCCCAAGGAGATCGATTACGTCGTCGTCCGCGAAAACTCCGGCGACATCTACACCGGCTCGGGCGGGCTGATGATGAAGGATACGCCGCACGAGGTCGCCACGCAGACGGCCGTCTATACCCGCTTCCAGGTGGACCGCTGCCTGAAGTACGCCTTCGAGTACGCCCGCAAGTACGGCAAGAAGGCCCGCGGCGTCGGCCCGGAAAACACGCTGGGGCTCGTCGGCAAGACCAACGTGCTGTCGTTCCTCTATGACCTGTGGGAACGGGCCTTCCACGAGATGGGCCAGAAGGGGTACCCGGACATCCGCCGCGACTACTACCACGTGGACGCCACGTGCATGTGGATGGTCAAGAGCCCCGAGTGGTTCGACGTGCTGGTGACGGGCAATCTGTTCGGCGACATCATCACGGACCTGGGCGCGATCACGCAGGGCGGTATGGGCATCGCCGCCGGCGGCAACATCAACCCGGAGGGCGTGAGCATGTACGAGCCCATCGGCGGCTCGGCGCCCAAGTACACGGGCAAGGGCGTGATTAACCCGCTGGCCGCCATCTGCGCGATGCAGATGATGCTCCAGGACCTCGGCGAGGAGAAGGCCGCCGACAAGATCGACCAGGCGGTCCGCTACGTTACTGCCAACAAGCTCAAATCCATGGCCGCCGGGAAGATGGGCTACTCGACCTCTGAGGTCGGCGACATGGTCGCGCAGAAAGTCGCAGAATAAATCGGCTTCGCCGTTCGAGGGCAGGCCGCCGCCTGCCCTTTTTTTCCGTACTCACTGCATGGAGGTTGCTATGAGAAACAGAACACTGCTTTGGGCCATTCCCTTTCTTTCTCTTTCCGTTTCGCTTTTCGCGGCGGAGAATCTGCTGCGCAATGCGTCTTTTGAACGCATGCGGGACGGTCAGCCGCGCGGCTGGACGACGAACACATGGGACGGTACGGCGGAGTTTACCGTCGATTCCAGCGGGCGTACCGACTCGGCCTGCGTAAAGATCCGCTCGACGCAAGGCGCGGATGCAGGCTGGACGCAGCGGGTGCGGCTCGAACCCTACGGCCGCTACCGACTGAGCGGTTGGGTCAAGACCGACAACATCGCCGTCACGACCGGCCGCGGCGTGCAGTTCAGCACCTCCATCGACCGCAACGCACGATCCGAGGCCGTTCAAGGGACGAACGACTGGACGAAGCTCGAGTTCGAGTTTGACGCCCAGGGCTATGACAGCGCCGAGATCAATTGCCTCTTTGGCGGCTGGGGCCTGGCGACGGGCACGGCCTGGTTCGACGACGTTTCGCTCGAACTGCTCGAAGTCAATGTGCCGGAGCCCCAGATCGTGGCGAAAAAAATTACGGTGGACGCCTCGAAACGGGCCGAGCCGATCTCCGAGCTCATCTACGGTCAGTTCATCGAGCACATGGGCCGCTGCATCTACGGCGGCATCTGGGCCGAGATGCTCGAAGACCGCAAGTTCTACCATCCCGTGCCCGCCGAGGGCGACATCTGGGGCCGGACCGGTGCCGGCGCCCGGGTCCTTCGGGCCTCGCCGTGGAAGGTCATCGGCGACGCCGGAGCGGTCACGATGACGATGGAGGAACCGCTCTCCGGCGAGCACAGCCCGCTCATCACCGCCGGCGGCTCGCCCGCGGGCATCTATCAGGAAGCGCTGGCGCTGGTCAAGGGCAGGGAGTACACCGGCCGCGTCGTGATGGCGGGCGATAAGTCCGCCGGACCCGTCGAGGTCCGCCTGGTCTGGGGCGACGGCGAGAAGGACCGCCAAACGGCGACGATCAAGAGCCCCTCGAAGCGGTACAAGACGCATCCCTTCCGCTTCGTCGCGGGCGCGGACGCAGACAACGCGCGGCTGGAGATCGTCGCGCTGGGCAAGGGCCGCGTGAAGATCGGCGCCGTCTCGCTGATGCCCGCCGACAATGTCGAGGGCTTTCGCCGGGATACGCTGGCGCTGCTCAAGGAACTCAACAGTCCCATCTACCGCTGGCCCGGCGGCAACTTCGTCAGCGGCTATGACTGGCGCGACGGCCTGGGCGACCGCGACCGCCGCCCGACCCGCACCAATCCCGCCTGGACCGGCATCGAGACCAACGACGTCGGTATGCACGAGTTCATCGCGCTGTGCCGTCTTCTGGACGCCGAACCGCTGATCACGGTCAACACGGGCTTCGGCGATGCCTATTCGGCCGCCGCCGAGGTGGAATACGCCAACGGCGCCCCGAACACGCCGATGGGCAAGCAGCGCAAGGACAACGGCAGCAAAGAGCCGTTCGGCGTCAAATACTGGTGCGTGGGCAACGAGATGTGGGGCAACTGGCAACTCGGCCACATGCAGCCGAACCACTACGTACTCAAGCACAACTGGGTCGAGGGCAAGATGCGACAGACCGATCCGGACATCATAACCATCGGTTCGGGTGACCTGGGCAACGGCTGGTCGGAAAACCTGCTCAAACACTGTTCCGATCACATGAACGCCATCGCCGAGCACTTCTACTGTCAGAGCCGCGGCGATCTGACGGCCCACGTGCGGCAGGTGCCCGATCGCATCCGCCAGAAGGCCGACGGCCACCGCCGCATCCGCGAGTCACTCGACGTCCTCCAGGGCAAGAATATCCGCATCGCGATGACGGAGTGGAATTACTGGTACGGCCCGCACGTCTTCGGCGAGCTGGGCACGCGGTACTTTATGAAGGATGCCCTGGGCATCGCGGCGGGCCTGCACGAGTACTTCCGCAACTCGGAGATGTTCCACAGCGCTTTCTACGCCCAGACGGTCAACGTCATCGGCTGCATCAAGACGACCCCGACCGACGCCGCCTTCGATGCAACGGCCTTCCCGCTGGTGCTCTACCGCCGCGAGTTTGGTACGATCCCCGTGGCGGTGGACGGCTGGGACGAGCGGCTTGACGTCACGGCGGCCCTGACCGAGGACGGTCGGTATCTCACCATCGGTCTGGTCAACGCGACGATCGACACCTATCGGCTTGACCTGAGCTTCGACGCCGTAGAGCCCGCGGGCAAGGCCGAGGGCTGGCAGGTCACCAATCCCGACCCGATGGCTTACAACGACCCCGGCCGGGAATCCGTGATCGATATTGAACCCCTGCCCGCCGCCGATCTGACCGAGACGGTGACCATCCCGCCGGTCAGCATCACGCTCTACAAGGTCCCGGTGAAATAGAAACCGGACACATCGAGCCCTCAATAACGCCGGGGATGGCTTTACATTCCCGGCGTTTTCTTTTATTATAGCAGTGCTTTTTTAGAATTTTAGTGCTTAGAATTTCAGGATTTCTGTGCGATGCCTGCGAATTTGACGCCGGAGTACAAGAAGGCCGACGAATGGTACCGGTCGGCCTCGACGAACGAGGAGAAGCTTGCCGCCCTTGAGGAGATGCTTCGCACGATCCCCAAGCACAAGGGGACCGAGCACATGCAGGCCGACATCAAGCGGAAGATCAGCGGCCTCAGGTCCGCCGCCGAGGCGGGGGCGAAGAAGGGCGGCGGCCGGCACGTCGATGTCTTTCACGTGCCTCGCTCCGGCGCCGGGCAGGTGACGCTCATCGGTGCACCCAACGCGGGCAAGAGCGCGATTTTGGCGGCCCTGACCAGCGCCCCCGTTCATGTCGCCGACTATCCCTTCGCGACCGACAAGCCCACGCCCGGCATGGCCCGCTTCGAGGACGTGCCGATCCAGCTCGTCGATACGCCGCCGATCACGGCCGACTTCGCGCCGCCGGGACTGGTCAACACGTGCCGCACGAGCGACCTGCTGGCAATCGTGATCGATCTGTCCGCCGACGTGCTGAGCCAGATGGAGACCGCGGAGGCCTATCTCGACACCCACCACCTGATCCGCGACGAGAAAAACCCGCAGAGTCTGCACCTGGGGCGGCCCGTCTTTGTCATTGCGACCAAGGCCGACCTTGCCCCTGCCGGCACGCTCGAGACGCTCCGCGAGCTCGTGGAGCGGCCGTTTGAGTACATCGAGATCTCCAGCGAGACCCGGGACGGCCTTGACGTCCTGATGCGGCGGATCTTCGAGCTGCTCGATATTGTCCGCGTCTATGCCAAGAAGCCCGGCAAGGAGCCCGACATGAACGATCCGTTCACGCTGCCCCGCGGCTCAACGGTCCTGGACCTGGCCTTTCACATCCACCGCGAGCTGGCCGAGAAACTCAAGGCCGCCCGCGCCTGGAACGCCCCGAACATCCACAACGGCCAGAACGTCCCCCGTGACCACGTCCTGTCGGATAAGGAAATCATCGAACTCCACTTCGCCTGAACCGCCTGGTTTGCCCGTAAAACAGCACGGCTGAAAGCCGTTCCTTATTTTTCACTTTTTTATTTTTGATTTTTCATTTAAATAAAAAGGGCCTGCGGACTGTGGAGGAGGAGGAAGATGGGACTTCCAGAATGGAGTCAGCCCGCAGGCAAGGATCACCGGTTTTCAATGGAGCATCCCGAAGCCGATCAGCCGCCGTTGGAAGAGCCCTTTTGCAGGCAATCCCAGCAGATGATCTCGCAGTTGTGGACCTCATGCGGTCCTTCGGGGGATTTCGAGCGGACTTCCCAGGCCCTTTCACCCTTCTTGCCTCGCCGGGTGATGCCCAGCCAGCGGCCGCAACGGCCCTCATGACCGTGCGAAGAATCATTACATTCACACCGGCCGGTCGCCCGAAGCCAGGATTCAAACACAACAGGGTCCGGAAAAGCCACAAGCACTCCTGGTTATTTACAAAAAATCCTTTTTAAAGGATATGCCGCCCCCCGCCGCCCGGCGGTTGACGATTTTTCCGGAAATTTTGCAAATTTGCCTTCCGTATTCTTGCCCACCGCTTCTTCCTTGCTTTTCCGGACCTTTCGGACGGCGGCAGCGGTCTCCCGGAGCAAACCTATGCGTTGCGCTTCAGATTGAAATTGGGGAGATCAATAAATTTACTCGATCTCCCGGACCGACAGGATTTCCACGGGTGTTTTGGGGACGTCGTCGTAATAGCCCTTGCGGCCGGTGGGGACATTGGCGATCTTGTCCACCGTCTCGAGGCCCTCGGTCACCCGGCCGAAGACGGCGTAGCCGATCTTGTCCGGCGACGATCCGCGACAATCGAGGAAGTCGTTGTCTGCGTGGTTGATGAAGAACTGGTTGGTGGCGCTGTTCGGGTCGCTGGTGCGGGCCATCGCAATCGTGCCTCGCTTGTTTTTGAGCCCATTGGCGGCCTCGTTGACAATCGGCTCGTGCGACGCAATGGACTTCATATCCTTGTCCATCCCGCCGCCCTGAATCATAAAGCCCTTGATCACGCGGTGGAAGATCGTCCCGTCATAGGCCTTGTCGCCCACGTACTCCAGGAAATTTTTCACCGTCACCGGGGCCGCCTGTTCGTCGAGCTCGATCACCATATCCCCGAGTGTCGTCTTCATTTCTACCTTTGCCATGTTCGTTCCTTTTTGTCTTGTTTCGGTTTGCGTTTACGTGGCCAGTTCGCCTACATGGTTGAGGATCAGGTCCGGCCGGTAGGCGAACTTGTCCAGATCGTCGCGGCGGGTGATGCCGCTGAGCACGAGGACCGTCTGGATCTCCGACTCGATCCCCGCGATGATGTCCGTGTCCATGCGGTCGCCGATAATCGCCGCCTCCTCCCGTCGGCAGCCGAGCTTGCGCAGCGAGTGGCGCATGATCAGCGGGTTGGGTTTGCCGATGTAGTACGGCGGCTTGCCGGTGGACAGCTCAATGGGCGCCATCATCGCCCGGCAGGCGGGCATGATCCCCCGCTCGCCCGGGCCCGTCACGTCGGGATTGGTCCCGATGAGCCGGGCACCCCTCAAGACGCACTGGATCGCCGTCACCAGCTTGGCGTAGTCGTAGTCTTCCGTCTCGCCAAGGACCACGTAATCCGGATTCTCCTCCGTCAGGATGAAACCCGCCTCTTCGAGGGCTTCGCGCAGGCCCGGCCCGCCGATCATATAGATTCGCGCCCCCGGCCGCTGGGTCTTCAAAAACGACGCCGTCGCGATTGCGCTGGTCATAAAGTGATCCTCGCCCGCCTCGATGCCCATGCGGGCGAGCTTGCGGCGAAGCTGCGCCGGCGACAGGGCCGAGCTGTTGGTCAAAAACAGGAACTCCTTGCCCTCCCGCCGCAGCCACGCCATGAAGGCGCCCACACCCTCCAGCAGCCGCCGACCGTGGTAAATCACCCCGTCCATGTCGCAGATGAACGCCTTTTTGCCGCATATTTGCTCGATCATAGATCCGCCGTAAAACGATAGTGTTTCGTTCCAAAACGCCGGGATTGTACGGCGCCGGGCGGCTCTTGTAAACAGCTTTTGCCGCCTTTGTTCTAAGGAAATGACCGAAATCCGGCGTAAACGCAGCTTCCGCCAAAGGCGATTTCCTATGCTTCCGCCACCGGCTAAAGCGTTACATTTATTCAGGGCTCCGTAAAAACCACGGACGCTGAGGCCCCTCCTTTGGATAAATTCATATTTTACTCATGGGGGTTTAGGAAAAGAGCGAATTCACAAAAGAGGATTGGAGTGAGAATATCAGAGAAAGGCAGTTCAGGTAAGGAAATTATCAGGGAATTGAAGCATCTGATTGAGGACAACCGTGAAAAATTCATTGCTTTTTCGCAAGACCATCTATCCAGGCAACCATAGTCTGAACGAAGGAAAAAAAGCCATGTTAGCAATCTGCCGAAAGGTGGCTTACAGCCACCCCATACTGTACCGGTTAGCCGTCGAACTCAGCGCCGATCAGCTTGCCGCCAAACGCACCACGGAATACTGGGATCGCGAACTTGCCGGTCCCAAAAATTATTACCTGTCCGGCACCCCCTTGATCCGATTCAATAATTCGATTGTGGCCCAGTTAATTTCTTACGGCAGGACCGAGCCGCTGGCGATTCTCGACGCCGGCTGCGGTCCCGGATACCTGCTGGACCTGCTCCAGGACCGGATGGTCGGCTCCTACCTGGGGATCGACATCAGCGGGGTGGCCATCCGGTACGCGACGCAGCGATTCAGCGGTGACGGCGAAAAAGCTTCGCGGGCCCGCTTTCTCCGAAGCGACCTGGCCGCGTTCAGCCCCGAGGCGAACAGCCGGTTCGATGCCATTGTTTTCAATCATGTGCTGGAGCTGATCGACGTGGATGAGGCCGTTCGGCAGGTGAACCGCTACTACCGTTGGCTCCGACCCGTGGGACGCCTCTGCATCAATGCGAAGGACGACCCGAAGAGCCGGTTTCTCTACCGGATGCTGCAAAAGGACTTCCGCGTGACATCCAGCTTTTTGGGGCAATACGGTCCCCATGGCCTGGTGCCCTACCGGATCGAAAGCAGCCCGAAGAGCTTCCCCGTCATGGCGGCCGTTCTCGAAAAGACCCCATAGCTTCGACGCCGGGGATCGATCAGTAAACGATGGCGGCGTAGCCGACGGATTCCTCCGAGGAGCGGCCGAACTTCTCCTCCATGATGTCGCTGCTGGTCGTGTGGCCCAGCAGCACGCCGCGGATCGCGCCCATCGCCCGGGCCGCCGCAATTGTCGCGGCGACCGCCGCCGGACCACAGGCGTTGCCTTTTTCCATAGCCGACTGCACAAGCTTCGAGTCGTCCATTTCCAGGGCCATCGTGATGAACTCCACGTCGTTGACCTCGCGCGCCCAGCGGATGGCGTCCGGGCCGGCGCCCTCGGGGCAGAATCCGTAGCGCGGGCCGTAGTGCGTCAGGTCGGTCGAGCCGATGAAGACGACCTTCTTGCCGACGTCGGCGCGGACCCGCTCGCCGGCGCGGGCGCCGAAGCTCTGGTCAAAGCCCATCACCGGCACGATCACCGGCACGATCTTCGCCTGTGGAAAGAGGAACTGGATAAACGGGACCTGCACCTCGATGCTGTGCTCACCGGCATGGGCCCGGGGGTCGAGTTCACCGCCCGCCTCGACGAGCCACTGCGCCACCTCGGTATCAATGGCGATCTCGCCCAGCGGGGTCCTCCAGGCGCCCTCGGGATAGACAACGGCCTTGCCGTCGAAGTAACGGTGGGCGGCGCCGAAGATGACAAAGGTATCGACGGGTCCGTTGACCTGCTTGACGGCGGCAAAAACGGACGCGGCCAGGCGGCCGCTGAAGATCCACCCGGCGTGCGGGACGATCCCCGCCACAATCGGGTCGGGCAGTTCCTGTCCTATCGGACCCTGCGGCAGACAATCCTCGATCTCCGCCGCACACTGCGCCTGCGTCCCCCCGTAAAACTGGCCTGCCACTGCCGGTTTCCGGACCATAGGTTATCTCCTTGCATATCCGACTGAATCCCTATATTATATCTGTCCAGTTGCAAGTAGGGTTTTGCGAGGTTTATTATACAGCAAAATTCAACGAGAATCCCAGCAAAAATCAGGAAAAAAGAGCATGACAGCAAAAACACGGCAACGCCCGGTGGCGGTCGTTATGGGGTCGGCCAGCGACCTGCCGACGATGGAAGGATGCATTGCAACGCTGCGGAATTTCGGGATTGAGCCGGTCGTGCGAATTCTCTCGGCCCATCGCACGCCGGAGGCGGCGACGGAATTTGCCGAAAAGGCCCGCGAGAACGGCGTGAAGGTGATTATCGCCGCGGCGGGGATGGCGGCCCACCTGTCCGGGGCACTGGCCGCCCGGACCCCCCTGCCGATTATCGGGGTGCCGCTGGCCGCCTCCGAGGGACCCAATGGGCTCGATGCCCTGCTGAGCACGGTGCAGATGCCGCCGGGGGTGCCGGTCGCCACGGTCGCCATCGGCAAGGCCGGCGCCCAAAACGCCGCCGTGCTGGCCGTAGAGATTTTGGCCCTCGGCGATAAGGACCTGGCGGCAAAGCTCGATGACTTCCGCAAGGCCCAAACCGCCAAGGCCCTCCAGCTTGACGCGGAACTGAAATATTGATCGGCCCGGCCCAAGCCGACCGCATCTTTGCTTTTTGATTTAAAACAGCGGACCCGGCATGCCCTTGCGTGCCGGGTCCGCTGCTTATTGAAACGGGTCCTTTAGGTTAATCGACGTGAAGGACGGAGTTGAGTTCGCCGTAGGGGTTCAGCTCCACTTTTTCATTGTAGGGGTCCTGCTGCCACTGGCCGTCCACGACGAGGCGGTATCGGTAGGTGCCCTTCTGGAGCGGCAGCCGCGCAACCCATTTACCGTTGTCACCGATCTTCTGGAGCGGAGCCTGCTCGGGCTTCCAGTCGTTGAAGTCGCCGGCCACCTGCACCTTGCGGGCGCGGGGGTACAGCGTCGAGAAGATAACCGTGCCTTCCTGCTGATGCACCCCGTAGAAATCGGCGAGCTTTTCCTCGAAGCTTCGCGTATCCTGCGGCTGCGGCTGCGGCTCGGCCGCGCCCTGCCTTTGCAGCACATGGGGCTGGGACTGGATGAATTCCTCGGCGGCCGTTTGCGGCTTTGCGGCGGTCTGCGGCATCTGAACGGATGCCAGCAGCTCGTCGGCGCTGGCGCTGATCGCCTTGATGCGGGCCTGGAGCGTGTTGACCAGCTCGCTCTTGTGCACCATCGTATCCGTTCCGATCAGTTCCTCGGCCAGGTTGAGGAAATCCCGGTAGCCCTTGCTGGCCGGGTCGTATTCGCTGATGGGCTGGCCCAGGCTGGCCGCCTCCTTGAGCTTGGTATTGAAGTTGATCACGGTCTGGAACATCGTGCCGTTGAAATGCTTGCGCAGCTCGGCGAGAATCTCGCGGCCCATCTTAGTGCGGATGTCATACATGCTGGCCAGGACCATCACATTGACCTGCTGACGGCACTGTTCGCTGAGGACCTTGAGCGTATCAAGCTGCTTGCTCAGGCCGTGCAGGGAGAAGTAGCCCATCTCGACCGGCACGATCACATCGGTGGCGGCCCGCAGGGCATTAAAGGTCAGAAGCCCGACCGACGGCGGGCAATCGATGACGACGTACTCATACTCGCTTTCAACCTCCCGCAGGACAGCGGCGAGGCAGTTCTCGCGGTCGGCGGCGGCAGCCATCTGCTGCTCGAAGGCGGCCAGGTCGATGCTGGAGGGGGCCAGCTCGAAGCGCTCGCTAATCTGCCAGAGGATTTCCGTCAGGCGCAGCGGCTCGCCGCGAACGCTGCCGATCAACACGTCATAGATGCTCTGCTCGATCTGCTCCTCAGGAACGGCCAGACCGACTGCGCAGTGAGACTGGGGATCCATATCCACCAGCAGGGTCCGATGCCCCTTGGCGGCAAGGGCACTGGCCAGGTTGATCGACACCGTTGTTTTTCCGCATCCGCCCTTTTGGTTGATTACCGCGACCGTTCTCATGATTTCTCCCTTACTCTGTCCCCCCGGCTTCATTCTGCAAAAGATACATTTTTAAGGTCAGATAAAAATACTCATCTTTATTTTCGTCACGGAGGGGAACTTTCTTTAGTTTTTTATCGGACAAATTCTTAAAAAAACCGTTTTTTCAATGTTAAGAAAAGCGACGGAGGCGGTTATCGGAGATAGTTGGTCCATCTCTACATTTTTTGGGAAAATAGGCAAGCCCGTAATAAAAATTGTACCCTTAAACGGATGATTGCCGATATAGAGAGCTGGTTTGGAAAGAGGTATTCAGTGGGAGTTTTTTTTATGGATGAACAACAAATCAAGGAATGGATGCACGAGAAGATTCGCCGGGACGGCTTTTCGAATGCGACCTCGCTGGCGGAAAGCTTTATGCAGGCGCACCATATAACCGATGTATTGGACCCTGATTTTTCGAGATCCCTGGATGCGAGTTTTAAGGTCGCACAGGAGATCCGGGATCGGCAGGTGGCCTGCGCCGTTCAGTAGCGTTAATTCATTTTCCGCAATATGTTTATGGTGCCGACATCCCTTCTGCTTCCTGGGGATCGGTCGTATTCAGAGCAAGGCCCAGCTTTTCCCATTTTCCCAGAATCTCCTCTTTTGACATGTAGCCCGTCTGGCGATAGAGTTCATTGCCGTCGGCATCGAAGAAAATCAGCATCGGGATCGCGCTGACGTTATACTTCCCAGCGGCAGCGGCGTCCTCATCTACATCCACGGTCGCAACCGTAAACTGCCGGGAATGGCTCTCGGACAGGGCTTTGAGGACCGGCATCATCAGCCGGCACGGGGGACACCACGAAGCCCCCAGTTCCATCAGCACGGGCTTGCCCTGACCGATGACGGACTTATCAGCCAGCGACTCGGCCGACCTATGGTAAGCGCGACTTCGCCAGGCGGTATAGACCGCCAGCGCCGCCAGCAGAAAGAGGAACAGAAAGAGACCTTTGTATTTTTTCTTCATAGTCCCATCTTAACACATCTGAGACTTTAAATCCTCATCATTATCTCGCCGGTTCCATTTCGCCCGGCTGCATTAGTGCTCGAAAATTCTTGAGGGGCAAGGGGCCGCCGGGTAAAATGACCCGCATTCGGGGCGAGGGGAATATCGGGATCGGAGTTGGGTCCCGGCAATCTTCCGGAAAGGATTGGAGTATGGAGACGCAAGACAAACACGTGGGCTTTCATGAGGAGGCGCCCGGCGAGGTGGTCTGGTCGTCAGAAACCTGGATCCGGCCGGTCCACCCCGGCGAGCAGTTTTCCCTGCGGGGGTTTTCCACCTTTCTGGTTGTGGTCTCCCTCGGCCTGCCGGCTCTGGCGGGTCTGCTGCTTCTACTGACCCTGACGGTCTTCAAGGAGATAGACGCGGCAATTCTGATCCCGCTTGCCGTCATGATGGCGGGTATGACCCTGAGTTACTCGCAGCAGCGGCTGCTCAAACGGGCCATCTTTCGCCGGATACGCAGCCGCGCAGAGGCGCTTTTTGTCCCCGGCCCCGACTGTATCGCCGTGGGGATCGAGGATGCATTTACCTATGACAAGCACAAGCTTTCGGCGGATGACTTCGGCCTCCTGAAGATCACGCCGGAGGCGGTGTACCTGGAGATGACCCGTCACCGCGCCCGCTTCGACGCCGCCGACCTGCGGGCCTCCCTCCTGCATACGGCCAAAAATCTGGCCGGGGTGCGGCTGACGTGCAACCGGACGCCCTTGTGGAGTGTCGTGCTCACGCCCCTGGGGATCGGTCCGACGGCCAACCCGGTCAAGCGGTCCGAGAAGGTTCTGCGGATGTTTGAGGAGGCGGGGATCGGCCGGGCGGCGCTTCGGGAAGAGCCGGTCGCCCTGGCGGCGGTCCTCGATGAGACGCCGGCGGAGGACGAATTCCTGCCGACCGCGTCCGTTCTGCCGGAGGAACTCTTCTTTTTAGACTAAGATTCGAACGGGCCGGATCTATAAAAAAACGGACCCGGCGCCGCCTGGGGCCGGGTCCGATCGCGGATTAAATTGATGAAAAAACCGTTCTATTTTCGTGCAGAGGGGCTCCGGCGAACATTCTTCTTGGGCTTGGAGGCCATTTTGCCGGTAGTACTCTGGAGGATTTTCATGGCCTTGTTGACATCGGCGACCTTGAGCACGCCGGTGGTCTTGCCTCCGCGGGCCCCCGCCGTGCAGTAGGCGTAGGAGATGTTGATATGCTGCTCGGCCAGTTTCTCCGTCACGGTCGCCAGGGCGCCGGCGTGGTTGGGCAGGTTGACGCACAGCACGTCGGTCTCGCTGAACTGGAGGTTGAGCTTTTGGAGCACCTCGCGGACCTTCTGAACGTTCCCGCCGACCAGCCGCATGACGCCGTGTTCGAAAGAGTCGGTCATCGTAATCGCGATGATGTTGATTTTCGCGACGGCGATCTCATGAAGGATCTGCGACAGGACGCCGGGCTTGTTGACCATGAAAATCGAGAACTGGGTTTGGAGGTACATATCGAATTCCTTTCTCTAAAAGGGTTTCCCGCCGCCCGGCAGACGGCCGGACGGGTCGTTTCTCTTGTCGGTCCTTCCCGCCCCCGCCTTCGCGGGATGACGGGAGGAATCATCATTCCGTTCGATCATCCCTTGTTTTCAGGGCCTCTAAGGCCTCCGGCAGATCCCGACAGAACCGGAAAATCTTGTCCAGATGAGTGATGCGGAAGACCCGGCCCAACTGCGGATCGATACCGCAGATGCACAGCGCGCCGCCGTACTCCTTCATCCGCCGCCACAGATCCACCAGCAGACCGAGCATCATCGAGGAGATAAACCGCACCCGCGTAAAATCGATGACAAGGCGGGCGGGCTGTTGGCGGGCGACAAGGTCGCGGAGGGACTGGGCGATGGGCTCGACGCCCGCGGCGGAGATGGAAGCCGTGTCCAGCGAGACGATTGTGATGTCATCCTGTACGCTGATATCCAAAAGCCGCTCGTGTCCCATGCTCCGTCCCTGTTGTTTTCTTTCTTCCTGCGGATCCCTTTGAAAAAATGAAGAAAGCATGCCTTTCCGCATTTTTTCAAAGATCGATATTAAATTATACTAAACTTCCGCAGCATTGTCAATGCCCGGCTCGGTGACGAATGGCAGGCCCTGCGGCTCGCGGACCTTCCAGCAGGCGACGAGGTGACCGTCGCTGTCGCCGGCCGCCGCGAGCGTCTGGACCTCTTTGGCGCACCGCGGCTCGGCCATGAAGCAGCGAGGGTGAAACGGACAGCCCGAGGGCGGGTTGGAGGGGCTGGGCACCTCGCCCGCCAGGACGATGCGGCGGGTCTTGCGCGCCGGGTCGGGCTGCGGGATTGCGCTCATCAGGGCGCGGGTGTACGGGTGCAGCGGGTTCTCGTAGAGCGTGTCGCGGTCGGCGTGCTCGACGATGCGGCCCAGGTACATCACGGCGACCTCGTCGCTGATGTGCCTGACGACCGCCAGGTCGTGGGCGATGAACAGATACGTCAGGCCCAGCCGTTCCTGCAGGTCCATCAGCAGGTTGACGATCTGCGACTGAATGGAGACGTCGAGGGCGCTGACCGGCTCGTCGCAGACGATGAATTTGGGACCCAGGGCCAGGGCGCGGGCGATGCCGATGCGCTGGCGCTGGCCGCCGGAAAACTCGTGCGGGTAGCGGTCCATGTAACGGGCCGAGAGGCCGCACTGTTCAAGCAGCTCAGCCACTCGCTCGCGCCGGCGGCGGCCCCGGGCGATGCCGTGCACGCTCAGCGCCTCGCCGACGATAGTCTCGATGTTCATTCGCGGGTTGAGCGAGCCGTAGGGGTCCTGGAACATGATCTGCATCTGGCGGCGCAGCGCCTTGAGGCGGCTGTCCGGCAGCGTCAGGACATCTTCGCCCTCAAACAGCACCCGCCCGCTCGTCGCCGGGATCAGCCGTAGCAGTGTGCGGCCTACGGTGGTCTTTCCGCAGCCGCTCTCGCCGACGAGCCCGAGCGTGCGGCCCGGGGCAATGGCAAAGCTTACGTCGTCCACCGCCTTGACGTGGCCGACGGTCTTGCGCATCAGCCCCGCCCGGATAGGGAACCACGTCTTGAGGTTCTGCACTTCAATCAGTTTATCGCCTTGTTTATCATTCATCTCACTGGTCATTTAATGCAGCCACGGATTACATTCAAAATCATTCGGCCTCGGCCTTCAGGCCGAAACCTTAATTTTTGATCTTTTATTTTTCTTCCCCCGCATACCAGCAGGCGACGCCGTGGCCCGGCCGCACCTCGCGCAGCACGGGTTCCTGCGTCTGACACCGCCGGTCGTCTTTGCCGATCGGGCAGCGAGGGTGAAACTTGCAGCCGGAGGGAAACTCCAGCGGGTTGGGCACGCTGCCGCCGACGACCTCCAGCCGCTTCCTGCGGTTCGTCAGCTTCGGCAGCGACCGCAGCAGCCCCTGCGTATAAGGGTGCAGCGGATGAGCGAAGAGCTCCCCGACGGCGGCCGTCTCGGCCACCCGCGAAGCGTACATCACGATCACCTCGTCGGCGTTCTCCGCCACGACGCCCAGGTCGTGCGTAATCAGCAGGATGCTCATGTGCGTCTGCCGCTGCAGCTCGCGCAGCAGCTCGAGGATCTGCGCCTGGATCGTCACGTCCAGCGCCGTCGTCGGCTCGTCGGCGATCAGCAGCTTCGGATGGCAGCTCAGGGCCATCGCGATCATAATCCGCTGGCGCATCCCGCCGCTCATCTGGTGCGGGTACTCGTCCACTCGCCGCTCGGGGTCGGCGATGCCGACCTTGCGGAACATCTCGACGGCGATCCGGCGGGCCTCGGCGGCGCTTTTCTTCTGGTGCAGCCGAATCGCCTCGACGATCTGGTTGCCCACCGTGAACACGGGGTTGAGACTCGTCATCGGCTCCTGGAAGATCATCGCGATGTCGTTGCCGCGGATGGTCCGCATCTGCTCATCCGAAAGCTTCAGCAGGTCGCGGCCCTCGAACAGGATGCGGCCCTCGGCGATCTCGCCGGGCGGATCGGGGATCAGCCGCATGATCGACAGCGCCGTAACGCTCTTGCCGCAGCCGCTCTCGCCCACCAGCGCCAGCGTTTTGCCCGCAGGGATCGTGAAACTGACGTTCTGGACGGCCCGGGCCAGGCCCTGCTCCGTCCGGAAGAACGTCGAGAGATTTTCGATTTTCAAAAGAGGATCGTTTCCGTTCATGGCTAATCCGTCCGCAGTTTCGGGTCGAGGCAGTCGCGCAGGGCGTCGCCGAAGAGGTTCAGGGCCAGCGAAAGGACGAAGATGAAGACCGTCGCCGCCGTCATCTCCCACCACACGTCACGGGCCAGTTCCGCCCGAGCCGAATCGATCATCGCCCCCCAGCTCGGCTTGGTCGTCTCGCCCAGCCCGAGGAAACTCAAAATCACCTCGGCGTGGATAAACGTAACGAACCGCAGCGAGAGGTTGATGATGATGATATGAAACACGTTGGGCATCAGGTGCGCGAAGATGATCCGACGGTTCGAGCAGCCCAGGGCCCGCGCCGCCAGGACGTACTCGCTCTCCTTGCGCTTGATGAACTCGCCGCGAATCAGCCGGCAGATGCCCACCCAGCTTGTCAGGCCCAGGGCCAGGTACACGGACGTCATCCCCTGCAGCTCGATCCCGAACAGATGCTTGCCGCGCAGCACGACCGCAAAGGCCATCAGCAGCAGGATGTACGGGATCGTATCGAGGGTGGACAAAATCCAGATAACGGCCTCGTCGATCCACTTGCCGTAGTAACCCGCCAGCGCCCCCAACGGCACGCCGATGGCCAGACTGATCAGCGACGCCAGGAAGGCGACTGTGATCGACGTCTTGGCCCCGTAGAGCGTCCGGCGGAAGGTCGAGCGGCCCATGAAGTCCGTGCCGAAAAGCGTCCATCGGCTTTCCGTCGTCCCGTCCGCCGTCGTCCACTCGTACGGCTCCAGCGGCGGCTGGTAGGAGGGACCGACGATCTCGTTCCACCGCGTCACGGCCAGATCAAGCTCAAGGAGTTCCGCCGCGTACTCGAAAACGGCCAGACCGAAGAACAGGACGACGATCCAGAAGCTGACCATCGCTGACTTGCGCTTGCGCAGGCGGCGGAGACCATCGGCCCACAGCGAGCGGCCGTGCATCGCCGGCTCCTTCGCGGCCGCCGTCATTGTTTGTGTCGATTCGCTACTCAAATTGGATCCTCGGATCGGCCCATGCGTAACAGACATCCGTCAGCAGGGTAAAAAAGAGTATCAGTAACGAGAAGATATACGTCATCGCATTGATGATGAACAGGTCGCGCGAGGCAATGGCCTCGATCATCAGCGAGCCCAGCCCCGGGATGCCGAAAAACCGCTCCAGCAGCAGCGAGCCAAGGAACAGGTACGGGATCGCCAGCACGACGCTGGTGATGATCGGGATCATCGCGTTCTTGAGTACGTGCTTGAAAAGCACCTTCGGCGTCGAGAGCCCCTTGGCGTAGGCCGTCCGCACGTAGTCGCTGCGCATCTCGTCGAGCATGATCGTGCGGTAGAACCGCAGGTTCGAGCCCAGCGAAGCGACGATACCGATCAGGATCGGCAGCCCCAGACTATAGGCCATCGACTGTTCCGGCATGTACATGATCGGAAACCAGTCGTACTTATAGGCAAAGAAGTACTGGCCGAAGATGATGAAGCTCAGGTACGGCAAACTCATCCCCGCCACCGCGAGGACCACCGTCACGAAGTCCCACGCCGTCCCCCGCTTGTAGGCGACGACCAGCGCCAGACTAATCGAGACCGAGACGTAGCCCAGGAACATCGGGGCCGTCAGCGACAGCGACGGCAGCACTCCCCGCGCGATCTTGTCCATGATCCGCTCCCGGTCCAGCGCCCGCCCGAAGTCGAATGTCAGGGCATTCTTGAAATGCCGGATGAACTGGCTGTCCCACCCGAGGAACATCGGCTTGTCGAAGCCGTACTCGTGGCGGATCTCCGCAATCGTCTCCGGGTCGGCGTTCTTGCCCGCGATCTGGTAGGAGATATCGCCGCCGACGACCTTGAACAGCAGGAATGTCAGCAGCAGCACCCCCATCAGGATCGGGACCGTGTAGATCAGTCTTCGAATCAGGTAAGTAATCATCAGTTTTTCTTCTTCTTTTTCAGCTCATTCAGAAGCTCTTTATACGCGTTTCGCTCCTCCAGGTCAATATGCCGGTATTTCATCAGGTTGTAGGAGAATACGTTCGGCTTGTAGTTCTTGTACCAGTTATGCGTCAGGATGTAGGCCACCGGGTGGCTGAGAAAGATGGCCGGGCAGTCGTCCATCACCATCCGCTCCATCTTCCGGTAAAGCGCGGTCCGCTCGGGACTGTCGAACATAACCCGGGCCTCCTCATAAAGCGCATCGTATTGGGGATTGGAGTAGAAAAACTTGTTGCCGCCGGGAGCGTGAAATTTGCTCGGGAACAGCTCCAGAAAGTCCATCGCGTCCGGCACGCTGGCGACGACGCCGTAGTAGAACATCTGCTGCTGGCCCTTGTTCACGCTCTCCATGAAGGTCGGCCAGTTCATGTAGTCGATTCGCAGTTCGACGCCGATCTGTGCAAACTGGCTGCGGATGAAATCGCCCATCTGACGAAACAGCGTATCGGCCGAGGGCATGGCCAGCGTCAGCGGCGGGATCGGACCGCCGTGGAGCCGCCGGGCCTCGGCCATCAGCACACGGGCTTTCGCCGGATTGTATTCGCCGTAACCGGCCTTGGCAATCTCGGGATCGTAGGAGTTCATCATCGGCGGCACAAAACCGTCGGCGGGCTGATCGACGCCGTTGCGGAAAATCTCGATGTATTTTACCCGATCAAAGGCATAACTCAGGGCCCGCCGCAGCGGCAGATTCTTTCCCAGCACGGGGTCCTGCATGTTGAAGCCGATCCAGAACACCGACGGGTCGGCAAAGACCTTGAGCCGGATATTCCGCTGCTTCATGTCCTCGGAGAGCTGCATGTTTCGCACGTCCGCAAAGACCTGAGAAAAGTTGTCCTTCCGAATGGAGATCCCGTCAATCTGCCCCCGCATGAACAGCAGCCACGAGGGCTGATCCTCCTCGACCACCCGCCAGAGAATCCGGTCGGCAAAGGGGATCGGCTTGCCGGCGTCCGCCAGAAAACCCGCTTCGACGTCGCTCGCCTCGCCCTCGGAGGGGTACAGCTCGCCCCGCCAGTTCTCGTTGCGGACCAGCTCGACATAGAAGCCCCGCTGCCACTCCTTGAGCCGGAAGGGCCCCGTGCCGACGGGGTGATAGATAATATCTTCCTTATAATAATCGACCGCCTCCTTCGGGACGGGGGCCGTCGAGGTGTCCGCCAGGGCGATCTCGAGGATCTGCGGCCAAGGCAGCGTCAGCTTGATCCGGAGCGTGTAGTCGTCCAGCGCCGCGAGCCCTTCCACCTCGCGGCTGTAATCGACATCCGTCTCCTTTTTAAAGTTTTTGGTGTACTCCCGAAACTCGTTGAGGCCGACGATCCGGTCCTTGAACAGCGCCCAGTTGACGCTGGCGTACCGGACGTTGGCGATGCGCTTGATCGTATAGACAAAATCTTCGGCCTTGAGCTCCCGCCCCTTACCGTCCGGAAAACACTTGTCATCTTGATAGAACACTCCTTTTTTAATCCGGATCGTGTAGGTCAGATGGTCCTCGCTGATCTCGGGCATATCCTCCGCCAACAGCGGGATGATCTCATAGGGCCGTTTGAGGAAGTGATAGGTGAAGAGCGTTTCATAGATTTGCGAGCCGACGGTTTGCGAATAGACATCCCGCATATTGTTGGCGTCGAGTGTCTGAATCTTGGAGGGCAGCGTCTGTCGGATAATCATCTCATCCGGCTTCGCCCCGCCCCGGTCCCGGCAGCCGGAAAGCACGAAGACCCCCGCCAGAACCAGCCCGGCCATCGCCAAGATTTTACCCGGATGTCTTGCTCTCATATCTTACCCGCGTTTTTTTCATGCCGGGGCGAACCCGACATCAGATAACTGCAAACGATAAACTACGAACCACGAACTACCCTATTATCGTCTAAAGCCGGAGACTAATTATTCTTTCTCCAGTATTCTCTCCGTTTTTCCGGATCAATTTTCCAGTATTTGGTGTATCCTCCACCCAGGCAATCCGCTTTATATGCGCTGGCCTTAAAATTGTTCAGCCATTCATGGTACAATACATACCCGATCCGATGGAATATGAATGCGACCGGCATATCCTCCATGACAATCCGCTCGGCCCGCCGGTACAGTTCCGTCCGCTCCGGACAGGGCCCCATTGTGCAGACCTGCTCATAAATGGCGTCAAATTCAGGACTTGCATACTGACTGCTGTTGGGCCAGGGAGCGTTTTTGCTGTAGAAAATCCCCAAAAAGCTCTCCGTATCCGGATAATCCGCCATCCAGCCCGTTCCGCCGTAAAGCTGAAGCTGGTTTTTGCGCATCTTCTCCAGGAACGTCGGCCAGTCATACAGCTCAATCTCAATTTCCAGCCCCAGCTCCTGGATGTTCCGCTGTATGAACTGGGCCATCTGCCGGTAGGTCGTATCCGTCCCGCCGAAGGCCATGCTCAGCTTGGGGATCGGTCCCCCGTGGATCGCCTCCGCCTGGCGCAGGTACTGCCGCGCCAGCGCCAAGTCCAGCCGCGAGTGCGAATACTCCGCAATATTCGGATCGTAATCCTCCATCGCCGGCGAGATAAACCCTTGCGCCACAGTCCCCCGCCCGTTGAACAGCAGGTCGATATACCGCTGGCGGTCAATGGCGTAGTTGATCGCGTATCGCAGCGGCTTGTTCTGTCCCAGCAGCGGATCGTTCATATTGAAGCCCAGGTAGAAGACGCTGGGCTCCACGAATGTCTCCAGTCGAATCCCCCGGCGTATCATCGCCTCCGTCAGCGTCTTACCCGCCGAGACGGCCTGCCCGAAGTTGTCCTTGGGGATGCTGTTGAGGTCGATCTGTCCCCGCATCAGCAGCAGCCACCGCGGCTGATCCTCCTCGACAATCCGCCAGATGATCCGGTCGATGAACGGCACGCGCTGGCCCGCGTCCGCCAGCAGGCCCGCCGCCGCATCCCCCGGCTCGCCCTCTGACGGATAAAATTCCTCCCGGTACGTCGGGTTGCGCTCCGCCTCGATATAGCTGCCCTTGACCCACCGCTTGAGCCGGTACGGCCCCGTCCCCACGGCGTGATTGCGCAGATCGTCCTTGTAATACTCCACCGCCTCGCGGGCCATCGGCGCACTGGGCACATGCGCCAGCCAGTACACCAACTGCGGCCATGGCCGCGTCAGGGTGATCTCCAGCGTGAAATCGTCCACCGCCCGCAGCCCCTCCACCGGCCGCGAATAGTCGATCTCCCACTCCTTGACAAACGCCTGCCCCTCGATCCGCAACGTCTTGGTATACTCGCGGAACGCATCCAGCCCCTCGATCCGCCCGTCGAAGATCCACCAGTTTTTGCTGACCGTCTTGACATTGGCGATTCGCTTGATCGCATAGACGAAATCATGCGCCGTAAGCTTCCGCCCCTTGCCTCCCTCGAAGCATGGATCGTCATGGAAAAACACATCCCGCCGGATCGGGATCGTATAGGTGCACCCATTCTCGGAGATCATCGGCATCGCCGCCGCCAGTTGAGGCACGAGCTGGTACGGCCGCTTGAGGTAGTGATAGTAGAAAAGCGTCTCGAAAAATTCCCGCGAAATCTCATCCGACGGCACGTCCCCGATATTCGCCGGGTCCAGCGTCTGGATCTTCGAGCGGCTCCGTTGCTGGAGCAGGACCTCGCCCTCGCCGCCGGGGTTCGCATCCCGGCGCCCCGCCCCTGAAAAAAGCCAAAGCACACCGGAGGCGCAGAGAAATGAAAATACAACCCCCGCCCTGGAAATCCTTTTCAACGGTTTGGCGTCTGTCACAGACCAATCCCTCGGCTTTGGCCGGCCCTATCCGCCCGAGTCCTCGCCCGCGGCCTGAGTTACCTCGGCCGGTAACGGCGGAAGCTTGGGGGGCGCCGTCGAGACGCTGTTGCCCTGACCGTAGTTGAAACGCAGTTTGTTCGCCAGTTCGCCCTGCTTTGTCGTCGTCCCGAACAGGTTGTCAAACTCCGCCTGCAAATCCTGGCCGCGCTCGATAATATTTTTGATCCGTCCGGCAGACAGGCCGAAAAGCGGCAGTATTTCCTGATCCGTTTCCACGATCAGCGAAAGCAGTTGCTCCTTTTCCACGGGTGCAAGACTGTCCCTGCCCAGCATCCATCGCTGGACGGCGAAGGCATACAACTCGGCAAACTGCCGGGCGAACAAGGCCTTTTCACCCGCCGCCGCCATCTGGTACCAGTTGGCCAGGGCCCGAAACAGCGGGATATCCAGCCACGTGTTCTGAACGGTCCAGTTCTGGTACGCCGCCGTCCGTTTCCCGACAATCTGCTGCAGCAGTCGGCCGGCCCGCTCATCCTTCCATCTTCCGGCGTAGCCGATCAGCAGGTAATCGATCTGGGGCGGGTTATCCTGTTCCGCCATCGGGCTCAGGGCCTCGTAGATCTTCGTAGCCATCTCGGGATCATTGGCCACCTCGTCATTCATCTGCCCGACAACCGAGTTGTCCCGGCCAGCGTCTCCGGAGGTGCTGACCGTGTCGGCCACGGCCTTGACGGCCCAATACCGCGTTATCAGGTCCGGATCGTTCAAATAGCTCAGCCCGAATTCCGCCAGCATCAGACTCCGCAGTTCCGCCGTCAGGATCACCAGGTGCTGTTTGACCATTTGTCTTTTCTGCAGGTCCGGTACTCCCTCCAGCGCCCCGAACGCCACCCGCAGCAGCTCGCGGGCGGTTGAAATATATGTGGAGGCGTACATGCTCAGGTCCTTGTCGCCTTTCTGGGCGACGATCTGCCGGCGGGTCCGGGCAATCTGCTCGGAATCGGGACTCAAAAACATCGCATCGATGGCGGATCGCAGGTATTTCTCGATTACCGCCTTATCCGAGGCGCTGACGCTGCCGTCGCCCGAGAGCGACCGCTGTCGAACGGCGGTAATCTCCTCGGTCGGAGTGGCGCTGAAAGCAACGGAGGCAAAAAGCACGGCAAACACAAAAACGGACAAGAATGATCTCATTGAATGGATTCCTTATTATTTGTCCCGAAAACAGACTGCACAACGGTAAAAAGCCCTCTCAGGATACCCCCCTTATCCCCTTGATGTCAAGAGATTTATAGTGCTTTCAATGGAAACGGCCCTTCGATACGCGGGCGATGTGCTTTTTAGTGAATAATAACCTCGTTGAAAATGCCGAAACAAACCCAATTTTAAGCAAAAATCAATATGAATCCACGTTAATCAACCCTTAAAATAGCTTGGACAAACAAAGCCGATTTATGGAAAGGAGCATTTTATGTCGGAATTCAAAGACAAGACCGTCATCGTTACCGGCGGCGGGCGGGGCATCGGCCTGTGCATCACCCGGTTCTTCCTTCAGGAAGGCGCTCGTGTCTTTTCGGTCGAGATCGACAGGCACAACATCGAAACGGCGTTAGAGTTTCTCGACCGGCCCGGCGTTACCTTTATTTGCGGGGATTCGTCCAATGAAGCCATCGTCGCCCAATTGGTAGCCGACGCCATAAACAAGACCGGCCGAATCGATTACCTGGTCAACAACGCCGCCATCCTCAACGAGGAGGCCCCCATCGACCGGCTCAGCTATGACGAGTTCAAACGGCGGATCGAGGTAAACCTCGGCAGCGCCTTTCTTTGCGCCAAGTACGCCGCCCCCGCCCTCCGCGAAAACCACGGTGCCGTCGTCAATATCGCCTCCACGCGGGCCCTCATGTCCGAGGGCGGTACGGAGGCCTACTCCGCCTCCAAGGGCGGCCTGGTCGCCCTGACCCATTCGCTGGCCATGAGTCTGGCCCCCGAAGTGCGGGTTAACTGCATCAGTCCCGGCTGGATCGTTACCGATGCTTACGCACCCGGCCGCGAGCCCACCCGGCTCTCCGCCGAGGACCGGTCCCAGCACCCCGTCGGCCGGGTCGGCAGCCCCGAGGACATCGCCCACATGGTCCTCTACCTGTGCAGTTCCAAAGCCGGGTTTATCACCGGCCAGAATTTTGTTGTTGACGGCGGCATGACAAAAAAGATGATCTATGTAGAATAGACAGCCGACGTTAACAACAAAACAGGAGCCGCATGGACGATCAACTGGTGCTTGGAATCCTCTGGTACGCTGTCTTCGTGGTCTCGGCCACGCTGCACGAGGCCGCCCACGCCTTCACCTCGTGGAAACTGGGTGACTGGACGGCCTATCACGCCGGGCAAGTGACTCTTAACCCCATCCCTCATATCCGGCGGGAACTGATCGGCATGGTCGTGATTCCCTGGGTCACCTTTGCCGCGGCGGGCTGGATGGTAGGATGGGCCAGCGCCCCCTACAGCCGCACCTGGTCGGATCGTTACCCCGGCCGCTCGGCCGCGATGTCCCTGGCCGGGCCGTCAGCCAATCTGGCCCTGGTCGTCCTCGCCGGCCTGCTGATCCATCTCGGCATCGCCGTCGGCATCTTCATCCCGCCTGAGACATCCCGCTTTTCCAACGTGGTCGATGGCGCATCCGGCGGATTTCTGCACGGCGTCGCTGTTCTGGTCAGCATCCTTTTCAGTCTTAACCTGGCCCTTTTTGTCTTCAATATGATGCCGATTGCCCCGTTTGACGGTCAGGCATGGATGACCCTGCTGCTGAAGGGAAAGGCGCACTACCAGTATCGAACGATTATGATGCATCCCTCCATGGGGTTTTTGGGGATCTTTATTGCCTGGATTATTATGGATCTGATTTTCCCACCGATCCACACCCTGGCATTAAATTCTATTTATGTCTTTTATGGCCTTTATTACGGTTGAAAAGAAAAAAATAATTTTTTTCGGATTTTCGCTTGACAGGCTTACCGGACCTGCCTACAATGAAGTTATATTATAAAGCTCTGTTTTTTATATCAAAGCGTCACATTTATAAGAATCTTGAAAACAACTGCCTCATTGCGGCCTTCCAACGAAGGCTCGATTAAGTTCTAAATACTTTACAACAAGTTTTCTACCCTACTCATTTAGCCGGATTTGGAGGATGGACCGGATTATTCTCTTTTCCATCCCCGGCAAAAAATCGTTCTCCGACCGATTTACCGAAACAGCCCGGGTCTATTTGCGCTCACCCCCCTCACAGTTGCTTCCGGCATCGGCCCATCCTCCTCTTTCCTATATACTTGAACCAAAATAACCACTACTCAAATACTGTACTGTCAGCTTTCTGCACCTTTGATTTGACAACAACACCTCCTCCTATCCATAAACGTTTTTTCTCCGACGGCGGCCCCTTCAAGGGCCGCTTTTTTTATTGCTTTGCATCGCCCTTTTTTCCGGTATAATCCGTTATTCGGTATGCAACGGGAATTGGAAAACAAAGGAGCGAAGTTATGCAGACAAGAAAACTGGGCCGCAGCGGGCTGGAACTGACGGCCGTGGGCCTGGGTACCTGGGCCATCGGCGGCCCCTGGCAGTACGGCTGGGGACCGCAGGATGACCGGGACTCGCTCGATGCGATCTTCGAGGCCATAGACGTCGGGATCAACTGGATCGATACCGCGCCGGTTTACGGATGCGGCCACTCGGAAATCGTGGTCGGCCGAGCCCTCAAGGAGATGTCCCAAAAGCCGATCATCGCCACCAAGTGCGGCCTGCTCTGGAACGAGAAACGCGAAAAAGTCAGCAACCTTAAAAAAGACAGTATTATTCGGGAATGCCACGACTCACTCAAGCGGCTCGGGATAGAAACGATTGACCTGTACCAGATCCACTGGCCTACGCCCGATGAGGATCTCGAAGAGGCCTGGGAGGCGATTGACCAGCTTATCCGCCAGGGCAAAGTCCGCTGCGCCGGTGTGAGCAACTGCCAGATTCCGCAGTTGGAGCGGCTTATGCCGATTCGCCCGCCGGCCTCCCTTCAGCCGCCCTACAGCATGATCGACCGCGGCGTGGAAAAGGAGCTGCTGGGGTATTGCGGACAGCATGAGATCGGCGTCGTCTGCTACAGTCCCATGCACAAGGGGCTGCTGACGGATAAGTTCAGCCGGGAGTATGTGGAGCGGCTGCCCGAGAGCGACCACCGCAAGCAAAGAGACCCGGCTTTTCAGGAGCCGCGGCTGAGTCGAAATATCGAGCTTGTCGAGGAACTGAAAAAGATCGCCGCCGAATACCAGCGTCCCCTCGCCCAGATCGCCATTGCCTGGGTGCTGCGGCGGCCGGAGGTAACCTCGGCCATTGTCGGGGCCCGCCGGAAGGGACAGATCCGCCAGATCGCCCCGGCAGCCGACCTGGTCCTTAACGCGATGACCATCGAAAAGATAGAATCTATTTTATCCTGATTATCCATTTCAGAAACGGAGAGCGCATGGCGAAGGATACGTCGATTTATACCAGTCCGCTGGTGGAGCGGAACGCATCGAGAGAAATGGCCGAGCTGTTCGGGCCGGACAGGAAGTTTCGGACGTGGCGGCGGCTGTGGCTGGAACTGGCACGGGCTGAGAAGAAGCTGGGGCTGGAGATCACCGACGCCCAGCTTCGCGAGATGGAAAAGCACCTCGACGATATCGACTACAAGAAGGCGGCGGCTTATGAGAAGAAATTTCGCCACGATGTAATGGCCCATGTCCATACATTCGGGGAGGCGACGCCGAAGGCGGCCCCGATTATTCACCTCGGAGCCACAAGCTGCTACGTGGGCGACAACGCGGACCTGGTCATCATGCGCGAGGGGATGCAATTGCTGGCGGGCAAGCTGGCGGCGCTGATCGACCGGCTGGGACAGTTCGCCAAAAAGTATCGATCCCTGCCGACGCTGGGCTTTACGCATTATCAGCCCGCGCAGCTTACGACCGTCGGCAAGCGGGCGACGCTGTGGACCTACGACTTCGTGATGGACCTGGAGGAACTGGAGCGGCGAATCGAGACGCTGCCGTTCCGCGGCGTCAAGGGCACGACCGGCACGCAGGCGTCGTTCCTGGCCCTCTTTAACGGCAATCACGAGAAGGTCAGGCGGCTCGACGAGATGGTGGCCAGAGCCTTCGGCTTCTCCCGCCGGTGCCTGGTGACGGGCCAGACCTATTCGCGCAAGATCGACAAGATGGTTATTGACGCGCTGGCGGGCATCGCCGTCTCGGCGCACAAGCTGTGCAACGATATCCGTCTGCTGGCGAATCTCAAGGAGATCGAGGAACCGTTTGAGAAATCGCAGATCGGCTCGTCGGCAATGGCCTACAAACGCAACCCCATGCGCTGCGAGCGGGCGACCTCGCTGGCCCGACTGGTGATGAGCTTAGCCACGAGCCCGGCGATGACGGCGGCCGAACAGTGGCTGGAACGCACGCTCGATGACTCCGCCAATCGGCGGGTGACGATTGCCGAGGCCTTTTTGGCGACGGACGGCATCCTTGAAATTCTGATCAATGTGGCCGACGGGCTGGTGGTGTACCCGAAGGTGATCGCCTCGCGGGTGCAGTCCGAGCTGCCGTTCATGGCGACGGAGAACATCCTGATGGCGGGCGTCAAAGCGGGCGGCAGCCGGCAGGACCTGCATGAGAAGATCCGCGTGCACTCGCACGCCGCAGCCGCCAAGGTCAAGCAGGAAGGAAAAGCCAACGACCTGATCGAACGGCTCAAGGCCGATCCGGCCTTCGCGAAGGTCGATTTCGGCAAAGTCATGAATCCCCGCGATTACATCGGCCGGGCGCCTGAGCAGGTGGACGAGTTCATTCGGACCGCCGTTGCCCCCATCCGCCGCCGCTACCGCCGGGAACTGGGCCGCAGGGTGGAGCTCAAAGTCTAACCACGGAAATCACGGAAATAATTCAGGAGTCGAAATGGACAAGAAACAACTGGCGCAGCGGGTGAAAGAGGCATCGTATCTTGAGGGCGATTTTATTCTGCGCAGCGGCAAGCGGAGCACATATTACCTGGACAAGTACCTGTTCGAAACGCAGCCGGATATTCTGCGGGCGCTGGGGCAGGAGTTCTGCAAACATCTGACCGGTGACGTGACGCTCATCGCCGGGGCGGAGCTGGGCGGTGTGGCGCTGGCGGCGGCGACGGCGATGGAGGCGGGCAAGCCGTGGATCATCGTGCGCAACAGCAAGAAGGACTACGGCACGAGCAAGATGATCGAAGGCAAGATCAGCCCCGGCGATGTCGTGCTGCTGGTCGAGGACATCGCCACGACGGGCGGGCAGGTGCTGGAGGCCGCCAAGATCATCACGGAGGCGGGGGCGACGGTCAAGAAGATCGTCTGCACCATCGACCGCAAACAGGGCGCCCGTGAAAACATCGAGGGCGCGGGGTATGTCTTCGAAAGCATCCTGACGAAAGAGGATTTGGGGATCAAAGATTAGCAGATGGCTGTCAGTGGATACATTTTCTTTTTCATTGGAAGTATTATCAGCGTGATTAATTTCTATCTTTCTTTTCCGGATTATCCTGTTTTTAGAATGCGCGGCGGTAAAAAAGAAGATTATTGGAGGGCTTCAGGATTCCCTGCCATTGGCTCTGCGCTTGTCCTGTTAGGGTATGTATCTTTTATTCCCCAAAACATGGATTCTCGTTTCCGGAACGATAGTTGCCTTGCTTGACACAGCAGGCATCCACTGGTTTATAGGTGTAATGCTGTATTATGAAGTATATAAAAAACGAATCAAGAAGACTCAGAGCAAATCATAACGACTTGCGTTTAAACTAATTTTTTGATTTCACCGAGGATGATATTCGCAATGCGGGTTTTGGAGGTGTTTTCGAGGGTTTGCCAGTCGGTGTTGGGGGTCTTGAGATAGACGGTGGAGGCGTCTGCGCCGATGGCGCTGGGGGCGTTGGCGACGATGAGGTCGAGGTTTTTCTTTTTGAGCTTTTCTTCGGCGTTTTCATTGAGGTTCCGATCTTCGAGGGCAAAGCCGACGAGGATCTGGCCCTTCTGCTTATGCCGGCCGGCCCAGGCAAGGATGTCGCGGGTGGGCTTGAGTTCGAGCGTGAGCGTTTCCTTCGCCTTCTTGATTTTTGTCTTTGATACCCTGGCGGGCTTGTAGTCCGAGACGGCGGCGGCCATAATCAGGCAATCACAGCCGCCGAAGGCCGCCCGGACAGCGGCGTACATTTCATCGCTCGTCTCCACCGGAATAACCTCCGCCCCCTTCGGCGGCCGCAGCGCCGACGGCGCGGCGATCAGCGTGACCCAATGGCCCGCTCGAACGGCCGCGGCGGCGAGGGCATAGCCCATCCGCCCGCTGCTGGCGTTGGAGATGAACCGCACGGGATCGATGTACTCCCGCGTCCCCCCGGCGGTAATCACAATGTGCAATGGTTTTTTCGCCATTATGATTTTCGAATTTGTTGAGTGCTTAGTGCCCGGAATTTAGAATTTCTTCCAGCGCGGCGATGATCTGGGGCACTTCGGCCATGCGGCCGACGCCCTCGGTGCCGCAGGCGAGCCGGCCGGTGCACGGACCCACGGTGCGGACCTTCTGCTCGTGCAAAACGGCGAGGTTGCGCTGGACGATGGGGTTGGCCCACATGCGGCTGTTCATCGCGGGGGCCAGCAGGATGGGCCGGTCCCAGGCAACGCACAGCGTGGTGCTGAGCAGGTCATCGCAGAGTCCGGCGGCCATTTTGGCGATGATGTCCGCCGTCGCCGGGGCCACGACCAGCGCCTCAGCCCAGTCGGCCAACTGGATGTGCCCGATGCGAAACTCCTCCGGGCCGGTCCACAGGCTCGTAAAGACCGGCTGACCGGTAACGGCCTCGAAGGTCTTCGCCGTGACGAGCTTTTCTCCCGCCTCCGTGAGAATCGTCCGCACGCAGGCGCCCGCGCCGGTCAGTTTGCCGGCCAGGTCGGCGGCCTTGTACGCAGCAACCCCCCCGGCAACCCCGAGAAGGATCCGTCTGCCGCTCAGCATGGAACCGTCCGCTGCCATAGGGGGGGCCTACAGTAAGTCCAGCTTTCTTTCGGGCCTGGGACCCTCGTCGATGGCGATCTTGCCTTCCCTGATCTCCTGGACGGCGATCTCCATCATCGTCTTGCCCTCGGTGTCGCTGATGAGGGGGCGGCTGCCCTCCATCAGTTCAAGCATCCGTTTCTGGATCATCGTCGAGAGCTTGAAACGCCCGCCGACCTTCTGGACAATCTCCATATCTTTCAAATCTTCAATCATGGTTTTTCCTTGGTCTTCCCTTCAATAATCTCTATCACTTCACGAATGGCCTGTTCCAAATCGTCGTTGACCACCTGGTAATCGTAGTACTGAAACGCCGCTGCGATCTCGCAGTCGGCCTCTTCCAGCCGCCGCCGGCGGGCCTGTGCATCCTCACCGCGGGCCCGTCCGGTCAGCCGCTCCAGCAGCGCTTCGCGCCGAGGCGGCAGGATGAAAATCGAAATCGCCTCGGGGTATTGCTTTTGCACCTGACGACCGCCCTGCACGTCGATCTCGAGGATCACGACCTTGCCCTCGGCCAGCGCCGTTTCCACCGGCTCGCGGGGCGTGCCGTAGTAGTTGCCGAAGACCTCGGCGAACTCGATAAACTTGTTTTCATCGAGCATCGCCTCGAACTCCTCGCGGGAGACAAATCGGTAATCCCTGCCGTCCTCTTCGCCGGCGCCTTTGGACCGGGTCGTCGCCGAGATGCTGAAGGTCGCCCCGAGCCGCCGGACCAGTTCGCGGCTGATCGTACTTTTGCCCACGCCGGACGGACCGGAGAGGATCACCAGCTTGCCTTTCTGTTCAGCCATATCTCTCACTCGACATTCTGCACCTGTTCCTTGATGCGGTCCACCGCACATTTGATCTCGATGACGCACTGAGCGATGGCGGCGTCGGAGGCCTTGGAGCCGATCGTATTAGCCTCGCGGAGCATCTCCTGCGAGATAAAATCCAGCCGGCGGCCGGCCGGCCCGCCGTTGCGGCAGCAGCTCTCAAACTGGCCGATGTGAGTCTCCAGCCGCGTCACCTCCTCGGCGATATCGCTCCGCTCGGCGTACACCGCCACCTCGCGGGCCAGCAGGTCCTCATCGAGGTGAAGCTGCGCCTGGCCCAACAGGTCCTCCACGCGCTTGCGCAGCCGCATGTGGTACTCCCGCACGACCAGGTCCTGGCGACTGCGAATGGTCTCCAGATGCCTGCGGATGACCTGGCAGTTGGCCAGCAGGTCCTCAAGCAGCAGGCGACCCTCCTCGCGGCGGGTGTTCTGCAGGACCCGGACCGCCTCGTCCGTCAGTGCAAGGATCGTCCCGCGCATCCGCTCGAGCTTTTCGGTGTCCGGCGTGAGCGGCTGGACAATTCCCGGCAGCGCGAGCAGGTTGGCCAGATCGACCGTGCAGTGGGGTTCCTGCGGACCGATCATCCGGGCCAGCCGGTCTATATAGTTTCGCAGCGTCGTCTCATCGATTTCAAAAAGCGCCTGGCTGTCCACGTTCTTCATGCGGAGATTGAAATTGATGCTGCCGCGGTGCAGCAGACTCCGCAGCCGCTTTTCCAGTTCGTCCTCCATGAAGCTGACCAGGTCCGACGTGCGGACCGAGCTTTTGAAGTAGCGGTTATTGACCGAACGGATTTCCACCGTATAGATCACCCCATCGACTTCCGCGACGGCCTGTCCGAAACCTGTCATGCTGCTGATCATAACATTCCTTTCGCCGACCTTACGGCTGAGCTTCCTGGGCCTGCTGCTCGGCCTCTTCTCGGGCCTGCTCCATAAACTGGGTCGTCCCTTCCGGGACATCGCGGGTCATCTGTTCGGCGGCCTCTTCCATCGGCTGGGCCTCGGGCTGGGCCGCTTCGGGCGCGGCCGGCGCCTGCTGCCGGGCGTTCTCCGCCGGAGGCAGGGGAGCCCGGGGCCGCAGGCTAAGCCCCATGATGACGGCCAGCACCAGGAACAGGGAGATCATGCTGATCGTCACCCACGTCAGGAAGTCGCCCGTCTTGGCGCCCAGCAGACTGGAGGCGCCGGCGCCGCCGAACGCCGTGCCGATCCCGCCGCCCCGTCCTTTCTGGATCAGGATCACCAGGATCAGCAGGATCGAGATGATAATAAACAAAAAGATCAGCACGTGCTGCAAAAATGTAATGGCCAGCGGAAGTGTCATAACTGTGTACCCTTCTAAAATCGTTTTTCCGTTCACTTATTATTGTACCGCTTTCACCATCGCGGCGAAATCCTCAACCTTCAGGCTGGCCCCGCCCACCAGCAGACCGTCCACATCGGGCTGGGCCATCAGTTCGGCGGTGTTGCCCGGTTTGGCCGAACCGCCGTACTGGATCCGCATCGCCTCGGCCAGGTCCGCACCGTAGAGTTCCTTAATCAGGCCGCGGATCATCGCGTGAACCTCCTGGGCCTGATCCGGCGTGGCGTTGCGGCCGGTACCGATGGCCCAGACCGGCTCGTAGGCAATCGTCACGGTCGCCGCCTGTTCGGCGCTCAGGCCGTTGAAACCCTTGCGGACCTGCCCGTCCACGACCTCCAGGGTCTTGCCGCCGTCGCGCTCTTCGAGCAGTTCGCCGACGCATAAGATCGGCTTGAGGCCGCTCTCGATAACCGCCGCCATCTTGCGATGGATCAGTTCATCGGTCTCGCCGATGACGTGCCGCCGCTCGGAGTGGCCCAGAATCACGTATGTGCAGCCGCAATCCTTGAGCATCTCACAACTGATCTCGCCCGTGAAGGCCCCGTTGCCCTTGTAGAACACGTCCTGGGCGCCCAGGGCGATGTTCGAATCCGTCAGGGCCGCCGAGACGGCCTGGAGATAGACAAACGGGGGGCAAACGGCGATATCGACACTCTCGACACCCGCCAGCTCGCGGGCCAGACCCGCCGCCAGACTTACCGAGGTGGCGCTGTTTGTATTCATTTTCCAGTTGCCGGCAAGAAACGGCTTTCTCATGTTCGACTCCTCTTGGCTTTTCCTTATTCTCTCTTTATTTTGTCGCATTCTCAGCCGGCTTCTCCGGCTTCCGTTTTACAGGATCGTCGTGCTCCGCGGAAAACTGCCCAGCACCGAAAGCTGCAGGCAGTGCTCCTTGGCCTGTGCCAAGGCCTTCTTGACATGCTCATCCAGCCGGTGCCCGAGGAAATCTACAAAGAAGTAATATTCCCATTCCCTCTTTTTGTTCGGCCGCGAGCCGATATTGGTCATATTGAGCCCGTACTCCTTGAAGACGTTGAGTACATCCACCAGGGCCCCCGTCCGGTGGGCCGTGCTGAACAGGATGATCGTCTTATCGTCCCCGGTGGGCTGGGCGTCCTCCTTGCCGATAATCAGGAACCGGGTCACGTTGTTCGAGATATCCTCGATGTCCTGACAGAGGACCTTGACCCCGTAGATCTCGGCGGCGATGGAAGCGGCGATGGCGGCGGCCCCCTTCTCCTCGGCGGCAAGCTGGGCCGCTCGGGACGAGGAGGCGACAGGGATCGTCTTGGCCTCCTTAAAGGCCCTTGCCAGCCAGCCGCGGCATTGGGCAAACACCTCCGGCTGCGAATAGATCTTCTCGATCTCATCCATCGGGCAGTTGGCCATCAGGCAGTGATGAATCGCCATATTCGCCTCGGCGCAAACCATCACATCGGTTTCCACGAAGGCATCCAGCGACTCGCGAACCCCGCCGCCGGCGGAATTTTCCACCGGCACGATGCCGAAATCGCAGTGGCCCTTGGAGACCTCCTCGAAGATGCCGCGGATGTCGGCCAGCGGTTCATAATCGACGCTCTGGCCGAACTTGAGAATCGCCGCATTGTGGCTGAAGCTGCCTTTGGGCCCCAGATAGCCGATCCGCAGCGGCCGCTCGAGAAAGAACGACCCGCTCATCAGCTCCCGCCAGATCGCCTGGAGTGTCTTGTCCGACAGCGGCCCCCGGTTGAACTCGGCAATCCGCTCGAAGACCTCTTTTTCCCGGTGAGGAACGTAGATCGGGGTCGAGCTGGCCTGCTTGAGTTTGCCGACCTCCACCACCACGCGCGCACGCTCGTTAATCAACTCGACGAGCTTTTCATCTATCGAATCAATTTTTTTTCTCAGTTCCTCAAGCGACATCTAAAAAAAGCTTCCATGGTATAGAGAATCTCCCTATTATAGCGGAAACGGCTTATTTACCACAAACAGACGGTTTCGTCAATAATAATGAACCTTTCCATCGTTTTTTAGAATAGAATTCCATGAAACGGAAAAAACAAATCTCCTACATCACATTTAGGACCCGCTTTGGCTGGTTTGGATTTTGCGGCACGGAAAAAGGGCTCATCCGCACCTGTCTGCCCTGTCAGAAACAGGAGGAGATCCTGCGGATTCTTTTATCCGGACTTGATGGGTCTGTAAAGGTTCCGGGGCTGTTGAAGGACGTGCAAGAGCGGGTTATCGCCTATTACGAGGGCAACCGGGTCGATTTCTCTCAAACCTCGGTCGATCTGGACGGCTTTACGGAGTTTCAGCACAAGGTCCTTCTGACCCTCAAGACCGTATCCTACGGCCAAACCGTTACTTACACGCAGTTGGCCCGTCTGGCCGGCCGACCCGGGGCCGTTCGCGCCGTCGGCTCAGTCATGGCCGCCAACCCCCTGCCGCTGATTATCCCCTGCCACCGGGTTCTTCGCACCGATGGCAGCTTGGGCGGTTTCTCGGCCCCCGGCGGCATCGAGACCAAAAAAATCATGCTCCAACTGGAAAATTGCCAAAATTAACTTGAACGGCCGGGGCAAATTGAGGATAATAACTGTAGTGACAATGTAATGACAACATCACTACAAAGGAACCGATCATGGCAAAGACCACAACCATCCAGATCCGGGTCGATGAAAAGCTCAAGGCCCAGGCCAATGAAGTCCTCTCCCAGCTTAACATCACCATGTCGCAGGCCATCAAGATGTTTTTAAGCCAGATTGTCCACCGCGACGGCATCCCCATCGACCTGAGAATCCCCAACGAGAGAACATTAAAAGCGATAAAAAGGCTGAAAACCGGCGAAGGCGTCAAGGAATTTTCCAGCGCAGAGGAGTTATTTAAGGAGCTTGAAAAGTGAGATTCATCATACCGAAGGAGTTTGAGGAAGACTATGAGCAAGTAGATAAAAACATTGATGATCAAAAGGCATTCCGGCGGGCCTTTCACCATGCAATCAACTGCATGATCAGCGGTAAAGATTTATCTAAGTTGTTTACTGAACTTTTGCAAAATGGAGTATTTTGAACCCACATGGGCCTTTTGACGGTAGAAATAGATAGCAAGAGAACTGAAAATATCCAGAAGGAGATATCGATGCCTGCTATCGTGAAATTTCCACCCGTCGTCGAGGAGGCCTTGGACCGCCTGGGGCACCTGTTCCCGAATGAACCCGAACGTCGCCATTTCGGCGAGTACCTGACCGGACTGATGATCGCCCACAAGAAGAATGTTTCCGCGATCAATCGGGAATTTGCCGTCACCACGGACCAATCCTGCCTGAATCGCTGGATTACCGGCGGCGATTGGGATGAAGAATCCCTCAATCGCCAGCGTCTGGCCTGGCTCCAGGAAAGTTCGGATACGCGTTACAGTCCCCACGGCGTCATTGCCATCGACAACACCCTGATCGACCACGACGGCAAACACATCGAGGATGTCGGCTACTTCTGGGATCACGTCGAACAGCGGAACAAGATCGCCCATGATTACATCATCGCCAATTACGTCTGTACCTCCGGAAAGCATTATCCGCTGGAATTCTACCGGTTTGTCAAGAAGGACCAGTGTGTTGAAAACGGCATCGAGTTTGTTGACCACAACCAGTTCGTCCGCCGGCTTGTGGATTGGACGGTTCAAGAGCAAATCCCCGGCGATTTCGTCTTGGACGGCTATTTTACGAATGCGGCCAATCTGAACCACATTCACCATCATCAGCGGGCGTATGTCGGCGATCTGAAATTCAACCGCAAAATCGTGTTCATGGGGCGCGAAATCCGAGCCGATGAAGTGGCCGCGCAGATTCCACCGGAAGATCGCAAAGAAATCCGCATCGGCGATTCGAAGCAGTGGTATTTTACCAAAAGCATCCGCATCCCCCAGGTCGATCACCGGGTGCGGATTGTAATTTTGTGGGCAAAAAAGAATGACAAAGAAGCCAAAAAAATGCTGGTCTGCAATCAGACCCATTGGGATATTATTCGTGTGCTGAAGGTGTATCGTTGCCGCTGGACGGGGACGGAGTGCTTCCATCGGGACGGCAAGCAGCATTTGGGCATGGGCGAATGCCAGCTCAGGAACGGCCGTGGCCAGACCCGCCACCTGTATCTGGTCTTCCTGGCGCACAGCGTCCTGATGCGTCAACTGCTCCAGGGCCGTGCGAGTGAGTGGGCACGGGAACGTCTGACGACGATCGGAGAAGCCTGCAGGAGCGTGCTGCGACAAACATTCAGCGATACCATCGCATGGGTCATCGAACGCATCGAAGGCGATAACTGGGATGTCAACCGGATCAAGTTCCAATTGGCGTTACCTTAAA
>JBNRMP010000019.1:0-4870 GCA_050309685.1 Anaerohalosphaeraceae bacterium
GGCATCGGCTCCAGCCAGTGCCCCGGCCGCCGCATCCGCCGCCAATCCATCGAAGGCCGAAACACCCCCAGCAGCACCACCGCCGGCACATCCACCGCAAAAAGCGTCACCGCGCAGAACACCCCAAAACACCCCAGCGCCGCCAGCCACGCCGCCCGTTTGAATACCCCCGACAGCAGCCAGATCCCCAGCGCCAGTTCCAACTCGACCTGGAAGATCAGGAACCACCGGTTTGACCAGAGATCCGCCCCCGCCGCCGGCACCGTCAGCAGCTCATGCCCCTTGAGCCCCGCCGACACCAGCAGCAGCATCCCCAACCCCCTCAACACCCAGCAATGAACCTTATTACCCATCCAGTAACCCCTGTCTTTACCCTCAAAAGGGCCTCAAAAATCGACCCGTCTAAACTAATGCCGTCTGTAAGCGCCAAACCATTGATCCCGGCCGAAATACGCCGTTCCGAAGACTATTGGAAAAAAACGCCCAAATGTAAGAAATAATTGGGCTATTTTATCGAAAAGTGCAAATTCCGTAAAACTCCGGATGACCATTTCCGGAAATCCACCTCTGTTACCTCTTCCCACGCCATCCGGCGACCGGCGTCTTAAATCAGACCAGAAGCCGGCGGACATCCCGATCATTATGGTCACGGCGCTTAATGAGATGGGGGACATCGAGCGGGCGATCCAGGCGGGGACGGACGACTTCGTCAGCAAGCCGATCAACAAATGAAAGCTGGCGGCGGCGAGGCTGCGGCACATCGTCGGAACCAAGTGGGGAACGCAGCGGTACCTGAATATGAAACGGCTCCAGGACATGGAAAAAGAGCAGGCCCCGTCCGATAATCCGCAGCCTGCCATGGCAGGCTAAGTCGGGAGGGATTTAACCCCTATGGAGAACCTATAAAAAAATGTGCGCATAATTCTTGACGCTACCGGGCCTGCCGGCGACGCTCAAGAGGCTGCTGGGTTCGACCAATATGATTGAAAGCTGCTTCTCGGCGGCCGGCGACCTGTGCCGCAACGTCAAACGCTGGCGGGGGGAGCGGATGGCGATGCGCTGGGCGGGAGCGACGCTGCTGGAAACGGAAAAACGATTTAACCAGATCAAAGGCTACCGGGACCTGCCGGTGTTGTTGGTGCAGCTAAACCGGACAGTTGACAGCAAGGAAAGCGTGGCGTAGAGTATGTAACCAGATTCCAGACCGCTGGAATTCCAACGACAAGCGGGACAAGCTCTTTCCTTCGAATTTATTCTCCATATCCCCACACTGGCACTTCAATGATAGCAAGACCCTGAATATTTGTTTCAAAAGCAAGCTTGGCTTGGTTAGTTCCTTTTTGAACAGTACCTTTGATTATATACTCACTTGATTTATTTGATTCCCCCCCAACATTAATAGTATCGATTTGTATCCAAGATGGTAGTGACGATTTCTCTAATTTGATTATTAGCTTCTCGCCTTCTGTTGCAGAATCATAAAATACCAGTCGCTTCTGAAATGAAGAGCCAGCAGGTGTAACATCAAGGCTTATGGGGGAAGGATTAACAATAATCCTCGGTAGTAGCTCACCATTAACAGTGATTTGATGCGATTCCGTCGATTCACCTAACGTATCACCGGTCATTAGATTAATCACTGTTTTCAAAGTGTTTCCGTTTACGGCATTGTTTAACAATGTCAACTTACAATATAAAAAGTTTTTACCATATTTTTCTGACATTTTTACTGTTTCTATTGTTATTTGCTTTTCATCGGATTGGAATTCTTTTAAGTAGCAAGGAGATTCACCTTTACAGTGTATTACAAACTCTACAGACGCACTCTTACCATAAGGAATGGCACCCAACTCCAATTTGCTTGGTGTATCTTCCAGAACAAAACCAGACACAATATATTCATACACTTCTTGTTGGCTTCGATATTTTACATTGACAATCTCTCTAAATGGACCTACAGATTTTTTTCGTCCCAATATTTCAACTTGTATAGCAGACCTCTTATCGTTTGCAGCTTCAACGAAAGAAGCTTTGTTGCAGGAGCATTTAGCTTTTATCCATTCTATCTGAGACTTTTGTTTAGCTTCAGATGGAAATACAACTGTTTTAACTTCATTCTTTTCAATTGGCCCCACAACATATTCAATAGAAGACTTACTATGATGAATATAGGGCAATTTATATCCCCAGGTAAATAGGATAGTTAACCAACTATAAAGAATGATGATCATGAATAATGTCCATACAATTATATAATGTTTTTGTTTATTCAGATTGATTTTCATTCACTTGCCCTTCAGTTCTATAGTATCGGTCTTTGAGCAGTTAACACCTCGTCTTGTCATTCTTGCGGAGCATAAGGCGGTGAAAGCCACCGCCTTATGCCATCTTTTATCTTGCTCTGAGGCAAAAACGATAAATCCCAGTCCGAAGAACAAGCGGACTCTTAACTCAAAGCGTTGCGATTCAATTTTAAATGCGTCCCATATTGAATAACACTAATTCCTTTAGTGAAAAGGTGTTATGGTTGTTTATATTTCTTACTTATTTACAACAGTTGGCACTAACACTGCCGGACTTACAGAAGAGGAATATTAGATCGCATACGTTGTGCGTCTCATGGCAAGGCGTGCATCCCGTCTCTTTTTGGGCACCACATGAAGTCAGTACACAAGTTAACGCGGGAATCTCAGCTACACATGCTACGGAACTGCAACAACTGGTATCCTCTGCATATGCTGACGTATTAATTAAGAAACAGATGGAAACCATGCAAGCTAAAGCTAAACCGGCTGTCGTAAATCTAGCAATATTTAATCGCTTCATTTGTGTTCTCCTAATCTAACTTTTTCATTTACAGCAAGAACAACTTACACTTCCCGATACACAAAATACAATTAGTTGGCATGTATGTTCTTTGCTCTCACAGGGCGTACAGCCAACACATTCCTGTCTTGGACAAGAAGAAATACCGCATTGTTTCTCAGCATTTACCCTCTCACACTGCACTTCAGAAGTACAACACAAAAAGTCAGCAGCGCGAGATGAAGGGATAATTGTTAACATACATACAGAAACAACGGTAGCCACCAGTAAAAAGACCGTAAACGATTTTTCTTTGTTTGTTTGCTTCATCGGTTATCTCCTGTTAGTGTCCATAACACCTTTTCACCAGAAAAAGTAGAATTGTTCTCGTGGGCCATTATAAAACCATAGTGCATTCACAGGTTTCCAATCATTGACCTTGTCGTCCCAGACAAACCTGAAGACTCCGTGATTCGCTAGATCTTTACCAGCCTTAAAAAATAGCCTTAAATCAACATAAGTTAAATCCTGTGGTTCTTGCAATTGTTTAAGGAAAGAGGTACCTGTCAACACAGAGTTTGATGAGCCCTGAGGTTCAGACAGCGCTGTATATAACTTACAGAGATTGCTTTCAATACTGCTTCTGGGATCCCACTCTTGAGTTTCATATCTAGATTTTGTAATTTGATTAATAACGAGGAATGATTCATCAATAGCCAGATCAGTTATCGAAGCCCCCTTTGCATTGTATAAATAATTAGCAAATTTAATCCACCTTTCATGATAGGTATCAGGCATATCCTCATCGCTGATACCAAATTGCAGCAGAGCTTGTTTTGCAAGCTCCATTTTCTCTTTGTAATAGGGGTCATTAAGATCATATTCCTGAAGTGGGTCGCTGATTCCATGTAGTTTCAGTAAATGGCTGCCATCTTTTCCAGAATACATAGTTAAAAACTCTTTGACTTTTGATCGACATTTCTCTATCTGTTCTCCTGTAACTTTTGTTTTTGTTTGAATATTTAGTTGATTTGCGATTTGAGAGATTGTATTTTTATTTATGGCCGTATATTTGAATCCCTCCCATCGCTTCATTGCTGTGGAAATATCTTGGTTTTCCAGAACATCATACTCGCTGTTATAAATTAAACTCGCCAATTCCAAGTCGGCTTTTTCGGACATACCCTCCAAAAGATTGGATTCTTTTGGAGAATCCATAGGAGTATTCAGCCGAGTAGTTTTCTGCTCGTTATCGTAATTCGATAACGTATCCGGCTCCGATTTCATACTAGGATCAGACTGTGCTTGCGATAATAACATGCAAACAACTACAGTTACTATAACTACAACAAAAATGATAAAGATTCCTATTTGATTTCGTCCCATTTTCTTTTCCTTTCTTCTCAAAGTACTATCATTTGACAGTCATTCATCACCTATTTGTGAAAGTTATTATTTCGATATTCTGCAACGGCAGATAGTATCCCTTCCCCTGTTTGAAGAACAACTCTATTATTAATAATCATTACTACTGGCGTTGTCACAAACCATTCCTTACTATCTTCAAGTTTACCAATTTGAATATTGCTTCTGTTAACTATTGCCTTACCCCCATACGGCGGCACCTCCACCAGTGCAAACCGCAGGAAATCCTCATTACCCTCCAACTCCTGCGCCATCTGCTCAATTTGTGGAATTGCTTCCGTGCACGCCGGGCAGTCGTGATGATACAACACCACCAGCCAGTTGCCCTCCTTGAGTTGATCCCCAATATCGATATGCTCCAGGATCGGCAGTTCCCTGCCCACCCACGTCTCCGGCTCCAGCACCTCATACCCACTCGTCACCGCCGGCGGCTCCTTCAAAATCAGCACCGGTGCACTGATCCCCACCGCGCTGATCCCCAGCAGCAAAACCAGACCCAGAACCGCCCCATTGGGCATCGGCTCCAGCCAGTGCCCCGGCCGCCGCATCCGCCGCCAATCCATCGAAGGCCGAAACACCCCCAGCAGCACCACCGCCGGCACATCCACCGCAAAAAGCGTCACCGCGCAGAACACCCCAA
>JBNRMP010000020.1:0-12044 GCA_050309685.1 Anaerohalosphaeraceae bacterium
TTGTCTGACACTCCTTTCGTTGGATTCGAGACCGCGTAACTCCACTTCGGCTACGCCTTCGTTCCGTTACGCGGTCATCTTACCATACTTCTTTTAGTTAGTGCCAGATAAAGTCTTAACTATTACAGGTAAGGGGTAAACCCTTCCTTGGGATTGATTGTCAAATTGCACATAGTTTGTGTTTTCAGGGCCGGTAGCGCGCCAACGCTGTTCCGGCCCGTCTTTTTACCCTTCCCTAATCAAAGCCTAACTCTGTCTTCTTTAATCTGTATTTACTCGGAGCACGACCCTTGCCCTGCTCGACCTTTTCAATGATCCCCTGTTTTTCAAGTCTGAAAAGACAACCATAAAGGGTGTTTTCGTTGACCTTGCCAATAATCGCAGTAACGTCTCGTCTTGTGAATATCGAGGGCATGTGTCCCAAAGCAGCCATTACCTTTGCTGTAAATGAGCCATAATCCTTATCTTGCTCATCCTTGGCAATAGGGGGAAGACTGCTTATTTGCTTTTCAGGTTGCGATTGAGGGGATTTTTGCTTGAGCAATTGCCATACATACTCAATGGATCGAAGCCCCTCGTCTCGTTCCTTTTCCGCTTGAGCTATGATGGCATCACACTTGTCAACCAGCTCTTTTTTAAGTCTTTCATATAACGGTTATCCGTTATATGCTATTAAGGAGTATATGGCAAAGAAGAAACAGAAGAATAAGCGCGGCCCTAAGCCTGACACCCTCAAAATAGATGACGATTGGGAACAGGCCATGAAAAAGGCCATCCGCAAGGAAAAGCCCGAAGAGGGTTGGCCTGACCAAAACAAGAAAAAAGACTAATCAAATCTCATTTCTGCGCATAATCCCCGTTTATACCTCTGTGCGTAAAGCACATACTTCCGATTATTTGGTTTTACACTTTCTTTTATTGCTAATCCGATCCTTATTATCGCATAAAAACTGACGGGTCAAGCTTTAGATTTTAAGAAAAATTCGCCGAGGTCGCGGGTTTGGGTTTTGTATCGGGGCGGGGTGCGTTTGAAGAAGGCGTCGATGCGGGGTGCGTTTTTGACGGCCGTTAAGAAGAGTTCAATCATGGCGTCGAGGTCGGGGACGGAGACGAATTCGGGAGCGATGCGGCCGGTGCGGGTGTTGCGGTTGTGGTAGTTGCCGAGGGGGACGCAGAGGGCGCCGACGGGATAGCCGAAGCGCTGATAGACGGAGGCCTCGCAGGTGCCGGCATCCATGAGTTTGCGCTGGTATTTCAACTCGGGATTCTTCGAGCGGGCCCTTTGGGCGCAGTCCAGGAGAAAATCCGTCACGGCGGGATCGAAGACGCGGCTCTTGTCGCCGACGCGGATGACGGCGCCTTCGCCCATGTTGACGCCGGGGAGAACGCTGCTGGTCTCGATGGAGATGACGATGGTGCTTTTGGGCAGGGCTTTGGCAGCGCAGAGGGCCTTGGCGCCGTGCAGGCCGGCCTCCTCGGCGGCGGAGAAGACCGCAACCGCTTTCCTTTGGATGCGGCGGCGGCAAAGTTCATCGAGCAGGCACAGGATGGAAGCGCAGCCGATCAGGTCGTCGCAGGCCCGGCTGTAGATGCGGCCGGAGCGGACGCGGAAAGGCGGCAGGTCCCACATGGCGAGATTGCCGCGGAAGACGGGGCCCTCGGTGCGGAGACGGACATGGCGGACTTGATCTGTTTTGTCGAAACGGGTTTGCTTGACGACGGCGCGAACGGGGCCGGCGGGGGTGAAGACGCGGACGCGAGCGTCGTCGAAGTATTTTTCTTCGACGCCGCCGTAGAAGCGGGCGGAGGCGCTGCTGCGGACGGAGTCGGACTCGATGATGAAGCCGGGGTGGTCCATGTGGGCGGCGAAGGCAAGGGCCGGGCCGGGGTACTGTTTTCCATAAGCGACCATGCGATTTCCGAAGCCGTCTTTTTTGACGGGCAGGCGGCGTCGGCGGCAGAAGTCGTCGATAAAGCCGCCGACGGCGTCTTCCCGGTAGGGGGCGGTCGGCAGGGCGGCCAGGCGGCCGATCAGGTTGAGCCGGGTCTCGTTCATGCGGGGCTTTGCGGGTTCAGTCGGTCGAGTTCATCGGCGGCGAGTTGGGCGGCGATGCGGACGTACTCGGGACACTGGTCGAAGGCGCCGGGCCGATTCCGGGCGGTTTCCAGGGAGAACCCAACTGTTGCGAACCGGCGGTAAAGACGGCCTGTGAACTGTTGTATCCCTGTTCGAAGAGGTTTTTGGCTTCCGCTGCAAAGTCCATGTCTTGGCTCCACAATCTATTTTTCAACCTTGACAAATACGCCGATCCTGAATATAAAAGAGCCTTCCGCGGGAAGTCAAGGGAATAGCCGGGATGGGCCGCGAAAAAAGGCGCCCGTAGCTCAGCCGGATAGAGCAACGGATTTCTAATCCGTAGGTCAGGGGTTCGAATCCCTTCGGGCGTGGTTTGTAAGGCCTTGTGAATCAAGCACTTACAAGATTATTTTGGGCCGATTTTACAGGACGACAGGCCGCGTATAACCTTTTGTATAACTCTTGCGGGTTCCAAAGCAAAAACCCAGTTATACGAAAGGAACAAACGATGGCTATGAAACGCAAATCCAAGGGCCACAAGGCCGATGTGCCGGGGACGATCTACCTCAACAAGAACCGCTACTGGTGGAAGGTGCAGCTGCCGGGAGAAGCCAAACCCAAGGCCCGGCCGCTCAAGGCCCCGGCCGCCAAGTTCGCCACCACCGACCTGCCCACGGCCGTGGAGATCGCCCGGAACCTCTGGCAGACCGCCATCTATGCCCACTCCCGGCCGGAGACGGTGACGGAGGTGACCAACATCGCCTCACTGACGGCGGCCTACCTCCGGTTTGTCGATTCCTACTATCTTACACCGGAAGGCAAAGTAACCCAGGAACCGGACAATATCCGCTACTCGCTGGCACCCCTGACGGCTCGGTTCGCCTCGCTGGCCGTCGAGGAGTTTGGACCGCTGCGGCTGATCGAGGTACGGAATGAGATGATCCGGCTCAAGTGGTCCCGCAAGCTGATCAACCAGCGGATCGGGCGGATCAAGCGGATGTTCAAGTGGGCGGTCAGCCGACAGATGATCTCCCCGATCATCTACCACGGCCTGATGACCGTCGAGGGCCTCAAGTGGGGTCGGACGACGGCTCGGGAGACGGCGGACCGGCGGCCGGTCGCCGAGGAACATGTATATGCCATCCTGCCCTATATGACGCCGGTGGTGGCGGCCATGGTGGAGATACAGCTTCTGACCGGGATGCGGCCGGGAGAGGTCTGCCGGATGCGGCCGTGCGACCTGGACCGGTCCAGGGAGGTCTGGCACTACCTGCCGGAAAAGCACAAGAACCGCTACCGGAAGATCCAGCGGATCGTCTCCATCGGGCCGCGGGGGCAGGAGATTCTCACACCGTTCCTGCTGCGGCCTGCGGAAAGCTACTGCTTTTCACCGGCGGAGGCGGATCGGCAGCGGCGGGAGAAGCTGACACAGGAGCGACAGACGCCGCAATCCTGCGGCAATACGGTCGGCAGCAACCGCAAGGAAAATCCCCTCCGCAAGCCGGGGGAGGCCTATGACACGGCGGCCTATGCCAAGGCGGTGAAGTACGCCATCTCGGCCGCCAATAAGGAAATTAAGCGAAAGGCCAAGGCGGCGGAGATCAAGGACCCGGAGCTGATCCCGCACTGGACGCCGTACCAGCTTCGCCATACGGCGGCGACGAAGGTGCGGAAAGAAATGGGATATGAATGTGCCGGGGCTACGCTGGGCCATACAAACATGAGCGCCACGGCGATCTATGCGGAGCGGAACCAGGGACTGGCGGATCAGGCGGCTCTGCGGTTTGGGTAGTGGGGTGTCCTGCTCGCCTGCCTGCCGGTTCTCATTTATTCAGGATGTATTTCGGCGGCAGGCGGACAGTGCCGAGCTTTTAAGGTAAAGAATAAAGGCCGTCATCCTCCGGAAGGTTGATGGACGTTCCCGGAAACCCCGCAGGGCCGACTGGACGACACAGCTCCCCAGCCGGATGACGGTTTGCATTTCATTATTTCAGGAGAGAGGAGAAGGTGTCAAGGGAAAAACGTCAGAAGAGGATGCTCATTAGATCCGTATGGATTTGCAAACAGGACTGATTCAGATTGATGGTTTTAACGGAAATGCGATGGCCTTTGATGGTCCACTCATAGGAATGCTCCCGGCTTGTAACCGGGTAAAGGAGTATCCCTTCGCAGTTCTGATTCGCTGTTCCGGGCAGATTCTCTGTATTCATCAGATAGGCAAACAACTGATATAGATTCGAAGAGTGGACGGTTTCCTTGGAATGATGACTTTGCAGAGTGCTGAAATAGAATTTCGTATCGATGATGATTTTTCGCTTCGGAGAAGTCAATGTGATGTCTGTTCTCATTTCCGGCAGTACGGCCATGGATGCCTCCGTTTCCCGTTTGCTGACATCCCACCGGATTCTCTCGCTGGTTACTTGAAAAACATTTTGTTCCAGGGCATAAAACTGATAGACAAATGACTCGAACAGGGCGGCCATTTGCCGGTGATCTCGTCTGAAGTCCCGGAACTCATATCTTCCTTCCTGCTCCGAGGGAACCAGGTTATCAAAGATCAGTTCACAGACCTGCATTAGAAAGGCATAAAAGAGATTGTTTCGATGTAGTTTGACCAGGCCGAAATGGCGTTTGGTAAGGGCAATCTCCTGAATTCCATCCAGGCGGCGGTAGAGACTGCGAAGCTCGTCCTGCAGGGACTCTTCCAGGTTTGCACAGCCGACCATTCTGCGGATCGTGGTCTTCAGGACCTGGTTGTGCAGGATGTTATAATCAAATTCATCGTATTCACAGACCAGTTGCGGGATCTTCATAAAAATCGGACTAAGCGATTGCGGAAAATCGATTTTGCCGCGAATTCTATTTAGCGAATCCTTGTGCAGTACGTATCCCCGGTCCAGGCCCTGCCGGATTAGCTGACGAACGCCTCCAGACAGGACCCTGGCAAAGAGAGAGGCGCAGTCATCCTCATCGCACTGGTCCACAGGGATTCGCTGCGCTTCCTCCAACTTATTCCAGGCGTAGGAAAGCAAATAATAGATGTTTTCAACGGGAACTCGGGTGAAATCCATATCAGCCTTCCAACAGCTGTCTTATCTGCTGTGCCTTGTCATCGTTATCAAACCAATACTCATCAATCAGGGGTTTAATCTCATATTCAAAGATGCGATCCAGCCATTGCTTTTCATCGCCGACGGAGCCGTTCGGGCAGAAGAAACTGTGACCAATGCAGAAGCCGGGCCCCAGGTTCTTTCGGTCGTTTCGGATGATGTCATTCAGTTTGGACATTTTGGTGTGAATCTGACGGATCGTCTCTTCCGAGATTCCCTTCCGAGAAAGAAAATCGCTAAAATGATTTGTGAAATGAGGGAGCAGTTCAATAAAAGCAAACCGCCGACGCAGGGCATAGTCAACCATGGCCAGGGACCGGTCTGCCGTATTCATCGTACCAATGAAATAGACATTCGGGGGAATAAAGAAGTCGGGATCGTTTACGTTGGCGTAGGTCAGCGGCATGGCATACCCTGGATCTCGTTTGTCCGACTCGATCAGCATCATTAACTCGCCAAAAATCTTGCTGAGATTGCCTCGATTGATTTCATCGATGATGAAAACATACCTGCTATGGGGATCTTTCTGAGCCTTTCTGCAAAACTTGTAGAAAACGCCTTCCTTCACATGGAAACCGCCGTTGTCATCGGGACGATAACCCTGGATGAAGTCTTCATAGGAATAGGACTGATGGAACTGAATCATCTCCAACCTGGATTTATCTTCCGTGCCGATGAGGTAATAGGCCAGCCGCTGGGCAATGAATGTTTTGCCGACGCCAGGGGCACCCTGCAGGATGATGTTTTTCTTGTGCTTAAGCAGGTCAATGACTTTCAGAAAGCGATCCTCTCCAATGAAGAGGTCCTTCATGGCCTGCTGCAGGGTGTATTCTTTGGTCTGTATTAATTCAGGATCAGGCTTTATGACAGGAGGGATAACGGCCGGGGTCTCCATGATTTTTAGGTAAGCTTTGAGGAGCTTACTCTTTGTGATCTCGGTCAGGGTTTTATCCCATTGATTGGTTGGGACATCCCATTCCCCCGTTTTGAGCCATTTGACCGCTCGGCCATTCCGATGATCATCCTCGTCCGGCCAGTACTCATAGTCGCCAGTAATAACCCCCAGACCCAAAAGTTTAGAATTGCCTTTCTTCGCAAGGACATAATCGCCTGCCGACATGACACGAGCAAAGTCATAACAACTTTTTCCCTGCATGATTGGCTCTCTTTCCTTCTGAAATACCTTCTTTATCGCGCGCTGAACATCCTTCTGGCTCTTATAATCACGCAGGTTGCCAAGCTTGCCCCACCCTATGGTGATGTGGTTCCCCTTCTCCCACTGTTCCCAGAGGATTGCGTTTTTTTCCGGGGCGATAATCCAGTATCTCCGATCCTTCTCCAACTTTATCGACTCGATCTCTTCCATGTAAACATGGCCTTCATGGCTGATCTCCGGAAGGGTTTTGCCGGGAAAGGCCTGACGGATCATTCCAATGAAATGGCCATAAGCATCTAATGATTCGCTGGACCTGCGGACATAGTCCCGGATGTTACTGACTGAAATCTCACCGATATGGTTTGCATACAGGGTCACCTTGTCGTTCAGAGGGATATACTGCTGCGGTTTGCAGATGGCCATGATCTGGCTGAGCTTCGTGAGTCCCACGTTCTTAATTTTCTGGACCGCCGTAAAGCTTTCGTTGCGAACGCGATTGGCATTCAGTTGATTGGCAAACTCCCCAAGCACCTCCATTTCATTGGTTCTTTCATGTGCGCGGGGGAAAAACCAAGTCTTCATGGGAAAGAAGGTGGCGATGCCCTCAAAATCCTCGGGGACATCTGAATTCATGTTGAGCCGGGACTTTGCCTGTTTGCAAAAGTTGATCCGATTTTCGGTCGTGTTATTTCGATTGAAATAGGCGATAAAGGTCAAGGGATCCATTTCCTGCAGGGGGCCGGGCTTGCCGCCTGCGTAGGTATCCTCAAATCCCGCATCCTGAAAGATTTCTTTGGCGATGTTGCATAGGCTTTGGGCATTGTACTCTTTGCATGCGAGCGACAGCATTTCCTCAAAGAAGGGTAACCAAGTATACATTTGCTCCTCCGGCCTCTCCGCCGGTTCATCGGCGATATAGTTCTTCAATAGATTCTGTTTGATCTCATCCGAGAATAAGTCCGAAAATTTCCCCTTTTTGATCCTGGATTTATACCATGCCCAATGGCTTTTTTGCCACTTGCTATTTGGGAAGAACTTTCGAACCTGCTCTGTAACCTCCTCGTAACTGACCTTCCCAGAAGTCTCCCGGATCATATCAAAGGCAACTTCGTAAATATGATCATAGTGTGCTTTCATGCGATATTCCTTATGAAGATGTGACCAAACGATAGAGGGAAAGGTGTTCCTGCCCTCGGTTTGGAACGGAGACCTCGGAGCCGTCGGGGCCCCAGAAGGTATACTCCTTCAAATGTTCGTTGCACAAATGAACTCCCTGGATGTGAGGTATCTCTTTTGATTTAATCCGAGAAGACAATTCGCGAGCAATGTACTGAACCAAGCTCGTGTACTCGCCGGTATCCTGACCTCCGAAGGATTTGTCTATATCCCTACAAATCGTTGGGTGTCGTCGAACCAGTTCGCTGGCAATCTGATAGGGAGTCAGGAATGGACGACCGAAATGATGTGTGGAATCATACTTGGTGTCCGAAAGGACCTCCGTGATCTTTACTGAAAAATCAAACTTCTCCCATTTACTGCACATACCGCCTCCTTATTGAAGTCTGCTATTTCTTTTTATAGGGATTCCTATCGTCCAGTATATTTTCAATTGTATGCCTGCTCAGACCAAGCGGCTGGAGCAGGTTGTCCACCCTGTTAAGGATATCCTCAATCCTGGCGTGGCCTTCCATAAAGCGGCGGCTGGTGAGAGTCCTGGGAGGATACTTTTTCAGGTGGTGATAAATCCCCAGCAGGGGCAGGTCCAGATAGCTTATCTCCTCGGTATCCTCAAGCGGCGGCGGCGTCGGGGCGATTCCGGCCTCCGGATCGGAGTCGGCGTTTCGATCACGAAAGATGATTTTAGAAAAAAGAGTTTCTAAACCATCAACAGAGATGCGGCCGGGGCCGAAATCAAACGAGTACGATTTATTGCTGTCGTAATGTTCACCGCAGATACTTTTGAACAGAACGAAAGGGATTTCCGCCGAAAAATGACCACAACCAAAAGCTTTTATTTGTATTTCAGCACCCGGCATGGAAACAAAAACCTGATTGTCTGCCACTCGGAAAACGGCGGACGACAGGGCCTGATCCTTCTTTTTACGGGGAAAGGCCTTCTTGATCAGTTTGACGGCTCTTCTGAAATCCGACCCCTGGACCGTAAAACTATTCCCGTTCACCCTGTCCTCCTTCCTCTACGTCAATACCTGTGATAATTTCGTCACCGGCGCCTTGAATTTTACACCGTCAAAATTTTCGAAATGCCGCTTGCCGCATTTAATCTTCTGCCACTCCGCCACCGAAAGCTGATCAATGTCCATAGTCCCTTTCGTTTCCGCCACAAAGTAGATTTTCCGATCCCCCTCAAAGACAATCGCCCAATCCGGGTTGTACTCGCCAAGAGGCGTTTGAATCTTGAACCAAAACGGCAGTTTCAGATAGAATTTAATATCCTCCCGCTCCTCCAGTTCCTTGACAAATGTCCGTTCAATGTTGCTGTCCACCTCGACATAGTCGTACAGCGTCTTTTTCTGCTGCCTGACCGTGTGGAGATTTTCCAGATAGTTCTCCAGTTCGGCGTTATCGAAAAGCCGCTGATCCCAAACTTCGCCCGCGATTTTCTCATATTTGATCCCGTCCACCATCAATTCCCGCAGGGTCCGCGTGATCGCCTGGCCGGGGAGCTTGCGGGCCTGGTCAACGGAAAGCGGGGTGATGTTATGCTCCTGGAGAAATGAGGCCGCCTGCTTTTCCAAATCCTTTTCCAGGGAACCAAATTCGGCACCGATGTCCATGATCGTGACTTGAAGGCCTACTTTATCCAGGCCTTTGAGTGTTTTGTAGCCCCCGTACTCCGGCTGGGCAGCCTGCAGGAAACATGAAATGAACGCCACACCTAAAACAATAGTCCTGAACATAATGTTCCTCCCAAATGGACAATAAATAGCTCTATACTCTCATAATGCGACTTCCACTATACACAAGATTGATAAAAATGCAAGAGAATATCTTGTTCTTTCTTCTCTGGGTGTGTTTTTCGTGGTTCTTTTACGCCATGGCGGTGTTGTCTTTGCCTTCTGCCCGTCCTCGATGTACACCAGTACGCCTCCGGGCGGCAGATGGGACGCCTTGCCCTGACATAAAACTCCTCACGAAAATGGAATTGGGACAGAATATGATGGGTGGAAAGCGGCAAGGTAACCCGTAAATCAATATTAAGGAGACAAAAATGACTGAAACAACAGAAGTGAAGGCAAGACTGATGAAATGCAGAGACGCGGCCAGGTACCTGTGCATCAGCGAAAGGACGCTCTGGACCCTGCAGAACGAGGGAAAGGTCCGGGCGGTGAAAATGGGGCGGCTGATCCGGTTCGATCCGGAAGACCTGGACCTGTTCATCGAACAGTGCAAAAATAGAGGAAATATCGACACGATATCTTTGGAAAGGTAAAATAGGGAAAATCGATTCTTCTACCGTCTGCGGCTAATAGCCCTGGGAAGTTCACCTGCTTCCTCATCCTTCTGCGCCGCAGGCGGCTTTTTTCAAAGTAAAAGAGCCAAAAAAGGACATAGCGTGTATAAAAAAACTAAAAAATTAATGCGATGATAGAATCGGGACGATATTTTAAGTTAAATAAGAGTTCGTAAAGAGATAAAAAAATATCCGATATTCAGGAAAAAAACAGCGATTTTGACAGTATTAAGGGGCTTTTGTTCTTGTGCGTAGTAATCCTATTTGTTATTATTTCTGAAATTCCTTATAATCCTTATTGCTATTGGAGCGTATCTGTGCAGTATGTATAAAGATTTAAAGGAGAAATGCTCCAGTAGGGAGAGCATCAAAGAGGAAGTTAGAGATTGGAAATTTTGTGTATCTAAAGGAGAATAGTATGTGTTCAATTCTTGAAGCCGATTGTTTTTTTAGCATACTACTTTCCCATACTGAAAGAATCAATCTGGATCGAATTATTGAAATACGAGATTCTATACAGGCACAAAAATCGGATATTGTGATTAACATCTCAGGTTCATCAATTCACAGGGCCATACATTACTATCCCTTGTTTTTTATCTTGGAAGGATCTGCTGTTTGCAGGGGCCAACAGTTCAATACTGACCAACCTATGAGATTTGTAAAAAAAGAGTTTTCAAACGAAGTATCTGAAGCAGTATTAGATCAAGTAGATAGATTAGTTTCCCAATCTATCGCGGGATAATAGTCTATGGTCTCGGAAACTTCGAGAAAAGTCTTCAAATGTCCAGTCCACGATTACATTTCCGTACCGAGAGAAATTGTATCGAATTATATTGACACACCGATTTTCCAGAGATTGAGAAGAATCGAACAAACATCTATGAGACCACTTTACCCATCGGCTCATCACGATCGCTTTTCACATTCCCTGGGTGTCTTCCATTTAGCATCTATAGCTTTTCGACACATAATAGAAAACACACAGTCAGAGCTTTTAGGTGGAATCAAATTAGAAGATTACGAGAAAGCATTTTGCATAGCTGCTTTAATGCATGATTGTGCCCATGCCCCTTTCTCCCATTCATTTGAAGAATATTATCTGCGATCAAATCGAGCAAAAGACCTCCTATTTAATCACGTTGATGAAGAGTATAAAAAAGATTATTCAAGGTTAATTACGAATCCTGAAAGCGGCGAACCTTCTCCTCATGAAATATTTAGCGCAGCCATCTTTCTGAAGCATTATAAAGAAATCTTTTGTAGCATGATACCGGGTATAAATCCTGTACTTATTGCACGAATGATAACAGGTGTAGTATTCACCCAAGTAACAGAGATCAAACAAGAAGTGGAAAATTGTTTGATTATGCTTATAAATGGACCTGCAATCGACCTCGATAAACTTGATTATGTAATGAGAGATTCCTGGGTTTCAGGTGTATGCAACGTCAGAATTGACATGCCCAGGTTGCTATCAGCTTTACGTATTGATAAATTTGACGGTCACCTTGTACCTTCTTTCCATAAATCAGCATTCAGCGTGATTCAAAATGTTGTTGACGGCCGGAATTTCCTTTATCGATGGATTTATACTCATCATACGGTATGTTATTACGATCATTTGTTACGAGAAGCTGGCAAAAAGCTATGTAAGGTAATTGCTCCCCCAGAGAACCAAGAAGCATTTGTTGATGCTGTCTTTTCAGAACAAGTTTTTGATCGGACGGTCGAATCATGTGGTGTAAAATTATATTTGCCTTGTGATGGTGATTTGATATTTTTAATGAAGCAGTATCGCGATCAAATACCAGAAATCGACGAATTCCTATCCAGAAGGCCCAAACTAATTCCGTTATGGAAAACTCAAGCTGAATTTGATTGTATTTTTGAAACTAAACCCACTCCTAAACAACGAGAAGGTATAAGGATGCGGTTTCCTGAAATACTTTCTGATATAATAACAGATCAGAATCTATTAAAATCTGTCCTTCCTTTACGAACAAAACCCAAAACCGTAGAAATTAATGAGGCGGCAGTTTATGTATCTCTAATGGGGACAGTCAGACCTTATTCTAATAAGAATCAGGCACATGGAGAAGAAAAGTAAGCGCACGGCCAAGTGCACCTTGCGGGGTTCTTTGATATGTTGATAATGCAGCTCGTGGTTGATTTTGGAGGTCATCATGAGCAGCGAGCAAAAATCGGAAGCGGAGCAGCGGCAGTTCT
>JBNRMP010000021.1:0-6449 GCA_050309685.1 Anaerohalosphaeraceae bacterium
CTGAGGTTTTTATCCGTAAAAATACCTACCTGAAACGACCAAAAACGACCAAAAACGACACGAAAACGACGCGAAACGACATGGTTTCGACACGAAAAGACAAGGGGTAAGACGAAAGTTCGTGGTTTGTGGTTCGTAGTTCGCAGAGAAGTTCTGAGCAGAAAGCAGAGAGTGGAGAGAGCCCGAAAAGAAAACAAGGAGGCAGGGAGGCAGGGGGTCAGGGGATCAGGCAGGGAGGCGGCCTGACGGGTGTGAGTGGTCCGCGTTGCTTTCATTTTGTCCTTCCTTTTTAAGTCTCCGCCCAGGGGCAGATCATTCCGGTTTTCAGGGGCTTAAAAAGTGCCCCTCCGCATTGGAGAGAAAGGGACGGGGTTGACCTGAAAAATTTCAGTTTTTAGGGGCGGCGGATTGCTGTAAGTGATTGCGGGGGAAGGGGATAGAGGGAATTATGAATTTTTAGTTTTTGATTTTGAATGGGGGCGATTTTAACTCGATGGGGACAGTATAAGTTTTGAGTTCTGAGTTCTGAGTTTTGAGTTTTTCAGGTGCGGCGGACGGGGCGGAGATGACGAGAATCCAGAAGTCAGAAGTCAGAAGCCAGAAGATAGAAGACAGAAATTTTGAATTGGGGGGCGGCGGGGGACGCGTCGGATTTTTGCCTCCTCGGCATAAAAAAGTAAAAAAAAGTTGCTTTTTGCCGGGGCGGCGGGGGTTGGGGGTTTTCATAAGTTGCGGTGAGGCAATGGCTTATGGTGAATCGGGAAGGACTGGAAAAATGGGAAAAAATTTATTTTTTCCTTTGCAATTGACCCGCCCCATGGTACAATACGCTCGTAATAATTTGCTCTTTTTCTTCTTATATCCTCTTATGAGGTTGAGGCGTTATTGATAAGGTTGTTACTTTTAATATATTTTGATTGCGTCTCAACCAAGGCCGGTATTTCCCGATACCGGCCTTTCTTTTTGCGCAAACAAAACAAGATATGTCTTGTCTTTATGTGTGTGTGGGGGGGGGGGCTGAAAAACGCTGTTTTCAGGATGATATGCCGCTATTTTGCCTTGCCTTTTCAGCATCCACCACCAGCGCGGCCAGCAGGATATGGCGCAGCTTATCAACGCTGAGCGAATCGAGGTAGGATTCCGTAAAATCCAGGTGAATCCGTCCGTTAAAGTTAATGATCTCCTCCATGACTTCCTCACGCCCCATTTCCGCGACTCGAGAGCACAAGTTTTCAAATGATTCATTAAATCCCATTTTTTTATCCACAATAGGGTCGATGGCTGATATACTGGTCCGGTACTTATATCGTTCAAAATGACACCCGTTTTTACTTGGTAAGGAAAATGCTTACTTATGCCTAAGTATGCTACGCATAAATACTTACATATGTTCCCCGTATTTTGTCCTGAAAAATTTTTGTAAACGTTATCGAAATGAGAACGGAAGAACTTGATTATTCGCTTCCCGAGGAACTCATCGCCCAGACTCCGGCCCGGCGGCGGGCGCAATCCCGGCTGCTGGTTCTTCGCCGCGAGGGCGGCTCGCTGGAGGATCGGCTCTTTGGCGACTTGCCGGAATATCTGCGGCCGACCGACTGCCTGGTTCTCAATGATACCCGCGTCCTGCCGGCACGGTTTTTTGCCGTCAAGGAGTCCGGGGCGACTATCGAGGGGCTTTTTCTCCATCCGGACCCGGCGGGGAATTGGGTTGTTTTGCTCAAAAACGCCCGCCGCGTCAGGCCCGGGGGACGGATTTCTCTCCTCGATAAGGAACGCCGGCCCGTCCTGGAAGCCCGGGCAGTCGAGAAGCTGGAAGGGGGGCAGTGGGTTCTTGCGCCGGATTCAAGCGAGACGCCGGAGGAAATCCTTGGGCGGATCGGGTTTGCGCCGCTGCCGCCGTATATCCGGCGAGAGCGATTCGATGCGCGGAGCGGCGAGGACCTGTCAAGTTATCAGACGGTCTATGCCCGCATGCCGGGGGCCGTTGCCGCCCCGACGGCGGGGCTGCACTTTGACCGGCCGCTGCTGGAGCGGATCGAGGGGATGGGGATTCGCATCGCCTATGTGACGCTGCATGTGGGGATCGGTACATTCCGGCCGGTTCAGGCCGAGACGCTGGAGGAGCATCCGATGCACAGCGAGCGGTACGAGCTGGGCGAGGAGGCCGCACGGGTCATCAATGAGACGGTGCGGCAGGGGGGGCGGATTGTCGCCGTCGGCACCACGTCCGTTCGCACACTCGAATCGATCGCACAGGGCCGGTCGGTTGCGCCGCAGAAGGGGGATACGCGGCTGTTCATCCAGCCGGGATATCGGTTTCAGATCGTCGATGCGATGGTGACGAACTTTCACCTGCCCAAATCGACGCTCCTCGCCCTCGTCGCCGCCTTCGCGGGGCTCGACACCATCAAGGCCGCCTATCGCCACGCCATCGAGCAAAAATACCGCTTCTTCTCCTATGGTGACGCGATGCTGATTTATTAAAGGTTCCGGCTTTGATCTCTCAGAGGACTAAAAAAGAGTCTTCAAGGCATTTGGCGTCATTTTCGGGGGGCATATACAGTCATTGCATTGCCCGGCCCTTTCAGGTTGGTTCCGCAAACGACGCGGCTTCGGGGCAGATTCAGGTTGATCCTGGCCGGAAAAGAGACCCCCATGATCAGGGCGATCACGATGATGAGGACGATCACTTCAATCTGCCGCAACTGATTCCTTTTTTGTCCTTTCAGACAAATGCGGTCCGGAAGCGGCACCGCTACTCCAGATAGATCGTACTGCCCGGCTGGATGGGGGGGACCTGGTCCTTTTTGGCCTTGACATCGTCGGCGGTCAGGGCGAAGGACGGGGCGATCTCGATCGCGCAGTCCGGCGTACCGTCGCTCTTTCGCGGGACCTTCACCCCGGCCTGTTCCAGCCAGCAGGCGGCCCGTTCGACCATCATTCGGCGGGTCACGGCGGGGCTGTCGGCGCCCTCGGCGTTCTTGACCGGTGCAAACTCCTCGCAGCGGAGCGTCTCGAGGATCGTCGAGTGTTTCGCCAGCGGCAGGGCGTCGAAGACGAATGTCTCCAGCTTGATCCCGTTGGGTTTGGTCGGTTCGACGGGATTGCCGTTTTCGTCGATATGCGGGATCTTTTTGACGGCCCGGTGGAAGGGCAGGGCGAAGCCGCCGCCGGCGTTGAGCTTCTCGACGAACGAGACGCTGATCATGTGGATGCCGATGGAGCCCATGTCAAAGGCCAGCGAGCCGTCGGGATTGCGTTTGTGGGCGTGGGTCTCATCAAGATCGCTGTACTCGATGACGGTGACCTTGCCGTTGACCATGCAGAAGTTGCCGACCTTCTCCAGGGGGTGGGCTTTTTTCAGGCCCTTAGAGGACATCTCCGAGCCGTCCAGCACGTGGAGGCCGATGAAGAGGGGGTCGAAGACGTGGATCAGGGGATTATCGACCTGCCAATAACTGATATACTCCACACCCCGCCGGCGCATGTCGGCAACGGCCCCGCCGGTCATTAGCGCCTTCAAGCTGCCGCCGTGGCCGTCCGGGCTCTCGGCGAGGGTGTCCTTGTCGGCGAGGAAAATTTTGCCGCTGAAGTCGAAGTTGGGCATTGTACCCTGCTGGAAGATGCAGACGCTGTCGGCGCCGAGGCCGTAGTAATTTTCGGCCTCGAAGATCTCCTTTGTTGCCTGGTTGTTCAGGGGGCTGGTCATGATGTACCAGGGCAACATGGCGTTGTATTTCTTCCGGGCGGCGGCAATGTATTCGGCGAAGATCTGAAAGAGCGTCTTATTTTCGATCGGGCTGATCTTGAAATTGCCTTTGGGGCCGTTGAAGCCCAGGCGAGTGCCCTGGCCGCCCGCGACGACAAAGCCGGCGACTTTTCCCTCGGAGAGCAATTTTTCGCCGACCTGACGGGCCTTTTGGTAAAGCCGGCGATGTTCGTCGGACTGCGGCTGGGCCGGGTAGTGCGGGGCGGGGTCGAAATCTTTGGGCACTTTGATTGGCGATTCGTTCAGGACATAGTTGCGGACCCAACCCGGAATCCGCTCACAATCGAGCTGTTGGATTTGCCCGAGCAGACGTTCCCGCCCTTTTTCGTCCAATTCATCCCGGAAGCGAAGCAAATGTTCCTGTCCGCAAGCCCGGAGGGCCGACTGTAGCTCGTTTAATTCTTGCATTTGTATACCCTAATGTATATCTTATATATTTTTATGTCGTTCAATGAATGGTGGAGGAATTATAGGAAAAGCCGCAAATGCCTTCAAGTATTGTTTTGCTTATCTTGACTTTTGATTGACAAAACATATATTTGACAAATTGAAGAAAGGATTCCTATCCGATGCCCTTATTGAAAGAAGATAAAAAATTCGGTCTGTTCATCCGCTGTTTTGACCCTTTTGAGCGAATTTGTTTTCTTCTGCTTGTTCTCTTCTTTCTTGCAGGCGTAGTGGGGGCGGTATTTTACGAACTGTTTGGGCGTCGCGTGATTCAAGCTGCCTATAACGGAGACTCCCTGCCTTTTTTGAATCAACTGATTCAATATCAGCATAAATATCCGGTCGAACATTACCTCGAACTGGCCGATGCATGTTTTTGCCCGCTGGTCCTGAGAGGCCTATCGATTGTCGGAGTGTTAATTCTAACGTTGCTTCTATTTTATGAAATCATTTTTACGGATAAGCAGATCAGGGTCGTTTACCCCATCCTGATCGGCCTGGTTTTTGTCTCGTTAACCTATCTTCTGAGCCCGGTGTTTCGTATTTATTCCATTCACGGTTTCTACCGAGTGGGGATCGCCTACCAGATTCTCCAGGGCTTTGTTCCTCCTCGCGACCCCCTCTTTGCGGGAGCGGTTGTACATGCCCCCTGGGGATACCCCTGGCTGATAGCGATGCTCACGGGTTTGCTGCAGATAAGTTCTTTCTGGGTCACGGCCAGCATCAATCTTCTTTGCCTGGGACTTTGTATGTTCCTGGTTTATCTCCTGTCCATGGAGATTTTCCAGGATCGAAAGATGGCCCTCTTTTCGATGATTATTGCGTTTTTTGCTATTACTCCGATCCCTAAGTTTTTGGCTGTCCGGATAGGTGACTTTCTGGGCTTCTATTCCCCTTTTTCTGTGGGGATACCGCTTGTTACAAAGTTTTTAACCATCAATGGCGTGCCGCTGGGATGCCTGTTTTTCCTATTATTTCTCTTTTGCATTATTCGTTACTTTCAGACTCCCCGAGTCGGTTACGCCGTCGGGGTTCTCTTGACGCTCGTCGCATGTGGATTCTTCTACATTCCCATGTTTCCCGGGTTGGCAGGAGGGCTGGCTTTCATAATCGTTTTTAATCTGCTGACTTTTAAGTACCGTTTGCTGTCCCCTGATTACCGGCATTCGATTTATCTATCTGTTATTCTAATCTTCGGGGTGCTGCTCCTGGTTCCTTACGTTCGAACCGTTTTCGCTGGCGGCGGCGCATCGTTAGACTATTTCAGTCTTTCTTCCGTTCTGAATAATTCACTGAATTTCATGCTTTTCCTGTCGCCCCTCCTGGCTCTGCTTTTTCTGGCTCGCGGCGTTCTGCTTCGCAGTTCCCATCCAACGGCACTGACGGTGATTCTGTGTATACTGGTCGCCAACACGCTGGCCTATCTTGCCTTGCATTTCATGGAAGGCCTGGAGTACAAATTTCTCCTGATGACTCAAATCTCTCTGGGGATTTTGGCCGGTGCTGCCTTTCGATTTCTCCGGGAACGGTCCCGGATTTGGACTTTTCTGGTCCTCACAGTTTTCTGCATTCCCAGCGTTGAACGCCTTTGGATCATGGTGCACCGGTACGGTAACCGTCCGCTGTTTCCCGCGCTCTCATCATGTCCTGTTTACGAGAAGGGGACACGGCTTTACTCTGCCGACCCGCAGAAAGCGGAACTGTATGAATGGATTTGGAACCATACGGATCCTGATAGTATTTTTATCGATTCAGTGTTGGAAATTCCGGTCTTAGCTCAGCGCTTGCTCTATTTCGGTCAGGAGGCGGGAGCACCCGGGTACAATGTCTCGGCGGAGTTGCTTCAGCGGCATCACCGGTATGACCCTGTTGAATACGAAAGGCGAAAATGCCTGGTTCGGTCTCTTTATGGGGGAGGGCCGGAAGCATCTCGGGATTCGGTTCTGGTCCTTTTAGAACAAGAAGACGTTTACATCGTTATTCGAAACCAAGAGGGAAGTTCGTCGATTCAACTCCCGGAAGCGTGGAAATTGTTTACATCGACTGGGGGGGCTATCCATGTTTATCATCCGAATCCGGAGAAATTCGTTACAGTGGATTCGAAATAAAAGTAAGCGCACGGCCAAGTGCACCTTGCGGGGTTCTTTGATATGTTGATAATGCAGCTCGTGGTTGATTTTGGAGGTCATCATGAGCAGCGAGCAAAAATCGGAAGCGGAGCAGCGGCAGTTCT
>JBNRMP010000022.1:0-19524 GCA_050309685.1 Anaerohalosphaeraceae bacterium
AAACCATGTCGTTTCGCGTCGTTTTCGTGTCGTTTTTGGTCGTTTTTGGTCGTTTCAGGTAGGTATTTTTACGGATAAAAACCTCGGAAAACCGCATTTTCAGCCCAATTTCGCCCTTTTACCTTTACCTTTTAACTTTTCTCTTATCCCGGACCGGGCCAAATGGCATGTATCCCGACTAAATCAGCCCGGCGAAGCCGCCCTCAATTTTGCTATTTCATCTTTGATTTTTGATTTTTCCTTCCAGCCCGGAGCTCAAAATTTCAACTTTCTATTTAAAAACTCATTAAAATCTGCGTTAATCAATAGCAAAAAAACAGGAGAGTTCCAATGCAGATTAAAGATATTGAAAACGCCGTCGAGGCCTTCGCCCCTCTTCGGCTGGCCCAGGCCTGGGACAACGTCGGCTTCCTCGTCGGCGACCCGGCCCGGCCGATCCGGACGATCCTTGTCGCCATCGACACCACCCGCGCGGTGGTCGAGGAGGCCAAGCGCCTCAATGCCGACCTCATCCTCGCCTACCATCCCGTCATCTGGGACGGCCTCAAACGGATCACCGCTGACGGCCCGACCGCCCCGATCTACGAGCTCATCCGCTCCAATATCGGCGTTTTCAGCATCCACACGGCCTTCGACACCGTCCTCGGCGGCGTCAACGACGCCCTCGCGGCCATCCTCGGCATCGACAGCCCCGAGCCGATGGGTGACTTCGTCCCCGACCCCGCCGGCCCGCAATACAAGCTGGTCACCTTCGTCCCCACCGACAACGTCAACCAGGTCGCCGACGCCCTCTACAACGCCGGCGCCGGGGCCATCGGCCGCTACTCCCACTGCGGCTTCATGGCCGAAGGCACCGGCACCTTCAAGCCCCTGACCGGCGCCCGCCCCGCCATCGGCCAGGTCGGTAAGCGGGAGAGCGTCCGCGAGATCCGCCTCGAAACCGTCGTTGCCGCCTCCAAAATCGAGGCCGTCATCGCCGCCCTCCGCCGGAGCCACCCCTACGAGACCCCGGCTTTCGACGTCCTCCGCCACCACGACATCGAGACCAAACTCGGCCTGGGGCGCATGGGCCGTCTGGCCAAGCCAGCCCCGTTTGCCCGGATTCTCAGCCGGATCAAGGCCGCCACCGGCGCCAGGGCCGCCGGGATCATCGGCCCGGCCAGGGGAACCGTGAGCAAGGCCGCCGTCTGCGCCGGCTCGTGCGGCAAGCTCCTCAACACCGCCATCGCCGCCGGCTGCGACCTCTACCTCACCGGCGAGCTCAAGCACCACCAGGCCCTCGCCGCCCAGGAGGCCGGTCTGACCTGCGTGTGCCTCTCCCACAGCGTCTCCGAGCGATTCGCCCTGAAAAATCTAATCAAAGAATTGAAAAAACACCTCAAAGACGTCACAATACACCTCAGTAAAAAAGATGCCGACCCATTTACATGGAAAGAGATATGACGGACCAGGAATCCAAGGACCAGCAGATTGACGAACTGACGGAGCAGGAAGCGGCCCCGGCCGACGAGAAGCCCATCGAGGAACCGCCGCAGTCGGCCGCCGCGCCGTCCGAGCCCCCGCCGGCCGGCGAGTCGGAGGAGGACGAGGAGGAGCAGGATGTCCCCGAAGAGCTTGATCAGATGGAGGCGACGCTCGAGAGCGTCGTCGAGGCCGTCCTCTTCGCCAGCGACGAGCCGGTCAAGGCCCTCAAGCTCTGCGACATCGCCGAGGCAAGCTCCGTCAAGCAGATCCGCGAGTGCGTCAAGTCGCTCAACCGCAAATACCGCGAGGGCGGCTTTGCCTTCCGCATCGAGAAGATCGCCGGCGGCTACCAGATGATGACGCTGCCGGTCTTCAACCAGTGGCTCGGCAAGCTGCTCAAGGTCCGCACCGACAACAAGCTCTCGCCGGCCGCCCTCGAAACGCTGGCGATCATCGCCTACAAGCAGCCGATCATCCGCGCTGACATCGAGGCCATCCGCGGCGTCGCCAGCGGCGAGGTCATCCGCAACCTGATGTACAAGGGCCTCGTCAAGATCGTCGGCCGCGCTGAGATCCTCGGCCGCCCCATGCAGTACGGCACCTCGAAGAAGTTCCTCGAGGTCTTCGGCCTCAACAGCCTCAAAGACCTGCCGAATGTCGAAGAGCTCAAAAACCCTCAAGGTTAAAATAAAAAGAAATTTTAAAAGGGCAGATCAATGGCAGAAAAGGATGACATAAAATTTGACGAAATCGGATACTGGTCCGAGATTAAACTGGAGATTTTGAAAGATTACGCTCCGGCTTATACTACGATTATGTCAAAACAGCCCTCTATCAAAGGATATTATTATATCGACGGTTTTGCTGGATATGGCGTGCACAAATCAAAAACTCGGGATGGCTATATTCAGGGCAGTCCGGCAATTGCCATAGGCGTTGAGCCTCCATTTACGGGATATTACCTCGTGGATCTTAGCAGCAGGAAGGCAGACCATTTACGAAAGATAGCTGCAGATTTTTCCAACGTTAAGGTATATGAAGGAGACTGCAATAGAATACTGCTTGAAAATGTTTTCCCGTCTATCCAGTATTCACAGTACAAACGCGCCCTTTGCCTGCTGGATCCCTACGGGCTTCATCTGAATTGGGAGGTTATCCATGCTGCCGGTCAGTCAAAAGCGATCGAAATATTCCTCAATTTTCCCGTCATGGATATGAACATGAATGTATTGTGGAGCAACCCCGACAGGGTGAATCCCGCCCAGGCGGACCGAATGACCTCTTTCTGGGGGGATGAAAGCTGGAAAAACGCAGCCTATCGCAAACAGCCGGGGCTTTTTGAAACATTAGAAGAAAAAACATCCAATCAGGAAGTGGCTTTCGCATTCCGGGAAAGACTCAAAGAGGTGGCTGGTTTCGGATTTGTACCTGAGCCAATGCCAATGAGGAATACTCGCGGTGCTGTTGTTTACTATCTTTTCTTTGCCACTCCGAACAAAACGGGCAATAAAATTGTAGAAGAAATCATGCGAAAATATCGAAATAAAGGATGTTTATAATGGCAACACAATCTGCCATTGAATGGACGGAATGTACATGGAACCCGGTCAGCGGTTGCACAAAAATCAGTCCGGGATGTGCACACTGTTATGCAGAGCGAATGGCAAAGCGATTGCAGGCAATGGGCCAATATCGTTACCGAAACGGGTTTTCGGTAACCTTGCATCCTCAAGCAATCGATGAGCCGTACAGCTGGAAAAAGCCGCGAGTGGTTTTTGTCAATTCGATGAGTGATTTGTTCCATGAAGATGTGCCGGTCTCTTTCATTCAACAAGTATTTTCCGTAATGAAGGAGTGTCCTCAGCATACTTTTCAGATTTTGACAAAACGATCTGAACGCATGGCAGAAGTGGCCCCCCTGCTGGACTGGTCAGAAAACATCTGGATGGGTGTTACCGTCGAAAGTGACCGTTATCTGCATCGCATAGATCATTTACGGCGTGTTGATGCGGCAGTTCGTTTTCTTTCACTGGAACCGTTGCTTAGCCCCCTGGATGATTTGATGTTGGATGAAGTTGATTGGGTTATTGTCGGCGGCGAGTCAGGTCCGGGGGCGCGCCCCATGAAAGAAGAGTGGGTCTTGTCGATCCAATCAAAATGTCTACATTTTCAGGTCCCGTTTTTCTTTAAGCAGTGGGGTGGCTTTTCGAAAAAGAAAGCCGGACGTCTTCTTAAAGGACGGACATGGGATCAGTTGCCCAATCGCGGAGTAGAATGTGTCCTCGTTTAGTATTCATTCTTCTTGTTTATGAATGAGCGATACGGCAAGGCGATGGGGCAACCAGCCACGACTAAAATTCAAATCGCACTTCTTCAATGGTGGGACGCGGGCCGTCGCGATTTGCCCTGGCGGCGAACGAGAGATCCCTACGCGATCTGGATCGCCGAGATCATGCTCCAGCAGACCCAGGTCAAAACCGTCATCCCCTATTATGAACGGTTTCTCAGGCGTCTGCCCACCGTCGAGAAACTCGCCCGTGCCAAGCGCGACACCGTCTACAAACTCTGGGAAGGGCTGGGCTACTACTCCCGTGCCGCCAACCTCCACACGGCGGCGCAGATCCTCGTCCGCGATTGTCAGGGCCGCTTTCCCCAAACGGCCGCACAGCTCATGAAGCTGCCCGGCATCGGCCGCTATACCGCCGGCGCCATCGCCAGTATTGCCTTCAACGAACCCGTCCCCCTCGTCGACGGCAACGTGATCCGTGTGCTGTGCCGCGTGGACCTGATCGACGAAGATCCCAAATCCGCCGCCGTCCTTGCCCGCCTGTGGCAGCGGGCAGGGGAGCTGGTCTGTACCTCCCGTCCCGGCGAGTTGAACCAGGCGCTGATGGAACTCGGCGCCCTTGTCTGCAAACCCCTCAATCCCGACTGCCCCAACTGCCCGGTGCGGCGAAGCTGCCTGGCCCGCCTTGAAGGCGTACAGAACGATCTGCCCCTGCGTCGCCAAACAAAGACGCTGCCGCACGATACCATCGCCGTCGGCATCGTCTATAAAGACGGCAAAATCCTCATCGGCAAGCGCCGGCCCGAGGGTCTGCTGGGCGGCCTGTGGGAGTTTCCCGGCGGCAGGAAGAAGAGGGGCGAATCGCTCAAGGCCGCCGTTGCCCGCGAGGTCAAAGAGGAGACGGGCGTCGAGGTCGCTGTCGGTCGGCGGCTGGCAATCGTAAAGCACACCTATTCACACTTCCGGATCACGATGCACGCCTTCATCTGCGACTACGTGAGCGGCACGGCTCGCCCCCTCGGCTGCGAGCAGGTCCGCTGGGTCGCCCCGGCCCGGCTCAAACGCTTCGCCTTCCCCGCCGCCAACCGGAAGCTGATCGAAATGCTGACTTAGCTGCGAATCCTCTCGGAGAGGTTATCGCCGCCCGGACAGCAGGTATTATCCCGCCCCCGCTTTCGCGAGGGTAAACTCCGGCGAGAGTCCGGTTATGACGCCGCCCCCTTTGATACGCCGATACGGCAAAGCGGGACTGAGCGGAGCGTAGCCCACAGCATCCGCTCAGCCCCGGTTGTCGGCAGAGCGGCGGCATTTCAGAAGCCGTATCTCTGCCTTAGCTGTTCCTCTGTGGGAAACATGTCATATCTTTCGCCACGAGGGCCGACCCAGACATCGCCCTGTTGAACCAGCCGCACCGGCGTGGTGCTGCCGTCGGTATTGGTCACATTGACGACGACCGTATTCTCCGCGTTAACGCCGTAGTCTTCGCTGTAATCGGGAGGAACCGCTTCCGTCACTTCGCCGTTTTCCACAAAGATATCGTCCTCATAATCACCGTTTTCATCAATGATCACATCGCCGTTGCCGTTATCGGCCTGACGGTCCCGGTGCCTGCCGTAGAGATAACCGGCCCCGGCGCCGACCGCTCCGCCGATCACAGCGCCCTTGGTGTCGCCGATGAGCCCGCCGGCCCCCGCACCGACCGCGCCGCCGACCAGGGCGCCCGTCTGGGCCTGGGTCTCGCACCCGGACAGCCAGACCGCCACAATGACGCTCAATAAAACAAGGCAAACCGGTCTGATCCATTTCTTCATGGTCTTTCTCCTTAATCCGCTTTTCAGTTTTTAATTACTATTCAAACGCTTGCGGTATTGCACTCTTCCTTTTGCTCAAAGCGGCCGAAGAAATTGCTTAATACCCGCGGCCGGGATGAAAAATTCGGGTGCGGCCTTGTTGACGGGGGACTTTTACCTATAATGGGGGGATAAACCAATGTCATCAGACTCAAATAGGAGATTTTTATGCAGCCGACAATGATTGTGCACGGGGCCGCCGGACGGATGGGGCGCCGGATCATCGCTCTGGCAACGGAAGACAAACGGTTCCGGCTGGTTGAGGCCGTCGATCACCCCCAAAGCCCCTTTCTTCAGGAAGACGCGGGGCGGCTGGCGGGCGTTGGGGAATTGGGAGTACCGGTGACGGACACCTTAAAAACGAAGTGCGATGTCGTGATCGACTTTTCGCTGCCGCAGGCGGCCGACGAGGTGATCGATTTCTGCACGGAAAACAAGATCGCCCTGGTCATGGGGACGACGGGCCTGACGGAGGCGCACCTGGAGCGGCTTCGGGAAGCGGGCAAGTCCATCGCCATCGTGCAGGCGACGAACATGAGCGTGGGGATGAACCTGCTGTTCAGCCTCGTCGGCAAAATCGCCAAGAGCCTGGGCGAGGAATACGATATCGAGATCGTCGAGGCCCACCACCGCTTTAAGAAGGATGCGCCCAGCGGGTCGGCCCTGTCGCTGGCGAAGGCGATATGCGACGAGACTGGTCGGGATTACGCCGGGGACCTGGTCCACGGGCGGGAAGGCAAGGATGCCCTGCGGCAAAAGGGGACGATCGGGATGCACGCCATCCGCGGCGGGGACATTGTCGGCCGGCACAGCGTGATGTATACGACGCTCGGCGAGACGGTGACGATCTCGCACGAGGCCCACAACCGGGACACGCTCGCCCGCGGGGCGCTGACGGCGGCCGGGTGGGTAGTCCGCCAAAAGCCGGGGCTGTACTCGATGAAGGACGTGCTGGGGCTGACGTAAATCCGGGGCAAAGATAAAAAAAGGGCCGGCCATGGATTGCGGCCGGCCCTTTTTTTTGTGTACGGCTTATTGAATGGGCGAGATAGGCAGGCCGCAGGAGCCGAAATGGGCGTCCGGCGCGGAGGCCTCCACGGTGAAGAGCGTCATCTGCCGCTGATCCGGCGAATCGGTAAAGACGTAACCGCTGTTCTCTTCCAATACCGCATGCAGCTCGAAGCGGGCGGCGGGGATGAGGGGTTTTAACTCAATGCGGAACATCGCTTCATTTTTCTCCAGGGCATCGAGGGGCAGGTTCCAGACGCACAGGAGCTTGAGGCCGCCGTCCTCCATCACGGGAATCTCGTATCGGCCTTCCGCCGGAGAGGTGAACGGGACGATCTGTCCGTCGAGCAGGACGGAGGACAACTCGCCCTGCGGATAGGGCAGCATGATTGGAATGGCCGGGGCGTCTTCGGGGACCGTCAGGGCGATTTCGGAATGGACCTCGACGCGGCCGCCGGGCTGGATGTGCCAGGTGGCGATTTCCGCATCGGCGGCGATGCCGCCAAAGGCGCGGCTGGGGGAATAGGCAGGGACGGCATCATAGGGCTCGGGCGCGGGGGGCAGGGTCGCTTCATCGGCAACCTTCTCAACATGAAGGTCGGCGTAGATGACATGGTACGGCTCCGCCTTGTCCGGCTTGTACCAGAAGATGGGAGTGGCCGGGTCGCCGAACGGCACGCCGCGGCCCGCGTAGGTCCAGGGCCCGTCGCCGCGGTAGAAGCGGATGAAGAGCAGGTATGAGCCCATGGACATGCCGATTTTCATCTGCTCTTCCTGCGGAAGGCCGGAAGCTTCGATCCGCTTGCCGATCTGCGGCGCCGCCTGGATATAGGACTCGACGCGGACGTCCTCGGGGAAATAGCCGTCGCCGATGTACTGCGTCCAGAGGCGCAGGCCCTCGATGAAGTTGGCCTCGGTGCCGCTGCTCAGGTCAAGCTGGGTCTGCTGCATCGTGTAGCCCTCGGGCACGTCCATGCTGAAGAGGGACTCGTCCATCTCCACGTCGAAGCGGATGTCGCGGCAGAGGATCTTCATCTGCCCTTCAATCTGGTCGATCTGAACGGGGGCATAGGTCTGCGGATCGATCGCCATGAAGATATAGCCGCCCTCGTAGGTCACATTCATCGCCAGCACCTCCCGCCCGTTGTCGAGCGTCTGGCGGCCGAGATATTCGATTTCAAAGTGGGGCTGCGCTTCCAGCTTCGTCAGCAGGTTCCGCAGACGTTCCATATAGTTGGGAATTTTCGGCAGATTCTGCATGTCGATGAGGGTCGCGGTTTTGGTGTTCGGTTCGAGCGACAGGATCTTCGAGGTTTCCAGGTCGATGATGCTGACGGCGTCGATGCCCGCCACGGTGCGGCGGAGACGGCTGCCGAGGACCTGGTCGCGGATTTCGGGTCCCGATCCGGGCTCGCCGACGATGATGGTCAGTTCGGCGTTTTGAGCCTGCATGACGGGCTTGATGATGTCGGCCCAGAGGGGCTGAGCGGGTCCGGAGGGGAAAACTCCAATCATGACGGCGGCCACGAGGACGGCCGCCAGGGCAAAGACTGTGACTTTCTTATTCATAATCATTCTCCATACCGGCGCGGGGGCCGATTTCTCTTTTGTGTGCCGGTACTCGTTCCAGGCGCGGTCGACGGCGCGGCGGATTCGCTGATCCGCCTCGGAGGCGGCGGCCACGCGCAACTGTTCGATTCGGTTTTTCAACGGTTTACTCATGGTTCGATCCCTCCCCGTTGAGCAGGGTTCGCAGTTTCTCGATTCCATAGGTGTAACGGCTCTGGGCCGTCTTGGTCGTGGTGCCCTGGAGCTCGGCGATTTTGCGGAAGCGCAGCCCGCCGTGATGCCTGAGGATGACGGCCTCGCGCTGCTCATAGGGGAGCTCGTTGAGGCTGGCCAGGAGCCGCCGGTCCTGCTCATCGCGGATCAGGACGGCCGGCGGCGCGGGCTGCGCGGGGCCGGCCATGTCTTCATCCAGCGGACCGGCCGGGCGGCGCTGCCGGCGGCGGAGCATATCCCGGCAGCCGTTGGCGACACAGCAGGACAGGAAAGCTTTCAGACTGCCCCGCAGTTCGAACGTATCCAGGGACTGTATGAACCTGACAAAGACCTCCTGCACCGCGTCCTCCGCCAGGGCCGGGTCGCGGAGCAGGTGGACGGCGATTGTCAGCAGGTGGTCGAGGTACTTTTGGTAGATCGCCTCAAACGCCTGCCGGTCGCCGCCCTTGGATTTCCAGATGAGGATTTTGTCCTCAAGCATATATGCTCCATTTTCGACGTCGAACCATCGATGGCCGCTATTATAACGCGGGGGGGGAGCGGCTTTGACTTAAAAATGTTTAAGCGTCGGCGGAAGATATGGATTATTTCAGACAGGATTTACAGGATTAACGGGATTTATAAAATCCTTTATTGTCAGCGGACGGCGGTGACGAAGTCGTTGACGAGGAAGGAATCTTCCATGGCGGCGGGGGTTTCGTCGTCGCCGGTGCGGTCGGGGCGCTGGGGAGCGATGCCGGTGCGCCAGGATGCCGGGTCCTGCGAAGTTTTCGACTCCATGCGGGTGTAGATGTTGTCATTCCCGACGCCGACGTCGGGGGTTCTTTCAAAATTGCTGTGGCCGTCGGCAAAGAGGACGTTCTGGCCTTCCCGCTGGTGAGGTTGGCTGTTGGCAACCATGATATTCTGGCGTTCGCTGCCGACCGAAGGACTGTAAGAGGGGTCCCAGTGGGCGCCGATCAGGGAGACGCATTCCATCACATTGCTGCCGTTGAAAGCCGTCTCGGTCAGTTTGGGATCGTAGAAGGGATTGCGGTCGGCGGCCATCGCGAAGGCGGCGGAGCGCTGGTCGTCGGCACGGAAGCGGCCGGCCTTGCCCGTGGCCGCGTTGGCGGGGTCGTAGGGCTGATGGTAACTGTAGCTGACGCAGCGGGCGGGGCCCTCGGCTTCCCACGGGTCGCGCCGACCGGCCTCGTGCTGACCAAAATCCCAGAGGTCCACGATATCCAGTTTGTCGGGATTTTTGCCGGAAAACTCATCCTGATCGGATTTGGGGCAGACGAAGAATTTGGGACTGACATCCGCCAGGCGCACCAAGAGGTAGAGGCTGGCGCCGACGGTGATGTCGCCGGGCTCATTCCAGTCCTTATCAGGATTCACCCAGCCATCTGTCGAATCGGCCCAGGTATTTTCGACTCCCCTGCCCTGACAGGGATACTGACCGTCGAAGTCATTGGCATAGACGACCATGGCGTTGCCCAAGCCCTTGAGATTGGTGCCGCAGACGACCCTTCGAGCCGGTTTATAAATTATAGGAGGCATAAGTATCAAAAGTAACATAATGATTATTGCGATTACAACCACCACTTCCAGAAGCATCAGACCTTTTTTCTTTTTCATTTTTTGCCTCTTGAAGACATGAAGTATCTATAATTATGGATTATCTATATATTTAATCGGCAAAAACAGGGTTCGGCAGGAGAAAAATTGTTCAAAACCTGTTTTCTATGCGAAAAAAGGTTTCGGGATGTTGTAAATAATAGAGATATTTGTTAATATGATATAAAAGATGGCCAATGACCGATAATACCGAGAAAATTCAGCCCAACCTCAGCCGGATCGACCTGTTTGTCCGGCTCCTGATGGCGAACCATAAGAAGATTTACTTCTACATCTTCTGCATGGTCCCCAACTGGTCAGACGCCGACGACATCATGCAGGAGGTTACTACGGTCATGCTCAATCGGTTTAACGAATTCGAGGAGGGCAGCAATTTTGTCGCCTGGGGGAAGAAAATCGCCCTTTACGAGGTCTTTAAGTTCCGTCGAAAGCAGAAGAATACCCCCCTGTATTTTGACGATGATAAAACTCTTGAACTGATCTCCGGCTATATCAACCAGAATCAGGATGAGATCGAGAAGCGTTCGGAGGCCCTGCATGACTGCATTCAAAAGCTGACGCTGCATGATAAGCAGCTTATCGTCATGCGTTACGAGCAGGGGGCTTCGAATCGCCGCCTGGCCAGCCAGTTGAATGTCCATGTCTCCAGTATCTACCGGAAGTTAGAGCGAATCCACCGGCTCCTCATGTACTGCATCCGGCAGAAACTGACGGTTGAATGAGAACTTAAAAATGCAAAAAGTGCCGCAAAATTCCGAGTTTTACCGACGGCTCTTCGACCTGATCGACGGCGAGATCAGTGACGATGACCGGAAAATCCTCGAAGAGGTCATCCGTTCCGATCCGCAGACGCTGGCGGCCTTTGTGGACTTCATCGGGGTCACCATGGGATTGCGGGAGTTCAGCAAATCCTACAAAGACCTGGTCTGTGCCTCCGAGTGGGGCCGGGGCAAGGAGGATACCCTCCTCTGGCAGATCCTGGCGGAGTACGAAAAGCAGGCGCCGGCGATGGAGGTCCGAAGGGTCGAGACTTCGCCTCCGCAGCGGATCGAACCGGCTCCGGCCGTTTCCGTCCGCCGGATCAACCGGGCCTCCTTGCTGACGGCGGTTTTGTCCTTTGCCGCCCTGTTTTTCCTGATCGTCTATGTCAGTATTTCGCCGACGCAGGTCCCCTATGAGACGGCCACCCTGACCGATACGATCAATGCCCAATGGATCGCCCCGCGGCCGCTGGAGACGGGCCAGCGACTCTGCACCCAGGGCAAGCCGCTGACCCTGCGCTCCGGGCTGGCCTGCATTGCCTTCGATTCCGGGGCCAAGCTCACCATAGAGGGGCCGGCCGAGTTCTCAATCTTAACCGACGACCAGATTCGCCTGCAATATGGGAAGGTCTATGCCGCGGTTCCCCAAAACGCCATCGGCTTTACCGTCAGCACGACCAACTCGAAGGTGATCGACCTGGGCACCGAGTTCGGCGTCAAAGCCGACCTGGACAGCGAAACGCAGGTGCACGTCATATCGGGCAAGACGATCCTGATCTCCCTCTCGCCCAATCAGCCCCAGAAGCAGTATGAGCTTTGCCAGGGCCAGGCCAAGGCGGTCACCGTCAGCGGCGAAGTGCATGATATCGATCTGAAAAGTCAGGCGTTCGTCCGGCTTTTCAATTCGGAGAAAAAGTTCATCTGGAAAGGGAAGAGCGCCATCGACCTGGCGGACATCGTCGGCGGCGGCGATGGTTTCGGCGCCGGCCAAATCGGCGCCGGCCTGGACCCGCTGACGGGCAAGCCGGTCGATACGATTACGCCGCGCTACAGCATCCGCGGCAGCGGACGCTACCAGCCGGCGACGAACAGCTCCTTTGTGGACGGGGTGTTCGTGCCCGACGGCGGTGAGGGCCCCATCCAGGTCAGCTCCCGGGGCGACCGGTTCGAGAACGCTCCCGATACCAATGGCGAATTCTGGACGGAGATCACCAACGGCGGTCAACTGTCCGACCCGGTGGAGCTCTCGCCTCCGCAGTTTCGCCTGCAGGGCCGCGAGGTCGGTACGGCCCAGAGCCCGGCGATCTTCATGCATGCCAACGCCGGCATCACGTTCGACCTGCACGCGATCCGCCAGTCCCTCAGCGGACTTCGGATCACCGAGTTTCGCGCACTGGCGGGGATCAGCGAAAACGGCCCGCGGCGGGCCCCCTACGCGGACTTTTGGGTCCTGGTGGACGGGCAGCCCCGCTGCACCCTGACGGGCGTGGATGGGGTCACGGTTCACTCAGTGACGGTGGAGATTCGCGAGACCGACCGTTTCCTGACGCTCATGGTCACCGACGGCGGCGAGGAGGTCTGCCTGAAGGTGAACGGCGTCCCCTATGTCATGGACGGCGACTGGGGACTCTTTGCGGCGCCTCGGCTCGTGCTGACGCCGGAGGAGTAGTAACGCAGGATCGATACCATCAAGACAAGTATTAACCGGTGTGAAGGTTGTGTGTGGTAAGACGGTAATAAGAAGTTAACCCTAAAAAAAATTGGAGGACGAAAGATGAAAACAAAGTGGTTGAAAACTGTGGTAGTGCTGATGATGACAAGTCTGGCGGGCCAGGCAATGGCGGCCACCTGGACCGGGGCAGGGGCCGATGACCTGTGGAGCAATCCGGACAACTGGCAGGACGGCATTCTGCCGGCGGCCGGCGGCGGCGAGACCATCCTCGCGGAAGGCAATGATGCCGGCAACGATTACATCCTCATGAATTCAACGGCCGTACTCGACGGCGACATCTTCGGCCCGGAGTGGGGCATACACCTGGATATCGACGGCGGCAGCCTGACGACGACCGGCTGGTCGTTTGCCCCCATCGGCGAGACGTCCATCGTCGATGTCCGCAACGGCGGCTACCTGCAGGTCCATAACCTGCTGCCCGGCTGGTCCTGGTGGTACGAGACCCCCGGCACCACGCTCAACGTCTATGACACCGGCATGGTCAAGGCCACCGACTGGATGTGGACGGGCGGCCGGATCAACCTGTACGGCGGCACGATCGATGTCGCCGGTGGGTTGAACCTGCTCTACAATCCGCTCAGTTGGATCGATCTCTATGACGGCGTCCTGGTCATTCGCGGCGACGTCGTGGATCGCGACTTCTTCGCCGAGGCCCAGGCGGCGGAGAATGCCGGCTACCTGAAGGCCTACGGCGGCGCCGGCGATGTCATCATTGAACTGACGACCGAAGGCGACATCATGATTAGCGGCGTCGTCCCCGAACCGGCCACTCTGGCGCTGCTCGGACTGGGCGCGCTGGTCCTGAGAAAACGCACCCGGTAATTTCATCGGGATCTTCTCAGAGGATCTGAAGTTGTCCTGTCCTGCGGCCGGGCCTCAACCGGCCGCAGGACGGGGGCGGATACGTGAAAGGAAAAAACGCTTTTAAGCCCGATCGTTTAAGCGGGAACAAGGCGGCGGAAGAGGTACGTAATGATTGATCTTTAAAATAAAACACGAGGATATACTTTTTTAGGAGGACTGATTTATGAAAACAAAATGGATGCACGCAGTGGTTGTTTCACTGCTCCTTGTTGGATGGGTCGGCATCACAGAGGCCGTCTCCTACGACTGGACGGGCGCAGCGGGGGACGGGCTGTGGAGCACGCCGGGCAACTGGACGCCGGCGGGGCCGCCCGTGCCGCCGACGGCGCCGCCCTCGGCCGGCCAGAACCACAATATCAACGTGGGATACACGGCGAGTTCACCGGAAATCCTGATCGACGCATCGACGACCGCCGTCTGCGGCCACCTGAGCTATCGCGACAGCGATTTTCACGGTCCCAACTGGGGCCAGACCCTCACGATCGATGGCGGCAGCTTTATCCATGACGGGTTCGTAATGGCCGCCGTGGCCAGCAACCCCAATTTTCGCTCGGTCATTAACGTGCGCAACGGCGGAGCGTTCAATGCCATCAACCTGTGCCTGGGCGATACCTGGTGGTACACGGCCCCCTATGTAACGATGAACATTTACGATACCAGTACGGTTTATGTGGGGGATTTCATCTGGCTGGGCGGCTACCTGAATCTCTACGGCGGCACCGTGACGGTGGAGGGCGGCTTTAATATAGCCTCCAATGCCGCCGCCATCGAGGAATTCGGGACGGGACTGACTCGGCTGGATATCCACAAGGGGACGCTGATTCTGCCCGGCGACTTTACCACTGTCATGAACGACTGGATCGCCGCGGGCTATGTAACCGCCTACGGCACTGTCCCCGGTGAACGGGCAGCAGGGAGTATCCTCATCGATACGACGACCACCCCCGGCAAGACGATCATCACGGCCCTGCCGAGCCTGGCGGCCCGCAATCCCGATCCCCAGCCCCTGAATCCTACCGGCGTCATCGGCGACCTGATCTCGGATACCGAAGTCCGGGTAACGCTCAACTGGGATGCGGGTATCGATCCGAATGAATTGACGGGCAACCCGTACAATCCGGACATTCTTGTTCACTACCTCTTCCTGTCCGACGGCGTCGATTCCACTCCCCGGCTCTATGCGACGGTTGCGCACCCCGATCCCGCGGAGGCGGCCGTCTCCTACGGGCCGCTCACCCTGTCGGAAAACACGGAATACTACTGGACGGTCGAGGAGGGGCTCGACGACGGCACCGGCACTCCCTATGTGGCGGGCGATCCCAATAACATCCTCGGGCCGATCTGGTCGTTCCGTACCAAGGCGGCCACTCCCGAGATTTTGGCGAATCCGGCCAATGCAATCGCCGATCCGGACGCCTCCTTTACCGTTGAGGCGGACGACGTGGCTACCGCCTACCAGTGGTACAAGGTGGGAAGCCCGGATGTCGCCCTGTCGGATGTCGGCCCCTATTCCGGGACGAAGACTCCCACGCTGACGGTCACGGGCGCCACCCTGGCCGAAGAGGGGCAATACTACTGCCGGGCGATCAACGGCCCCAACTACGCCGACTCCGCGCCCGCTTACCTGTGGACCGCACGCCTGATGGGGCACTGGAAGTTGGACGGCAGCCTGCTGGACTCCGTGGCGGCTGAGGTGCCCGGCGCGCCGGCCCACCACGGAACCATCGCCGGCGACGGCCCGGGCGACCCGAACTACGTGACGGGGGCCGGGCTTGACGGCGGCGACGTGATGGACTTCTTCGGCGACGGAGACTACGTCGAGATTGACGATCCGGACTTCTTCAACTTCTATCCCCTCGGCTTCACCGCCAGCTTCTGGTACAAGGAAAAGTCATACGTCGGCTGGCGGCTGCCTCTGTCCAAGCTGGACGCCGGCGCATCCGGCTGGCTGGTCGGCGTGGACAGCGGCTATCCCCGTCCTCAGGCGGTGGCCTTCTTCGAATCTGAAAACGATCCGGCCTTCTGGGCGGACGGCAACGACCAGATCAATGTCGGCGACGGCCAGTGGCATATGATCACCGTCACCTATGATCCCGCCGAGACCAACCTGACGATCTACACGGACGGCGACGAGAACGAGAACGTCACCGTGGACATCACCGATCTGGAAACCCATCCGCTGCCCGCCGCCGCGCTGTCCATCGGCGGCCGCGACACGGAATCCTCCGTGGACGGCTTCATCGATGACGTCCGGATCTACAGCAAGGTCCTTAGCCCGCTGGAAGTGGCCCAGCTCTACGTGGCGTTTGAGCCGACAAAGTGGGTCTGCGTGGAAGATCTCGCCGATCCGATCAACAGCTTCGACATCGACGGCGACTGCCGCGTGTCGCTCTCGGACCTCGCCGAGATCGCGGCCAACTGGCTCAAGTGCCAGCGCTACCCCGCGACCTCCTGCACCGACTAACCATCGAGATCCCTGAGGTCTTCGAACCACGCCCCGGCAGGCAACTCCTGCCGGGGCTTTTTTTATCAGCGGACGCTCTTGACATAGTCGTTGACGAGGAAGGAATCCTCCACAGTCGCCGGCGTCTCATCGTCGCCCTTGCGGTCGGGACGTTCACATCCGCGCCCTCGCCGCCATGCAATCGGGTCCACAGATTCATCCTTCAACTCATCAGGGCTCTCAATATCCATGCGGGTATAGATGTTATCGTTCTTCACCCCGACATCGGAGGTCTTCTCAAAGGATGTATGGCCGTCCGCGTACAGGACGTTCTGCCCCTCCCGCTCATGCGGCTGGGTATTGCCAATCATAATATTCTGGCGTTCGCTGCCAACCGAAGGAACATACGAGGGTTCCCAGTAAGCGCCGATCAAAGAGACGCAATTCATTATATTCTTTCCGTTAAAGGCCGTCTCCGTCAGCTTGGGATCATACCACGGGTTGCGGTCGGCCATGATCGCAAAAGCGGCGCTCCGCTGATCGTCCGCGCGGTACCGCCCCGCCTTCCCCGTGGCCCCGGCGGCAGGATCGTACGGCTGATGATACGAATAGCTGACGCACTGTGCCGGCCCTTCCGCCCTCCACGGATCGCGCCGCCCGGCCTCATGCTGACCAAAATCCCATAGGTCCACGATATCCAGATTGTTGGGATTCCTGCCGGAAAATTCCATCTGATCCGACTGGGGGCAGACAAAGGACTTGGGACTGACATCCGCCAGCCGCACAAGGAGATACAAACTGGCGCCCACAGTGATATTGCCGGGCCTGTTCCAGTTCTCACTATGATTCATCCAGTCATCCGTCGAATCGCCCCACGTATGATCCGCCCCCCCGCCCTGACAGGCATACTGCCCGTCAAAGTCATTGGCATAGACAACCTGGGCATTGCCCAGCCCTTTAAGATTGGTACCGCAGACGACCCCTGAACCACGTTTTTTAATTATGCGCAACTGCGGTATGATAACCGCCATCAGCAGCATCAGGGCGCCAACCGCAACAACCACCTCCAAAAGCGTCAGACCTTTTCGTTGTCTCATAATTGCCCCTTTCCGTCGCCAACAGATAAACCGGTGTGGGATTGCCTGCATTATACCTCTTTTCAAGGAGAGAGCAAGTCCGAAAATATGCAATCCGATTTTGGTTGTCTTTTCCCTCCCTCTGACCTTATGATAGGAAAAACGAAAACTTTTTAAGGAACGCGGCATGAAAATACTCTTCATCGGCGGCACGGGCAACATCAGCGCCTCGGTCAGCCGGCTGGCGGCGGCGGCCGGGATGGACCTGACACTGCTCAACCGCGGCCGCACCGGCGTCGAGATCCCCGATGTCGAAACCATCGTCTGCGACATCAACGACCGCCGCCAGGCCGAGGCCGCCCTGGCCGGCCGTACCTGGGACGCCGTCGTCAACTGGATCGCCTTCACCCCCGACCAGGTTCGGCGAGACTGGGAGCTCCTGCGTAAAAAAACGGGGCAGTATCTCTTCATCAGTTCCGCCAGCGCCTACCAGAAACCGCCGGCCCACCCGGTCATCACCGAATCGACGCCGCTGAAAAATCCGTACTGGCAGTATTCGCGCGACAAGATCGCCTGCGAGGAGCTGCTCACCCAACTGTATCGCAACGACGATTTCCCCATAACGATCGTTCGCCCCTCGCTCACATACGACACGGTCATCCCGCTGACGATGGGCGCGTGGAGGGAATACACGATCGTCGACCGGATGCGTCGCGGCCGGCCGGTCATCGTCCACGGCGACGGCACGTCCCTGTGGACCGTCACGCATGCGGAGGACTTCGCCGTCGGTCTGCTGGGTCTGTTGGGCCACCCGCAGGCCATCGGCCGCGCCTTCCACATTACCTCGGACGAGTCGCTCACGTGGGACCAGATCTTCCAAACCGTCGCCCGGGCGGCGGGCGTCGAGGCGAAGATCGTCCACATCCCCACCGAGTTCATCTGCCAAACGGACGATACCTTTACCGGTCCGCTGCTCGGCGACAAGGCCCACAGCGTGATCTTCGACAACAGCAAGATCAAGCGGTTCGTGCCGGACTTCCAGGCCGTGATCCCCTTCCACATCGGCATCCGCCGGACGCTTGAGTGGTTCGAGGCCGATCCCGCCCGGCAGATCGTCCGCGAGGAATCCAACGCGAAGATCGACCGCCTCCTTGAGGCATACCGAAGGGCCGTCGGCGCATGAAGCCCTCTGATCCAAGCTCCATCCTGATTACCTGCGCCCGCGAGATGGGCGAGCTCCTCCGCGGCGAGGTCGAGACGCTGGGCTTCGTCGTCGAGAAGAGCCACGAGACCGGCGTCGAGATCACCGGCACGATCTATGACGCGATGAAGCTCAACCTGCACCTGCGGACGGCCTATAACGTGCTTTACCTGCTGGGCCGCTTCCGCTGCAAGGACCCCGACCAGCTTTACCGCAACATCGCCAAAATCGCCTGGGAGGAGATCATCCCGCCTGGCGAGTACCTGAGCATCGTCGGCAAGATCGAGACGCCGACGATTGAGAACACGATGTACGCCAACCTGAAGATCAAGGACGCCATCGTCGATCGCATCCGCCGCAAAACGGGCTCGCGGCCCGACTCGGGCAAGGAGCGGCATGGGGCGGTCGTGCAGGTCTATTGGAAGGAGGACCTCGTCCGCGTGTACCTCAACACCTCGGGCCGGAAGATCTCCGACCGCAACTACCGCAAGCTGCCCTATCAGGCGCCGCTGCGCGAGTCGCTGGCGGCGGGCATCATCCTCACGACCGGCTACGACGGCACGGGGCCGCTGGTATGCCCCATGTGCGGCAGCGGCACGCTGGCCATCGAGGCGGCGCTGATCGCGAGCCGGCGCGTGCCGGGGCTGCTGCGGTCGAACTACTCCTTCATGCATACGAAGCTTTACGATGAGGCGGCCTGGCAGGCCCTGCGGGCTGAGGCGCTCAAGGCCGGCAGGAAGCGCGGCAAGGCCGTCGCCCGGCCCGGGCGGATCATCGCGACGGACATCAATCCCATCGCCGTCGAGCACGCCCGCAAGAACGCGATGACGGCGGGCGTCGAGCACCTCATCGAGTTTGCCGTCTGCGACTTCGCCGACACCGAGGTCCCGCCGGGGCCGGGGATCGTCGTGCTCAATCCCGAGTACGGCATGAGAATGGGCGACGTCGAGGAGCTCAAGGGGATCTACAAGCGGATCGGCGACTTCTTCAAGCAGAAGTGCCCCGGCTACACCGGCTATCTCTTCACCGGCAGCCTCGCCCTCGCCAAGCACGTCGGCCTGCGGACCAGCAAGAGAATTGTTTTCTACAACGGCAGCATCGAGTGCCGCCTCTTGAAATATGACCTCTACGCCGGGACCCGGAAGGAGTGAGGTCTTTTCGGCAGGATAAAGTGGTGCAAGAATGCAGAAGGGAGGGAAAAGTAAAAATCAAAGATAAAATAGCAAAATTCAGGGCGGCTTTGCCGGGCTGATTTAGTTGTGATGCATACCGTTTAGTCCTGTCGGGGACAAAAAAAGCAAAAATTAAAGGCATAACGGCGAAATTGGGCTGAAAATGCGGTTTTCTGAGGTTTTTATCCGTAAAAATACCTACCTGAAACGACCAAAAACGACCAAAAACGACACGAAAACGACGCGAAACGACATGGTTTCGAC
>JBNRMP010000023.1:0-42064 GCA_050309685.1 Anaerohalosphaeraceae bacterium
AGCGTGCTGCGACAAACATTCAGCGATACCATCGCATGGGTCATCGAACGCATCGAAGGCGATAACTGGGATGTCAACCGGATCAAGTTCCAATTGGCGTTACCTTAAAAATGCAAAAGTTCAGTAATAAATGACAATGCCGCGGCACGAGACCCACCCCGAAGCCGATCTGCCGCGCTGTATGGAAGTGAATAGCGCCGCTCCGGTTGGTATTTGTTACGTGTGAGAAGAGTGATAGAAGTCCTCTCTTTCATCTGCCATCTGGCGGGCCTCGCTCATTGACTCTGGAAGGGAGAAACCCATGGAAACGAAACGCTGCTTACCGGTTTGGAAGTCAACCATTCTCTTTGCTCTGCTGGCGGTCTTGTCCGCCGCCCCGGCAGGCCCGATCCTGATCACAGCCCAGAGCCATCATATATGGGGACTGGCTGTCGGCAGTGAAGGGCAGGAGGCCTTCGACATCACCGGGGCCGACCCGGTCAGCGCGGTCGCCTCGGCCTGGTGGTGGAACGACTCCTCCCCCTATACCCCTGAGAACCCGGTCCTCAACGAAGTCGCCGCCGCCGCGGGCAACTTCGGGGTATATGCGGCGGACCGCAGCGGCTGGATCTTCACCGGCTGCCATGCCTTCGCCGAGTCCTCCTACTGGTTCAAGCCCCTCGACAACTCGATCCTCCTTGAGATAGACGGCACCGTGGAGCTGCACGAGTTCGAGAACGCCGTCAGCTTTGCCCTCTACGACGTAACCAACGCCTCCGAGCTCGTCTCGCAGACGTGGACTACCGAAGAAACCATCCGCGTGCAATGGTCTCAAACGCTCTTTCTCAACCCGGAGTATGAATACCGTCTGGACCTGCATGCCCATGTTTACCCGGGGGATGTACCGGGTGTGACCTCGTCGCTGACGGCCGCCTTCGTTGTGCCCGAACCGATCACAGCGGTATTTTTTGCCGCCGCAGCGATGTTTCTCCGGAAAAAGCCGCGCTAAGACTCGGACGCATCAGGCGGGAGGACTTTCCTCCTCCGACCGCGTCTCCCGCTGCTTCTCTTCTTCGCCCGACTGCCACCGGGCAAACTTGCTCGGCTCCAGCATTTTGCCGAAACAGACCAGATAGGCCCGCGTCAGCTCGGCCCCGAACAGCACGATCATACCGGTGTAATAGATCCACAGCAGCAGAATAATCATGAATCCCGCCGCCCCGTAAACCGAACTGCTGCCCTTGGTCGCCAGGTACCGGCTGATGCCGTACTGGCCCGCCACGAACAGCAGCGCCGTAATCAGGCCGCCGATGAAGGTGGTTTTCCAGGAGATCTTCACGTCCGGCAGCACGGTAAACATCACCATGAAAATCAGCGTGAACAGCAGGAGATTGACGATAAGGTTGACCACCGGCGTCACCCATCCGCCCTGCGGTATCAGCCGGCTCAGCAGGGAACTGAAAACCACGGAAGCCACCAGCAGCACCCCGATCCCGATGAGCATCAGCAGGGACATGAGCCGTTTGTAGATCCAATTGAAAATAAAGCCCTTTTTGAGTTCCACTCCGAAGATGCTGTTGAGGAACTTCTGCAGCTTCACCATAACCACGGTAGCGCCGAACAAGGTTGTTACAATACCCGCCATGGCCGAAAATGTCATCGCCACCCGCTGGGCGCCGGCCTGCTCCAGCAGTTGGCCGATGGCGGCGCCCGCCTGCGGGCCCATCGCCGTCTGCACTCGTTCGATGAGTCCCTGCTTCAGGTCCGGCCCCAGCAGCCCGCCGATCGTCACCAGCAGGATCAGCAACGGCGCCAGCGACAGCACCGCGAAAAAGGCCATCGCCGCCGCCATCGTAAAGACCCCGTCTCGACCAAACCCTTTGAAGGCCTCCTTCAGACTGCACCAGAGCTTCTTCAATTCGTTTTCCTTTCTCTCTGAACCCCCACGGGGAAGTCCGGAGGGCCGAACCGGCGGCCAGACATGCCGGTTCGGCGTCTTCGAAACACTCCGGTGAAATCAGACCGCCATTGCCACCAGCCCCCCGCCAACGGCGCTGGCCGCGGACGCCAGGGCCGCCCAGAAGGACCACCACGAGGCCGCGGCGGCCGTCTTGCGGGTTTCCGCCGCCGCGTCGGCCGTCTTCTGCCGTGCATGGTCCAGCTCTTCATGCATCCGCGTCTTCATGTGTTCGGCCTTGGCGATCACATCGTCCCGAGCCGACTCCATGCGTTCGATGATATGTTCCGCGTCCTCCTCCGAGATATCCTTCCGTGAGGCCAGAATCGCCTTGAAGGTATTCCGGTCCATCGCCTTCATCCGCTGAATGAGATGATCGGCGCCGGCCTTTGGGTCGTGGAAGAGCAGTTTGAAATCCTCCTTGAGCCCCTGGTAGCGAAGTTCGGGCCGGCCCAGTGAATCCATGTAGTTGCGGATCTTGCTCTCCAGCCGCTGCTGCGATTCCCGGATCGAGCCGACGACGGATTCCCGGGTCCCCGAAACCTGGCCGCGGATCGACGACAGAATTCGATCCACATGATCCACGACCCTTTCCGCTTCCTCATGGCTCATATCGCTTCGCTGTTCGAGGATGGTCGCCACCGTGGACTTATCCACGGCCCCCAGCCGGCTTCGCAGCGCCGCTATGCCCTCCCGGGGACTGGAGAGGAGCTTTTCAAAATCCCGCTTGATCCCTTCCGGGTTCAGTTCCTCCTTATTCGTATTCCGGAGATACTCTTCAATCCGGCTGCGGATCTCCTCGGCCTGCTGGCGGCTTTTGCCCGCCATTTCCAGGGCGACATCCGTCGTGGCCGAGAGTTTGTCCTTCTCCTTGTACTCCCGGCGCATCTGGTCGATCGCATTTTTGACACGGTCGGCCACCGTATGAGCCGTCTCCTTCTTCATCCCCTTTTCTTCCAGTGTGGCGCTAATCCGGTCGATATCGACCGTCCGGTACGATTCCCCCTGGATCACCGCCTCCAGCTCCGTATCGTCGAGCAGTTCCCGCAATTCCTTCATGATCTGCTTGGGCGTAGCCGGCTTCAACTGCTGAATATATTTATCCAGTTCCTTGTGGAGTTTGTGGGTATCGATGTCGCCGAATACCTCGTTACGGATGGTTTCAGCGATCTCCCGGGTCGTATCCACAATTCGGTCCTCCGGCGATTTGGTAAAAATTCCGCCAATGGCCTTTCCGGCGGCGCTCATTCCGCCGGCGGCCATGCCGTACAGCGCCCCGGCAGCCGAGGAAATCGCCTTCGCCTCCAGGGTCATCAGCAGCAGGTATGTTACCCCCCAGATGGCCAGTCCCATGATTGCCCCGATAAACAGGTTTTCGATCTGGCTCAGTTCCACCCCGAACCAGGCGGCAAAAAACATGGAGATCACGCCGATAACGAGGGCGCCTATCCCCATGGCATTCACCGCCTTGCGGACCGGGGACGCCCCGCCGGGCTCTTTGTGCTCTTTGTGCTCATGGTGTTCCCGGTGCGCATGTTCACCCCCGCCCGGCGCGATTGTTTTTTCCGGTTTTACGACGGTAAGCCCCGTCGCCGCCGCCAGGGACGAAAGCAGCAGATAAAAGGCAAGGGCAATTACAACGCCCGCCACCAGGGCCGAAAAGAAGTACAAACCGCCCGCTTGTTCCCCGCCGGTGTCGATGAAAACAAAATCCTCACCCTGACCATAGGACAATCCAATGGTCAGGAAAACAAGTAAAGCCGATAAAAGTATCATTATTTTAGCCCTCATTTTAATCTCCTTCCTAACCGGTTTTCCTTTTCCTGTTCGGATAAATCTGCTCTTCCATGCCATCCTAACCCCCCGTTCTGCCGCTTCATATAAGCATTCCCCTGCATTCCCTTTAGAAAAAACTCTATTTCCCCTGTAAGACACAGGACATTAACCTGTTGACAGATTTTCGCCGACATGATAGATTGATTCGGTTGCCTTCCGTTCCGGCTCTCCTACCCTCCTTTGGCGGAGGCGGTTTATGGGGACCGGCCGCGAGGCGTCGAAAAATGGAGTTAATACTTCATGGAAATTGAATCGGCTGTTTCATCAAGGGGCTCGAATCCCTGCCTGACCTGCGGGGCCTGCTGCGCCTATTACCGAGCGTCTTTTTATTGGGGCGAAACAACACTGGCCCCCGGCGGCACGGTACCGGCCGAACTGACGAACAAACTCAACGATTTCCGTTGCGTGATGCGCGGGACCGAGGGTCCTCATCCCCGCTGCATCGCCCTGCTCGGCGAGATCGGCAAAGAGGTCCGCTGCAGCATCTACGACCTTCGTTCCAGCGTATGCCGGGACTTTCCATTCTCCTGGGATAACAATATCCATAATGAGCGGTGCGATAAGGCCCGTCTTGCCTGGGGTCTCAAGCCGCTCGATCCCCCGACCTTCCCCAACCATACGACCCGGACGCCGAACGACCCCGAACCGCCGTTAAAGCCCGTCCCCCGCGCCGCCTGATCCCGGAGAGCTCTCCCCGGCATTCGGCGGGTTTACTCCGGCCCCTTATCGGAGGTCAGACATTCCCCCGACCCCTTTCAGACTTTCTCTCATCCGGCATGTCGTCCGATCTGCACTACAATTCCTGAGTCAACTGCACGTTTGGAAAGGGGAACTATGAAACTTGACGCCGCGGAGAAAAAACGGATTTCCGGGAATCTCAAAACCGCGCTCGCCTCCGAATGCAATTCATGTTTCAAATGAAGATGAAACTGTATCAGATTAAGGAACTGATCGGCGAAGACGACATCGAGAAGCGTCTGGCGGAGTCCCTGCGCACCGGCAGCCTGCCGGACTGTTTTCTCTACACCGGCGACGGCGCACAGAACTGGCTGCGGCTCGACGCCTCCGACGAGTTTCCCACCGCACGCCGGCTCACCGAACTGTTCCTGGGCAGGATCAACGCTCTGATCCCCTTCATCCCGCCCGAAAGCAATCTTTTGAGCATCGGCGTCGGCAGCGGCGAAAAAGAAATGATCCTCCTCAGACACATGGCCTCCTCCGCCTCCGTCCGCTTCTATGCCGCTGACATCAGCCGTCCGCTGGTGGAGAACGTCCTCGAGAACTTTCGCTCAGTAGGTCTGCCTGCCTACGGCATCGTCGCCTTCCTGGAGGATATCGCCCTGCTCCTGCCTCACCTCTCCCGCCCCCTGCTCCTCTGTCTCCTGGGCAACAGCTTCTGCAACTACGAGCCGGAAGGACTCCTGTCGCTGATCGGCCGCCGCCTCACCCACCGGGATTTGTTCCTCTTTGACTGCCGCCTCTGCACCAGCCAGATGGACGCCGCCGAAAAGACGTACCAATCGCCGCTGAACGTCGCCTTCAACATGGGCCCCCTGCTCAATCGGGGGATGGCTGCCGACTGCTTCAGTTTCTCCCTGAAGACGGTCCCGCTCGCTAATCCGCATCTGGGCGCTGTCTGGAGAACCCGCAGGTCCGTTCGAGTGCTCCGCTCGGGGCGCCTTCGCATCGGGCGCGAAACTGTCTCCCTGCTCGCCGGCAGCGAGATTCGCATGGGGTTTACCTACCGGTTTACCCGCCGGCAGGTCGAGTCGCTTCTGCGGTCCGCCGGCTTTGCCGTCGTCAAACAGTTCCTCTCCCTCGCCCGGGAGGAGATGATCGTTCTGGCATGTAAAAAACAGCCAACGTTTTAGCCAAGCTCATCATGACCGGTAAAATAATGCAATTTCAGCAAAATAAGCAAAACAAAAACTGTCATTATCAAACCTAAACGGGCATTGAACCCATTAACAACAGCAAGATTGTACTATTTTTTTTCAAAATACCGGGCGATTTTCCCCCTTGTTTTCCGCTAAAATCTTCTCCAGTGATTATGTACTTTAATCCTGCAACCTGAATGAATGGGAGCCAACATGAGTAGAACACTTGCGATTGACAACGTAGAGGATTTTCTTTTTGGTCTCGCCCCCCGGCCGGTCTGCGCTGGTCGCGGCGTATCCATCGGCGCCGGCCAGGTCATCCCGGAGATCAACTTTACCCTGCCGCCGATGACAATCGACGATTCGAGCTGGGCCAAAGTCCGCGATCAGTATAGTGAGATCATGGACGGGGTACTCAAGCGGGCCGTCCATCTCGAAGTGCCCCAACTCCTGGTCGAGTTCGAAACCCTGCCCGACATGACCAACCGCCCGGCCTGGGGGCTCGACATCGCCCGCCTGATCAGCGACAAGCTCGATGCCTGCCATGAACGGCACGGCCTGCGCAGCGCCCTGCGCTTCACCGTCAACGACGTCCGCGAATTCACCCGTCCGCCCCTGATGCGGCGCGGGCGGTACTGGGACTCTCTGGCCGAGATCATCGACAAGGCCGCTTCGGCCGGGGCCGACATGCTCGCCATCGAATCCACCGGCGGCAAGGAGGTCTCCGACGATGCGATCATCAACTGCGACCTGCCCGCCGTCGTCTTCGCCCTCGGCGTCCTCGGCGGCCGCGATATCCGCTTCCTCTGGGAGTATATCGTGGACATCTGCCGCCGGGACGGCATCGTGCCCAGCGGCGACTCCGCCTGCGGTTTCGCCAATACCGCGATGGTCCTCGCCGAGCAGAAGCTCATCCCCCGCTTCTTCGCGGCCATCGTCCGCGCCGCCTCCGTTCCGCGAACGCTCGAGGCGATCGAGGCCGGCGCTGTCGACCCGACCAAGGACTGCGCCTACGAAGGCCCCTATCTCAAGGCCATCGCCGGCGTGCCGATCTCCATGGAGGGCAAAAGCGCCGCCTGCGCCCACCTGTCCACCATCGGCAACATCAGCCAGGCCGTCTGCGACTGCTGGTCCAACGAGTCCACTCATAACGTCCGCCTGCTCAGCACCATCGCCCCCGTGGTTTCGATGGAGGAGCTCACCTACGATTGCCGGCTCATGAATACCTCCATGGCCCACGGCAAGGACAAGGCCGCCCTCCTGCGCGACTGGCTCAGCGAATCCGACTGCCGGCTCGATCCGCAGGCCTGGGTCCTCCGGCCGGATGTCGTGCTGGAAATCAGCCGGGAGATCGTCCGGGAAGACACCTGCTGCCGCCGAACCGTCGCCGCCGCACGGGCCGCCGTTCAGTCCCTCCGCCGGGCGCAGGAAAGCGGCGAGCTCAACCTGCGGGAAAATGAGCGAAAGTGGGTCGATATCCTGCAAAGCCAGTGCGATATGCTGCCCGACACCGAAGAGCAGCTTTTGGAACAGATGCTCGTCAATCCGATGGTCGCCCCCAAATTCAAAGCCGAAGAGTACGGCTTCGAAGCGGCCGTCATCGACAGGTAACCATAACAAAACAAACGGGAGCGGCGCCCCCGGGACGCCGCCCCTGTTATATTTTATAATCCGCGTTATTCGCGGTTACTAAAAACTATTCCTCCAGCATGCTCTTGCGCCGCAGGACGTGGTGATAGGCCTGGGCAAACCGGTGCGCCTCGTCGCGAACATACTGGATCAGCTTGCGGACCGGGTTATTCGCCCCCAGCCGCAGCGGCTTGTCCTGCCCGTGAATGTAGATGATCTCCTCCTTCTTGGCGATGGACGCCAGATTCGGCGGCTCGGCCCCCATCTGACGAAACACCTCCTCGGCCGCGTGGAGCTGGCCGACCCCCCCGTCGATCAGCACCAGATCGGGCCAGAGTTCCTCGCCCGCCATCGCCCGCCGGTAGCGCCGTCCCAGCACCTCCTGCAGGCTCGCGTAGTCGTTCACCCCCTGCACCGTCCTGATCTTATAGCGCCGATATCCGTCGCGAAACGGTCGCCCGTCAATGAACTGCACCATCGACCCGACCATCTCCCGGCCCGCCAGGTGGGCGATATCGAAGCCCTCGATAATCCGCACCGGCGACTCGCTTTTGAGAAGCTGCTGGAGCCTGCTCAGGCCCTCCGTCGGGTCCGCCGCGAATGCCTCCGGCTGGATATGCTTATCGACGCTCCCCCGCTTGTCGAGACTCTCGATCATTTTGATGCGGTCCCGGTACATCGCCGCCGCCTCATAATCCTGACGCCCGGCGGCCTCCTCCATCTGTTTCTGCAGGTTCCGCAGCACGGTGGACCGCTTGGACTTCAGAAACCGGATCAGGTCGCGGATCTGCTTGCGGTAGTCTTCTTTTGACACCTTATCGGCGCACGGCGCCGTGCACTGTTTGATATGATACAGCAGGCAGGGCCGGAACACCTGCCGCTTGCCGTCCATCGCCCCGATCTCCAGGTTGCACGTGCGGAACTTATAAATCTTCTGGAGCACGTGGACCGCCCCGCGAAGCTCCGCTCCCGCCGTAAACGGCCCGAAAAGCACATTGTGCGGATTCTTCGGTTTGCGCGTCACATAGACCCCGGGATAGGGCTCCCGTGTCGTGATCTCGAGGTACGGAAACGTCTTGGCGTCCTTCAGGTCCGTATTGTACGGCGGGTGGATGTCCTTAATCAGTCTCGCCTCCTGCAGGATCGCGTCCACCTCGCTGGCCGTCTCAAGGTAATCCACCCGGGCCACCTTGCGGATCATCTCCTCGATGTGCGCCCCCCGCGTCTCTTCGAGGTGGGCACCGGGCTGAAAGTAGCTGCCCGCCCGACTGCGCAGATTCTTCGCCTTGCCGATATAAAGGACCTTGTCCTCGGCATCCTTCATAAAATACAGGCCCGGCCCCATCGGAAACTGACGGATCATCTCGCGGACCTTCTCAAACGATTTTTCATGAGAATTGCTGCTCATTGTATGGTATTGTACAGGTTTTCGATGAAAATGTTTACATTTTTTTCAGGGCCTGCAAGATCGACAATGAAGCCGTTTTGCCGGATCATCTGGATAAGCATGTGTACCCTTTCGGCCATCGCCGAAGTAACCGGCCGGGTCGCCTCTGACGAACTGACCGAGATTTCCGGCCTCGCCGTCAGTTGTGCCGATTCGAACGTCCTCTGGGTCCATAATGACTCCGGCGACAGTGCCCGCTTCTTCGCCCTCGACCCCGCCGGCAGGACGCAGGCCGTCTTTTCGCTGGCGCAAACGTATGCCTTTGATTGGGAGGATATGGCCGCCGGCCCCGGCCCGGTCCCCGGTCAAACCTATCTCTATATAGGAGACATCGGTGACAACAAGGCGTTGCGCCCCAACATCACTGTTTATCGCATCCCCGAACCGTCTCTCCCGCCGGAGCCCAATGCCTTCACCCTCACCCAATTCGAAGCCCTCTGGTTCCTTTATCCCGACGGTCCGCGCGACGCCGAGACCCTTATGACGGACCCTGCGACGAAAGACCTCTATATCGTCTCCAAAGAATACATGCATTGCCATGTGTACGTTTCCCGCTATCCTCAGCACACCGACCGGTTTAATATCCTGGAGCTAATCGCCACGGTTCCGATCGAACGAGTTACCGCCGGCGACATTGCCCCCGACGGGCGCCGCCTGCTCCTGCGAAATCAAAACACAGCCGTTCTGTGGGAAAAACGGGAAAACGAAGACTGGAAAAACGCCCTGGCACGCAAGCCCCGACGCCTGCCCCTCGCCCTCGAGCCGGCCGGCGAGACCATCGCCTTTGCCCCTTCCGGGGACGCCGTCTTCGCCATCAGCGAAGGTCTGCACCCGCTTATTTATCGGTATGATAATCTCCCTACGGCAGGGCCTCAAAACGCCGCAGGGCCTCAAGAAAATAGTAATCCCCCCAGATAAGACTTTCGTCTGCAATCGTCCCATGGGTTACCGAGTCCGGGTGGTTCTGGCAGCCCTGCATCAGGAGCCCCGGCGTCAGGGGATGGCCCTCGGGGTCCCGACCCAGGTATCCGCCGAGAGATTGGCTTTTGCACAGTGACTCCAGCGTGCGCCGGGCCGCACTGAGATAGCGGGCGCCCTGTGTCAGGTCCTCCGTCAGCGTGCTCAGTTCCACAAGTCCCGCCGCCGCTATGGCCGCCGCCGAGGTGTCTCGCTCGGTCAGCGGAATTCCCGGCGCCTCAAAGTCCCAGTACGGAATCGCATCCGGCGGCAAATACTCGATATAGTAGTCGGCCGTCCGTTCCGCGGCCGCCAGAAAGTTCGGATCGCCGGTTTCCCGGTAAGCCGTGGTGAATCCATAAACGGCAAAGGCCTGCCCGCGCGACCAGACGGACTCGGTGCTGTATCCCTGCAGCGATTCCAGCAGGATCAGGTCGCCGGTCACCGCGTCATAATCGGCGATCTGGCATGTGCGGCCGTCCTCCCGCACCAGGTCCGTCAGTGTGCGATAGGCATGATTCGAGGCCATCTGCGCCCATTGGGCCTCTCCCCCGTATTTCGCGCCCATGTACAGCAGTTCAATATTCATCATCGTGTCAATTGAAATCGGGCACTGCCAATCCCCCCATCCCAGGTTCACGGCGCCGATCAGCGGGTTATAAAGCAAGCTGAGCCGGTCAGCGGCGGCCAGCAGAACATCCCGGTATTCCTCATTCCCCGTAATTCGATAGCCGCTGCCATAGCTGTTGGAGATAATGAATCCGATGTCATGGAGGGCGGACGTGTACGCCTGACTTTCCAGACCCGCCGTCCAGCTTTGGGCCAGCGTTTGAAACGCTGTGTCCCCTCCGGCCTCATATATCAGCCACAGCAACCCCGGAAAACAGCCGCTGGCCCAGTACCAGCCGCTCGTTGTGCTCCAGGCGGCATAGGAAGAGGTATAGCGGGGATACTGGCCGACCGTTAAAACGGCGGCCGTATCGATCGCTTGCCCGGCGGCAAAGGCCCGGACGCTTTGGATCACCGCCGCAAAATCCCGGCCGAAGAGCGAATACACCTCGTCGCCGCTCAAGGCCCGGTTGTACACGCAGACCTCGTCGATGATTCCGTCAAACGATTCGATGCGCATGTCCCGTTTGCCGTTATTGCCGATATCGGCGTAGCTGTTGAGAGCCGTAAAGCCCGAATAGCTTCCGGTCGCCCTGAGCAGACCGTTGACATAGACGCTGTACACCGAGTGATCCCATGTCAGTACGATGTGATACCACTGCCAGGTTTGCAGCGTCTTGATGCCCGTATGCAGATAGGCGGCGTCTCCAAATCCCAGCCGCAGCTCGCCGGTATTATTCGTAAACAATTGAATCCGGTTGGACCAGCCCCCATCCGCCGCGACGTGGCCAAAGAGAAAATGCTTCGTATTGTAAAACGCCGCCGCATTGGCCCACAGCGAGATCGTCCCTTCGTCGATCCTGAAACCGTCCGTGGGAATCTCGACCGCCGTGAGGTTGGGATCGAAACGAAGCCCCCCGCCAAGGCGGCCTGCGGTCCACTGGGGACTGTTGACCAGCAGCCCGTCATGGCCGCCGCTCGACACATCCCGGGCAATTGCCCCTTGTGCATCGTCGAACTGCCAGAATCCCACGATCGGCTCCTCCCATAACCAGTGTTGCGAAAGAACGGCGAAATCCTCTCCGTTCACCTGCCCGTTGCGGTTCAGGTCCTCCGCCGGCTGTACCTCCTGTCGGAGCCACGCCGCCGTAAACGTCTCCAGATCCGCCGTGTCCACGTCGCCGTCGTTGTCCAGGTCCGCTCGGTTCCCGATGTCCGACAGCGACAGGCTCGCCTGCGGCGTCCCTCCATAGACCCCCAGGTTGACCCGCCGTCCGTGCGGCCACAGTTCACCCATCCAGTTCGGGTCCGACGGATCTCCTGCGTCGATGCACGGGCTCGTTGCCCCATCCGTCACCCATGTCTGCGCCGACGGGTCCCACCGCCCCGCCTGCGACTTCAGGTGAAAGTCTCCCCCCTCCGGATCGGCAAATCGCGGGTTCAGGTTGATGTTTCCGAATCCGGCATCTCTCCAGTTTTCGATGCAGCAGTAAGACGGCAGGCCGCAATCGGCCAACTGTTCGTTTGACATCTCGTCGCGGTTGCCCCAGAGAATGGAGTGCCGGATGGGACCGCTGCACGAGTGCAGGCCGCCGGCCTCCTTCCCCGCGTAATTGTTCCATACGACACAATGGATAATCTCGCCGCTGAAATTGTACACTCCCCCGCCGGACCCCTTCTGCACCCCGCCGCTGTTAAGGGCCCGGTTATCCCGAATGATGCATCGGATCAATCGGCCGCGGCAGCTGGAAATCCCGCCGCCCGGCTCATGCAGGGAACCGTCGTTGACATTCCCTGAAATGACGCAGTCGATAAAATCCGCTTCGCACCGATAAAGCCCCGCCCCGCCTCCGCCGGAGATGTTATCCGAGATTCGGCAGTTGATGATCCGTGCTTTGCATCCCAGCAGGCCTCCCCCCCACAACGGGGTACGGTTTCGGGCGATCAGACAGTTGCTGATCGTGCCGTTGCAGTTGACAAGCCCCCCGCCGGCAGACTGGGCGTACTCCGTTGTATTATCGGTGATCTCGCAATGGTCGATCATGCCGTTGCACCGGGACATACCGCCCCCATCCATACCGCTGTGAGCGGAATTGCGGCGGACCTGGCAGAATTGGATCAGGCCGTCACAAAGGGCCAGGCCCCCGCCGGCGGCAGCGGCGTTCTCATCCACTTTGCACGCAATGATCTCTCCATCGACATCGTAAATGCCGCCCCCGAAATAAGTTTCCGTCTCAAGTTCATGCGTTTCGTTCCAGCGGATGATGCAGCGGGACACACCCGCCCTTGTCCCTCCGCCGCAGATGCCGCCGCCCCCGGATTTAACATCGGAAGCGGCGCTGCGGCCGTTCTGAAGCGTCAGCCCGGACAGCCGGCAGATCGAATCTTCCGTTCCCGAAAAGGTCACCACCGAACCCAACCGCCGCCCGTCAATGACGGTATTCTCCACGACGGACCAGTCCTCCGGGTCGGTCCCGGTCAAATGAATGTTCTTGCCTGAGATATGAAGGTTTTCGAAGTAGATTCCCTCCGCCGCGATGATCGTGTCACCCTCGACGGCGTAATCAATCGCCTCCTGGATCGAGTCAAAAGGATGAGCCGCGCTGCCGTCCTCGAGCGGATCACTCACAAGCGGATTGTTGGGATCCGGGTCCCCCGGCGCATCGTTATCCACGTAAAGCACCCTGGACAGCAGCGTCAATTCAACATCGCAGTCCGCCCATCCGCTTCCGCCCGTGCCCGGCTCCTCGCCCAGATTGACATAAGATCCTTCGGCCGAGGCGAACACCCGCAGCGTGTAACGCCCGGGCGCCAGCGCGATCTGCTCCCTGATCTCCACCGGGTCGTCTCCCTCAAACCCCTGCATTCCCGTCATCGCCGCCGTATAGAGCACCGCGCCCCCGTCACCGGACACCGTCACGCGGGCCTCATAGTCGCCGTCGCTGTACCCCCCGTAATCCCCAAAGGCCCACAATGTCCCTGACAGCGCCAATTGACAAGGACCGTTCACTTCGATCTGAACCTGGAAATCGGAAGAGCAGCCTTGTATAAAATTCTGGTAGTGATAAAACGGCGCCGTGTCAGTCGCCGAGCTGCTGACGACGATTCGGTCGCCGCTTAGCGTCGATTCCTGATGCCCGGTCGCCGTGTAGTTCCCCCATGATACGACAGCCAAGTCGTTAAACGGCCCAAAGTCCTCCGCCGCACCACTGTCGCTGCCCCCTTCGCTGTTATAAGCCCGGACCGACCGGCTCTGACTGACAAACTGCATCTGGGCTCCGGCCGCCGCCCCCCAGCAAATCAGAACGATCAAGACATAATACCGCTTCCCGACAAATGCCCTCGTTGTACTCATGGTTTTCTCCCTATCTGCGGATTCACGTTTTTCCCGATAAAATTGTGATCCCGGGGAGAAAAATCAGGGGCTCTCCTTTATATTAAAAAAAGTAAGGAATTTGCTGAATTTCCTCATCAAAACCAGTATTTTCGTTGTAGAATACCCCGATGTTTTTATGAGACAGGAGAACAATATGATGACAGAAAATATCGCTTTTGAGTCCGGCCGATTGATCCTTTTCATCGGCGACAGCATCACCGACACCCAGCGCCGCGAAACTCCCTACGCCCCCCTCGGCCAGGGCTACGTTCACTTCACCGCCAACCTGCTGGCGGCCCGCTACCCGCGTCTCAACCTCACCTTCGAAAATCGCGGCATCAGCGGCGACACCACTCGGGCCCTCAAGAAACGCTGGCAGCAAGACTGTCTCCAGCTTAACCCCGGCGTCGTCAGCATCATGATCGGCATTAACGACCTCTGGCGGCGCTTCGCCGAGGCCCCCGAGATGCAGCAGGCCCATGTCCCCCCCGATGAATACAGGGCCAACCTCCATTGGATGCTCAGTCAGGTCAAAGAACACGGCTGCAGCCGCATCATCCTCATGGAACCGTTTTACTTCTGTGCAAATCCAACAGACCCCATGTATTTAGAACTGGACCGCTACCTTCGGGTGGTTCGCGAACTGGCCGGCGAGTTTGATGCCCTGCTCGTCCCCATCCAACAGGCCTATGAGGCCCTTAAAAACGATGTTCCCGAGGAACGATGGTCGCGGGATCGTGTCCATCCCTACACATGGGCCCACGCCTGGATCGCCCGCCAGTGGCTTCTCGCCGTCACGGCGAAAAATTGTTGAGAAAAATTTTTTCCGTAGGTCCAATCCAATAAAGAGTTAACGAAAACAAAAAGGGTTTTTCCGGCGTTTTTTTGTTTTTTTACCTTGTCTCTTGAGCCATCTGCGGTATCATACGTAGTAGTAATAAGGCTATATGTAGTGTGTCCGTGAAGGGCCAATCAATATATAGTGCAGCAGTGTTTATTATAAGCCACGGAGGCAATAATGTCGGAAAAACGGAGATATAATTCAGATAATCCATCGTCCCAGTCGGGCTTTCAGCCTTGGAATGATAATCGTTTCAGGTCCAGAAAAGGACTTAAAGTAGAACCCTATTTTTCGACGCCCGGAACCCATCCATTCGACGAAATAGAGTGGGAAACTCGACAAGCGAAAATCACCGATGACACCGGCAAGGTGATTTTCGAGCAGAACGATGTCGAGGTTCCCTGCTCGTGGAGCCAGTTGGCGACCAAAGTGGTCGTGAGCAAGTACTTCTACGGCGACGTCCAGACCGGCCAGCGCGAGAACTCCGTCAAGCAGCTCATCCATCGTGTCTGCCGGGCTATCGCCGACCGCGGCCGCAAAGACGGCTACTTCCTCACGGACGAGGATACGGAGCACTTCTACAACGAGCTGACCTGGCTTTGCGTCAACCAGCACGGCTCCTTCAACTCCCCCGTCTGGTTCAACGTCGGCCTCTACGATGTGTACGGTATCAAAGGCAGCCCGCACAACTTCCACTGGGACCACGAAAAGGGCAAGGCCGTCCCCTGCGAGAGCAGCTATGAGTACCCGCAGGCCTCCGCCTGCTTCATCCAGTCTGTTCAGGACACGATGGAGGACATCATGCGTCTGGCTCGCAGCGAGGCGATGCTCTTCAAGCACGGCTCGGGCACCGGCACGGACCTCTCCACCCTCCGCTCCAGCCGCGAAAAGCTCTCCGGCGGCGGCAAGCCCTCCGGCCCGCTGAGCTTCATGCGCGTCTATGACCAGATCGCCGCCGTCATCAAGTCGGGCGGCAAGACCCGCCGCGCCGCCAAGATGCAGTCGCTCAAGATCGATCACCCCGACATCAAGGACTTCATCACCTGCAAGACCGAGGAGGAAAAGAAGGCCTGGGTCCTGATCGAGGACGGCTACAGTCCCGAGGATGCCTATAACAGCATCATGTTCCAGAACAGCAATCTCTCCGTCCGCGTCTTCGACGAGTTCATGGAGGCCGTGGAAAAGGACGGCAAGTGGACCACCCGTTCCGTTACCACCGGCGAGCCGATGCAGGAATACTCCGCCCGCGAGCTGATGCAGCTCATCGCCGAAGGCACCCGCGTCTGCGGCGATCCCGGCGTCCAGTACCACACCACGATCAACAAGTGGCACACCTGCCCGGCCTCCGGCGAGATCAACGCCTCCAACCCGTGCAGCGAGTACATGTTCATCGACAACTCCGCCTGCAACCTGGCCTCCCTGAACCTGATGAAGTTCCGCAACGAGGACGGCTCTTTCAACGTTGACAACTTCAAGCGGGCCATCCGCATTTTCATCATCGCCCAGGAGATCCTCGTCGATATGGGCAGCTACCCCGAGGCCGAGATCGCGGCCAACAGCCATCGCTTCCGTCCGCTGGGACTGGGCTACGCCAACCTCGGCTGCCTGATGATGAGTCTGGCCCTGCCCTACGACTCCCCGCAGGCCCGCGCCTGGGCCTCGGCGATCACGGCCCTTATGACCGGCACGGCCTACGCGGTCAGCGCCGAACTGGCCGCCCTCAAGGGCCCCTTCGACGACTTCGAAAAGAACGCCCGGTCCATGCTCCACGTTATCGGCATGCACCGTGAGCACGCCTACAACATTCCCGAGATGCACTGCCCGGATACCCTCCTCAGCGCCGCCAAGGATGCCTGGGACCAGGCCTTCGACCTCGGCGGCCGCCAGGGCTTCCGCAATGCCCAGACGACCGTGCTCGCCCCCACCGGCACCATCGGCTTCATGATGGACTGCGACACCACCGGCGTCGAGCCCGACATCGCGCTGGTCAAGTACAAGCTCCTCGCCGGCGGCGGCATGCTCAAGATCGTCAACCGCACCGTCCCGATGGCCCTTGAGCGTCTCGGCTACAACCCCGAAGAAATCAAGGCAATCTGCGACACTGTCGATCGCGACGACACCATTGAGACCTCCAAAGTGCTCAACCCCGAGCACTTGCCCGTCTTTGACTGTGCCTTCAAGCCCAAAAACGGCTCGCGGCACATCCACTATATGGCGCATCTGAAAATGATGGCCGCCGTCCAGCCGTTCCTCTCCGGCGCCATCAGCAAGACCATCAACATGCCCAAAGAGGCGACGACTGACGAGATCATGACTGCCTACATGGAGGGCTGGAAGATGGGCCTCAAGGCCGTGGCGATCTACCGCGACGGCTCCAAGCGAATGCAGCCGGTCAACCTCGACAAGAAAGAAGACGGCAAAAAGAAACCCAAGGCCGCGGAAACCCCTGCATCGCGGCCTTTCCGGCGACGACTGGCGGAGACGCGCAACAGCATCACGCACAAGTTCTCCGTCGCCGGGCACGAAGGATATCTGACGGTGGGGCTGTATGAGGACGGTCAGCCTGGTGAGCTCTTTATCACCATGGCCAAGGAGGGCAGCACCGTCGGGGGACTTATGGACGTGGTCGGCACCTGCGTGTCGATGGCCCTGCAGTATGGGGTCCCGCTGATCACGTTGGTCGATAAATTCCGTCATGCCCGTTTCGAGCCGGCGGGCATGACCTCCAACAAGAACATCCCGTTCGCCAAGAGTCTCATCGACTACATCTTCTGCTGGATGGGCTGTCAGTTCATTCCCGGCTATGCGGAAAAGAACACCCCCAACCGCGCAGCGGCGACGGGTGAGAACGCGACCGGCGCCACGGCCAAGCAGCTTGTCGAGAAGACCCAGGACCTGGCCCGGAAGATCGACCAGGCCCGCTCCATCGACAAAAAGGCCTCGGCCAAGCCGGAAACCCGCGAAAGTCAGGCCCGCACGCCCAAAATGACCGTGCCCCCCTCGGACCGCTTCCGCGAGACCACCGCCGACCGGGCCGTTGAGCTCGTCGCCTCCGTCCTGACCCATCCGGATGCCGCCGGGACCGAAGCCGCCCTGATGAGCCAGTTCAACCAGCAGTTCCAGCACTTCCAGGACGATGCCCCCGCCTGCGATGTCTGCGGCTCCATCACCGTCCGCAACGGAACCTGCTACAAATGCTTCAACTGCGGCAACTCCATGGGCTGCTCATAAGCAGGATGATTGCAAAGGAAGGTTGGCGTGTATTCTGCCGGGCTTGACCCGGCGTCCGGGCGAGAAGACGTGAGCGTTTAAACCACGTTCGCCCGTGTGCTTCTGAAAAACGGTTTTGCCAAAAGGCCGGGATCTGTCCCGGCCTTTTTTGTGGATTTCCATACTGTTTGCCTATACAATATAAAAGTATGGAACTATATCCTTTACAATTCGAACCGATTTTCAAAGAGCGGATCTGGGGCGGCCAACGCCTTAAAGACTTGTTCGGAAAGGATTTGCCGCCGGGCAAGCCCATCGGCGAAAGCTGGGAACTGGCCGACCTGCCCGAGGACAAGACCAAAGTCGCCAACGGTCCCCTCGCGGGCCGGACCCTTGCCGAGGTCATCGCTGACTACGGTCCCGCCGTCACCGGCGACCCCGGCTATAAGCCGCCGTTCCCTCTGCTCATCAAACTGCTTGACGCCCGCGATATCCTCAGCGTCCAGGTCCACCCCGACGCCGAGGCCGTAAGCCGGATGGGCAAAGGCGACCCCAAGACCGAGTGCTGGTACATCATCGACGCCCCGCCCGACGGCTACATCTACAAGGGCCTCAAGCCCGGCACAACCCGCGAGCGGTTTGCCGCCGCCGTTAAAGACGGCGTCAGCGAGAAGTATCTGCAGAAAGTCCCCGTCCGCAAAGGCGAGTGCCACTTCCTGCCGTCGGGAATCTGCCACGCCATCGGCCCCAACCTGGTCATCGCCGAGATCCAGCAGCCCTCCGACACGACCTACCGCGTCTTCGACTGGAACCGCGTCGATCCCGCCACCGGCAAGGGGCGCGAGCTGCACATCGAAGAGGCCCTCGAAAGCATCCGCTTCGACTCCTCCGGCGACAACCTTACCGTTACCACGGTCGGCCGCCTCGTAGATTCCCCTCAGTTCACGGTTGACAAGGGCCATCAGACCGGCGGCTGCGAGGTACTGCTCTCGCCGGGGCAAATGCGGGTGCTCGTCTTCCTCAGCGGTCGCGGCCGCATCAGCGGACCCGGCAGCGAGACCGCCTACTTCACCGCCGGCCGGACCTTTTTGATCCCCGCCCGCTACGAAGGCGTCATCCGTTTTGCGGAAGACTCGGAATATCTTACGGTGAAGGTGTGAATGGCCCGTGTTAAAGGAAAGTGAAAATCCGCCGATCATCTGGCCGGAGGACAAGTCGGTCGGGCAGTTCGAGGGCACTTGGTGGGTGGCTCATACCAAGAGCCGCAACGAGAAGGCCCTCGCCTGGCAGCTCGCCAACCACGGCGTGCAATACTTCCTGCCGATGAGCTGGAAGGTTTCGCGCAAAAAACAGCGGACCTTTCGATCCCTGTTGCCCGTCTTCCCCGGCTACCTGTTCTTCTGCGGCGAAGAAAACGACCGGCTGGAGGTCCTCAAGACCAACCGCATCGCCTCGCTGATCCCCGTCTACGACCAGGAGCGCCTCGTCTCGGAGCTGGCCCCCATCGAGACGGTTCTGCAGGCGGGCGAGATCCTCCTGCCGCACGACTACCTCAAGGCCGGCCAGCGGTGCCGCGTCATCGCCGGCCCCCTGATGGGCGCCGAGGGCATCGTCGAGAGCAGCCCCAAGGGCAGCCGGCTTATCCTCCAGGTCGAGATGCTCGGTCAGGCCGCCAGCGTGGAGATCGACCTGGACATGGTGGAGAAAATCGAACCCTGAAGGTATTGCAGGCGACGCTTGCAAAAGTTCAGTTGTCAAAAAGGAGTAAACGTCATGGTACATGTGATCTGGATTGTCGGAGCGTTCATCGCGGTTGCGGGGGTTGCGATCCTGATTGTCCCCGGCGCCCTGCGCAAGTGGCTCAACTTCTTCGTGAACAACCGCCTGATTTACATCCCGATCATCCTGCGGATCGTCATCGGCGGCCTGTTCCTCATCTTCGCCCGCGAAACCCACTTTCCCTGGATCATCGTTCTCTTCGGTATCCTGATCACCGGCGCCGGGATCATCTTCCTCGTGATGCCGTACCAAAATATCAACAAGTTCCTCAAGTGGTGGGTCGATCAGCCGCTGTGGCTCTATCGCGCCTGGGCCGTCGTCTCCGTCGTCCTCGGCGGCATCATCATGTACGCCGGCGTCCCCGTCAGCGGCGGATAGTAAAGTTTCCCAAAATGACCTATGTTCTCGCGAAGGTAAACGCCGGCGGGAATCCGGACTTTACGATAACTACAGATTCCCAGTAACGCTTGCCGCCGCAAGACATATCCCCGTAAAAGATATGTAACCTATTGATTTGCAAGAACTTACCCTCTTGCTATCACGACCCCGTTTCGCTATAATGACCCACTGAACCACCCGGTTCACCTGAGAGTAAGTCGTCAAGACGGAGTCGTTTGTGCCTGTAAAAAAACGGATTTTCCCTCCGCGGGGAGTCTTCCTGCGGTTTTTTTGTATCGCCGCGCTGACGGCGTCCCAGGCGGGTTTCGCCCTGTCCGAATCGGCCGCAGCGGGCGGCTGCAACGTGCGGGCGGTCCATGACCTCGGCTATCGCGGCGAAGGCGTGAAGATCGGTCTGCTGACGGCGCATCATGCCCGCGCGAGCCACGAGGCGTTTTTCGACAAGAGCACTGACGGAAACTCAACCGGCGACTTCCGCGTATTCATCCTTGACGCCACCGATCACCCGCTCTATGAACCGGACTGGCATGACACGCCCATCGCGGGCATCCTTGCCGGCCGCGGCGGCAGCGGCCCCTATGCCCAACACCTCGGCATGGCCCCGGCGGCGGACGTCTATAACACCAAGGTTACTCAATCGGACCCTGCCGATCCCTCCGGCCGGCAGATCGAAGCCCGATGGCTCGAAGCCGCCCTCGATCAACTGGCATGTGAAGGCGTGCGGGCCGTCGCCAGCGGCTTCCAGATAATCGGCGCCCAAGCCGACGGCCAAAGCGTTTATACCCTGCTCTATGACCACTATGCCGACCGCTATGACATCGTCTTCGCCAACGCGGCTGGCAATGCGACCACGGGCGTCAGCGGCGTCAGTCCCTTCGGCGACGGCTATAACGGCATCACCGTCGCCGGGCTGGTCGATGAGACCCGAGGCGATTACGTCCGCGTCGGCCGCATCTCCAATAGCGGACCGACCGCCGACGGCCGCCGCAAACCCGACCTGGCTGCCCCCGGCAAGAGTCTCCAGGTCCCCGGCGTCATCCGTGACAGCACCTGGGTCAGACTGGGGCACAGCGGAGAAACAAGCTGGGCAGGGCCGCACGTCGCCGGATGCGCCGCCGTGCTGATCGGCTATGCCGGCACGACCCCCGATCCCGACGACGGCCGAAGCGAGGTAATCAAGGCCGTCCTGGTCAACAGCGCCTTCGCCGACATCCACGACAAAGACGACCGGTCCACCGCCGGCCAAACGTGGAACGAACAGCGCGGCTACGGCCGAATCGATGCGCTCAGGGCTTTCGAAACGCTCTGCGGCGAACGCATCACCCCCCTGACAACCGCCGCAGGGGATAAAGGATGGGCTTACCAGGTAATGAACGCCCCCGGCGGGGAAGACCGGTTCCGCATTCTCGGCCGACAAGGCCAACGGCTGCGGACAACCCTGACCTGGCATCGCAGGGTCATTAAAAACGGCCCCCTTGATTACGCCCCTGAGCCCGACCCGTTCAACCTCGACCTGACTATTACCGATCCGGCCGGGCGGGTTATCTTTGCGGAGACGGACACGCTCAACAACCTGGAAAAAGCCGACCTGCGGCTTGAAGCCGACGGAATCTATGAAATAGGCGTTCGCAGCACAACCCGCCATACCGGCCGCGACTACGCCCTGGCCTTTGAAATCGTACCGATTCCATGAGATAATAAATCCCGTTTGTCCGTTTTTAGCTTGATCTGTCGTCCCGTTCTGCTATATAATTTCCAAAATAGAGAGGAAGATCGTACTCAGCTTGATGGAGGGCAACCGTCTTAAATGAATCGCCGTGAAATTACAGGTGGATGGTGTGTCTGCCTCCTGCTTTTATGGATAACTCAGCAGGGTTATTCGCTGTCTGAATCCATGGGGCCGGGAGGTTCCAATGCCAGGGCCGTGCATCAGCTCGGATTCAACGGGCGAAATGTCCACATCGGGTTTCTCAGTGCCAAAAATGTTTTCGCCGAACACGAAGCTTTTTTGGACAAGGACTCGAACAGGCTGCCTATCCCGGGGACCAGCCGTGTCATCCTTCACGATATACTGGGGCTGGAGCCGGCCGTCGATAATCACGATACCAACATGGCGGGCATCCTCATCAGTTCCGGAGGCGTGAGCCATCCCGACCAGATCGGCGCAGCCCCGGGGGCTTTTCTTCACAACGTACGTGTTTCCTCCGAGTCCGTTGATTTTGCGGATATAGAAGAGGCGCTGGACCTCCTGATCCTCGCCGGCGGAAATCCCGACGATCCGAGCGCCTGCCGCGTCATTACCACCGGCTTTCAGTTGCCCTGCGAAGACAACGGGGACAGTCTCTGGACCCTTATGTTTGATTATTACGCCCAAACGTATGACGTGATCTTCTCCAACGCCGCCGGAAATTACATGAGTGCGTATCCTTCGATTACACATGTCAGTTGTTTTGGAGGCGCTTATAACGGAATTACCGTCGGGGGACTCATCAACATGGTTTCCACGGCCGTTTACGATCAGGTGGGGACGAACAGTCTGTCCGGGACCACCGTTGACGGACGAATGAAACCCGACGTTTGTGCCCCTGCCCCCAACCAGACGGTCCCGACCGCCGCCGGCAGCAACTCGTGGGGACTGACCGCCGGAATGACGCAGGGGTTCACGAGCTGGGCGATCCCGCATACCGCCGGTGTGGCCGCTCTGCTGATCGATAAGGCAAACGCAACCCTCGATCCCGATGACGGGCGCAGCGAGGTGATTAAAGCCGTTATCGTCAATTCGGCGTTTCCCAACCTCCGCAGCAAGTCCGGCGATCCGACCACCGGCGAGGTGTGGAATGCCGACCGGGGCTTTGGGCGGCTGGATGCGCTGCGGGCTTTCGACACCCTCAGTGCCGACCGGGTAACCCCCTCCATACCTGTGTCACAGGCGAAGGGCTGGGCCTATGAAACCCTCAGACACCGCCAGGAACAACGCTTCGTCTTAAACGGATGGAGAAATCACCGTCTGATCGTAACACTGACGTGGCATCGAAAGGTTGCAAAGAATGCGCCGGGGAACTACTCGGCCGAATCTCCGGCCTGCAATCTCGATCTTGCGATTGAGGGCCCGTCGGGAGAATCTCTTTATGCCGCGACCGATCCCCCCAATAATCTCCTCAAGGCGGACCTGCTTCTTGCCGCGGACGGCTTTTACGAGATAACCGTCCGCAATACGACCGAGGTTAAGTGTAAGTACGCCCTGGCCTTTGAATTGCTCCAGCCGCTGGAGGGGGACTTCGATGCGAACTATATCGTGGATGCAGCGGACCTGTCACGGATAACCGATGCGTGGCTTCAGTCGGCTTGCCCCGACATCGATCTCGAAGCGGACGGCTTCATCGACGCCCTCGACTTCTCCCGCTTCTCCGCCGGCTGGCTGACGACCGATCCGCGTTACTATCCCCTGCCCTGACGGGTGCGGCTGTTCCGTCAAATAACTACTGCTCCCGTTCGTGCAGCAGGTATCGCCGCAGCGGGCATTTTTTCAGCTCGCGGATGCCGCCGGCCACCTGCTCGGCGCTGACCCGGGCCCCGGCCGGCGTGGTATGCGTGTGATCCTCCAGAAAATATTCGCCGGCAACCTTTTCATACCCGGTCCGCTCATATTCCGCCGCGACGCGTTCATTCAGATCGATGAAATAGGCCCCCGTCTGCCGGGCCGCCTCTTTGGCCCAGGCGCCGTAATCGCCGGAGGCCCGGAGCACGGCCCCGTCCTTCCACATGTTCCGCGGCACGGGGGACAGGACGATGGGGACGGCCCCTTTGGCCTTCGCGTCCGTAACGTATTTGCGAATGTACCAGCCGTAGGTATGCACGACCTCCGGCCGGCCCGTCGCCTCCATGATGACCTCTTTCGTTTCCTCGCCTACCCCCTTCAGCGAGGCGCGGGCCCGCCCGGTATTCAGCGGTCCGCCGTCGTTGTGCCCGAACTGGAGGAGCACGAAGTCGCCGGGCTTGAGCTCATCGAGCACGGCCTGCCACAAGCCCTCGGTTTGGAAGGTGCGGCTGCTGCGCCCGCCCAGCGCCCGGTTGATCACCGTGATCTTCGACGCGTCGAAATAATCCGCCACGGGATTGCCCCAGCCCTGAAGGCCGCGCGTGCCGTTCCTGACGGTGGAATCGCCGATGATGAACAGCGACGGTTTGACATGGTTCTCCCTCGCTATGGAGGCGGCCTGCCGCCCGGAGCAGCCGATTGCAAGGACAGGCAGCGCGGTTAGAACAGCGATGATGAACACGCGAAACGTCGTCGAACCTCCTCTCATGAACATCCGTCTTCTCCTGTGCAAGTTGTGAAATTGTCGTTTCCCGCCGGACCCTCCCGGCACGGAAAAATACTTATACACCTTGCAGATACTCTTTCCACAGGTCCCGAAGGGGCGACCGTTTTAAGCATTTCTGCGAAGCAATGCTTATACTACAAAAACACCGCCGACACAAGCCGACCGGTCTGAAAAACCGCGAACGTAACGATCCAGCCGATGGCCGTCAGTCCCGCAAACTGCAAAACGGCCCACCCCCAGGCCCCGCTCTCGCGCTTCATAACCGCCACCGTGGCCACGCACGGGGCCGCGATGAGCATGAAAAGCATGATGCAGAAGCCCTGCATCCGCGTGTAGTCCGCCTGAAGCTGCATGCGGAGGGCATCGGCGTCCTGCCCCGTCTCGCCGAGGGCGTACACGATACTCAGTTGCGACACGAACACCTCCTTGGCGACTGTCGCCCCGACCATCGCGGTCACGATCTTCCAGTCGAAACCAATCGGCTTAAAGACCGGTTCAAGAGCCTTTCCGATGCGCCCGGTTACCGAATACTCCAGCTCAAACTGCTGCCGCCGGGCCTCGCTCAGACCCGCCAGCCGCTCCTCCGGCGGCTTGGGATAGCTGCTCAGGGCCCACAGAATCATCGAGAGCAGCAGGATCGTCGTCCCGGCCTTCTTCAGGTACATCCAGCCCCGGTCCCACATGTGGATCAGCAGGCCCCGCCACGTCGGCATACGGTACGGCGGCAGCTCCATCACGAACGGGATCGTCTCGCCGCGGAGCAGCGTCTTGCGCAGGATCGTCGCGAGAATCACCGCCAAGAGGATCCCGATAACGTAGATGAGCCACATCATCGGCCCTCGCCACATCTCCGGGAAGAATGCCGGGATCAGCATCGAATAGATCGTGATTCGCGCCCCGCAGCTCATCAGCGGGATGACCAGCATCGTCGTCAGGCGGTTGCGCCGGTTCTCGAGGATGCGCGTCGCCATGATCGCCGGCACCGAACAGCCGAAACCGATGAGCATCGGGATGAAGCTCTTGCCATGCAGGCCGATGCGGTGCATGACCCGATCGGCGATGAAGGCCGCCCTCGCCATGTAACCTGTGTCCTCGAGAAAAGCGATGCCGAGAAACAGCAGCAGGATATTCGGCAGGAAGACGATCACCCCGCCGACGCCCCCGATAACGCCGTCTGCCAGCAGCGACCGCAGCCACGGCAGCCACCCCTCCGGCCACACTGCATAGATCCCCCGCGTCAGCAATGCGAACAAGGACTCCAGCCCCTGCATCGGGAACTGCCCCACCTGAAACGTTACAAAGAAGACCAGGAACATCATCAGGGCGAAGATCGGCAGGCCCAGCACCGGGTGGGTCAGCACGGCGTCGATTTTGTCGCTCGTATCGCGGCGGGTCTGAACCGTACTCTTGACGGCCTCCATGCAGGCCCCTGAGATAAAGCCGTACCGCCGGTCGGCGATGATGATCTCGGGGCTGTCGCTGAAGATCGCCTCCAGGTGCTTTCGGCTCTGCTCCAGGGCCGCCGACAGCTCGGAGTCGCGGACGAGATCGAATATCTCCGTGTCCCCCTCCAGCAGCTTCAGGGCCAGCCAGCGGCGGCCGTACTTCTTCACGGCCTCCTGCTTGCCGTCCAGCAGCGGCTCCAGTTTGGCCAGCTCTTCCTCGATCTCCGGACCGTAGCGGACCGGCGCCGGCCCCCGTTTCGGCTGATCCGGATAGCCGGTCACGACCCGCAGCAGGTCTTCAATCCCCTCGTTTTGGCTGGCCGTCATGGGAACGATCGGCGCTCCCAAAAGCACCTCCAGGTGCGCAAGGTCGAATTCCATCCCCCGCCGGCGGGCGATATCCGACATGTTGAACGCCAGTACCAGCGGAACGTTCATCTCCATAAGCTGCACCGCCAGGTACAGGTGGCGCTCCAGGTTGGAGGCATCGATCACGTCCACGACCACATCGGGACGCTCATCCAGCAGAAAATGACGCGCAACCAGTTCCTCCGTCGAATAGCCGGTCAGACTGTACGTCCCCGGCAGGTCCACGATCCGCAGGCGATGTTCGCCCCATCGGCAGATGCCTTCCTTCTTCTCCACCGTAACCCCGGGATAATTGCCCACCTTCTGATGCGCCTTCGTCAGGGCGTTGAAGACGGTCGTCTTTCCGCTGTTCGGATTGCCGGTTAACGCGATAAGCAGTCTTTTAGCCATATGAATTCATCAAGTATATTGCCATCCCCGCGAAAGCAGGAATCCGGATTCCGCGGCGTATCTAAACCTCGGCCTCAAGAGAGGGAAAGTTTCCGTGATGTTACATCCCGCGCACCAGGATCTTGCGGGACATTCCCTGGCCCAGAACGATCTTCGAGTTGCGGACGGACAGGATGATCTGCCCCGCCCCGTTGTTGCTGATGATCCGGATCGGAACATTGACGATCAGGCCCAACGCCGCCAGGTACCCGCGGAGACGATGTCCCGCCTCGACGCAAGCCAGACGAACCGTTGTTCCCGAGGGTATCGTACAAAGGGGAACCAGTGGCTCCTCTTCGGTTTCTTTCACTTCCTGTTTCATGTTGTTATCCCGATGTTTGCCGTTGACAAAATGCAAGAAACTCCTCCGCCAGGTTGCTGCCCTCCTGGTTTTTACTGTCCAGGAATTTGCTGAGCAGAATCAGCCGCTGGATAATCTCCGAGCCCAGGGCGTGTTCCGCCTTGCAGGCCGCCCGCCCCGACACCTCCGCATCCAGTCCCAAAACGTCTGAGAAAAAAATATTAAGTATCCTGTGCCGGTGGGTCACCCGGGAGGCGATCCGGCGTCCCGCCTCGGTCAGCGTAACATAACCGTAGGGCTTGTAGTTGATGAGATCTTTCTCCGCCAATTGCCGCAGCGCCCCTGTCACGGAAGCACGCGACACCTCCAGCAAGTTCGCTATGTCTTTGCTGCGGGCGAAGTGATTGTCCGCTGAAAGATTATATATTGCCTCCAGATAGTCCTCAAGAGAGGCACTCAGGTTTCGGTTTTCATCTTTCGTCATGTTAGCTATATCTAATATAGTTATGCACAACTAACATTGCAATCAAAATTATTTAAAATTTAAAAAGAATTTCAAGGTCTTTTATGCTCCCTGATTTCAGTTTATTGCTTTACAGACCGAACGGTTTTTACGATAATACGTCTAATATAACTAAATCTTATAGAAAAGGCAGTTTATGTGCGGAATTGTCGCTTATTTCGGCCAGAAAAGTGCACAATCGATCCTGATTGAAGGATTAAAACGTCTCGAATACCGGGGATATGATTCCGCGGGCATCGCCCTGCTCAGCGGCAACACGGTGGAAATCTATAAGAACCCCGGACGCATCAGCGCGCTGGAGGAGATTCTGCCGCCCGAGAACCCGCAGGTCACTCTCGGCATCGGCCATACCCGTTGGGCCACCCACGGCCGGCCCAACCAGGTCAACGCCCACCCGCACATGGACTACACCGGCAAGATCGTCGTCGTCCACAACGGCATCATCGAAAACTATGCCACCCTCAAAAAGTGGCTGATTAAAGAAGGTTGCGCCTTTCGGAGCGAAACGGATACCGAGGTGGTCTCCAATCTCATCGGCTACTTCTACGATAAGAACTGCACCCGCGACGGCAAGAATCCGCCCAAGGGCTGCAACCGCTTCGAGTGGGCCGTCCAGCAGGCCCTCAACGAGATCTACGGCACCTACGGCCTGGCCATCCTCTGCACCGACTGCCCCGACATGCTCATCGGCGTCAAAAAGGGCAGTCCACTGATCCTCGGCGTCGGCGAAAACGAATACATCCTCGCCTCCGACGCCTCCGCCATCGTCGAACACACGACCCAGGCGATCTATCTTTCCGACGGCGAGATGGTCAGCATCGGACCCGACGGCTTCCACACAAAGACCCTCGCCGACAAGGCCGTCGATAAGGAACTCACCGCCCTCGAAATCTCGCTCGACCAGATCGAGCTTGAGGGTTTCGCTCACTACATGCAAAAGGAAATCAGCGAGCAGCCGGTGGCCATCGAGACCTGCCTCGGCGGCCGCATCGACCTCAAGAACGGCCGCGTCATCCTCGGCGGCATCCAGAACTACCTGCGCGAGCTGACCCGCGCCAAGCGCATCATCATCACCGGCTGCGGCACGGCCTGGCACGCCGCCCTCGTCGGCGAGTTCCTCTTCGAGCAGCTCGCCCGCATCCCCACCGAGGTCGAGTACGCCAGCGAGTTCCGTTACCGCAACCCGATCATCGAGGAAGGCACCGTCGTCATCGCCATCAGCCAGTCCGGCGAGACCGCCGACACGCTGGCGGCCGTCGAACAGGCCAAAGATCGCGGCGCCCTCGTCCTGGGCATCGTCAACGTCGTCGGCTCCACCATCGCCCGCACCACCGACGCCGGCGTCTATCTGCGCGTCGGTCCCGAGATCGGCGTCGCCAGCACCAAGGCCTTCACCGCCCAGGTCTCCGTCCTGGCGATGCTCGCGGCCGAACTGGGCCGCCGCCGCCACCTGAGCGGCGACGCCGTCAATGCCCTGCTCAATGAGCTCGTCGCCATCCCGCAAAAGATGCGCGTCATCCTCGAACAGTCCGACTACATCCGCTCCATCGCCGAGGCCAACCTGAACAAGGAAAACTGGCTCTTTCTCGGCCGCGGCTTCAACTATCCCGTCGCCCTCGAAGGCGCCCTCAAGCTCAAGGAGATCTCCTACATCCACGCCGAGGGCCTGCCCGCCGCCGAAATGAAGCACGGCCCCATCGCCCTGATCACCGACCGCATGCCCGCCGTCTTCATCGCCACCAAATGCTCGCAATATGAAAAGATCATCGGCAACATCGAGGAGGTCCGCGCCCGCGGCGGCCGCACCATCGTCGTCTCCACTGACGGCGACAGCCGGATCGGCGGCTACGCCGACCACCTGATCTGCGTCCCCGAAACCTGCGACGCCCTTCAGCCCCTGCTGACGGTCATCCCCCTCCAGATCATGGCCTACCACGCCGCCGTCCTCAAGGGCTACGACGTCGATAAGCCCCGCAACCTCGCCAAAAGCGTCACCGTCGAATAACCCATAAAGACCTGCGCCCGCGCCGTCGGCGCTCCCGGGCGCCAAACCATCGCCATGCCGCATAACTCGTAAAGGCCAGCATGAGATGGGCCAGGGTCTCCATGGTTTCCTCCAGATGAATATGGTACATGTCTTCCATCGGGAGCCATCCCAGGTGCTCGTCGGAGAAGACACGGCGGGCGATCACTTGCGACATCAGGTAACAAAGGCCGGTCGCCCACAGCCATATCTCGACGGGGGTGTTCTTGATGAGTTCGTTCATGCGGCGGCGGCGATAAACAAACCAGCCTCCCACGCCGGCGGCGGCGATATAAACGCCCGTGCCGGTTCCGGCAAAGTGCCATTCCCGCAGAAAGAAGGCGGTGCTTAAGACGGCCAGGATCAGTGCAAACTCATTATGCTTTTTCCATGCCAGCAGGCCGTAACTGACAATCGAAACAAAAAGCAGCGGCATTGCGGCCGCCTCGTTATAGGTGCGTCCCAAAAGATCCAACAGTCCCAAAAAACCAAAACCATAAACCGCCGCAAACGGCAGCAGCCACAACAGAAACGGCCAGAATGAACGGCCCGTGCGCGGCGTCTTCATCTCGATTGCACACATGCTTGCCTCACGGCTTACGTCGAAACAGCTTTAAAATACGACACTTCCCCGAAAACCGGCCCTATTATAGTTCCCCCCGCCCCGCGGTCAACACGTTTTTCCGCAGGCCGCCGCGGCCGGGCGAATCAGGGAGGATTGCAAAGAGCCGCCGCATCGGGTAGAATACCCCCATGAAACTGAAACTGATTCTTTGCAAAGTCCTGAAACATGAGGTGCAGTACTGCCTGGCCCGATGCCCGAATAAGATCGAGATCATCGAGATTGAACAGGGGTTGCACAACACGCCCGAGAAGCTGCGCAGCGAACTCCAGCGTCAGCTCGACGCCGGCCACGACGGCTTCGATGCCGTCCTGCTCGGCTACGGCCTCTGCGGCAACGGCGCCCTCGGCCTCACCTGCCCCATCCCGCTGGTCATCCCCCGCGCCCACGACTGTATCACCCTTCTGCTCGGCTCCCGCCGGCGCCACGAGGAGTACTCGCGGCAGTATCCCGGCAGCTACATCTACACGCGGGGCTGGATCGAGGAGAGCCACACGCCCAGCCGCCAAAATGACCGGGCCCTGCTCGAAGAGTATCGCCAAAAATACGGCGATGACAACGCCGCCTACCTGATGGAGATGCAGCAACTCTGGCGCAGGCAGTATCGCCGGGCCGTCTTCATCGACTGGGAACTGCCTGACCGGGACGCCTTCATTCAGTACACGAAGGACGCCGCCGACTATCTCAGCTGGGAGTTCGGACAACTCCGGGGCGACAGCCGCCTGCTGCAGAACCTCCTCGACGGCCAATGGGACGAGAGGGATTTTCTCGTCCTGCCGCCGGGCGAGCCCATCACGCAGAACATCGTCGGCCCCTGTTCGATCGAGTTCCAGAAATGAGACATAGTCCATGTCAATGACGGAACTGATTATGCTCTGCGGCATCGCCGTGGGACTCGCGATGGACGCCTTGGCCGTCTCCATCGTCAGCGGCTCAATCTTCAGGGAGCTGCGTTTGGTTCACGGCCTGCGGATGGCCCTGTTCTTCGGCGCCTTCCAGGCCCTTATGCCCCTGCTCGGCTGGGCGGCGGGCCGCAACTTCACCGCCTGGTTTGAGGACTTCGACCACTGGATCGCCTTCGGCCTGCTGACTTTCATCGGCGGCAAGATGATCGTAGAGGCGCTGCGAATCCGCCAGGTGGAACGCAAACCGCCGGACCCGTCCAAGCTGGCCGTCCTGCTGATGCTCAGCATCGCCACCAGCATCGACGCCCTCGTCGTCGGCCTCACCCTCTCGCTGATCACCTGCCACATCATCACGGCGGTCGTCCTGATCGGTCTGCTGACCTTCCTGATCTCATGGTTCGGTTGGGAGCTCGGCCGCCGCATCGGTCACTTCTTCGAGATCAAAATCGAAGCCCTCGGCGGCCTCATTCTCATCGCCATCGGCTTCAAGATCCTCCTCCGGCACCTCTTCTTCTGTTAAAAAAACGGCGGCCGCTCGGGTAAACGGCCGCCGATATGATCCGTTGTTATTGCTCTTTTAACGATAAAACGCAAACTACTTCAGAAACGCCTTGTTCTGCGCGTAAACCTTCGTCAGGGCCTTGGCCGGGTCGCCCTTGAGCTCAACCGGCAGCAGGACAAAACGGTACTCATACGTCCTGCCCCCCATCAGCCGATACGGCTCGTGCGGCAGTGCGCCCCAACTGTCGTCGCTGCCGAGACCCCGCTGACCGTAGTCCACGTTAACCGTCAGCGTCTCGCGGATGGGCAGTTCATGCGTGTGCCGCGCGGCCTCAAGATCCTCCTGCGTATAGGGCCACGCGCTGGCGTTGATGCTCTCCTGCGCCAGCGCGACAATCGCCAGACCCTTGCCCGTCCAGGCCGCCCATCGCACATCGGTCTTGTTGCCGTTCTCCTGCGGTCGGATATAGAGATGCCCCGGCTTGGTCAGGTCCTCTTCATAGAGACCAAACGCCGCCGAATGCTTGCGGTCCGAATATGACTCATGCGGGCCGCGCCCGTACCAGAGCATCCGGCTCAGCTCGCCGGGAATCTGCATCTGCATGCCGACCCGCGGGACCTCGGGCATCTCGCCGGCGGGCTCAAAGACCTGCTTCACCGCGATCCGGCCGTCGCCATAGACGTCATAGATCACCGTCACCGGCGTGTTGCCCGCCTGGAGCAGGCTCCGGGCCGTAATCCGCACCTGGCCGGCGCTGACGGGCTCAACCTTGAAATCGACGCTCTTCTTCTCGGCGCCGGCGCCCTTCCAGACGCCCAGGTTGTGCGGCATTCTGTTTCCGTTATCGTTATCCGTGGGGGCCCGCCAGAAGTTCGGCCGCAGCGGCGAGGCCAGCAGCGGCTTATCGTTCCAGACCCACTCGGTCAGTTCGCCCGTCGTCCTGTCGAAGACCGCGCTGAAGCCGTCGTTGCCGACCGTAACCCGGTTGCCCGCGGTCTGTACCTTCACCTCGGCAAACTCCGGCGACTTGCCGGCGGCCGTCGGCGCGGCTTGTGCCGGATACGCGAACTGATCGAAGGCGATCTCATGGCCCTTCTTCGCCCACGGCTGGTCGTCCTTCAGGACAAATCGGACCTTCAGGAAGTATTCCTTATCCGCCGTCAGTTCATCCTTTTTCACCGGCGCCGTGACCACAGCGCTTTCCTGCGGGGCAATCGCCGGCAGCGTCAGTTCGCCCTGTTGAACGACCTGCCCGTCCGCCGTCAGTTCCCACAGACCCTCGACAAAATCAAGTCCCGCAAAGTAAAACTTGTTATGCACGCGAATCTTCGACTGCGCCAAATCCTCCGGCGTCGCCTTGATATTCTGGTAGGCCTTCTTGACCTCCATGATATGCGGATTCACCCGGCGGTCCGGCTGGATCAGCCCGTTGCAGCAGAAGTTGTTGTCGTTGGGCCGGTCGCCGAAGTCGCCGCCATAGGCCCAGAACCACGCCGTATCCTCCCTGCTTTCCCGCGGCGACGGACAGGCATAGTCCTTGTCAAGCAGCGGACCGCTGCCGGCGGCAATGGGCGCCTGTTTGCGTATCCCCTGGTCCACCCAGTCCCAGACCGAGCCGCCCTGAAGCGACTTGTACGACTCGATCACCTCCCAATAATCCATGACATTGCCTTCGCTGTTGCCCATGGCGTGCACGTACTCGCACAGGATCATCGGACGCGACGGATTCTTAGAGGCGTATTGAATCAGACGCTCGATCCGGGCGTACATCGGGCAGACGATATCCGTATGCGGCCGCTCGCCCGCCTGTTCGTAGTGGACCGGCCGGGATGGGTCGCGCTGCTTGATCCATGCGCTGGCGGCCTCGAAGTTCACGCCGTCGCCCGCCTCGTTGCCCAGCGACCAGATGATCACGCACGGGTGGTTCTTGTCACGCTCCAGCATCGCCCGGACGCGGGCCAGGTGCGCCTCTTTCCAGCTCGGATCCTTGGCCAGCGACTCGCGGCCGTAGCCCATCCCGTGCGACTCGATATTCGCCTCGTCGATGACGTACAGGCCGTACTCGTCGCACAGGTCGTACCACTCCGGCACGTTCGGGTAGTGGCTGGTCCGCACCGTGTTGACGTTATGCTGCTTCATCAACTCGATGTCTTTAATCATCATTTCGCGGCTGACCGTGTGCCCCGTGTCCGGTTCGTGCTCGTGACGGTTGACGCCCTTGATATAGATCGGCCGGCCGTTGACCTTGAGCTGTCCGTCCGAGACCTCCACCTCGCGGAAGCCGATCCGGCTGGAAACCGTCTGAATCACCCGGCCGCCCTGCTTGAGCGTTAGCACCATCGTATAGAGCCGCGGCGTCTCCGCCGTCCACTTGTCCGGGTTGGCGACCGGCATCACGGCCGCGTACAAAACGTCCGATCCGCTGACCTCGCCCGTCGGCTTCAGCGCGGCCGACTCGATGACCTCATCGCCGTCATAAAGCTCCGCCGTCAGTTCGGTCACGTCGTCCTGCGACGCAAACTGCTCCAGGGCCGCCTCGATCGTCAGCGTCGCATCCCGGTACTCCGCATCCAGGTCCTGCCGGATGAAGTAGTCCCGGATATGCACCTGGGGAACGGAATAGAGAAACACGCTGCGGAAAATGCCGCTCAGCCGCCAAAAGTCCTGGTCCTCGAGATAAGACCCGTCGCTGTACTGATATACCTCCGCCGCCAGCGTGTTTCGGCCGTCCCGGAGATAGGGGGTAATGTTGAACTCCGCCGGCGTGCGGCTGTCCTCGCTGTAGCCGACTTTCTCGCCGTTGAGCCACAGGTAGAACGCCGAATCCACCCCGTCAAAGACGATGAAAACCTGCCGTCCCTTCCAGTCCGACGGAACGGCAAACTCCGTTCGATAGGAACCGACCTGGTTGCGCCACCGGTAGGACGTATAATCCTGCGGCGGCTCGCCCATGACGTAAGGCGGGTTCTTCTTAAACGGATACGTAACATTCGAGTACAGCGGGATGCCGTAGCCCTCCATCTGCCAGTTCGACGGCACGGGAATCTCCTTCCAGCCGCTGACATCATAATCCGGGTGATAAAAGTCCGCCGGCCGCGACGACGGGTCGGGCGACCAGTGGAATTTCCAGTCACCGTTAAGCGATTGGTAATAGGGGGAGGCCGTCCGATCCCCTTTCAGCACCTGGGACTCGTCGGCATACGGCATCCGTGTGCAATGCGGCGCTTCCCGATTGATCTGAAAGACATGCTGATTTTCCCATTCCGCATTTTCGGCCGATGCTGACGTCAGAAACGGCGAAATCGTCAAGCCCATTGCAACTCCCAACCCGAAAAACACTTTCTTCATAATGTTCCTCCTGTTTTATGGATACAGTTACAACCGGAGCAGCATTGTACCACAAAACGCCCGCCGTACAACTTCTTTTTAAAACCCGGCCTTTTGAAGAAAGATGTGCACGATCGCGCCGCAAAAAAGACGGCCGCGGAAGCTTGTTCCGCGGCCGTCCCTTATATGATCGCGGCGCATCGTGTCTATCGTTTTCCCCTCCGGAAAACAACCGATCCATTCATCGCCCGCCGAAGGACTCACCCGATTGGAGCGTTAAATCTCCGGCGAGGTAATACCTTCCTGGATCGCGTATTTTGTCAGTTGCGCCACGTTATCGATATCCAGCTTGTTCATGATGTTGAGCCGATGGGCCTCGACCGTCTTGGGGCTGATGAAAAGCTGACGCGCGATCTGCTTGGTCGTCTTGCCTTCCGACAAAAGCTGAAGCACCTGCCGTTCCCGCTTGGTCAGCGTCGAGAAGATGGACGCGTCCTGAGACGGGTTCGGGCGGACAAAATTGTCCACGAGAATGTTGCCCACTGACGGGCTGATGTAGGTCTTGCCCTCCATCACCGTCCGGATCGCCAGCAGCAGTTCCTCGAAGTCGCAGTCCTTAAGCAGGTATCCGCTGGCCCCCGCCTTGAACATCTCCGTGACGAAGCGCTTCGACGAGTGCATCGACAGGGCGATGATCTTGAGCTTTGGAAAGTCCCGCAGGATCTCCCGCGTCGCCTCGATTCCGTTCATATCCGGCATGCGGATATCCATGATCACCAGATCCGGCTGAAGCTCGCGCACCATGCGGATCGTCGTGATGCCGTCGCTGCACTGCCCGACCACCTCGAGATCTTCCTGCTGTTGGATGGAACGGCTCAGCCCGTGGCGGAGAATGGTGTGATCGTCTGCTAACAGAATTTTCGTGCTCACGAAAAGTCTCCTCTCTGTCATTTGCTTTTTCTCTTGTGAGTGGGAACCGAGAGGGTTACCCGGGTTCCCCGGTTTTTTTCCGATTCGATTGTAAAATCGCCGCCGATATATGTCAATCGTTCTCTGATCCCAAAGAGCCCGAACTTCTTCTGGTCCCGCGGGTAGCGGTCGATCACCGACACGTCAAATCCCCGCCCGTCATCCTCCACCCTCACCCCGATGCGGTCGTCGGTGCGACCGATCTCCACCCGGATTGTCGATCCCCGCGAGTGCCGGATCGCGTTCGTCAGCAGCTCCCGCACGGACCGGTACAGCAGGATCTGCACGTCCTCGGGCAGCTCCTTCGAAGTCTCGTCCGAGCGGAAGTGAAACTCGAAACCCTCGCGGGCGGCAAGGATCTCCCCCAGTTCCTCCACGGCCGCCTCGAACCCGAACGCATACAGCGTCGGCGAGCTCATCTCCATCGTCAGCTCCCGGCTCTGCTGGATCGCCGCGTCGATCTCGCTCAGCGCCCGCCCGAAGCGCTCCCGCAATCCCTCCGGAATCTCCTTCTCAATCGAGCTCAGCTCCCGCTTGGAAAACGACAGCAGTTGACCGATCGAATCGTGCAGCACCGTGGACATGTGCTTGCGGTAGTGCTCCTCGGCGATCAGCAACTGTTCCGAGAGCGCCTGAAGCTGGTTCTCATGCTGCTGGATCTCCTGCTCCTGGGTCTTGCGGTCGGTGATGTCCCGGTCGATCTCGAGGATCGCCGTCGGCCGGCCGCTGTCATCCGTATGCAGGGCCCAGCGGCTTTCGACCACGACCTCCCGGCCGTCCCGCGCCCGGTGGATCAGCTCGCCCTCCCACGCCCCATGGCTGACCAACTGGGCCGTAATCCGCATCGCCGGCTCCCGGAACTGCGTCCGCAGCAGTTCGTGACTGATCTGCCCGATCGCCTCCTCCTGCGTCCATCCGAACGTCCGTTCCGCCCCCCGGTTCCAGAACGTGATCCGGCCTTCCATATCGTGGATAAGCACGCTGTCATTCGCCAGTTCCAGCAGCTTGGCCAGCTTGCGCTGCTCCTGGGTCTGCTCCATCAGAAGGGCCTGCTGCCGATGCAGCTTTTCCTGCGTTTCGAGGTGCTCGGTAACCTCAAGGCGGAGCGAATCGACCGTGCGTTCCAGGTCCGCCGTCCGCTGGAGCACCTGCCGCTCCAGGTCCTTCTGGCTCGCCCGGATGGCCTCCGCCGCCTCCTTGTGCGCGCTGATGTCATGCAGGATCTTCAGCAGCATCGCGTTTCCCTCCCCGTCGCGAAACGGCGTATCCACCACATCGTATGTCCGACGGTTCCGCGGGCAGCTCCACTCGTAGCGGTTCGTAAGAACCTCCTTGCCCCGCTCCGGCCGGCACCACTGGCAGGGCTGCCCCTCCTCGCACAAATACTCCCGGCACTCCCGCCCTCTCAGCGGGCCGAAATGCTCCACCATCGCGGGGTTGATATACCGGATCCTGCCCTCCCGGTCCACGATACACACGCAGTCCTGCATGGCGTTCAGGATGGCCGGCAATTGATCCTTGTCAAAATGAGCAAATAAATCCATCGCAGCGTCCTTACGGGTCGAGCCGATCTTGACATAAGGAGACGATGGGGCTGGTGAACCGTTCCCGGACCCCTTGGGGGTCCTTTCCCGAAGTGTTTGCCGGTTTTTGGAGGCCGCTGAATCCATTATCTTACGTATTTCCCATTCTTGTTCTTCTCCAATTCCCTTAATTTCACATTCGATTCTGGATTTATTTATATATAACGTAAACAACCTCATATGCAGATAGGCATTTTCCCTATATAGATTAGGACGAAACATTATTTTTCACAGACCCTCATTCTCCGGCATGATTGTCTTTTTATTCGTCCTCCTTCTATTTGGGTCTGCGTCGTCCGCTCCCTGTTCCTCCATAACCCTCTTTGCCTTTGTCATGCCGAATCCCGATCCGGCATTCAGGGCGCTTGCGCAAGCTTCTCCGGCCACCAAGATTCATTCAATTCTACACCTAAATTATCGCAATCAGTGCAATCCACAATTGCTTAAATTCCATCGCGGATTTCCAAACTTGCCTAACCGCCAAAAACCGATATAATGCAAGGTTTCTGTCTCGGGCACGGACGGAAATTGTTTGTAAGCATTTACTGTCAATCAGTTTAGAGAATCGAGAGCGAAAGCGTTATGGATCAGGGCCGTTACAGTTTCAACGAAATCGAAAAAAAATGGCAGACGTATTGGGTCGAAAACAAGACCTTCCGAACCCCGGACGGTCAGGGCCCCAAATCCGGCCAACCGGATCCAAAGCTGCCCCTCGAACAGCGTCCCAAGTACTACGTCCTCGACATGTTCCCCTACCCCTCCGGCCAGGGGCTCCATGTCGGCCACCCCGAGGGCTATACCGCCAGCGACATCGTCGCCCGCTACAAGCGTATGAAGGGCTTTAACGTCCTGCACCCCATCGGCTGGGACGCCTTCGGCCTGCCCGCCGAGCAGTACGCTGTTCAGACCGGCACCCACCCGGCCGCCACCACCCAGAAAAACATCGCCAACATGCGCCGCCAGATCCAATCGCTGGGCTTCAGCTACGATTGGGACCGTCAGGTCGATACCACCGACATCCGCTACTACAAGTGGACCCAGTGGATCTTCCTCAAGTTCTACAATAGCTGGTTCGACGAGACGCTCCAAAAGGCCCGTCCCATCGAGGAACTGCCGATCCCGGAGGATGTGAAAGCACAGGGCGAAACGGCCGTGCGGGACTACATCGACAGCCGGCGGCTCGCCTATGAGTCCGAGGCCCCCGTCAACTGGTGCCCGGCCCTCGGCACGGTCCTGGCCAACGAGGAGGTGGTCGGCGGCGTCAGCGAACGCGGCGGCTACCCCGTGATCCGCAAACCCATGCGTCAGTGGATGCTGCGGATCACCAAGTACGCTGAGCGGCTCCTCGAAGGTCTCGAAGACCTCGACTGGTCCGAATCCATCAAGAAGCTCCAGCAGGACTGGATCGGCCGCAGCGTCGGGGCCGAGGTCGATTTCAAGGTCGCCGATCATAACACGACCATCCGCATCTTCACCACCCGTCCCGACACGCTCTTCGGCGCTACCTACATGGTCATGGCCCCCGAGCACCCGCTGGTCGATGAGATCACTACGGCCGAATACAAAGCCGCCGTCAAGGACTACTGCGAGCAGGCCGCCCGCAAGAGCGACCTCGAGCGTACCGAGCTCATCAAAAAGAAAACCGGTCAGTTCACCGGCGCCTATGCGATCAATCCCGTCAATGACGAACGCATCCCCATCTGGATCAGCGACTACGTCCTCATCAGCTACGGCACCGGCGCCATTATGGCCGTCCCCGCCCACGACGACCGCGACTTCGAGTTCGCAACAAAGTTCGGCCTGCCGATCATCCCGGTTGTCCAACCCGATGACCCGCAGCAGCAAAAGGAAGTCGCGGAGGGCCGCCTCTGCTTCACCGGCGACGGCACAGCCGTCAACTCCGGCGAATTTACCGGCCTGCGAACGCCGGAATTTAAAAAGCGAATCACGCAATGGCTCGAAGAACACAAACTCGGCAAGCAGGCGATCAATTACAAGCTCCGTGACTGGCTTTTCAGCCGCCAGCGATACTGGGGCGAGCCCTTCCCCATCCTTCATGTGGACGGCCGCGCAGTCGCCCTCCCCGAGAGCGACCTTCCCGTCGGCCTGCCCGAGGTGGACGATTACAAGCCCACCGGCACCGGCGAACCGCCTTTGGCCAAAGCCAAAGACTGGGTCCGGGTTACCCTGCCCGACGGCTGCACGGCCCGCCGCGAGACCAACACAATGCCCCAGTGGGCCGGAAGTTGCTGGTACTATCTCCGCTACACCGACCCCCAAAACGATAAAAAAGCGTTCGACCCCGAAAAGGAGCGATACTGGCTCCCCGTCGATCTCTACATCGGCGGCGCCGAGCACGCCGTCCTCCATCTGCTTTACTCGCGCTTTTGGCACAAGCTCCTCTACGATCTCGGCTATGTCTCCACGCCCGAGCCCTTCAAAAAGCTCGTCAACCAGGGCATGATCCTCGGCGAAGACAACCAGAAGATGAGCAAATCCCGCGGCAACGTCATCAACCCGGACCACGTCATCGAGCAGTACGGCGCCGACTCCATGCGGCTCTACGAGATGTTCATGGGCCCGCTTGAGGCCACCAAGCCCTGGAGCATGCAGGGCGTCGAAGGCGTCCACCGCTTCCTCTCCAAGGTCTGGCGGGCGATCATCGACCCGGAAACCGGGAATGTCTCATCGTCCATTCAGGATGCCGAGCCGGACAGCGACACCCTCCGCATCCTCCACCAGACGATCAAAAAAGTAACCGACGACATCGAAAACTTCGCCTTCAACACGGCGATCAGCCAGATGATGATCTTCATCAACCACTTTGCCCGGCTGGACGTCAAGCCCCGCTCGGTCGTCGAGTCCTTTATCCTCGTACTCGCCCCGTTCGCTCCGCATATCGCCGAAGAACTCTGGCAGCGCATCGGCCGCAACAACACCCTGGCCTACGAACCCTGGCCGCAGTACAAGGAAGAGCTCACGAAGGAAAAACAGGTCGAGCTGGCCGTCCAGGTCATGGGCAAGATCCGCGACAAGATCACCGTCGCCGCCGACGCCCCCGAGGCCGAGATCGAGCGGCTCGCCATCGCCTCCGAAAAGGTGCAGGCCGCCCTCGCCGGCAAAACGCCCAAAAAAGTAATCATTATCAAATCCCGGCTCGTAAACATTGTGGTCTGAGCAGGTTATGGGAAAAAACACGGTGAACATGGAAACGGAAGCCAAGGTTCGGGTGGACCGGTTCGATGCCGTCGTCGAGCGGCTCGAACAAAACGACGCCGTTTTCGTGGATGAGGTCATGGAGACCGACACCTATTATGACGACAAATGTTGTCGGCTTCTTACCGCCGGCTGCGGTCTGCGGCTCCGCCGCCGGGAGGGGCGAAAAGGCGAGCAGATTCTGTTGACCTTTAAGGGCCCGGTGCGAGAGAGCATCTATAAATCCCGGCCCGAAGCGCAAACCGCCGTCAGCGACCTCGAGGAGATGACCCGGATCCTCGAGGGCCTGGGCTACCGACCGCTGATCGTGGTGGAGAAGACCCGCCGAATCTGGCGGCTGGGCGAATGCGAGGTCTGTCTCGATGACGTGGCAGAGCTGGGGCGTTTCGTGGAGATCGAGGGGCCAAGCGAAACAGAAATTGAAACGGCGCTGCGGCTCTTGAATCTGGACACGCTGGAACCTGTCCGTCGCGGCTATGCCCGGCTGCTCGCGGAGAGCCGCGGGAAAACGCCGCCGGATCAAGCACGCAAGGAATAGGATGCAATGATGGAATCCGAAGGATATATTCGTTACATAATCAACCCCAACTCCGGGGCCAGCAGCAACAAGCGGCTGGTCAGCGGGCTCAAGGACTATTTTGATCAGAAAAAAATCGATGCCCGCACGAGCTTTACGACCTCGCTGAGCCACGCCTGCCGGCTCGCCTCGGAAGCGGCGGTGGATTACAACTGCCGGCTGGTTGTGGCCGCCGGCGGCGACGGCACCATCCGCGAGGTCGCCCAGGGACTCGAGGGCAGCGACAAGCCCCTGCTCATCGTCCCCAGCGGCACCGAGAACCTGCTCGCCAATGAGCTCGGCTTCAATCTCAAGGTCGATTCGCTGATCAAGGCCTACGAGGGCGACTGCATCAAGCCGCTGGACCTCGGCTGCTTCAATGACAAATGCTTCACCTCCATCGCCGGTTTCGGCTTTGACGGCGACGTTGTTCGCCGCATCCACAAGATCCGCACCGGCCACATCTGCCACCGCGATTACTTCTGGCCGATCTGGCGGACCTTCTGGGAATATACCTTCCCGACGATGCGGGTCCGCGTGGACGGCGAAACCCTCTTTGAGGGCCGCGGGCTGGTCTTCGTCGGCAACATCACTCACTACGCCATCGGCCTGGAGATCTGCAAACGCGGCAGCTTCAGCGACGGCCTGCTCGACATCTGCGTGATGAAGTGCGCCAACCAGGCCCACCTGCTCAAACACGCCGCGTGGACCGTCGCCAAGGCCCATCTCCGCGGAAAGGACACGATCTACCGCCAGGGCAAAGAGGTGATCGTCGAACCGCTCGATGAACCTATCTACACCGAGATCGACGGCGACCCCGGCCCGGCGCTGCCTGCGAAAATTTCGATCATCCCCCAGGCCCTCAAGGTCCTGACGCCCCCGGGGGCCAAACCCGCCGGCATTCGCACCCGCCTGATGCGGATGATCGGGTAACAAATTATTAAAAAAACGTAACCGTTCACAGTTTTTAACCGATTAACGAAGGATATTCTTTGTTGCTCCAATGAGCGACGAGCGAATCATGGATAAACTCCAGGACATTTTGGTTCTGTTTTTTGCAGGTGGCCAGGGTC
>JBNRMP010000024.1:0-39496 GCA_050309685.1 Anaerohalosphaeraceae bacterium
AGCGTGCTGCGACAAACATTCAGCGATACCATCGCATGGGTCATCGAACGCATCGAAGGCGATAACTGGGATGTCAACCGGATCAAGTTCCAATTGGCGTTACCTTAAAAATGCAAAAGTTCAGTAAAAAGAAAAAACACAGATAAAAAACCAAAAAACTATCGTTTGCCTTTCATGGTCAGTATGCTGGAGGCGAAAATGCTGCCGAATTCGTCCAGCTCATTCAAAAACCTCCGCGTTTTTTCGCGGGCGGTCCGCCTGGCGTCTCGCAGCAAGGCAAACCAGAGTTTGCTTTCATTGGCGGACTTCAACGACGTTTGAAAATACCTTACATACTCCCGCTTGCTGCTCGACGCCTGCCCCTCAATGTAGTTGCCGATGATACTCGTCCCGCTTCGCAGCAATTGATCGCCGATTCGATGCGATACATTGTCATTTTTGGGGAGCTGATCGATAAACTCAACCAGTTTCAGAGTAAACGCATACAGACGCTTCTTAAATTCCTCTTTCCGACCGTCCTTTGCATTTCCCACAAACAGCCACTCCTTTCTTTTTGGTTTTTCGTTTGTGTTTTTGCTATTTGATATCTTCTATTTTATTTGGGACGGAAGGCGTTTTGGTAGTGGCGGATTTCCGGGGGGCCCGTCTCGGGGAGGAGGACCGTAATAACATCGAACCGCAAAGGGCGATCCGAGAGTTTGTATTGTCCCAGAAAGCGCTTTGCGGTTCGCGTGAGTTTGACCTGTTTGCCGTAGTTAACCGCCGCATGGGCCGGAGCGAAATCCTCGCTGCGCCGGGTCTTGACCTCGACGAAGGCCACCGCGTCGCCGTCGGCCATGACCAGGTCGATCTCGCCGCCGCGGAAGGCATAGTTCCTCGCGATGATCTCAAAACCCTTTCGCCTCAGGAAACGCTCGGCCCGCTTCTGACCCCATCGGCCCAGGCGGGCGCGGTCGCTCAGGAGGCGCCGGCGGCCCCAGAGCAGCACGGCAGAGCCCCTACTTCGTCACGGTGTGTTCGCTGTGACGGCGGGAGAGGCGGACCTTCTTGCCCGTGCGCTGGCGCAGATAGTAGAGCTTGGCGCGGCGGGCCTTGCCGCTGCGGGTCGGACGAATATCGACGATGTTGGGCGAGTTGAGCGGGAAGATGCGCTCTACGCCCTCGTCACCGACCATGCGGCGGACGGTGAACATCTCGTTCATACCGCGGCCCTTGCGGGCGATAACCGTGCCGGTAAAAATCTGCACGCGGGTCTTTTCGCCTTCCTGGATGCGGCAGTGCACATCCACCGTGTCGCCGATCTCAAAATACGGCCTGTCCTTTTTGCTGCTGCTTTCGACTTTTTCGAGTATTTCCTGTTTCACGGATCGATCTCCTGATTTTTATTCGGTTGTTTCCGATTCGGCGCGTCGGGCCTGCCAGAGGTCCGGCCGCCATTGTTTCGTTCGTTCGATGCTCTGTTCCTTGCGCCACTGCGCGATTTTGCCGTGATCGCCGCTGAGGAGGATGTCGGGCACCTTCATGCCGCGGAACTCCTCGGGCCGCGTGTACTGCGGGTACTCCAGCAGGCCGTCGCCGAAGGAGTCGCTACGGGCGCTGGCCTCGTGGCCCAGGGCACCCTCCAGCGGGCGGACGACCGCGTCGATGAGGACCATCGCGGGCAACTCCCCGCCGCTGAGAACATAATCGCCAATGGAAATCTGCTCGGCGGCCAGTCCCAGGCGAATGCGCTCGTCGAAGCCCTCATAGCGGCCCGCGATGAGGATCAGCCGCGGCTCGCGGCTGAGCTGCTCGACGAGGGGCTGCGTCAGCGGCCGGCCCTGGGGGGTCAGCAGGATGACGCGGCCGGGCTCGGGGTGCTGCTTTTGCACGTGCTCGAAGCAGTCAAAGACCGGCTGGCACATCATGACCATGCCCGGGCCGCCCCCGTAGGGCTTGTCGTCCACCTTGTGGTAGGCGTCGGCGGCAAAATCTCGTATATTTGAAAGAACAATTTCCACGATGCCCTGCCGGCGGGCCCGCTTGAGGATCGAGTGGCTCAGCGGCGACTCGAACATCTCGGGAAACAGCGTCAGGACATCGATTCGCATCACGGGTTCAGGCCGGGGTTATTTCTTTTTCTCTTCTCCACCACCGGAGGCGGCGATCTTTTCGGCCTTGGTAAACGGCTTGCCCTGCTTGCGGGCGGCGGCGCGAGCGCGAGCCCGACGCTGCACCTTTTCCTGGTACTGCGGGCAGGGAATGCCGTGTTTTTCGAGGATCTGAGCCACCGTGTCCGTGGGCAGCGCGCCCTGGCCTATCCAGAACTTGATGCGTTCGAGGTTGAGGACGGTCTGCTTGGCGGCGTCCTTCTCGATGGGGTCGTGGTGGCCGACCTTCTCGAGGATTCGGCCGTCGCGCGGGGTACGGCTGTCCACGACGTTGATGCGGAAGAACGGCCGATGCCGTCGCCCCATCCGGGTCATTCTGATTCGTACTGCCATGTCATTTCCTTTCTCTGATTCTATATGCAAATTTTTGCCGCCGCCCAATGCGGGGCAAAACACGTTACAAGAGTAAAAACAAAAATATCGAGCCGCCTTCGGCGGTATCTTTCTTATTTTTCCTTTCGGTTTTCCAGCGCGAACCCGTTAAGAAAGATCGCAATCAGGGCCGGATCCGCCTGGGCGTCAGCAGCAATCCGCCGGATCTGCTTTTCGTCCAGGTCGGCTGCGTTTGCCTTCTCCGCGCCCGTCATAATCGCCACGGCCCGGCGAATCTGTTCCAGCTCTTCGCGGCTGGGCGACTGGAGAACGCCCAACTCGCCGCGGCCGTCGATGCCGGCGAAACGGCTTCGAAACTGGCGGCCGTAGGGGTCGCCGGCAAACCGCTCGAGCTTTTCCACATATTCGTCCAACTGCATCTTGACTTTCTTCGACAATCAGATCAACCGAGCCACTTGCGGCATTAAAACTACCGCCTGTGCTTTTTTCGGCGCGGTTCCTTTTTGCGTTTGGAGCGCTGCTTGATCTTGCGGCCCGAGTTCATCGCGCTGAACACATCCATTTTGCCGCTGAGGAGGCTCTTAAAACCGCCCATAGCGCCGCCGGAAAGGGCTTTCATCATGTCGCGGCTGCGCATGAACATCTTGATGAGGCCGGCCACCTCCTGCACGTCTCGTCCGCAGCCGCGGGCGATCCGCCGGCGGCGCGAGGCGCCGATCAGATCCGGATCCTTTCGCTCCTCGGGCGTCATCGAGTGGATGATTCCCTCGATCTTATTGATCTCACCGTCGTCGATGTCCATATTGCCGAGCTGGCCCATGCCGGGCATCAGCTTGAGTATGCCGGCCATGCCGCCCATTTTGCGGAGCATCTGCATCTGCTTGAGGAAGTCGTCGAAGCCGAAGGCGCCCTTGGCCATCTTGGCCTGCATCTTTTTGGCTTCTTCCTCATCAAACTGCTCCTGGGCCTTCTCCACGAGGGTGACGACGTCGCCCATGCCGAGGATACGCCCGGCCATGCGGTCGGGATGGAACTCCTCGAGCTTGTCAAGTTTTTCGCCGACACCGATAAACTTGATGGGCTTGCCGGTGACGGCTTTGACGCTCAGGGCCGCACCGCCGCGGGCGTCACCGTCGAGCTTGGTCAGGATCACGCCGTCGAGTTCCAGACGCTGGTTAAACTCTTTTGCGGAGTTGACCGCGTCCTGGCCGGTCATCGCGTCGCAGACGAGGTAGATCTGGTGCGGGTTGACGGCCTTGTCAATATCGGCGACCTGCTGCATCATTTCTTCATCGATGTGCAGCCGCCCCGCCGTATCGATAATCACGACATCGCGGCCGGTGTCTTTGGCCGTTTTGACGCCGTTTTTGGCCACCCGCACGGCATCCTTCGTGTCGCGCTCCGTATAAACGGGCACTTCAAGCTGCTCGCCGAGCGTGATGAGCTGGTCGATGGCCGCGGGCCGCTGGAGGTCGTCGGCCACCATCAGCGGGCGTTTGCCCTTGCTCAGGAGGTACTTGGCCAGCTTGCCCGTGGTTGTCGTCTTGCCGGAACCCTGGAGGCCGGCCATCATGATGATCGTCGGTCCCGGCGACACATAGTAGATCCGCGTATCGACCGGGCCCATCAGCTCCACCAGCTTGTCGTGGACGATCTTGACCATGACCTGCCCAGGTTTGAGGCTCTTAATCACCTCGGCGCCGATAGCGGCCTCCTGCACGTCCTTACAGAACTGCTTGACGACATGATAGTTCACATCCGCTTCCAGCAGGGCCTTGCGGATCTCGCGCATGGCGTCCGAGACGTTGGCCTCGGTGATCCGGCCCCGCCCGGAGAGCGAACGAAAGACTGAATTCAGTTGTTGCGTTAACGCATCAAACACTTAAAAAACTCCAAAAACTCACGGCCGGACTATCCCGCCTTAGCGCAGGGACCCTCCGGCGAAACGAAGGATTTTACGGAAAATCACCCTCTTTTGCAAGGGAAATTGACTTCCCGGCTGCCGAATATCGCTGAAAAACCGACAAATACACGACTTGTTTTGTCAGGATAAAGATCAATGACCGTGAAAATAGGGAATTTTACTTGATTCCTTACCGTGAATCTGGTATAAATAGTCTATCACTAAAGATGGGGGACGGAGCGAAAGCAAAGACATAAAAGAGCTTGGAGATCTGGATTTGTTTTCGCGAGGGTAGCATGAAAAATCAGATTTTTTTTGTCTTGGTTGTACTCATCCTTGCCTCCGCTTCGTCGTCCTACGCTGCCGTCGATATTTTATGGGATACCAGCCACGGCTGTTTTTCGAACGACTACAAGCCCTCACTCTACGGCGGGTATTATCAGCAACTGATGGTGCTGCTTGAGGGCAACGGAATGAACCTGGACACAACGAGCGCAGGTTTTTCCGAATCGACCTTGTCGGGCTACGAGATTGCCGTCATTGCAGCCCCCTGCGCGGCCTCTTCCACCTACACCTTGACTGAAATTGCGACTTTGCAGAGCTTTGTTTTCTCCGGCGGAGGGCTGCTGATCCTGGCTGATGCCTCCGGTGTCACCAGCCGTTATGCCCCTGTGGTTGAAGGATTTGGAGCGTCGCTGGGGGATCTGCTTTTCAACCCTGTGTCGGTTTCGGATTTCACACCGAACAGCATATTTGACAACGTAGGCGGGCTCTCGATGTATTATGCCGCCGCCATCGATACCGGATCGGCGTTCACATCCCTGGCCCGAACGGCGGCGGGCGATACAATAGCGGCGGGCCGAATCTATGGACAGGGTCGCGTGATGATCCTTGGCGACAGTACGCTCTGGACCTACAATGCCTATGATAATCCGCCCTACCTCACCATACCGGACAACTCGCAATTCGCCCTTAACGTATTTACCTGTTTGGCGGATTCGAGCTGGACGCCCGTGCCCGAGCCGGCGACCTGCCTGATCCTTGCGATGGGCGTCGCCCTGACCTTGCGCAAACGCCGTTAGCCCTTACGACCCTATGAGGCGTCCTGTCCGCCGCGTCTGATCTCGATGTGCCGGGCGAAATTCGCATCGTCGCGATGGGGATAGTCCTGTCGGAAATGCACGCCGCGGCTTTCCCGGCGCATCTGGGCACTCCAGGCCATGATCTCGGAGATGGTGAGCATATTCTGGCATTCCCACCCGAACGGCGTCTCGAAGACCTTGTCCATCACATACCGCTGCCAGAAGCGGATAATCTCCTGTGCCTCCTGAAGCGGCTGTTCCTGCCGGACAATGCCGACATTGCGCCACATCAGGGCTCGCAGCGAGTTGCGGACGTCCTGGGCATCGAGGCGGCTGCGGTCGGACGGCTGCACCTTGTAAAACAGCTTGCGATGTTCGTGTTTGGGCGGCTTTTTGGCAAACTCCTCAGCGGCGCCGCGTCCGGCGATTTTGCCGAAGACCAGCCCCTCCAGCAGCGAATTGCTGCCGAGCCGATTGGCCCCGTGAAGGCCGGTGGAGGCCGCTTCTCCGCAGGCCCAGAGGCGGCGGACGCTCGTCATGGCCCGCTTATCGACCTTGACACCGCCGATCATATAGTGGGCGCTGGGCCGCACGGGGATCATATCGACGGACACGTCGATGTCAAAACTCTCGCAGAATTCGCTGATCAGCGGGAATCGCTTTTTGAAATGCCCCTTGTCGAAGTGACGGATGTCGAGATAGACGTGGGTGGAGTTGGTTTTGAGCATTCGGTCGAGGATCGCCCGGCTGACCACATCGCGGGGGGCAAGCTCGCCGTCGGGGTGGTACTCCTTCATAAAGGCCTCGCCGGTCATATCCCGCAGGATGGCTCCCTCGCCGCGGAGCGTCTCGGTAATCAGGGCCCGCGAAGCGCCGGCGATGTACAGCGTCGTCGGGTGGAACTGCATAAACTCCATGTCACGCAGAACCGCTCCGGCCCGGTAGGCCATGGCCAGCCCGTCGCCGGTGGCCACCTCGGGATTGGTGGTCTCGCGGTAAAGCCGTCCCGCCCCGCCGGTGGCGAGGATCGTCTGGTAAGCCCAGATGATCTGGATGGGACCGCCCTTCCGACAACCGACCGCCCCGACGCACTCGGTTTCGTCTTTACCGTTAGTCAGCAGATCGATCGTGAAGAAATTCTCGATGATGCGGATGTTGGGGTGTCGGCGGACGCGTTCGATGAGCGTCTCGGCGATGCCCCGGCCGGTGGAGTCGCCGAGGGCGTGGATTACGCGTGCGTGGCTGTGGCCGCCCTCGCGGGTCGCATCGATGACCCCGTCCACCCGGTCGAAGGCCGTGCCCCAGTCCACCAGTTCGCGGATGAGCCCAGGGGCCTCGCTGACGACCTTTTCGACGACTTTCTTATCGGAGATACCGCAACCGGTTCTGAGGGTGTCCTGCACATGGCTTTCAAGTGTGTCGCAGTCGCTGATGACGACGGCGATGCCGCCCTGGGCATTCCATGTATTGCTCTCATGGAGAGTGTCCTTGCAGACAAGAGTAACATTACACGTTTCGGCCGCCTCGAGGGCTGCCCGCAGGCCTGCCACGCCGGCCCCGATGACCAGACAATCCGTGAAAAACTGCTGATTAGAGACCGTATCGATCGGTACCAGATACCGCCGAAACTCCGGCTGTCGAGAAGGCATTATTTTATACTCCCACAAAATAACAAGACAACAAAAAGTGAAATTGTACTGCTTTAGAACACCGGAAGCAATAGAATCAAAATTAAAAATGTTTGACGGTTCGCAGAAATTCCAAGCGACCGCGAATTACACGAATTTAAGGGTATATAATTACCTGTGAAGACAAATTGTGTTTTTCAGCTTCGGGCGAGGCGGTACCAGTCGGTGGGTTTGAGGGCGTCAAGGACGGCGGGACCGAGACGCGGGGGATTAACGCTCGACGCTTCATCGCGGGGGACAACGGCAAGAACGTTTGTATCGGCGAAGCGGGCGATCACATCGGGGGCGGTCTCCTCGGCGAGGTCGGCGATGAGGGCGTCATAGCCGCTGATGACCACACCCGCCAAGGGCAGGCCCGCAGCGCGAACGGCCTCGACCGTCAAGAGCGTGTGGTTGATCGTGCCGAGGTTGGGACGCGCGACGATCACGGTCGGCAGGTCGAACTCGACGGCGAGATCAAGTACCGTTTCGGTCTGCGTGAGCGGCACCATCGCCCCGCCGATGCCCTCGACGATCACTACGTCGAAATTCTGCGCCAGCCAGGTATAGGCGGCGGCGATGGCCTCCCAGTCCATCGGCCGGTGTTCGTGTTCGATGCAGACGACGGGGGCGGCAGGGGTGACATAGCAGATCGGGCTGATGACATGCAGGGAAATCGATGAGTCGGCGGCAAAGGCAAGGAACTCGGCATCCTCGCTGATGAGTCCCTCGCGCTCATGCCGGCAGCCGGTAGCGACGGGCTTGAAGACGCCGACGCGAAGGCCCTGCAAACCGAGCAGGCGGGCGATTACTCCGGCAATGAGCGTCTTGCCCACGCCGGTGTCAGTGCCGGTGATAAAAAGACCGCGGGCTTTGGGCAGGTGGAGGTCGAGAGGCATCTACAGTCCTTTCACGAGGGCGGGAAGATCGTTGCGGATCGTGTCTTCGACGATCCCGAGCAGCGTTTGCAGCGTGGGCGTGTCCATGCCGACGGCAGGCATGAGGACGATCACATCACCCAGCGGCCGCAGCATGGCGCCCCGGGGTCGCATGGCGGCACAGACTTTGGCGCCGATCGTCTGTTCATACGGGAACGATTTTTTTGTCTTCTTATTATTCACCAATTCGATTCCGGCCATCAGGCCGCGATTGCGGACGTCGCCGACGCAGGGCAATTCGCTGATCTGCGCCAGCGACGATTCGAGGAGTTCAATCTTCGCTGGCAGCGACTCAAGGACGCGGTTTTCCTCAAAGAGGTCCAAACTCGCCAAGGCGGCGGCGCAGGCGAGGGCGTTGCCGGTGTAGGTATGGCCGTGATAGAAGGTTTTAAATTCATCGACGCGGCCGAGGAAGGCATCGAAGACGGCCTGCGTCGTCAGCGTCGCCGCCAGCGGCAGATAACCGCCGGTGACGCCCTTCGCCAGGCACAGCAGGTCGGGCCTCACGTCCTCCTGCTCACAGGCGAACATCGTGCCTGTGCGACCGAAGCCCGTGGCGACCTCATCGACGATCAGCAGGACATCGTGCTTTCGGGCGAGTCGCTCGACGCCTTTGAGAAAGCCGCGAGGATGGACGATGATGCCCGCCGCGCCCTGCACCAGCGGCTCGACGATAATCGCCGCGATTTCGCCGGCGTGATTTTGCAGCAGAGTCTCCATCGCTTCGAGACTTGCAGCGGCGCACTCCTCCGGCGTGCCGTCGAAGCGGTACGGGTGCGGGCTGGGGGTGTAGAAGGTCTCGAAGAGCAGCGACCTGAAGATGCCGTGGAAAAGCTCCATGCCGCCAACGCTGACCGAGCCGACCGTGTCGCCGTGATAGGCCTCGCGGAGGGCGACGAACTTCGTTCGCTTCGTCTCGCCGCGGTTTTGCCAGTACTGGTAGGCAATCTTGAGGGCGATCTCAACGGCGGTGGCCCCGCTGTCGGAGTAGAAGACCTTTTTTAAGTCCGGCGGCGCGATCTTCACAAGCCGCTCGGCCAGTTCAATGGAGCGGGTCTGCCCCAGGCCCAGCAGCGTGCTGTGGGCGATGCGGTCGAGCTGCTCGCGAATGGCGGCGTCGATCTTCGGGACGCGGTGACCGTGCACGTTGCACCAGAGCGAAGCCACGCCGTCGATATAACGGCGGCCTTCGGTATCGATGAGATGGAAGCCCTCGCCCCGTTCGATGATGACCGGCTCGGAGGCGAGCCAGCCCTGCATCTGCGTAAACGGATGCCAGAGGTATTGTTTATCCAATTCAATCCATTGTCGCGTTCGTTCGTTCATGCGGCTCATTATGGGCGCAGACATTCTGCGGTCAAGAGGAAACGCAATTCACAAAAAAGATATGTTACTCCGTGACCTCGGGACAACTCATAATGTATTCGCGGACCTCATCCATGTTGGCAATAGCAACGGCGACTTTGTCGTCGGCGGCCCCGTAGTAGAGGTAGAGCTCGTTGGTTTTCTCCTTGACGACGGCGCCGGTAACAAAGGTTACATCGGAAACATCGCCAATCCGCTCGTAGTCTTCGCGCGGGCCAAGCACCCACTCTTCACTGCGGCGCAGGACTCGCCAGGGAGTCTCCTTGTCGAGCAGGGCCAGGCCGGTGCGATAGATCTGACTGGCGGTTGTGTGGCGTACACCGTGATAGACGATCAGCCAGCCCTCCGGCAGCTCAATCGGCTGACAGCCCAGGCCGATCCGCGCCCCGTCCCAGTGCGCATAGCGGGTCCGAAGCAGGATGCGGTGATCGCCCCAGTGCTTGAGGTCCGGCGACATGCTCAGCCAGATGTGGGCCTCGCCGCGGACAATAGGCCGGTGGATCAGGGCAAAGCGGCCGTTGAAGCGCCGGGGAAAGAGGCACGCGTCTTTATCTTCCGGCGGCAGCATCCCGCCGAGCCGGGCGAAGGTCTTGAAGTTTCGAGTGATCGCCAGCGACACAACCGGCCCGCCGACACTGAAGGAGACATACGTGATCGCGTATTGTTTCTGTTCCTCCAGCCAGACGATCCGCGGGTCCTCCAGTCCCCACATCTCCTCGCTGGTCCGGTCCGGTTCGAGTGTGGGAGTGGGGTCGATCTGCCAATTCGTCAGGCCATCGTCGCTGCGGGCCACCGTCAGGTGGCTAAAGCCCCGCAGGTCCTCGACGCGGTTGAGCAGGAGCACCTGGCCGTTGTACGAAATGGCGGCGGGATTAAAGACTGAATTAATCGGGTATGGCCACTGACCGGCGGTCAGAATTGGATTTCCTTCATACCGGCGGAATAAAGTCGAAGCCAACTGGGCTCGGCGATGTGGAGACATATACACTCCCTTCCGTTCTCACTGTTCCGTATTCAGATATTCCCTCTTTTGTTAAACTAATATAAACCGCTCCAAAGTGCAACCCCCAAAGATGCCCCTTTTCTGCTTTTGCGGACTTGCCTGTTTATCCAAATCTGTTATATTACGTAACCGTATAAAAGAGATATACTTGTAACAATAAGAATTTTCCGTAATTTCGCCGCAAACCGTCCCGCCGATGCCGGCGTAATGGTAGGGAAACCTGTGAATGACGGATAACGGAAAGGCCGCTGCTATGAACCCAAGACAATCTATTTGGATTCTGACCCTCTTTGCACTGACGGCATTGTCCCTTGCTTCCCCGGCTCAGGAGCTGTCCGATTCGGTTGATATTGTCCGCCACCAAGAGGAGTTTTCGTCGGCTCGGGTCGAGAGGGGGCAGCGGAGCAGAGAGCCCGGGCTGGTGGTCAAGTTTCGGGGGACCGAGGACCTGCACTATTATGCCTTGGAGAAGACCGCTCCCGCTCCGGGCCTTCAGCTCAAAGTCGGGGCGCAGTCGGACCAACTGACGTTCGGGCCGGCACAGTTTCCCGAAGTCGAGTATTTCACCGATTCAACAGGTAAGAGGATCGAGGTCTATGCGGGCGACTTCGAGGTTTTCCTGCCGATCACGGCCGGGTTGGAGGAGGGCAAGGCCGCGACCGCCGTTGTGACCATCCAAGGCATCGCCTGCACGAGTCAGCTTTGCCTGCCGCCTTTCAAGAAAACGATCGATGTGTCGGTCGGCCCGGAAGGACAACCAATGCAGGCCGTCGAATCCGCCGCAGCTCGGCCGCAGGCGGCAGAAATGCAATCGCAAACTACCGGGCCTGATCTGCAAGGAAATCGTCCGCTCGCTGAAACTCTTTCCGGCTGGAAGGAAACCGTGGGCGGCGAACCGGCTCAAACCCGCACCGTGCCGTTCTATTTCCTCCTGGCTGTCCTGGCGGGGCTCTCGATCAACATTATGCCGTGCGTGCTGCCGGTCCTGCCGCTGATCGTGATGCGGCTGGTATCGCAGGCGAAGGAGTCGGGGCCTCGACGGCTCGCTCTCGGGCTGGCCTTCTGCGGCGGCATTGTCCTGTTCTTTGCGGTCTTCGCCCTCATCTCCGCGATCATCGCAATTTCAACCGGCACGGCCATCGATCTCAATAGCATCTATCGCAATCCCCCCGCCGTCATCACCCTGTTTCTGCTGATCGTCTTTTTCGCCCTGGTCTTTCTCGATGTGCTGACAATCGCCCTGCCGTCGTCGGTCTCGGGGCATCAGTCCCGGCCGGGTTTCGGCGGGTCCGTCGGCATGGGCTTTTTCGCAGGCATTCTGAGCATCCCGTGCAGCGGCGCCCTGATCGGGGCCGTACTCGTGTGGGCCCAGACCCAGCCGCTCGTCGTCAGCAGCGCTGCGCTGGTGCTGATGGGCGTCGGCATGGCCCTGCCCTACGGCGTGCTGGTTTCCGTCCCCCGGCTGATGGACTACCTGCCCAAGCCGGGCGGCTGGATGGAAATCTTCAAGAAGACGGGCGGCTTTCTGCTGCTGCTGATCGCCGCCAAGTTCACGCTCGCCGCCCTGCCGAAGGAACGGCTGATCAATGTGCTGCTGTACGGCGTGATCTTCAGCTTCTGCGTGTGGATGTGGGGACAATGGGTCGGCTACAGTGCGCCGGCGGGCCGCAAGTGGGCCGTGCGGGCTTTGGCAGTCCTGATCGCCGTCGCGGCGGGCTTCTGGCTGCTGCCCGCCCCGGAAGAGCCAAAGGTGGACTGGCAGCCGTATGAGGCCGATACGATTGCCCAGGCCCTCGCCGAGGGCCGCCCGGTCGTGATCAAGTTCACCGCCGACTGGTGCACCAACTGCAAAGTGGTTGAGAGCCGCGTATACCGGGACCCGGCGATTGCCCGGCTGATCGAGGAGCGCGGCTTCCTGCCGGTCATGGCAGATACGACGCAGGCCGATTTCCCGGCGGCAGTTGACCTCAACACCGTCTTCGGCGAAGCGGGCAACGTGCCGGTCACGGTGATCCTGGACCCGGCTCGTCAAACAATGATCAAACTCCGCGGCATTTTTTCGCCTCAGGAATTTAAAGAGACCGTTCATACGGTTCAGTAACTTCGGAGGACTTTATGGCAAAGAAGAAAATCAGGGTCAACAAGGATGAAGCCAAGGCGCGGGTGGAGAAGATTTTTCCGATTCTCCGCAAGACGTACCCTGAGGCGAAAACCGCGCTGGAGCACACCAACCCGCTGGAGTTGCTGATGGCGACGATCATGGCGGCCCAGTGCACCGATGCGCGGGTCAATATCGTCACGCGGGATCTCTTCAAAAAATACAGAAGCGCCCGGGACTGGGCCGCGGCCCCGCAGGAGCAGATCGAGGAGGACATTCGTTCGACGGGCTTTTTCCGCAACAAGGCCAAAAACATCAAGGGGGCCGCGAAGATGATCGTCGAGGAGTTCGGCGGGCAGGTTCCGCGGACGATGGAGGAATTGCTCCGGCTTCCCGGCGTGGGCCGCAAGACCGCCAACGTCCTTCTCGGCAACGCCTTCGACACGCCGGGCATCGTCTGCGACACGCACGTGATTCGGCTCTCGCGCCGGCTGGGGCTCTCCGAGCACAGCGACCCCATCAAGCTCGAATACGACCTGATGGAGATCGTACCGAAGCACAAGTACGGCGGCTGGACGATGTTCAGCCATGTTCTGGTCTTCCACGGCCGCAACCTCTGCAAGGCCCGCAAGCCCGACTGCCCGATCTGTCCCATCGCTAAATACTGCCCCGCCGCCAATAATCCGGAACTGTGGTAAGAGGGACGTCTTTCGCCATCGGCTTGCTTCGCGAATGCGCCCCTCCGATGCGCGAGTCGTCTTCAGCAATTGATTGCTTACGGATGTAAACCGTCTGCCTGATCAGATTCTCTGCCGGTTATTATTTTTGACCCGGTCGGCCATTGGCCTTCGGGCATGGGGACGGTCTCCAGGCGGGCGGGGTCCAGCACAACGTGTTTGATGCGCTGACGATGCCAGGTATAGACGACATGCACCCGCCCGTCCCGCGACTGAATTACGGCCGGGTAGGAGAACTGTCTGCCGGGTTCATCGAGATAATCGAGTACCAGCGCTGCGTCCCAGCGGACGCCGTCACAGCTCAGCGCCACATTCAGCACGCCGCGTCCCTTGTGCCCCATGCCCGGCTGCGTGCGTGTGGAATGGTTGTACACGAGCAGTTGCCGCCCGTCGCGGAGCGTAACGCCGTCGAGGCCCGAGTTGTTGTTGGGCAGCACGGTTTTCTCCAGCGCAGACCAGGTCAGTCCGCCATCCCCGGACCAGCTCTGGGCGATGAAACCATCGCTTCGGGTGCGGCAGAGCATCTGGATACGGCCGTCGGAATACGTCAGAAGCGTGGGCTGAATAGCGCCGATCTCGGTCTCCGTATCAAGCGGACCGATGCGCTGCCAGGTCTTGCCATCGTCCGTGCTGCGTTCGACATGAACGCGCCAGCCGTTGTCCTCGGTGCTGGAACCGGCCACAATGGCCCCGTCGGCGAGCAGGATCGGCTTGTTTTTGACCGGACCGATCAGCCCGTCACCCAGCCGGCGCGCCTCGCTCCAGGTACGGCCGCCGTCACCGGAGGTCTTCACCATGCCCCACCATTCGCCGGGGCTGGGGCCGACCTTGTAAAAGAGCATGATCTCACCGCCGCGTGTCTGAAACAGCACGGGGTTCCATGTCGGCAGCCGTCGGCCTGCGGGCTTCACGCCGTCGGCCACACTCACGGGCGGGGTCCACTTGTCGCCGGGGGACTTGCGCGAAAGCCAAATCTCGACGTCGGGATGACGCTCGGCCGTGCCGCCGAAGAACGCGCACAACAGCTCGCCGTCGGGCAGCTCCAGGATTGTCGAAGCGTGACACGAAGGGAAAGGGGCGGTCTCAAAAACAAATTCCTCCGCCACCACGCCCGGCCGGGCATCATTCGGCGCCTCCCCGTATGAGCCATATGCAATAGCGAGTGACAGAACAAGAATCAATCGAATCAACTGATTCATTTTATTCTCTCTTGAATAATCGTTTTTTCGAAAGCCGGCAGCTTTTCTTCGGCGGTCTCCTCGATCCGGCGTCGCCGCTTTGACGGCTTCATCTCTTCAGCGTCCGGCCGGTCAACATCTTCGAAGGCGCTGAGCCGTTGCACCTCCGTCATCCATCTCTCGTAATTCTTTTGTACTTCGCCGCTGCTGAACCGGTCGGAGGCACAGTACCTGATCTCATGGAGAGCCGTTTGGGGCAACCGGTCCAGACCTTGAAAAATCCCCGTTTGCAGCCCCGCCAGGCAAGCGGCCCCAAACGCCGAAACATCCTGGATCCCGATGTTGATAATCTCCCGGTCAAGCAAGTCGGCCATATACTGCATGATAAAGCGGTTTTTACTGATGCCTCCGTCAACATACAGTTGCCTCAGGGGGATACGGCTGCACTGCTCCATGGCTGCAATCACATCCTTAATGCGATAGGGAATCGATTCCAGGGCGGCCCGCACGAGATGATTCCGATTGCAGCCCAGTGTCAGCCCCGTGATTACGGCTTTCACATTCATGTTCCAATGGGGAGCCCCCAGCCCGCTGAAGGCGGGTATCAAGCAAACACCGTTGCTGTTCGGCACCGATTGAGCCATCGCCTCGCTCTCGGCGCTTTCGCTCAACAGCCCCAAACTATCCTTGAGCCAGCTAATGGTTGCGCCGCACGACACAATGATTCCTTCAAGGGCGTAATCCACGCGATCTCCCGCGCTCCAGCAAATCGTCGTTACCATTCCCCGAGCGGACGGGACACGCTCGGCCCCCGTATTCAGTAAAATCGAACATCCCGTCCCCAGGGTCGCCTTTGCCGTTCCCGGCGAAAAACACCGCTCTCCAAAGGCCGCCGCATGGGAATCGCCGACGAGGGCGCCGATGCGGATCGGCGAAGGCAGCAAGCCGTCAAAATCGGTGGTCCCGAAGTTCGAGGAGGACGGTCTGACATCGGGCAGCCTAAGCCCCGAAAGATTGAACTGCTGCAGGAGATAGGGATCCCAGGACAGGCGGTCAATATTGAAAAGGAGCGTGCGGGAGGCGTTGGTATAATCCGTATAATAGCTTTTGCCTTTGGTCAGTCGGTAGAGGAGCCACGTATCCACAGTGCCGAAAAGGGCTTGTCCGCTCTCCACGGCGGATCTGATTTCGGGGCTCTGTTCGCATAACCAGATCAACTTGGTTCCCGAAAAATAAGGGTCCGCAATTAACCCGGTTCGGTGGTTGATTGCCTGTTCCAAGGAGGAACCTCGAAGGCGGTTACAAATATCCGCCGAACGTTTGCATTGCCAGACAATGGCCGGACACCGCGGCCGGCCGCTTTCGTCCCATAAACAGAATGTTTCGCGCTGGTTGGAAATCCCGCAAGTTACTATTTGGCTCAGATCGGGGGATACCCCGGCCTGAAACCGGGCCAAACAGGATTTCACGGCGGCCAGAACGTTCCGGTATATCTCCAGGGGGTCCTGTTCGACAAAGCCCGGCCGCGGATAACAGGAGGCCAGGGGCTCGCTCCCTTTCGCGGCAATCCTGCCCTCGGCGTCAAAAATAATCGCCTTTGTGGCGCTGGTCCCCTGATCGATTGCCAACAGATACGTGTCTTTCATAGCCGTTTTCCATTGAGTAAACTCTTCGCGGTTTGGGCCAGCCCGTTCGGCGAAATCCCGTAATGGGCCATGATTTCCAACTGGCTGCCCGTGACCGTTTCCGCGTCCGGGAATCCGACGATCCTGAAGGGCACGGATATGCCCGCCTGCATGAGCAGGGAAGCACATGCCTCTCCCAGTCCGCCGGCACAACTGTGCTCTTCGACCGTGATGACGACCCGGCATTCGCGGGCGGCCTTCAGGACCGCCTCGTCGTCCAGAGGTTTGATGGTATGCATGCTGATGACACGCGCCGTCAGACCCTCCTCCTTCAAAGCTTCGGCGGCAAGTAACGCCGGCGCAACGGTTTCGCCGACGGCAATAAAGGCCGCATCCTCTCCGTCGCACACCAGCAGGGATTTACCGATCTCGAAAGAGGCGCCGGGTTGATGGAGGTGCGGCATCGCCCTTTTTCCGAAACGAATGAACACCGGGTGAGGCATATCGACAGCCGCTTTTACGGCCTCGGCCGTTTCGAAGTTGTCCGCGGGCACCACTATGGTACAGTTGTGGATCGCCCGCAAGACCGCCAGGTCGTGCAGGGAGTGGTGAGTGGACCCCAGGGCTCCGTAGCTGACGCCGGAACTGATCCCGATCAGCTTAACCGGATGATCGGAATAACAGACGTCGTTTTTGATCTGTTCCAGCGACCGGGCCGTTAAAAAACTTCCCGGAGAGACGGCAAATACAATCTTGCCCGTCGAAGCCAGGCCGGCGGCCACGCCGACCAGATTCTGTTCGGCAATTCCAACCTCGACGATCTGGCCGGGCAACTCCTCGGTAAAAGGCGTCAGCTTGCCCGATCCCCTCGAATCACTGGTAACGACCAGAATATTTTTATTCGAACGGGCCAAGGCCAGTAGGGTTTCGGAGAAGACCTCCAGGTTGGCCTTACCCATTTGGTGCGGGGGCCGCGGGATCATCCTTTCACCTCCTGCATCTGAGATTTGAGTTCCCAAACGGCCCTTTCGTACTCCTCATCACTGGGGACGCCATGGTGCCAGTGGGGGATATTTTCCATAAAGCTGACGCCTTTGCCTTTGATCGTATTCGCAATCACCATGCTCGGCTCGCCGGGCACGAAGGGGGTTGCGCATAAGACATCTCTGAGGGCGGCCACATCGTGGCCGTCAACGCTGCGCACGGCCCAGCCGAAAGCGGCGAACTTATCGGCCAGACATTCAAGGGCGCAGACCTCCTCGGTTCGGCCCGTAATCTGAAGCTGATTGCGGTCGATAATCGCCGTCAGATTGTCCAGACGGTAGTGAGCGGCCGTCATCATCGATTCCCAGTTGGAGCCCTCCGCCAGTTCCCCATCGCCCAGCAGCGTAAAGACACGATAGGACCTGTGATCCATCTTGCCCCCCAGGGCAACTCCCACACTAAACGCCATCCCGTGTCCCAGGGCGCCGGTATTCTGCTCGATTCCCCTGATTTTCCGCGTGGGGTGTCCGACATAGGCCGACCGATACCGACAGAGCGTTTCCAGGTCCGATTCGGGGAAGAACCCCCGGTCCGCCAGGACCACATACAGCGCCTCCACCGAATGTCCCTTGCTTTGAATATAGCGATCTCGCCCGGGATCATCAGCCGTCCGGGGCGAAACATTCAACACGCAATTATACAGGACATTCAGAATATCCACGCACGATAAGCTCCCGCCCGTATGCCCCGCCTTCGCCTTTTTGATATACTCCAGCAATCGGATTCGGTATTCAATCGATTTTAATACCAGGTCTTGGTCCGTCATTGCATTCATAAGTTCTCTGAAAATACAGTTACTGCAAAACTACCCTTCTTCGCGGATTCGGCAGATGCGTATCGCCATATAAGGTTTGCCCGGCAGCGGCACCGTTCGCCCGTCTTTGTCGGCATAATAATAATTGTCCCGTTTTTTAATCTCAAATACGCCCTTGACCGGCGTGATGGTCATATCCCACGTATCGATTACTTCCACCTTGAACTTCATGCCGTCGGACAGCCCGGCCTTGTAAAGTTCAAAGGGCCACTCCCGGAGGGTCTCGCGTCCGAAGTATCCGAGGTAGTATTCGCCGTGTTTGCCTGCAAAAGGACAGTTCTGCCACTTGTCGATCGGTTCGAGCCCTTCGGCAGGCCCCTCCTCCAGGATCTTGCGCAGAAAGGCGATTCGGGCGGGACTTTGGCCGTGCAGGATGCCGCCCTTGGACCACCAGATGACGTCATTGGAGTCCAGGTATGTCTCGCCATGCCCCACGTAGGTCCCCGCGACAGTGCCCTCCCAGAAACGAAGCACCATTTCCCGAGCCGAAAGATTTCCCCACCGCTGGGGCAGGTTGCCCTCGTATTTAACCTCGTCAAACACAATGGGCTTGCGATAGACATCCCGGTAGAGCACCGCCCGACCATAATCCTCGACCGCCGAACCGTTCTGAATGCTGGCGTGCGTAACCCATGGCTGCGTATGGTTGTAGAGGAGCGTACCGTTATGGATGGACCGCAGACGCCCGTAAGGGTCGTTGGCTCGGACGATTTGAAAGAAGCGATCCCAGTCCGCCGGCTGCTTTTCCCTCATAAAGTCATATTCATTGGCCAGCGACCACCAGACGTTCCGAAAGGCCGCCAGACGGGCGACGATGTAGCGGAGATAGCGGTCATCGTCAGCCGCGTCCATCCGATCAAAGCCCCAGTGTCCCTTGTCATACGGGTGAAAGAGGATTACATCGGCCTCGATTCCCAGCCTGCCGAGCCGCCGGATGCATTCTTCGAAGTGACGGAAGAACGCGGGATTGAAACGAGTAAAATCCCACGTCTTCGGCGGCGTCCCTTCAAACGGATACAGTACGGGCTCGTTCTCATTGTACGAATAGCGCTTTGGAAATACGCAGAAACGGATCTTGTTGAAGGGGGATTCGGCCAGCGTTCTGAGCGTCTGCTCCCGGAGCGCCTCATCCTGGTGCACCCACGCATAACAGGTGGTCCCGATTGGGAAATACGGGGTACCGTCGGCATAAGCGAAATGGTACGTATTCGCCACGCGGACCGGCCCGTGATTGTCTTTGCCCGGCGCAACGGCCGTCAGCGAGCCGATTTTACCCGTCAGTTCCGGCCGGTTGCTGCGGGTCTCATACGTCCACCGGCCCCGGGCAGGCGGGCTGAAACGAAGCCGGTAAACGCCGTCCCCGTCATAGAAACCGCTGACTTCCATGCGGCTGTCGCCCTGGCGGAACACCGCCGTCAGTTCCACGTCAACAAACGGGTTTCCATCCGCCGGCCCCTCAAACGCCGTTTCAAACACGCCCCACTGTTCGACCCTGTCGGCCTCCCCGTATGAATTTACACCCTCGAAGGAAAGCAGAAAGAGAACCAGCATAGGGACAAGCCGAGCTGAGAGATTTCTGTTTTTAATCTGATGAATCGTACCTAAAATGAAAAAATTCTGCATTCCTTTCATAAAAACCTCTGAGCTTGGCTCCAATACTCCTCCATGGAATATCACTTCTCCTTTTTTTATGTATTATATATCCTTTATAAGGCAACCGTCAAGCCCTTGCCAGCCCTTCACGCTTCAAAATGCAGGGCTTTTTGGATATACTGAGACTTTACATGCACACAATGTCCTGTATATGCCTCTATTTTATACATTCTAAATAAGATATTAACAGGGGAAAATAACGAATTCCTCCTTGATTTTTGAAGTAATTTATCATATCTTTAGGTTTATGGAACATTTTAATCATGAGCGTAAAGAATTTACCCCCTATGGTTTCACCTGTGAACAGTGGGAACCCAGGCTGATGAACCGCCCTGACAAACACGCCGAAATCGAGCTAAACTTTTTCGAAAAGGGGAGTCTGACCTATCTTTTTTGGGGAGAACGGGTGTCGATCCACGGCGGAAACCTTGCCTTGTTTTGGGCCGCCGTTCCCCACCAGATCGTCGATTTTACAGACTTGGAATCCTATTTTGTTGTTACGATTCCGCTACCCTGGATGCTCAGTTGGGGCATGCCGGAGAAATTCACGACTCAAATTCTCAACGGCCTGGTTTTACAGGAATATGAAACATCGACATTTGTTCATGACCGGGATTTATTCAAGCAATGGCACCGAGACATCAATCGGGATTCAGCCTCCAACCAGGAGATTGTGTTATTCGAAATCAGGGCCCGTCTCCTGCGCCTGGCCAGGAATTTAGAGAACAGCAAGGCCCAATCCGCCCCTCATTTGCCGGTTCATGTGGGGGCACAGAATTTCAACAAGGTTGAAAGCATCGCCAAGTTCATTGCGCAGCACTACACGGAACAGATTCAGCTTTCCGATATCGCCGAGGCCGTCGGCCTGAACTCCAATTATGCGGCCTATGCCTTCAAAAAAACCTTTGGCGTCACCCTGAATAATTTTGTGATCCAGCACCGGATACAACATGCACAACGTCTGCTGGTAACCTCCAACAAAAAAATTCTTGAGATCGCCTTCGAATCCGGCTTTAACTCACTGAGCCGGTTCAATACCTCGTTTAAGGAACTCTGCCGCTGCACGCCGAGGGAATACCGCGATTCCCACCGGCTCTAAAACGTTTTGCCGGTCCCTTCCGTTCGCTCCAGCCGCAGGGCCATATACGGTCGGCCCGGCAGGTTTATTTTCGACCTGTTTTTATCCGCAAACGTGTATCGGTTGAGCGGCTCGACCTCAAACACCCCGTCCACCGGCTCGATCTTCATGTTCCACGTATCGATCAGCTCCGCCCTGAACCGCATTCCCTTCTCCAGCCCGTTCCTTGGCAGTCGAAACTCCCACTCGCTCAGCGGCTCCTTGCCGAAGTAAATCAGGTAGTACCGTCCCGCCTGACCGCCGATATTGTTTTCAAAATGCGGATCAATCGGATCGATCCCCTCGGCCGGCCCGGACTCCACGATCTTCCGCAGAAAAGCGATACGAGCCGGACTCTGCCCCTGCATCTTGCCGCCGATGGAAATCCATGCCGGGTCGTTGGACGGTCCGAAACAGTCCCCGTGGGTCGCATAGGCGCCGCCGATATAGGCCGACCAGAAGCGATACACCATCTCCTCGCCGGAGATGTTCCCCCACCGCTGCTCGACATTGCCCTCGTAGTTGATCTCATCGTGGACGATCGGCTTCTGGTACATATCCCGCAGCATCGGCGAAATGCCCAGGCACCGCACGGCCATATAGTACTGGAGACTGACGTGCGTGACCCACGGCTTATTGTAGTCATAGATCCGGTCGGCGTTGTGGATCGACCGCAGGTGCTCATACGGATCGCGGGCCTGCACAACCTGGAAGAGCCGGTCCCAGTCCGCGTCCGTCAGATGGGTCATAAAGCTGTTTTCATTCGCCAGGCTCCACCAGACGTTGCGGTAGGCCCCGAACCGGGCGATCACATAACGCAGGTACCGCTCATTCGTGGCCGCATCCATCCGGTCGAATCCCCACTTGCCGTCGTCATAGGGATGGAAGATGATCAGATCCGCCTCCACGCCCAAATCGCGAAATTGGGAGACGCACCATTCGAGGGTGCGGAAATATTCCGGGTTGAACCGGGAAAAATCGAAGTTATCCCTTGAGTTGCCGACAAATGCGAAACGCTCCAGTTTATTCGGTCCCGTCACATAATGCTCTTTCCACGGCGGGATCAGCAGAAAGCGGGCCTTGTTGAAAGGCGAGTTTTTCAGGGTCTCCAGGGTCTGCTTTCTGAGCTCCTCCGATTGGAAGGGCCACTCATAAATGGTGGTGCCGAACGGGAAGAACGGTGTGCCGTCCGCATAGGCGAAGTGATACTGATTTCGTACCCGCACGGGCCCATGATTGCCCGGCCCCGGAGCCGTACAGATAAACCGCCCTTCTCGGCCGTCAAGCTCCTGCCGGTTGCTCTTTGTCCTGTAAGTCCAGGCACCCTGCGCGTCCGGCATGAAACGGATTTTGAAGATCCCGTCCCCATCGTAGAATCCCTCCGGCTCATAGGTCCTGTCGCCGTTTTTGAAGACGGCGCTGAGTTCGATGCCGATAAAGGGATTGCCCTCCGTCGGCCCCTTCAGTGAGAGTTCGAAAATATCCCACTGCCGGATCTCATCGGCCCTTGCCCCGAAGAGGCCCGCTGACAGGTAAAGCACTAAGGCAATGATTCGTTTCATTTGCATGTTCTCCTCGTTTTTATCTGATCGCAACGGTAACCGGGGGTCTCTCGTCAGTTTACCACGATTGTCAGCAGCCGCGTAACCGTCAACAGCGGCCTTGACCGTCAGCTCATTACTTATAAGGTCCTGCATGGCCATCCGCAAATGAATTCACGGTCTTCCTATTTTGACACCGGTTAGGAAGATATAAGATATCCTCCGCCAAAATGGACCTTTATGTGTCGCCAATATATCCTATCGGCGTTTGTCATTTCAGAAATGATAAAAGAGAAAATAATATATTCTCCCTTAATCCGAGAGATAACTTATCATATACTTAGGTGATCCCCGGCCCGCTTATCTACATTTCTACATTTAGTCGAATTTTGAAAAGTTCAGTAAATTTACTTAAATCGGGCGTCGAGCTTAAAGAGTTTTCGAACCGGCAGATCCATGATATCCGTTTCCGGCAACCCCAGCGCAATTCGGATTTCCTCCAGGATACACCGGACGCTCTGGCGGTCCTCCGCGATTACGGTAAACCAGATATTGAATGTATCCTCACGAAGATAACTGTGGGTAATCTGCGGATATTTTGAGAACAGGGCGGAAACCTCCTCGACCCGCTCCGTCGGGAGCCGAATCGCCACCAGCGTGCTGGAATATCCCATCTTCCGTGAATCCACGCTGAAGCCGATCCGCCGGATGATGCCCGATTCCGATAAGGCAAGAACCCGGCTCCAAAGCTCGTCAGTCCCGATCCCAAGCCCGCCGGCCAGGATTTCATAGGGATGCGGCTCCAGGGGAAAGTCCTCCTGGAGTTTCCTGACGATTCGGCGATCCAGATCATCCATTGAATTTACCTCGCGATCCGCTTGTCCCAACAGGATTTTTGCACTGCGATTCTGCCATGAACCGTTACTCCGGCAGTCTGAACTCTTCCCCCATCTCTCTGAGTTCCTGTTTCTTTTCCTCATCCAGCCCGATCTCCTCATCGGTCAGATAGCAGGCCGGGTCCGGCGCCCATGGATCATCGTAGTAAAGGTCCGCCCGTACCCGCAAACTCCCGCCGCAAAGGTCGAAAAACCGGCACATCCGGCAGCGTCCCTTCACGCGGGCCCGACGGTTGCGCAGGCCCGCCAGCAGCGGTTCCCGCTCGCTGCTCCAGATCTCGCTGAATTTCTTTTCGCGGATATCTCCCAAGTCGTAGTGCCCCCAGAACTGGTCGGCGTGGACCTTCCCGTTAAAATCGATGCATCCGATCCCGACACCGCTGCTGTTGAGACCGCCCCCGTTCCACTCCAGCCGCTTTCGCACATCGGCGGCCTTTCGCGGATTCTCTCCCAGCAGCTTGAGATACAGGTAAACGCCGTCGGCGTGGTTGTCCACCGTCAAAATATCCGTGCGTTTGCCCGCCGCCTTGAATGCCCGCGTCTTCGCCAGGATCGTCTCGACCGCACCGCGGCTTTGTGCATGTGTCAGGCCCTCTGCAAACAGCCCCTTCCCCCGGCCGCTGGGCACGAGGTGATAAAAGCATGCCCGTTCGATCCCCTCCGTCTCGAAAAACTCAAACAGCCCATCCAGGTCCTGCACGTTGCGCCCGGTCAGCGTCAGCCGCAGCCCCACGCGCACCCCGGCCTCCATACAGTTGCGAATCCCTGCCGTCGCCGCATCGAACGCCCCCTCCGCGCCCCTGAACCGGTCGTTGACCGGCCCGAGGCCGTCCAGACTGATGCCGACATAGGACACCCGGGCCTGTTTGATCTGCTTTGCTTTTTCCCGGCTGATGAGCGTCCCGTTCGTCGAGATCACGGTTCGCAGCCCCTTCTCCCCGGCATAGCGGATCAGCTCAAACAGGTCCCGGCGCATCAGCGGCTCGCCGCCGCTGAACAGGACGGACGGCGTCCCGTAATCCGCCAGGTCGTCCAGCACGGCCTTTGCCTCGGCGGTCGTGAGCTCTCGGTCGGCCGTATGGGCCCCGCTGTCGTTATAGCAGTGCACGCACTTCAGATTGCAGCGGCTGGTGATGTTCCACACGACAATCGGCCGGCGCTCGGCGGCCTTCCTCGGTACCACCTCGCCCTCGCGCTGAGAGCCCCGAATCCCGTATCTCAGCCAGTCTCCCGGCGTCGGCTCATCGCAATACAGCTTGGATATATTAATCATAAACGGTTTTCTTTTTGACTACGATGGTCGTTTCGGCGGCTCATATCGGCACATCGGTTCCTCTTCCATATAGTCGCCCGTGGCGGCAAACGCCCTCGCCCGGCAGCCCCCGCAAACCCCGCGGCAGCCGCACGCGCCGCACTTGCCCTTGAGCTGCTCCGGGTCTCGCATTCTCGCCAGGTGTTCGCTTTCCTTCCAGATTCGCTCCAGCGGCGTCTCGAGAATATGGCCGCAGTCGATGGGCAGATATCCGCACGGAAACACCTGCCCGCTGTGGCTTACGAACAGCACGCCCGAGCCCGCCAGGCAGCCCCGGGACATCCGTCCCGATGGGCTGCCCCCCTGCTCGCGAATAATTCGCTCATAGTGCGGCCCGCAGGTTACCTTGACCTCCAGTCCCGCCGAAGGTTCCTTCCGGGCTACCTGCCGCAGCAGTTCCTCATACTCATCCGCCGAGAGCATATCCGCCTCGTCAAATTCCTCGCCGCAGCCGACCGGCACCAGCATGAACAGATGCACCGCCGCGGCCCCCGCCCGCCGTGCAAATTCGAACAGCTCATCCGGTTGATGAGCGTTATACCGCGTCATGGTCATATTGATCTGAAAAGGCACGCCCTCCTCCCGCAGCCGCTCCATTCCCTCCACGGCCGCCTCGAACGAGCCCTCCTGTCGGCGCAGCTTATTGTGCACCTCGGCCGTCGTCCCGTCCAGGCTGACGGAGACGCGATCCACTCCCGCCGACCGGATGCGCCCGGCCATCGCCGCGTCGATCAGCGTTCCGTTGGTCGCCAGGGCGCAGCGCAATTCCTTCCTATGGGCCCGTTCGATCAGTTCGAACAAATCGCCTCGGCACAGCGGCTCGCCCCCGCTGAAGACGAGGATCGGCATAAACGCCTGCGCCCGCCCCATCGCGGCCAATCGGTCGATCAGTTCCGCCGCCTGACCGCTTGTCAGATCCGAATCGGCGGTATTGTCCCCCTCGATTCGTCGGCAGTGGGCGCAGGACAGGTTGCATCGGATGGTGCTTTCCCAAAACAGAAGCCGAAGCGTTCGCGAATGCGCAGAAGGAGACCTCATAACTGAACCTTCTTCTTGTCTTCCGAGAGGATCTGCCGGGCGTTGTCCAAAATGCTCCGGGCGAATTTTTCCGCCTCCTGGGGCCCATACTCGCGGGAAAGGATATCGATGTTTCGAATCACGCAGTGACACAGCTTGTTCACCACCCGCCCCATCGAGGCCTCCATCATTTCCCGGCACTCCGCCTTCTGACGCGGCCCTGCGAAAAACCTGTCCATCTCCATCTCGCGGATCTGTTCGAAGGCCGCCTTGATCTGCCCAATGACCGGCCCCACGTCCCGCGTCAAAAACCAGTCCATGAACGCCGACACCGACCGGTAAAGTATCTCGACGGCCTGCTCCAGATCGCCCTCCCGCAGTTTGATGTTGTCCCGGGCCACCTGCGCCAGATCGTCGATGCTGTAGAGGTACACGTCCTCGATCTCTCCTATGGTCGGCTCGAAGCTCCGCGGCACCGTAATATCGATGATCAGCAACCGCCGATTGCGCCGCTGTGCCATCAGCGATTTGATCCGGTCCCGGCCCGGCAGCCGGACCTCCGGCGCTGCGGCCGCCCCCACGACGATATTCGCCCGAAGGAACTCCTCATCCAGTCGTTCCCAAGGCTGATAAACCCCCTCATACTCCTGCGCCAGTTGGCCGCCCCGCCGGCAGGAACGGTTGACCACGGTAATATCCCGGCACCGCTCGTGCCTGAAATGCTCGACCAGCAGCCGGCCCATCTGCCCGGCTCCGACGACAACCACGCGGGCCGATGGGAGATCCGAAAAGAGCTGTTTGGCCAGCTCGACGGCCACTCCCGCCACGCTCACCCGGCGGCTGGAGATGCTCGTCCTTGTAATAATTTCCTTGGTTGTCCGGAAGGCCTCGTGGAAGAGCCGGTTGAGCACTTTACCTGTGGTCCCGCAGGCGCAGGCCAGCCGGTAGCTTTGCTTGACCTGCGCCGTGATCTGGCTTTCCCCGATTACCATGCTGTCCATGCTCGCCGCCACCGTGAACAGATGGGCCGCCGCGTCCTCGTTGACCTTGATATAGAGATGCGGCTCAATCGCGTCAAATTCCACCGACCGAAGATCGGCCAGCATTTTCGCCAGTTCAGCCGGCTTCGGCCCCGCTGCCTTATCCACAGTCGCATAGCACTCCACCCGGTTGCAGGTGGACAGCAGGACAAACTCCGAGTCGGGATAGGCCCCCCCGAGCCGCCCCAGCAGTTCCGTCGTCAGCGCCCGGTCGCAGGCCAGCCGCTCGCGCACCGATACGGGTGCGGTCTTGTGATTAATTCCGATTAAAAGGATCTGCATAAGATCTCTCTACCGCAGGAGTGCTCGCGGTCTGCGGACTGCCGAAATCATGTCCCGATTTACAGAAAACCTTGCTGCCGATGAAGGCAAACAAAATCAGAAAACAGACCGCCAGCGCGGCCTGGGCCGTCCGAAAGCCGCTAAAAACCAGCAGGCGTCTGAGGATCAGCGTCACCAGCAGAATAATCCAGGCGACAATGACGAGGACGATCTTCGAATCGCTCAGCCAGTCGCCCGGCGTCATCTCCAGCCCGGCGGACTTGACGGCCGCCAGCCCGATCCCGCTGATCAGCCCGAACGTCAGCGCTGCGAAACTCAGTTTGAGCCCCAGCAGATTCAGATCCTCCAGTTTGTCAATCGTGGGCATCCTGCCCAGCAATGTCAGAAACTTCGGGCTTTTCAGGCGTTTGCGGCTCCACAAAAACAGCACGCTCATTGCCGCCGCAAACACGATCATCGCCGCCGCCAGCACCATTGAAAGCGCGTGAACCGCCGCCCACGGCGTGCGGGCCGCCTCCTGCAGAACGGACGCGGGCCGGGCAACCACGGCCGCAAGGATCGCAATCACAAACAACACCCAGGCCATAATCGACCGGAACCAGACCTGCCGAAGATAGGCGGACAGAAAAAGAAAAGTCATGCCGACAAAAACCATCAGGATAATCATTGATTCGAAGACACCCGTCAACGGAAATCCCTTGATCGCCGCCGCCCGAAAGATCAGCAGAACAGCCCCCAGCCCAATCTGCAGCGTCGTAAACGCCGTCAACAGGTTGCCCGGACGGGGGTCGTCACGGATAATCTGCCAACAGGCCAGAATGGACGACATGCCGGAAAGGATTAGTATCCCCATAAACAGCAGTCTTTCTGCAGGCAGCAGCTCAAGCATGATATTTCCCAGTCATATTAAGGTTCGACAATATAGGTTGGCGGAACTTTTTTCAGCTCCTGAACGGTCTTCAATACCCGGAAATCACTAACCCCGCTCCGCTCGCTCATGGTTTGAATCGTTCCCTCCAGCTCCTCCTCATTGGCGGCATGAACCATCGTGTACAAATTGTAGGGCCATTGTTCATTGGCGGGCCTCAAATAGGCATGTGAGACCTCTGAAAAAGAGGCAAATAATTCTCCTGTTTTATCCGTCTCCTCCTCCGGTACGTTCCACACCACCATCGCCCCCGCCCCGCGGCCCATCCGAAAATGATTCACAATCGCCCCCGCCCGGCGAATTTTTCCCTCCTCTTTCCATTGTCTCAGAATTTTCAGGAGTTCGTCTGTGGAGATCCCGATCTGCCGGGCCAAGTCCTCATAAGGAGTCGGGGACAGCGGCATGCCATGCTGGATAGCGCCTAAAATCCTGCGTTCAAGAGCGTTCAAGGCCATTTTTATAATTAAAAATTAAGCGCAATGACATCTATTAATCCTGCTTATAAAAAATGAGAATCTTCGAGATTATACTAAATAACGCTGTTCAGGATCAAGGAATCTAAAATATAACAAAAAAAATTGAAATAAAGGGTTACGCCCTCTATCATATCGACTTAAGTCATCCTCTAAGAAAGATGAGAAATGAAAGAGATACGAATTGCCACCCGGGCCAGCAAGCTGGCGATGACGCAGGCCAACGATGTCCTTTGCCGCCTGTCTGCTTTAGCCCCGACTATACGATTTTCAATATTAGAAGTATCCACAACCGGGGATCGTGACAAATCCGAATTTCTATACAAGTCTGAATCTGTCGGCTTTTTTACATCGGAAGTGGAACAGGCCCTTCTGAACGGACAGGCCGATGTCGCCGTCCACAGTTTCAAGGATCTGCCGACAGCCATTACGCCCGGACTTGTCGTGTCGGCAATTCCGCAAAGAGAACAGGTAAATGACGTCATTGTCGCCGCCAAACAGCTTTTTTCTATCGATGACCTGCCCCAAAATGCCGTCGTCGGCACCTCCAGCCTCCGCCGCCTTACCCAACTCAAGCGAATCCGCCCCGATCTGGACTGCCGACCCCTTCGCGGTAATGTGGAAAGCCGAATTCGTAAAGTCCGAGAGGGCCAAATGGATGCAATCGTCATCGCCCAGGCCGGCATGAACCGATTGGGTCTGTTTGACCAAACCGCCCTGGCACTGCCGCCGGATGAGTTTATCCCGGCGCCGGGGCAAGGGGCGCTGGCCATTCAGACCTGCCGGGACGATATTGAAACCACCACTTTGGCGGCCAAACTGGATGATCGGGATTCAAGAATCACTGCTGAAACGGAGCGGCGAATCCTTGCCGGTCTGCACGGCGGCTGCAGCATTCCGCTTGGCGTATATTCCCATATTGAGGATCGAATAATCCATGTTCATGCGATCCTCAGCAGTCTGGATGCCACCCGCCAAATCCGAAAAAATCTCTCCGGTCCGGCGAAGCGTGCCATGGACGTTGCCGACGAGATGATCCGTCAGATCCTTGACGCAGGCGGCCGCCGGATACTGGACGAACTCCGACTGGAAAAAAGGCAATAAAAACCGGTTCGGCGGCAGACCGGAAAGAGGGATTAGAAATGTCTTGCATCCCCTCTTTCGCCTTACTATCCTTTGGGTATGACAAGGAGAGTGATCTTATTTTCGATGCTGCTTGGGTGTTCGTGGAATATTGCCTATTCGGAGGCGTTTGCTCGGACCACGTACATTTTGAACGACAACTGGCTGACCCTCTTCAACGACACCCCTCGCCCGGACGAACTATTTATCCGGCAGGCGTCACCATCGGACTGGAAGAAGGTTAATCTTCCTCACAACTGGGACGATTACGGCGGATATCGTCAACTGCAGCACGGCAATCTTCACGGTACGGCATGGTATCAAAAGAAGTTTGCGGTTCCCGCCTCGGCGCAGGGTAAACGCGTCTTTCTCCGTTTTGAGGGCGTCGGCACTTACGCAACCGTTGTCCTGAACGGAAACGATCTGGGCCGGCACGCGGGCGGCCGGGTCACTTTCACGCTGGATGCAACCGATGCCATTCGCCCCGGGACCGACAATACACTCTTTGTGAAAACCGAACATCCGGCAATCATTATGGACATGCCGTGGGTCTGCGGCGGATGCAGCAGCGAATGGGGCTTTTCCGAAGGTTCACAGCCGTTGGGATTGTATCGTTCGGTGGTGCTGGAGATCACCGATGCGGTCCGTATCGAACCGTACGGCGTGCACCTTTGGAATAATGAAAGCGCTGACAGGGTATTCATCGAAACGGAAGTGAAAAATTACGGCGATCAACCCCAAACCATCGAACTCGTCAGCACATTTCGAGACGAAGCGGGCAGATCGGTTTTTCAGTTGAAGCAAGAGGCGACCCTTGAACCCGGCGAAACCCGAATACTCAAGCAATCGGCCCCGATCAAAAAACCGATCCTCTGGTCCATCGAACATCCCTACCTGTATATCCTCGACAGCCGGATTGTTCGCAACGGCGGCACCATCGACCGGCTCAAAACCCCCTTCGGCATTCGCACGATAAGCTGGCCGATCACGCGCCAAGACGGGGACAATCGTTTCCTGCTGAACGGCAGGCCCGTATTCATAAACGGCACCTGTGAGTATGAGCATCTCCTGGGTCAGAGCCATGCCTTCAGCGAGGAACAGGTACGGGCGAGGGTTTGGCAGATCAAGGCGGCCGGGTTCAACGCCTTCCGTGATGCGCATCAGCCGCATCACCTGTTGTACCAGGAACTCTGGGACCGGACGGGAACACTGTGGTGGCCGCAGTTCTCAGCGCATATCTGGTACGACACCGATGCCTTTCGAACCCGTTTCAAAAACCTCCTGCGACAGTGGATCAAAGAGCGGCGCAACAGCCCATCGGTGATCCTGTGGGGCCTGCAGAACGAAAGCGTATTGCCGGAAGCGTTTGCCGCCGAGTGCCGCGCCATCATCCGCGAGATGGACCCGACAACACCCGCCCAGCGTCTTGTGACCACCTGCAACGGCGGCCGGGGCGCCGACTGGAATGTGATTCAGAACTGGAGCGGGACCTATGGCGGGGACCCGGACCGGTACGATCAAGAGCTGGTCCAGCCGACCCAATTGCTCAACGGCGAATACGGGGCGTGGCGCAGCATCGATCTTCATACGGAGGGAGACTCTGACTTGGGAGGAATCTTGAGCGAGGACCACATGTGCCGGCTCATGGAAACCAAGGTTCGGCTTGCCGAATCGGTCAGAGACCGGGTATGCGGTCAGTTTCAATGGCTTTTCAACTCGCACGACAATCCCGGCCGCCGCCAGGCGGAAGAAGGCTGGCGGCTGATCGACAAGGTCTGCCCGGTCAACAGCAAGGGTCTGCTGACAATCTGGGGAGAGCCCCTGGACGTCTATTACATGTATCGGGCCAACTATGTCCCGGCCCACGAGGATCCGATGGCGTACATCGTCTCGCATACATGGCCGGACCGCTTTGGGGCGCCCTGCAAAGCGGCGGTGCATGTGTATTCGAATTGCGACGAGGTGGAGCTGTTTAATGACGCCGGCCGCACGCGGTCGCTGGGGAAACACCGGCGCGGCGGCATCGGAACGCACTTCGTCTGGAAGGACGCAGACGTCAAATACAATGTGCTGCATGCCGTCGGCTACCGCAAAGGCAGGCGGGCGGCCGAAGATGTTATCGTGTTGGACCATTTGCCGAGAGCGCCGCATTTTGAGCTTCTTTACGGCGATGTCAAGCCGCTGCTTCGCCCCGAATCCGGCTATCATTATCTTTATCGGGTCAACTGCGGCGGCGACGACTATACGGATGAGTATGGACACACGTGGGAACAGGACCGGGCGCTGGGCAGGAACGAGGCATGCTGGGGATCCCGTTCGTGGGCCGATGATTATCCGCAACTGAGCCCCTATTTCGCCAGCCAGCGGCGGACCTTCGACCCGATCCGCGGGACGAGGGACTGGGAGCTGTTCCAGACATTTCGATACGGACGGCACAAGCTGTCGTACCATTTCCCGGTCCCTGACGGAACCTATCGCGTCGAGCTGTATTTTATCGAACCGTGGTACGGCACCGGTGGTTTTACCGATTGCAGGGGGTGGCGACTCTTCGACGTCGCCGTCAACGGAACGACGTATATCGACGATCTGGACATTTGGTCCGAAGTCGGACACGATACCGCCTGTCAAAAGATTCTCACGGTCAAGGTCCGAGGCGGCAGTCTGGATATTTCCTTCCCTGAGGTCAAAGTCGGTCAGGCGGTTATTTCCGCGATTGCAATCGCAACCATGGAGGAGGGCATCGAACCGGCCGCCGGGGCTCCGGCCTACGGATGGTCGTGGAGCAACCTCCTGCGTAAGGAAAAGATGAGTTCAAGCGATCTTCCCGAGGAAGAACCGACTCGTCCGGGCACCATGTATGCGGCACAGGATGCGTCATTTACAGGCGCCGTAAAGGCGGAAGTGAAAAAGAAGCCTGCCGTCCGATTCGACGCAGGCGCCGCAGGCGCTATTGAATGGCGCATCCATGTCGGCCTGGCGCAGGAATATGCGCTGCGGTTTACCTATCTGAACGACAACTCCCATGCGGTCCCGGCGACTTTGCACATCGCGACGGAGGACGGAACCGTGGTCCACAGCCGGGAAATCGCATTTCCCCCCACCGGCAATAAATGGAAATTGCTCAGCACGACCACGGAACGCTACATCAATGCCGGCCATTATACGATTCGTCTGCAAGCTCCGGATATGGAGGGGCTTTGCTTCAGCGTTTTGGACATTCAATGAAGAGCAGGAACACAACCATGAAGACTGTCTTAATCGTTTTGACGGCAGCAGCGGCATTGTCCGGCGTTATTGAAGGTCAGACCGAGAAAACGCCGGGCCGCCTGGCCATTGAAATCAAGGGCGAGAGCACACCCCGCCTGGAGTATGCTTCGGATCGACTGCGTAAAAATCTCTCGGATTTCGGCGCCGCCCGGATTATTCTCAGCAGCGGCAAACTGAACCGGGTCGAAGGCGACCGCACGCCTGAGGGCTTTCACCTCTATCGAGATGCCGAGGGGGCTTATCGCATTGAAGGATTCGGCGATTCCGGGGCCCTCTATGGAGCGATGGAACTGATCGACAGGGTGACCGAAAATAATCGGTGGCCAGAGGCCGTAAACGTTACCGAAGAGCCCGCCTTCCGCCTGCGAGGTCCCTGCATCGGCATGCAGCTCACATCGGTTTTGCCCGGCCGCGACACCTATGAGTACCCGTACACGCCGGATCACTTCCCCTTCTTTTATGACAAGGATCAGTGGATCGAGTTCCTGGACTTCCTCGTTGACAACCGCATGAACACCCTCTACCTGTGGAACGGCCACCCCTTCGCCTCCCTGGTCAAACTGGAGGACTATCCCTACGCCCTGGAGGTTTCGGAAGAGGTCTATCAGCGCAACGTGGAAACTTACCGCCTGCTGACGGAAGAGGCGAACAAACGCGGCATCTGGGTCATTCAGATGTTCTACAACATCTTCGTGTCCAAGCCCTTTGCGGAGCATCATCACATTGAAACTCAACATGCGGCTCCCAGCGAACCGGTCGCCGATTACAATCGCAAATCCATCGCCCGCTTCATGGAAATGTACCCCAATGTGGGACTGCTGGTCTGCCTCGGGGAGGCCCTGCGGGGCCAGGAGAACCAGGAAGCGTGGATGAACGAGGTAATTATCCCGGCGGTCCGGCAGGCGATGGCCGCCCTGGGCAGGGATGAGGAGCCCCCTATCGTCGTGCGGGCCCATTCGATCGGCAACGTCAGGCAATTGATGGAATCCGCCCTGAAGCATTATACGAATCTCTACACGATGGCAAAGTTCAACGGCGAATCCCTGACCTCTTTCGAACCGCGAGGTGAATGGCAGCAGGTACACCTGGACATGAGCCGTTTGGGATCGACCCACGTGGTCAACGTGCATCTGCTTTCCAACCTGGAGCCCTTTCGTTACGGCGCCCCGGATTTTATTCGCCGCTGCGTGCTGGCCTGCCGCGACCGTCTGGGGGCCCAGGGGGTGCACCTGTATCCCCTGGCTTACTGGGACTGGCCCCATGCGCCGGACAAGGTCAACCCCTATCTCAAGCAGTATAAACGCGACTGGATCTGGTTCGAGGCCTGGGCCCGTTATCTGTGGCAGGCGGATCGGGATCCGGAACAGGATCATCAATACTGGATTCGACGGCTGACCCAAATGTACGGCAGCGCTCAGGCGGCGGAGCTGATTCTCAAAGCCTACAATGAATCGGGCTACTGCGCCCCCATGCTGCTGCGGCGTCTGGGTATCACTGAAGGCAACCGTCAAACTTTTTCCCTGGGTATGTTCCTGGATCAACTGGTCAATCCCGAACCCTATCGCCCTTTCAGCGGCCTGTGGGAGTGGCAGGCCCCTCCGGGGGAACGGCTGGATGAATATGCCAGAAAGGAATGGGCCGGCGAGCCGCACAGCGGCGAAACACCTGTTACCGTTATCGAGGAAGCCGCCCGTCATGCCCAGGCGGCGGTTGAGGCCATTGAACAGGCGGCCCAATGGGTGACGCGCAACCAGGACGAGTTCGGCCGGCTCCGCAACGATATCCACTGCATCGATCTCATGACGAAGTCGTATGCTCAAAAAGTTCGGGCCGCCCTCCTCGTGCTGGATTACGGCTACCGCCATAATCCCGAAAGCATGCACAAGGCCCAAACACATCTGGCCCAGAGTCTGGACCATTATCGCGAACTGACCGAGCGAACCCGTCATTCCTATCGTTATGCCAACAGCCTGCAAACCGGCCACCGCCGTATTCCCATTCGCGGTATGAAGGATGACGTTCCTTACTACTATCACTGGGAACACATGCTGCCGCTCTATGAAAAGGAGCTGGAAGACTTTCGGGTTCGCACGACCCGCCTTCAAGACGACATGCCGCAGCGGAGCCAGGCCGGTCCGCCACTCAAAAATGTCCCTTTCGAATTGCTAAGCGAAAACTGTGAAACCTACGAAATAAAAGCCGGGGCCCGCCCCTTTACGGATCGTGATTATCGCATCCTCCGGACGGCCGAGGAACTCGAAGGCCTGACCGGCATTCGCCTGTCCCATACGGCAGGCAAGGCGGGGGCACTCAAACCCTTGCGTCTCAGGACCGACGTGCCCGTGCAAATCCTCATCGGCTACTTCAATGAAAACCGCACCATCTGGGCGCAGCCGCCGAATCTTGATATCGACAGCCAGGCCGCCAAATACGGCGGAATCGAAAGTACCCTGCGAAACGCCCTGCAGGTCGAAGAGTGTCCGGCCGTTAATGTTCACGTCTTTCGCTACCCGGCCGGAGAAATCACCTTTGATCCCCGCGGTCCGGGCAGTTATCTGGTCCTGGGAGTGATCCCCGTCGATGCGGAGGCGACGGCGCGTGATGCGGGGCTCCCGCCGGGCCGGCTGCAAGGGCAATAACCGTTTCGATATCCTATACTTTGCCCTTAAGTCGGTCCGGGGTGTCCGGATACGGAAAATCATCGGACCTAAACGGCGATGCCGGCAATCCCTCTTTGTTGAAAAGGTTGCATAAAGGAAATGTTGACCATCCATAGCGAACCGCAATCGGGGCAGGAACGTGTTTGCTTGACACCTCAACATGGTCCTCGACAATTTCGGCTTCCGCCGGGAAGAATTGTCCATCAGCGCCGCAAAGGGTAAATCCCGCGAGTTTTTCGTCCGTAACCACATAGGCATCCGGATCGTCCTTGGCCCATACATTCATTCGGCTGCTCATCGCAACGCGGCCGGCTTTCAGGCCCGAGCCGACATGCGTAAAGTACACCTTTACTTTATGGCCGACCACAACCGCCTGTTTGTACAAAGGGCCGGAGGGTATGACGGGCAAGCCCTCCAGCTTTTCCGCCCACAGCGCAAGGCGATAGCCCACCGGCTGCTTGTCCTGGGGATGGACGTCGGCATAATCCCCCAAATCGGTAGTTACCACCAGACCGGTATTGGGCAGCGATAAGGTCTTTAGCTGAGCATCTCTGATGTAAGCCCATGCATCATTTGCAAGGCCGTTCAGGGTTGTTCGATAAGGGGCGATCTGAACGGTAAAAAAGGGCATGTTATTCAGGGGCGGGTTGTTTTGAGCCCAAATCCGCCGCCAACTTTGAATGTGCTCCCTTGCCAAGATATTATATGAGTACGGAATGTGCCCGTTTGATTCTCCCTGATACCAGATGACTCCCTTGATGGTCAATTTTCTCAATGGATGAATCATTGAATTATAGAATGTCCCGGCGCCGTCGCCGGATTCGGGATCGAGGGCGAGTCTTTCCACTGTTTCCTTCGGCATCCATGCCTGAATTTGGGAGCCCCCCACAGCACTGACGATCAGTCCCACCGGCACCTCCAGGTCGCGTCTGAGCTTGGCGGCAAAATAATAGGCCGCCGGCGGCAACGGAGTTACCCACGGCTCTTTGGCCTCATGCCAGCCGTCGGTAAACGGTTCATCGAAACTCACCTCGTCCCGGGGCGATTCGGCGCCGCATCGTTCAATAATGACGCTTCGAATATGCGGATCGTCAATCTCGCCGGCCCGACCGGCCAGCAGGGGATAGGTCCCAAAGCCGCGTTCTATATTCGACTGTCCGCTGCACAGCCAGACCTCCCCAATCAGCACATTGCTGAGAACCACCGTCTCCCTGGCTTTATCCGAGGTTACCGTGAGCTTTCGCGGCGTAAAGGATTTCTCCATCGCCTCCAGCTTTAATTCCCAGTCGCCGGACTCGTCCGCCGTCACCGTCTTTACCTGACCGTTGAAGGCCACAGTTACTCGGCTGGCCGGAGCGGCATTCCCGTAGATGGAAACCTTCTGATCCCGCTGAAGTACCATGTTGTTTTTAAATATACCATCGAGCTTGAGGTCGGCGCAAGTCATATCTTTCTTCTATCAGCAATTCAAAGATGCTTACATAACAGGCGATTATTTATTATCATCGGAAGCAGTACGATCATCATTCAAAGCTTGGCGGTCACCCGCTGATATATCGTCCGGATTCAATTCAATTATTTCATAAATTCCAAGGTTCCAAAATAATGCGGCTGATGAAAATCGGGCGAGGCCAGCGGGGTTTTTGACCACGTCAGCCAGTGGGGATGCGATGTCTCGTCGCCGCATTTATAGAAATTAGCCCGCCAGACGACACCCGGTGCAGGGGCTGCAGCCAGGGCATCATACTTTTTCAGAATCCGGATCGGAACGGCGTACTCCAGCGTCCAGACGGTTGACGCCGTAATTTCAGGATTAACCGGCCTGCCTTTCTGCAGCGAGGTCGCCAACCGGATGGCGTTGAGATCATTTCGGTCAAGATATCGCCGGTCCTGACCTCTTGCCTGCTGATGAGCCATGAGAATCGTTCCAATGCAATTGACTTCCAAATTGAAATACCCTTTGGCGACATCCGTGCCGGGCGTAAAAAAGAATTCGACGCAACTATCGCGGCAAACCTTTTCAAGATGACGGGTTGCCGCCGCCCGGATGTAGCGGTCATCCACCCGGAAAATGACGTAAACAGCGTCATCGTCCCAGGCAAGTTTGACCTGCGTTAGGGGCTGATGATCGGGTTTTTCACCCATATACAAGTCCAGCGCAATCGGTTCAATCGCCTCCCATACGGGCTTTTTCCAATCGGCGCTGATCTCTATGGGTTTATCAACTCTTTTTACCTGATATTTCTTATATGCCATGGTTGAACCATTCACAGCAGGCAGATGCCAAAACGATTGCAAAACACCGGCTGCGGGGGTATTCCTCGGAGACAATTTACAAAAAGAACCCGCGAACCATCCGCGTATGCATCAATTCTCTATCCATTTACACACTCTTTAGTTTGGTACATTTAATATGCCAAATGCCGCGGCCGCCCGTCAAGCGGAAAATTATCGATCAGGAACATTTTTCGAACTTATTATGATCGTTTCCGCTTGCGCGGAAAAGCCGACTGCCAAGGGGCTAAACCGATGCCTTTACGGCAACGGATCCGGAAGGTCTATGACTTCCACGGGACAGCGTTCATCCGATGTAAACACAATCCGTTTCATCTTTTTTCCGATTTCGACTTCCAGTTCATAGGTCGCAGGACCGGTCGAGATCAGCTTGGAGTGGGTTCGCGGCACCTCCCCCACGGCGGGGACCAGAACCCAGGCAAAAGCGGCGGAGCCGGAAATCTTCCCCGTGAAAACAGCCGTAGAAGCCGGCCGCTTTTCATTGAAATCCGGACTGTACCAGCCCTGAATTTCATTCGGATCCGACCTGCCCTTGACCCGTTCGACATGCCAGTCAACGTCAGTGACGGGCGTTATCCTTAGATTTCCCTTGCCCCGGTCAACCGACACAACAGACCGGTCCTGAATCTCGACAGTGCAATCCGGGTGATAGTGCCAGAGGGCCTGTATTGTTCGCGGCCTGTCCGTTTTGATCTCATCCAGAACGACCCAGCAGGCGTTTTTGAGATAAAGCAGCCTTCTGGTGTGGATCGCCGTGCCCTCGATTACCTGTTGATCCATCACCCCCTTGTAGCCGTCGATAAAACCGGCGGCTGCATAATCGTAATCGGGCGTAAGAATATAGTCGGTCGCCGGCATCGGCTCGCTGTACTCCTTGGGCGAAGTGCCCTGGCCGACCCCATCCACCAGAATCGTATTATGGGCCGCCGAACTGATGAAATAATTTCGCCACGGATCAGTTCCGTAATATCCCTTGTAAGTAAAGACGCCGGAATCCACCAAAAGACTTCTTCCGCAGGCGAAGATTTCAATGTGGAGCTTGTCATAGTGCTGATGCGCAATCCCCCAGGGCCCCCCATCGAAAAAAGCGTAGTGGGCGTCGGCATCCCAGCCGCTTCGCATGAAAACATGCCTGGCCCAGGGAAAAACCGCCGAAGCCGGCCCCTCGGGCCTTTGCCCGGACCGGCCCCCGGAAGCGATATAGCGCCAATCGGAGCGGTCGCAGTCCTCGGCTTTTTTAATCACGGCGTCTGCCATGCGATGGTGATACGAGTCATTGTTCATGGGCAGATAGCCGGCCGGATTCATCGCATACGCCAGATAATTTCCCATCCTGCAGCTCACGGTTTCCAGCTCAGGCAACGGTTCCCTGCCGGCCCTTTTCAGCAGCTCATTATACTGATCAAACGTTTCAAGCGTCACCTTGTGATAATGGCCGCTAAGTTCCTTCTGGACACCGTCGGGATAGACCTGATCGCTTGTCTGCCGGATCATCTGACCGAACGCATAATCCAGCCATTTCGAGGCGTCCTTATATTCCGGAAAGCACAGCGCCGCCTGGGTTAGTCCAACCATCTCGGCCACCACGTGATTGGCTCGGAAGGACCCTCGGCGGACGATAAAGTCCGCCTGCTGCGGAATGGATGAAAGCATCAGAAGACAAGCGGCGGGGGTCAGCTCGTCCCGGTCGATCAGGGCAAAGAATACCGCCGTCCATGTCTTCAGACGCAGGCCGCATTCGAGCCCGGCCCCCCATCTCGGAAAGTATTCCCGACCGTCGGGCGCTTGAGCAACCGTAATCCAGTCTTTCAGATCATTGTCTATGTATTGTAACCGTTCACAGTTTTTAACCGATTAACGAAGGATATTCTTTGTTGCTCCAATGAGCGACGAGCGAATCATGGATAAACTTCAGGACATTTTGGTTCTGTTTTTTGCAGGTGGCCAGGGTCGTCC